>CAWJPQ010000001.1:0-90655 GCA_963844825.1 uncultured Gammaproteobacteria bacterium
CGCGGGGTGGAAACCCCGGCAGATGTGCCACCAGTGCCACGTCCCCGCGCACAGCCCGTCGTTCAAGTTTTCGGTCTACTGGCCTAAGATCAAACACTAGCACCGTCCGCTACCACTTTGACCGACCATAGCGCCAGCGGAGCGCGATCGATGGCGGGCGTATTGGCGCCACCCTTATGCCCCACGATGCACAGGCCCGCTTCAAGCAAGGACCTGCAAGCCTGTTCCCCGGCCCGGAAAACACCCTCCCAATCATTCACCCTGGAGCCGTTATAAAAATAACGCATCAGAATATTAGAGAACACGGAACAACGTCAAAACGTTGACAACTCGCCGTCGGCGCCCTTATATATAGATATATCTCCATTTTCTTATGCGGACATGGCGGTCCAGAGGGGGAGCCGCGCTCATTGCTCGGTGACCGGGCTTCCGCAAGACGGCTCGTGGCGCCGACCAAACCCGCCTCCGCCGAACTGACACAACCAGGTACAAAAAAATGAAAAGAATCCTCGCCCTCGGACTTATCCTACTGACATCCCTGCTCGCGTCGTGTAACAGCGGGGGCGGCGGCGTCAGCGGCGGCGGATCTCCCGGCAGCCAGCCAAGCAGCACGAGCCTGGTGACCGCCGTGGACACGCGCGCCGCGGCCAAGGCCATCTACGACCAGGTCGACTCGGGCAACGGCTTCACCCAGGGCGACATCTCCACCATATTCGCCACGTTCGCCATCCCCACCGTTGCCTCCACGGACGGCGCGCAGTTCCAGACGAACCTCGACGCGGGGAAGCCCGAGCTGCTGGACTTCCAGGCCGCCGCCATCGCCAAGCGGATGAGCGGGCCGTCCCTGGTGCCCATCAGCGATTTTGTCGCCATGCTCAATGCCAAGGGCGCCACCCAGGCCGGCTCCACCGCACCGCTGACGAAGGACTACCTGGACAAGCAGTTCGCGCCGTTCGTGGCCCAGCAAAGCTTCCAGGGGGATGAACTGATCCCGGCATTCGTCCTTGCCCTGGGGCGCGAGCGCGCGGCTAGAAGCCCCGCCGGCGTCACCGACGTGGTCTGGGGCGACGGCTATCTCGACCCGTTACAGCTGAACCTCCTTCTCTACAACATGGCCTACGCACCCAATGTCTCCAGCGAGGCCTCTGTGCTGTTGGCTTCGGGCTCGGTCCTTTCGGATCTCAAGGATTTGTCATCGGACCTGCTGCCGACCCTGGGGCCCAAGCTGGAGAAATTCATCAGCGACTACCCGAAGAAGTTCATTACCGGGAAGATCAAAAAGATGCTTGAGTTTCCCATCGGCAAGGTGGAGAGCGCCCAGGTGAGCCTGTGCGCATCCGTGATCCTTTACAGCTACCGACTCTCCCTGACCGCCAACCCCAAGAATATCGACGAGCAGGGCGTCCTCGCAAACAACCCTTATCAGAGTGATATCAACGCCAACCTGAGCTTCGACTTTAAGCAGGATGTAAACAGCCTGCCCAAGCAATTGGGACTCTTCCTGGCCAAATGCAGCATTCCGGCAAACGGGCCGGCTGATCGTAAGCCCATCACCTGGGAGCTCACCCAGGAGCTGCCCGACCACGGCTCCCTGATACAGAAGGACGCCAGCACTAATTCGTCCGGCAATGCGACCGCCACCTACGAGGCCAAACAGTCGGTCGTGCCGGCAGAGCTGCAACTGGTCGACAACCTCAAGGTCGCCTTGGGCGATATCGTCATCAAGGCCGGCAACCTGCTCCCTGGCCAGAGCGGCTTCGTCAAGGTCGTGCGCTTCGTCAAATCGGCCAAGCTCACAAACCAGCTGGGAACGGGCCAGGCCGATCTGACCGTGGGGTATATCCCTCTCCCGGCGTTGCATTTTGTCTTCACCTCGAACATTTCACAGTCAAGTGCGCCGGATTTCTGGGACGCGAAGGTGAGTGCTGACATCCCGCTCAGCGTGGTCAAGGAAGGGACGGAATTCCATTACAAGGGCAGCGGTACGCTCCACTATGACAGCTTCACCAGCAGCCCCCCCGACTTCTGCGGCTCGAGTCCGCCTACGAATAACGGCAAGATTTCCATTGATATTCCGTTGTCGCCGGCAAACACCCACGTGGTCGTCACCATGGCACAGGACACCCTTCCGAGCGTCGTATGTACGGTGGGGAATAAGACCACAACCACTCCCATCTGGGCCGGCGCCTGGGCTGTACTGCACGCGGGAGGCCAGAACGGTTACACCTTCAAGAACTGGACCCAAAACAACACGGAGAAGCTCTACGGCGGCGCGCACAAGACGTACAATGGCCCCGGTCCCAGCGGCCTGGCGGAGTCTACAACCCTCAAACTGGTGATTCCAACGCCATGAGAATCATCCATCCGCCGAGCGTAACGACCGTCACGCAACAGGACCGGAAGGTGTCGCCATCGGTCGGTGCCATCCCCCCGCGCAGAGGTGACCCGACACGGCGCTCGTGAGGCCGAGCCGAGCGGCGGGGTGATGAAGGTGTACAAAAACAGCGGGAGAGGCAAACCCCGGGCTTTTACTTACAGCGCCGGATGCGGTAGGGTCTTGCCGGACAAACCCAAACCGGATCGGAGCACTATGAATCACAGACGCATCTTCTTCGTTTCAATCATCGCCCTCGCCATAACATGCTGCGGCACGGCCCGCGCCGGCGTGACCCTCACCGAAAAAGTGGCGGACAAGGACACGGGCAAGAGCACAAGCGTGACCATGTATGTGGACGGCAACCGCCTCGCCTATGGGACCGGGCGCGGCGGGATGATCTTCGACGGCGACAAACAGACCTCGAAAACCTACGACCTTGAGCGCAAGGTGTACATGGAGCTCACGGCGACCCATGCACAGGCGCTGAAAAAAAGGGCCGAGGCGGCGCAGGCCAAGACCCGCAAGATGCTGCGCGAACGGCTCAAGCACCTGCCTAAATCCCAGCGCAAGCTGATGAAGCGCGAATGGGAAAAGCAGAACGAGGGCCCCCATTTCAAGCGCCTGGGCGGATCGAAGACGGTGGGCAAGTGGGCCTGCACCCCGGTCGTGAAGGTCGACCCCAACGGAAACGAGATCGAGCATATGTGTATCGCCACCTACAAGGCGCTGGGCATCGGCCGCCGGGACCGAGAGGCCCTCGAGAGCATCAAGCGCTTCAATGCGTCCATGTCTTCCGCCAGCGAAGGCAACGACAGCGGATTCGGCCTGAAGGCGGAAAAGGAAGTCGGCCTGAAGGGGATCCCGATCCGCGACGACGACGACACATCGACGAGCACCCTGGTATCGGTTCGCCACGGCGCCGTTCCCGAGAAGGTGTTCCACCTGCCCAAGGGCATGAAGAAGATGACCCTGCCGATGATGCCTTGAGGGCAGGATCCCCCGCCGCGGATGCCTCGGGATCCGGGGACGGGTGAGTTTCCGGCGCGCGATGAACAGGAAGATGACGGGATGATAGAAAAAACCATACGTCTATTGGCGATCGCACTCCTGAGCGCGGGCCCGTGGTACTGCGCCGAGGCAGGGCCCGCCCTGGTGGCGCCGGCCTACCCCGGCGCGGTGCGCGATACCGGCAGCGGCGATGTCACCTTCCAGGTCTATCTCAGCAAGGATCCCGCCAACAAGGTACAAGCCTGGTACGCCAGGCAGGGCACCTTGAGCGCCGACGACGGCAATACCCTGTGGAATGCCGATGGCGGGGACACGAAGGCCGGGCATTCCGGTGGGCGCCAGGGAGCCCGGTATCGACGTGAAGGACACCGGGCTGGTGGTCATGCATCAGAGCGCGGTGGCCCGGAAGATCAAGGACATGACCATGACCCGGGACATCGGGGTGCTGGTGCAGTCCATGGTGCGCGCCGCTCCCGCGTCCTCCGCATCCAAGGCACCGGCCCCGCAGCCGTCCGCGCCGCAGGGCGGTGCCGACGCCATGATGCGCCAGCTCGATCAGATGAACCGGCAGCTCCAGCAGGCCGAGGGCCAGATGCTCTCCGAAACGAGCCCGGCGGACCGCAGGATCGCCGCCATGTCCGACCTGTTCGAGGGGCTCAGAGAAGAAGTTCCCATGGGGCGCCATACCAAGAAGGAGCTGCTTGCCGTTTATGCCAAGTACCGTCACCTGGAGACCGCGTGGTACCCCACGGTCAAGCAGGCCGACGGGTCGCTTATCAGCTATGACCGCCTGCTGCTGAAGCGCTACAAGGACAAACTCACGGCCCAGGTTCACGGCGCCGCCCAGGCGCCCCTGGCGGCGGGCCGGGACCTGGAGGCGCTTGCCAGGCGCGCCCAGGCGGCGGCCGCCGCGGGGCGCATGGATGAACTGCAGACCATCGGCGGCCGGATGCAGACGACCCAGGAAGGCGCCACGCCGGGCATTAAGCATCTGCAGGACGTGGAGACGGCGGATCGGTGGGCGTATTGGATTGGCTTTCTCAACAAGCTCGATGCCCATGCCTACCGCACCCGCATCTGGATCAATACCAAGCCGGGGACATGGGGCTTTTGACGACCGGCTTGCACAGAGGGGGTCAGGGCGCGCGCTGCCGTCGCATCTGAGATCCCCTCACCCCAACCCTTATATGGACTCCTCCCGATTTGCAAGCGATGGCGGAGGCGTAGACAAAATGGCTTGCGACCTTATATTCGGCCTGTTGATGAGGAGCGTTCAATGGTCCTCTGGCCCAGAAGGTGAAGTCGCGCACCGGGTTCTCTATCTCTCCCGCGGCCTGTCCGAGGCCTGAGGGTTGGTCGGAATGCACCGGTGCCGGTCTGACCTGTTTGTCCTTGCTCGTCATGCTCGCAAAACCTGAGAAGGCCTTCCTGGAAATCGTTGGCGTATCAGGCGGCCACCGGGCTCGGGACGCGGTAGTGCTCATCCCGGGCTAACATGGCCCAGAGGATCCGCGCATTCTTGTTGGCCACCGCCACCACCGCCTTGTTAAAGCCGCGTCGCTGCACCAGCGCCTGGATCCAGCGACTGTACCCATCGTCCTTGCCCCGGGCCGCCTTGACCGTCGCCCGGCCACCGTGGATCATCAGCGTACGCAGGTACGGGTCGCCCCGTTTGGTCACCCCGCCCAACCGACGGCGCTCGCCACTGGAGCTCTCCCGGGGGGTAACCCCCAGCCAGGCGGCCATCTGCCGGCCACTGCGAAACTGGCGGGCCTGGCCCACCGTGGCCACCGCCGCGCTGGCCGTCAGTACCCCGACGCCGCGCACCTCCATCAGCCGCCGACAGGCCGGGCTCGCCTGGACATGGGCCTGGATCGCCCGCTCGGCCTGCCCAATCTGGGCCTCCAGGTGACGCCACTCGCCACGCAGCTCGGCCAGCTGCTGCACAAAATACTCCGTGACCTGTCCTGCGGCCCCGGCGTCCAGGACCGTGTCCACCAAGCGGCGCAGCGCCGACACCCCCTGCCCGCAGACCAGGCCACGCTCGGCCAACAAGCCCCTGATCTGATTGAGCACCGCCACCCGCGCCTTCTGCCGACGCTCACGCACCCGGTGGGCCAACAGCGCGTCCTGCTGGGCCACCGTCTTGACCGGTACCCACCGCAGCCCACGACGCTGCGACGCCTCATAGATCGCGTCAGCGTCATTACCATCGGTCTTGTTGCCGACCACATACGCGCGCACATGCTGCGGTGGGATCAGCCGCACCCGGTAGCCCAGCTCCAGCAGCCAACGGCCCCAATAATGAGCGCTGCCGCACGCCTCCATCACCACCTCACAGCGCTCCTGGACCTGCAGCCACTGCCCAAATCGCCTACGGCCCAGCCGCTTGGCCAATACCCGCTCGCCTGTCGCCGAAAAACCGTGCACTTGAAACACAGACTTTGCCAAATCAATCGCCAACACGTTAATCTTCATCTCGGACTCCTCCTTTCCTGGGTGACTGGAATCTAACCTTCCCAGTCTGGCACATAGATGCCGAAAATAGGGAGGGAGGAGTCCATACCATCTCTCCCTGAGGGAGAGGGGGAGAAGAGAACAGCAACTTCCCCGTCCCTTCTACCCTAAAGGGCATAAATCCCCCTTGGGGGAGAAGGTTAGGATGAGGGGGTCAAGGAGCGGCTGCCGTCGGTGTTGTATCCCCCCTCACCTCGGCCCTCTCCCCGGAAGGGAGAGGGGGAAGATAAAGAGGAGCAGGGAGTACTTCAACAAACTCTAGCGCTTCTTTTCGGTCAGGGTCTCCTCGGCCTTCGAGCCCAGGTATACGTAGACGCCCAGCCCCATCAGCAGACCTACCGCCGCGAGCATCATCCATACCGCCTTGATCAGCTGATCGCCCTCGCCCAGGGCGGCCTTGAACATCAGCAGCAGCGACTCGATGGACACGGCGATCAGAATGGCGCCGACGAAGCGCGTGATGGTGCGCCGGGTGGAACTGTGGCGGAAGATGTCCTTGTGCATGAGCACCTCTTCCTCCAGCGTCGTCTTGCCCTTCACCGCGGCAGATATGGCCAGCTTGCGGCTGGCGGTGCACAGGTAGGGCTCGGTGATCGCGATCCCGGAGCGGTTTTTGACCAGGCCGAAGTAAGGGCGCTGGCTGCGGTCCTTGCCCTTGCCGGCAAAGGCCGCGGGGGATACCGCCCCGCGGAAGATATCGCGGCGCGGGCCGGCCACGTGATTGAGAGGCGGCAACAGGCTCGGGTATGATGGTGGAAGCGGCAGGGCCTGCCGCGTCGGTGGACTTCCATGAGTGCAACCGCGTCATTTCAACAGCTCTACGATGCTCACGACTGGCGGGAGATTGCGAACTGTCCCGGCAGGTACATCGCCAGAGACCTTGGCAGACATTTGGACATTGCCGAACTGGCCGGGTCCGCGCACCAGGTCAAGACCTTCCAGACGCAAAAGGCGCGGGACACCGTCTTGGTGTTGAAGATCGAGGGCGGCGGGATCATCTCGTACTTGCGCGCCGACGGCACCTGCCTGCATACCCTGAACACGGAGAGCGGGTTCCAGCGCAAGCTGACCGACCTGGGGATCGCATACTGAGGTCGCCTCCCCCGACGGCGGTGGCCCGCTCCAGGCCTCAGGACAACAGAACAACTGTCCTAGCCCCCCTCATCCCGTCCGTCTCCCGGGGGGGATGACGACCGTTCGCCAATGGCTTGTCACGGGATGACGGCTTGCGGCGATATTAGAATTAGTCTAAATTAATCGAGGCGGTCGATTTGATTGCGACTCGTTGACGCGGGTCAATTGTAAATGCCAACCCGTGTGCGACCCTGATTGCTATTTCCATGGGGCCTGAAGGCGCATCAAGGCCCGCGCCAACGGAAGGGCCACCGGGGCCATGTGCCGGCACACCAGTGATGCCGCTGTCCGGCTTGCTGCAGCCCGTTTACAGCCAAGCCACCGTGCATCGGGGCACAACGCTCGAAGACAACGGCTTTAGTACCCGAAGCAGAAACAAGAAGAGGATGGATCTCATGAGACGTACATTACTACCTTCATTGATGTCATCGTTCATACTGGCGGCGGGTCTGCTGCTGAGCACGACCGGCCATGCAGCCCACGACCTGTCCAACTGGAAGCTCCCTCATGTACCGGTGCCCAAGGACAACCCCCAGTCCAAGGCCAAGATCAAGCTCGGGCATCAGCTGGTCTTCGATGACCGGCTGTCCAAAAACAACTCCATGAACTGCGCCGGCTGCCACCTGCCGTTCGCCGGCGGGGGCGGCCACACCGCCCGGGCCTTCGGCCACGGCGGCGAGCTGGGCCGCTGGGCGCCCACCTGGATCAATTCCGGCTACTACACGTCCCTGTTCTGGGACGGGCGCGCCGCCTCACTGGAGGAGCAGACGGGGGCCCTGGAGGGTCACCCGGGCCCGATCACCGCGGCCGGGGAGATGGGCGGCGATATCGATGAGGTGGTCAAGAAGCTGAATGCCGTGCCCGTGTACAAGAAGGAATTCAACAAGGTCTTCGGCGAGGACGCCAACCGGCGGAACATCGCCAAGGCCATCGCCGCCTACGAGCGCACCCTGGTGGCGACCGACTCGCCCTTCCAGCACTACGTCAACGGCGACGAAAAGGCCATCTCGGCGGCGGCCAAGCGCGGCTTCAAGCTGTTCCAGGGCAAGGCCCAGTGCACCGCCTGTCACACGCCGCCCCTGCTGACGGACAACTACTTCCACAACATCGGCGTCCCCCAGGTAGGACCGCTGAAGGAGGACAAGGGCCGGGCGGGCGTCACCCACAAGGACGATGACATGGGCCGGTTCAAGACGCCCACCCTGTACAACTCCGCCTCCCTGCTCTACTACATGCACGACGGGGCATTCACCACCCTGGCGCAGGTGGTGGATCATTACAACCGGGGCGGCAATCCCAAGGACCCCAACCAGGATCCGGCCATCCAGCCCCTGAAGCTCACCGCGAAGGAGCAGAAGGACCTCATCGCCTTTCTCAAGAGCCTGACGGACCCGAGCCTGAACCACACTCACCGGCCCTGGATTCCGTAGGGATCCGGACCCGCCCGAAAGGCAATGTCCTCCGGCCCCGGCGGTTCACCGCCGGGTCGGGGACAATACTTCAACAACCTGGTCGCGCGGCACCGTCCCGTGGGGGGCGAATGTGGCGGCGCCGGTGCCGAGGCCGGCCGATATCACCTTTTCCTGATGCTAGCCCCATTTCCCCTTCGCTTGGGGGCATGGGGTCAGCGCCGAAATTCGGTTAATATTCGGGCATCACCCGCCCAACTCGGGCGCTTGAATACCGGTTCCCGCATCGCTCAGGAGGAGACATGAAACTAGAGTCATTGGCACTGCATCACGGTTACGAGTCCGAGGCCACCACCAAGGCGGCGGCGGTCCCCATCTATCAGACGACCTCGTACACCTTCGACAATACCCAGCACGGCGCGGACCTGTTCGACCTGAAGGTGGCGGGCAACATCTATACCCGCATCATGAACCCCACCACGGCCGTGCTGGAGCAGCGCCTGGCCGCCATGGAGGGAGGGGTCGGCGCCCTGGCGCTCGCCTCGGGGATGGCCGCCATCACCTATGCCATCCAGTGCATCACCACGGCCGGGGACAACATCGTCAGCACCAGCCAGCTCTACGGCGGCACCTACAACCTGTTCGCCCACTCCCTGCCCAATCAGGGCATCGACGTGCGCATGGCCTCCTACGACGACTATGCCGGCATCGAGGGGCATATCGACAGCAAGACCCGCGCCGTCTTCTGCGAGTCCATCGGCAACCCCGCAGGCAACGTCGTCGATATCGAAAAGCTCGCGGAGATCGCCCACCGCCACGGCGTACCGCTGATCGTCGACAACACCGTCGCCACGCCGTACCTGTGCCGGGCCTTCGAATTCGGCGCCGATATCATCGTGCACTCCCTGACCAAGTACATCGGCGGCCACGGCACCACCGTGGGCGGGGTGATCATCGACTCGGGAAAATTCGACTGGGTCAAGCACAAGGACCGCTTCCCCATGCTGAATGAGCCGGATCCGTCCTATCACGGCGTGGTCTATACCGACGCCCTGGGCGAGGCCGCCTATATCGGCCGCTGCCGCGTGGTGCCCCTGCGCAACACGGGCGCCGCCCTGTCGCCCCACAGCGCCTTCCTGCTCCTGCAGGGCCTGGAGACCCTGGGCCTGCGCATGGAACGCCATTGCGAGAACGCCCTGAAGGTCGCCGGGCATCTGCAGAACCACCCCATGGTGGAATGGGTCAGCTACGCCGCCCTGCCGGACAGCCCCTTCCATAAAACCTGCAAAAGGATCACCAAGGGACAGGCCTCCGGCATCCTGAGCTTCGGTATCACCGGCGGCAAGGACGCCGGCGCCCGGTTCATCGACGGCCTGCAGATGATCCTGCGCCTGGTGAATATCGGCGACGCCAAGTCTCTGGCCTGTCACCCGGCGACCACCACCCACCGCCAGCTGAGCCCCGAGGAGTTGGCCACCGCCGGCGTGTCGGAGGATCTGGTGCGGATCTCCGTGGGCATCGAGCACGTGGATGACATCATCGCCGACATCGATCAGGCGCTGGAGAGGGTCAAGACGGGCTGATCTGCCTGCTATGCACACCCTTCCCGTTAGGACGGGCATTGGGGGCCGGCTTTGTCGAAATGCCCTTTTCGCCCCCTTCACCCCCTTCCGGCTGAAGGGTCCCCATTCCCGCAGCTTCTTGCCCGGGATTGCCAACGTGTTTGCGGGACCGCCAGGTACGCCGGGCGGGTCAGTCACGCCGCGGCGCCAGCTGCCGCTCGAGCTTGCACAGGATCTGCGCCGCGATGGTCTTGCCCAGCAGCCAGGCGATGAATACGCCGCTCGCGTCCGCGACCATATCCATGTATTCGAAATCCCGGTAACCCGAGGCCAGTTGGGCGTACTCCATCCCCACGCCCAGCGCCACGCACAGCAGGGCGAGTCGCAGGTGCGCGGCCCGGGAATAGAGCTGCATGAACCAACCCATGAGCACCCCGTAAGAGAACAGGTGCTCGAACTTGTCGCCGTTGGGGACGTTGATCTGGGTCGGCGAGGGCGTCAGTGAGCCGTATACGATCAGGGCCACCAGCAGCCAGCCGACGGTGAGCCACAGGGTGAAGTACTTCAGCGGGCGCCGTGCCTCGTCAAATGTCATGTTCATTCCTCATTGATCTCATCTACCGACCACAGACGCGCCGCCCCCCGCACCCCACTGGAGTCCCCATAGCGGGGCGGCACCAGCCGCGTCACCACCCGATCCGAGAACACGTAGTCCGCCCACTGCCGCGGCACCTCGGTGTAAAGACGCGTCAGGTTGGACAGCCCACCGCCGAGCACGATGACCTGCGGGTCCAGGACATTGATCACCGTCGCCAGGGCCCGCGCCATGCGATTCACGTAGCGGGCCATCACCGCCTGCGCCCGGGCCTCGCCCTCGCGGGCCCGGGCGTCGACGGCCGCGGCACCAAGTTCCTCGCCCGCGGTCGACGCATAATCGCGCTCCAGCCCCGGGCCGGACAAAAAGGTCTCGATACAGCCCTGCTGCCCGCAGTAGCAGGCCGGCCCCGGGGCCTCCCCGTCCCGGGGCCAGGGCAAGGGGTTGTGGCCCCACTCGCCGGCAATGGCGTTGGCGCCGGTAATCACCTCGCCGTTGATCACGACCCCGCCGCCCGTGCCGGTCCCGATGATCACGCCGAAGACCGGACGTGGCGCCGGCCGCCGCGCCGTCGATGGCCTCGGACAGGGCGAAGCAGTTGGCATCGTTGGCCAGGCGCACCGCACGCCCCAAGACCCGCTCCAGGTCGGCCGCCAGGGGCTTGCCGATCAGGCACACGGAATTGGCGTTCTTGATCAGCCCGGTTGCCGGCGAGACCGCCCCGGGGGTGCCGACCCCCACGCGGCCCTTGACCTGCAGTTCAGCCTCGATGCCGTGAACCAGGCCGGCGATGGCCTGCAGGATCCCCGGGTAGTCATTGTGCGGCGTCGGGATCCGGCGGCGCAGCAGCTCGGCGCCCGCCCCGTCCATGGCCATGGCCTCGATCTTGGTGCCGCCCAGATCCACGCCGATGCGCACGGCTGATGGTCTTGCTCCCTTCATGCCTGCCCTGTCTCCTGAATGATCACCGCGGCGGCGAGTGATGCACCGGCACCCCGGCCATATCGATGCGCCGCCGGGCCGCTACCAGATCCCGGCACAGCCGGTCGGCGGCTTGGAGGATACGGGGACCGGGGCGGTTGATCAAATCATCCGGCAGGGTGTACAGATTGCCCAGCCGCACCGCCGTGATGCCGGACCAGCGCCGCCAGCGGGCGAATACGTCGCGATGGTCCCCGCCCTTCACCCCCGCCATGATGGCCTGGGGATCGGCGGCGAGCACCGTCTCCGCCGAGACCGACGCCGACAGCGGCCCCAGGTCGGCAAAGACATTGCGCCCGCCGCACAGGCGCAGCAGATGACTGATGAAGTGAGCGCCGTTGACGGTCATCACCGGCCGGTCCCAGGTCTGAAAGAACACCCGCACGGGGGACTGGTGACTGTACCGGCGCCGCAGCCCCTGCAGCCGCGCCATGAACTGCGCGGCCGCCGTCTCGGCGTCATGCGCGGAACCGGCCAGACGGCCGAGTTTTTTGATATCGGCGGCGATCATCGCCAGGGCACGGGGCTCGGTGATGTAGACCGTGAGACCGAGGTCGGTCAGGCGCTTCAACGTCTGCGCCGGGAGGCTGCTGTGCCACGCCACCACCAGATCGGGCTTGAGGGTCAGGATGCGCTCCATGTCGATCCGCGTGGCATCGCCGACACGCGGGATATGCCGCGCCGGCGGGGGGTAATCGGTATATCGCACCGTGCCCACGACCCGTTTGCCGGCCCCCGCGGCAAACAGCAGCTCCGCGACGCTGGGCGCCAGACTGACAATGCGCCGCGCCGGCTCGTCCAGTGTCACCGTGCGGCCCATATCATCCACGGCGCTGACCGCGGCATGGGCCGGGGGGCCGGCGAGGCACGCGACCATGACGCAGGTCCATAGGCCGAGGCGCGAGGCCACCCGGCGGTCAGGCCTATACACGGATTGTTTCAATGGCGGACGGTGTATGACTGTCGAAGTGAATGGGTGCACGGGCCCTATGATACACGAGGCTGATGCCGGCACCATTGAGGACGATCCCCGCGGGGACCGGCCTCAGGCGCCGTGGAAGACCAGAGACGGCGGCCCGCTGTCGGATACGCGCACGCGCGTCATGGCGGCGTTGGCCACCTCGATGCGGTACATGGCGCCCAGCGGCAACTGCAGGACGTGACAGACGATGGCGCGGATCACCCCCGCATGGGCGACCACCAGTCCATGGGCGCCGGGCCTGTCCCCGGTCAACTCATCCCATGCGGCGGCCACACGCGCATAGAAGGCGTGCAGCGGCTCCGCCCCCGGCGGCCGGTTCCCCACCGGGTCCTCGAAGAAGCGGCGGAAACCCTCTGGATCCTTAGCCTGAAGCTGGTCCCGGGTATGGCCCTCCCACTCGCCGAAGGCGACCTCCTTGAAGCGGTCATCGAAGCGGACCGTCACGGCCTGGTGCTCCCCCAGCGCCCGGGCAAAGTCGGCGCAACGCTGCAACGGGGAGCTCAGGATCCAGTCCCACGGGCCCCGGCCGGCCACGGCATCCCACATCTGACGCCAGCCCTTGTCACTGAGGGGATCATCCCGCTGCCCCCTGTAATAGCGCCCGCCTACCGGCTCCCCATGGCGTATGAGGTCTATCAGCATGATGGGTGCGCCCCTGTCAGCGACGTAACGGACGGGCGCCGTGATCTCGGCGACGCCGGGTCAAGCCACGCTCCAGCCGGCCAGGGTCACAAGCGCGATGACCACCAGCCAAGCCGCCGTGGCCCGCCCGACCAGATCCAGGGCCGCCTTGACGGCCTCCAGGTTATAGTCGCGGGCCGTCTGCTGGGCATCCTGCTCCCTCAGTCCAGCATCGATTCGCAGGGCCCCCGTGCCGCTGGCGATCAGCACGCCGCGGTTGCCGGCCACCCAGTTGTCGAGCCACTCGAAGGCGCGAATCTGCCAGTTGTGCCGGGCCTCGGTGAAGGCGCCCATGAGGGCATAGCTCCAGGCGGTGATCCTCGCCGGCAGCCAATCCAGAATCCCGCGCAGGCGCAGGGCGGCATCGAGGAGCCCCTCGCCGAAGCCCCCCTCATCCCGCGCCGCGTCCCTCACCAGCAGGTGCGTCAGACGATAGATCAGCGCCCCGACGGGACCGAGGATAAAGAACCAGAAGATCACTGTCAGGACCCGGTCGTTGATCTGGGTCAGGATCGCCTCGACGACGGCCTTGTCCTGGTCTTGGAGTTCATCGGCCGGCGCCTCCCCGGTGATCTCGGAGGCCACGGCGCGTACGCTCTCCCGGTCGTCGTTGTTGCGCGAGTTGATATAAGAGGTGACCTGGCTACGCAGGCGGCGGGGCCCCAGGCAATAAATGAGCACCGCGATGGCGAACAGATAGCCCAGCAGGGGCGAGCCCCTGGTCAGTGCGTCCTGCAGGAATCCGGTGACCATCACCACCGGCAGCAGAATGATAATCAGCCCCACGGACCCGTCGAGGATCACCTTGCCCTTGAAGATACCCGCCAGCCAAACGCCGTAACGGTCGAACCAACCGTAGTGCTTGATGGCCTGCACCCCCTCGTAATACCGCTCGACGAGCAGGCTGATGATGATGGCTAATAGACTCATATGGGTGTTGCTTCCTTATTATTTAGGATCAAATTATTGTCTTCTGTGCCTCCAGGAGCGAATACAGATGCTGCCAGTCAAAGGCGGGGCCGGGATCCGTCTTGCGGTCGGGGGCGATGTCGCTATGGCCGACGATGCGCCCGGGGGACAGGCCGGAGTATGCGCGCATCAGCCGGTCGATCACCTTCACCAAGACAAGGTATTGGACCGGCTCATAGGGGACATTGTCGCAGCCCTCGAGCTCAATGCCGATGGAAAAGTCATTGCACCGAGGGCGTCCCTCGAAGCGGGACTCACCGGCGTGCCAGGCACGGGAATGGAACGGCACATATTGGGTCACGTTCCCCCGGCGGTTGATCAGCAGGTGCGCGGAGACCCGCATGTCGCACACGTCGGCAAAGCTGAGGTGGGCATGGCCGGCCAGCGAATTGGTAAACAGGGCGTCGATCCACTCGCCGCCGAACTCCCCGGGCGGCAGGCTGATCCCGTGGATGACCAGCAGGTCAATGTCGACATCGGGCGGACGCGCATCGTAATTGGGAGACGGCACGCGGCGCACGGGATCCAGCCAACCTGATGTGATATTCACCCTCATTCGTTGTTTGTTCTAGAACCTGAACAGTGTACATGAATAATCATCACGGCCAAATAGCCGCCCTTCGCCGCCGGCCCGGGTCGGGCCGGAGAGCGCCTATCTGAGGCTGTCTCATGCCGGCATCTCAAGAGGCGAGAGGCAGGCGGCATCAATCCTGTCCGCGAGACAGCGCATGGCTTGGGACTCACCTAATCATAAAGGGAAATCCACAGGGCGCAAGAGGCATTCAAACAAGAAACAGCGCCTGTCAAGCGCCAAAAAATCGGGCGATGGGCACCTATGGCTTGATGCAGGTCTGCGGATGTGGACAATGGTTGCTCGACTACCGTGAAGCCCCCGTCACGCCCCGACCCCCTGTCCCAGGCCGGCAGCGCGGCAGACCTCTCACCTCGGATAGAATGCAAAGGAACATCACGCCTGGAGAAGCGCATGAACAATAATAGGCTTGCTGGAGTATTCTCGCTCGGACATCTGCTGAGGGCCGCGTGCATCATCTCGTTGCTGCTGATCGGGTCGGGCGCCAATGCCGCTGCCGCCCCGGCGACGCCCGGTGAGCCGACGCCTCAAGCCGGCGGGCCTTCGCCGCAGCAGATCGACGCCATGATCAAGACCCTGGAGGACCCGAAGGCGCGCCAGCAGCTCATCGAGCAGCTCGACCTGCTGAAAGAGGCCCAGGCGGGGACGGCCCCTTCACAGGAGGCACCCCCGCAGGCGGTGGAAAACGCCACCACACAGCTGATCCAGTCCCTGTCGCAGCACACCAAGCAGGTCGCGGCCGCCGTTCTGAACATCCTGGGCAATATCGATCAATTGCCCAAACTGGTGGACTGGATCGAATTGCAGGCCACCAACCAGGACGCGCGGGATTTCTGGACGCGGCTGTTCATCCACTTGGCAATGATCCTCGGCCTCGGGTACGTGGCCCTGTACGTGGTATGGCTCCTGCTACTGCGTCCGCGCAGGTCGCTCAACAGCAAACAGCCCCAACGCATGACGAGCCGGGCCGGATATCTGATCCTGCACTTCCTGCTGGACCTGGTCCCCATCGGGACCTTCGCGGGCGTCGCTTATGTGGCGCTGGGCATCGTCAACCCTATGGAGACCACCCGCCTGGTGGCGCTGGCATGGATCAATGCCGCAATCCTGACCCGGGTAATCCTGGCCGTCGGGGGGTGCTTTTTTCCCCCGCCGCACCCTATCTGCGGCTGGTCCCCCTGAGCGATGAGACCGCCAATTACGCCGACATCTGGATGCACCGTTTGACCATCACCCCGGTCTACGGCTACTTCGCCCTCCAGGCGGCCCTGCTGGTCGGCCTTCCGGGCAGCCTGTATGCGGGCCTGCTTCGCCTGCTGGGACTGATCGTGGCGCTACTGGCGCTGATCCTGGTTATTCAGAACCGCGCCGGCGTGGCGACGACCATCCGCGGGCGTCGCGCCCCGGGCACCGAGGGCGGAGCCGGCCTGTCGGCCGTTCGACGACGCCTGGCCAAGGTCTGGCACCTGGTGGCCATCACCTATATCGTGCTGCTCTACGGTATCTGGGTCCTGAATGTAAACGGCGGTTTCCTCTACGTGGTGCGCGGTACGGTGCTGACCGCTTTCGTCCTGGTGATCGGGCGCATCGCCTTCGGGCTGTTGGAGCGCCTGTTCAAGCGCGGCTTTCGCGTGAGCGACGACCTCGAGGCGCGCTTCCCGGACCTGGAGGCCCGCGCCAACCGCTATGTCCCTGTACTGCATCGCGGAACCCGCTGGCTGGTGTCCCTTGCCATGGTGCTGTCAGTGCTGAGGGCTTGGGGGATGAACAGCTTTGCCTGGCTGAACAGCGAGCCCGGCCGGGTATTGGGCGGCACTTTGGCCTCGGTGCTGCTGATCCTGGTAATCTCCGTCGCCGTATGGGAGACGACCAGCAGCCTCATCGAGAGTTATCTGCGCAATACCGGCGGCCGGGTCCGCAGCGCCCGTGCCCAGACCCTGCTGTCGGTGGCGCGCAACGCCCTGTTGGTCATCATCGTGGTGGTTTCCACCCTGATGATTTTGTCCCAGTTGGGCGTGAATATCGGGCCGCTCCTGGCCGGTGCCGGCGTGCTCGGCGTCGCGATCGGCTTCGGATCGCAAAAGCTGGTTCAGGACATCATTACCGGCGTGTTCATTCTCCTGGGGGACATGATGTCGGTGGGCGACGTGGTCAAGCTCGGCGACCGCGCCGGCCTGGTGGAGGCCATTTCGATCCGCAACGTGCGCCTGCGTGACCTTTCCGGCACCGTGCATACCATACCGTTCAGCAGCATCAGCAGCGTCAGCAACCTCACCAAGGACTTCTCCTATTATGTGTTCGATATCGGGGTCGCCTACCGCGAGGACGTCGACCAGGTGATGGATGTGCTCAAGGAAATCGGTGATCAAGTCCAGCAGGACCCCAACGTGGGGCCGCTGATCCTCGCCCCCCTGGAAGTCCTCGGCGTGGACTCGTTCGCCGACTCGGCGGTGGTGGTCAAGGCGCGCATCAAGACCCAGCCCATCCAGCAGTGGGCGGTGGGCCGCGCCTTCAACCGGCGCATCAAGCAGCGCTTCGACGAACTCGGCATCGAAATACCGTTCCCCCATCGCACAATATACTTCGGAGAGGACAAGCAGAACCAGGCGCCGCCGGCGCGGGTGCAGCTCAACAGCGGCATTGCGGTCCACTCGCCGCCGGTGGGGCAGCTGGACAACGGCGAGCAGCCGCCGAGCGGCACGCCGGCCCCGGAGGGCGGCGGTGCCTGAGCCGACACGGGCACATTCCCGGACGGGAAAATGGAGCTCTCCCGCTCCCTGAGAGAGAGCGGTTTATTTCAACAACCTGCTAACGGGAACCTGTATATTCTCGCCAAGGCGCCAAGGCAACAAACCAGTTGATTTCCTGGCGTGCTTGGCGCCTTGGCGAGAGCACAGCAATCGCTGCCGGCGCTCAGGCCTCGTGAAAATCCGGCCCGTTTACGGTCGCCTTGATGTAACCGGCACGAATGACGAAATCGCCGAAGTGCTCGCCGGCGTGGCGCTCGGCGGCGTAGTGCCGGATCAGCGGCGTGAGCTCGTTAATGATCTGCTCCTCGTCAACACTCTCCCGGTACAGTTTGTTCAGCCGCTCGCCGGCGAAACCGCCGCCGAGGTACAGGTTGTACTTGCCCGGGGACTTGCCCACGAAGCCGATCTCCGCCAGGTAGGGACGCGAGCAGCCGTTGGGACAGCCGCTCATGCGCACCACCACGGCCTCACGCTCGAGCCCCGCCGCCGCCATGACCCCCTCGAGACGCTCGATGAGGCTCGGCAGGTAGCGCTCGCTCTCGGCCATGGCCAGGCCGCAGGTGGGGAAGGCCACGCACGCCATGGAATTCAGGCGCAGGGGGCTATGCCTTTCGGTGCCGGCGAGCATGTATTGCGCCAGCAGCCCCTCGATGACCGGCCGCTGCCCCCCGGGGATGTTGGCGATGACCACGTTCTGGTTGGGCGTGAGGTGAAACTCGCCCTGGTGGACCTTGGCGATCTCGCGCAGCCCGGTCATCACGGGATACCCGTCCCGGTCCTTGACCCGGCCGCCGTGTACAAAGAGCGTCATGTGCCACTTGCCGTCGGCGCCCTGCACCCAGCCGAAGCGGTCGCCGTTGTGCTCGAAGTGAATCGGGCGCTCGGCCAGCAGGGGCCGGCCGAGGCGCCGCTCCAGTTCCCCCTTGAACCAGTCAACGCCGCGGTCCTCAATGGTGTACTTCATGCGCGCGTGCTGGCGGTTACGCCGGTCGCCGAAGTCCCGTTGAATGCCGATGACCTGCTCGGCCACCTCCAGCACCTGCTCGGGCGGGCAGGCGCCGATGACCTGGGCCAGGCGCGGGAAGGTGGCCGGCTCACTGTGGGTCATGCCCATCCCGCCGCCCACGCTGATATTGAACCCGGTCAACACCCCGTCCTCCACGACGGCGATGAAGCCCAGGTCATGGGCGAACACGTCCACATCGTTGCCGGGGGGTACGGCCAGGGCGATCTTGAACTTGCGCGGCAGGTAGGTGGAGCCGTACAGGGGCTCGTGCTCGGGGGTGCCCGCGACCTGCTCTTCATCGAGCCAGATCTGGTGATAGGCCCGGGTCCGGGGCAGCAGGTGCTCGCTGAGCCGGCGCGCCCAGTCGTAGACCGCGGCGTGCACCGCCGACTGATCCGGGTTGCAGCCGCACATGACATTGCGGTTGATGTCCCCGCAGGTGGCGATGGTATTGAGCAGCGTCTCGTTGATGCCGGCGATGGCCGCCTTCAGGTCGCGCTTGAGTATGCCGTGGAACTGGAAGGTCTGGCGGGTGGTCAGGCGCAGCCCCCCGTCGCCGTAGCGCCGCGCCAGCTCATCGAGCTGCAGCCACTGGGCGGGGGTGCATACGCCCCCGGCCATGCGCACCCGTACCATGAACTGATAGGCGGGCTCCAGTTTTTGCCGCTGGCGCTCGTTGCGCAGGTCGCGGTCGTCCTGCTGGTAACTGCCGTGGAACTTGAGCAGTTGATTATCGTCGTCCGAGATCGCGCCGGTCGCCCGGTCGGCGAGTCCCTCCACGAGGGTACCGCGCAGAAAGCGGCTGTTTTCCTTCAGCGCCTCGTTGGGGTGCAGGTCTTCGGTCTTTTTATTCATGGTTCAGTAGACATCCCGCTGATAACGGCGGTCCTTCTGCAGCTGTTTGACGTAGGCCGCGGCGGCGTCCTCCGAGACCCCGCCGTGTTCACGGACGATCTCCAGGAGCGCAGCGTGTACATCGTGGGCCATGCGCTGGGCGTCGCCGCATACGTACAGGTGCGCCCCGTCCTGCAGCCAGGCATACAGCTCCCGGCCCTGATCGCGCATGCGGTGCTGGACATAGTCTTTGTCGGCCGTATCCCGGGACCATGCCACGTCGAGGCGGGTCAGCAGGCCCTCCCTGCGGTAGCGCAGCCACTCGCGCTGGTAGAGGAAATCGGTGGTGAAGTGCCGGTCGCCGAAGAACAGCCAGTTCCGGCCTTCGGCGCCGAGTTCCTCGCGCTCGGCCATGAAGGCCCGAAAGGGGGCGACGCCGGTCCCCGGCCCGATCATGATCACGGGGGTCGCCGGGTCCCCGGGCAGCTTGAAGTTCCTGTTGTGCTCCACGTACACCGGCACGGTCTCGCCCTCGGCCACCCGGTCGGCAAGGAAGGTGGAGGCCAGCCCGTGGCGCGGGCGCCCGTGGGCGTGATAGCGCACCGCCGCCACGGTGAGGTGGACCTCATCGGGAGTGGCCTTGAGGCTGGAGGCGATGGAGTACAGCCGCGGCGGCAGCTTGCGCAGCAAGGGGAGAAACTCGGCCGCGCCCAGACCGTTCACGGGGTATTCCTTGAGCACATCGATAAGGTGGCGCCCCTCCAGGTAACGGCGCAGGGCCGGCTTGTTGTCGTCCGCCAGCAGGTCGGCCAGGCCCGCCGCCCCCGTCAATGCGGCGTATTTTTCCAGGAAGGGGCGCACCACGGTGGTGATCTCGTACTCCCGGGTCAGGGCCTGGTGCAGGGGCGTCTCCCCCTTGTGGGTGGTCACGGCCTCATCGCCGTCCAGGCCCAGGGTCTCGATGAGCTCGGCCACGTCCTCGGGGGAATTGGCGGGGACCACGCCCAGGGCGTCGCCCGGCTCGTAGGTCAGCCCGGAGCCTTCCAGGGACAGCTCGATATGGCGCACCTCCTTGTCGGAGCCGCGGCCGTTCAGGCACAGATTCTCCAGCACCGTGGCGGTAAACGGCGACTGTTTCGAGTAGGCCGGCGAGGCCGCCCCCGTCGCCGCCCCGGGAAACACGGCCGGGGCCGCCGTGGCGGGGCCGGCCAGCTGGCCGAGCTTGGTCAGCACCGCCTCGATCCACTGCCCGGCGGGCTCTTCAAAATCCACGTCGCAGTCCACCCGGGGGTGCAGGCGCCGGGCGCCCAGGGCCTCCAGGCGGGCGTCGAAGTCCTTGCCCGTCTGGCAGAAGTTCTCGTAGCTGGAATCACCCAGGGCCAAGACCGAATAATGGGTGTCCTTGAGGGGCGGCGCCTTGGGGCTGTTGAGCAGCTCGTGCACCTCCTGGGCATTGTCGGGCGGGTCTCCCTCGCCGTGGGTGCTGACGATCACCAGCAGGTGCCCCGCCTTCTTCAGGCGCGCCTTGGAAAAGTCCCCCATGCACTGGACCTGGGCCTGCAGGCCCTTGTCCAGGGCCTTGCGGCGGGCCAATTCGGCCAGCTTTTCACCGTTGCCGGTCTGGGAGCCATAGACAATGGTGATCTCCGGCTGGGCCGAGGGGGTCATGGCCGGCTGATTGGCCGGCGCCGCGCCGGCGGCGCTCAGACCTGCCAGATAGCCGCTGATCCAGCTCATCTGCTCCGGCCGCAGGCTCTCCATGAGGCGATTGAACTGCTCCGCCTGCTCCTGGCTCAAGGGACTGGTGGTCTCGTTGAGTAAAATCGCGTGGTTCATAGGCGCAACACCCGGGTTAGGACATTGAAAAGGGCCGGCTCACGGCCGCATATAACTGAAAATATATTAAAACAACTGATTTAGACGATAAAATTATTTAAATTTATATCATCAATAACCAGGCGTTATTAATGAGCCCCGCAGGGGCCCAGATCGATCTTACGAGGGTTTCAGGGACAGCGGCGGCCGCGAGGGGCAGGACCGCGGGGTCACTCCGGGGGCGTGACCGTGTGGGTAAGCAGATAAAGCTGGGTGATGAAGTTGATCAGGCACAGGAGCCCGATCACGCGGATGAACAAGGTGACACCCTTGCCCTCCATCCAGGCAGGGGCCTCGTGCTCCGGCCGGTTGCTCTTGTAGAAACTGACCAGCCACTGCTGTACCCGCTGGGGACGGTGCAGGCACACCACGCCGGCCCATAAGAAGAACAGGGCCATGAGCAGCGTCACGAAGGTCATGGCCCCCTCCGGGCGGCGCCGCCCCGACGGGTCGGCCGCCGTTTCATCATGGGCGTGGACGAATCCTTCACTGTCTTACGCACTTTCCTTTCACACGTGGAACACAGGATCTGGCCTTGCCTTCCATGATCCCATGGACGTGCGCTGCGGTCCATGAGTTTGTAAAATACCCGGCAGATACCCTGAACCGACACCATCCAAGCATTCTGATTGAGCCGCGTCGAT
The DNA here is from genome assembly GCA_963844825.1 of uncultured Gammaproteobacteria bacterium. Classification (GTDB taxonomy): domain Bacteria; phylum Pseudomonadota; class Gammaproteobacteria; order CAWJPQ01; family CAWJPQ01; genus CAWJPQ01. Next base: position 21,917 of record CAWJPQ010000001.1, read on the forward strand.
TCCCCGCATGAGCATGAAAAAGTACCAAGGCAAAGACAGGCACACAGGGCCTGACCATACCTCGCCCTACCCGGTGAGCCGGCTGGCGCCCGCCGTGGAGCTGGTGGACCTGGCCAGGGAGATCGCCCAGGCCGACGAGATGCTCAACACCAAGGCGAGCGCCAAGCTCAAGGTGATCGCCGACCAGGTCAAGGCCCTGCAGCACGAGGCCATGTCGGTGCTGGAGGAGGCCAAGCGCGACCGGGACCTGCACCGCGCCAAGTGTCACTTCAAACGGCGCCCCGGCATGATCTACCACCTGTACCGGCGCAGCGACGGCAGCGAATACTTTTCCATGCTGTCGCCCCAGGAGTGGGGCGCGCAGCCGCCCCATGAGTTCCTCGGCTCTTACCGGCTGGAGAACGATATGTCCTGGACGCCCGCCGAGGAAGCCGACCGACCGGACGAGACCGCCGCCCTGGTGGACCGGCTCCTATTGCACCATTCATCGGACAAATAGCCGACCGCGCCGGGCGACCGGCGGTCGCCCGCCATTCAAAAAGTGGGCCCGGGGGCCGGCCAAGCGACGCCGCCTCCCCGTCGCTTGAGATTCCATGCCTCGGCAACCCTTATGCCTTGGCCGCCGCCGCGTTATCATCAGGGCAGGCAGCCCGATGCCGGCACCGCTGAACCCTCGCGGTACACGGGCTTGCCGCCGATAACCTCGTAAGGACCACGCCGCCGGCCCCGTCACACCATGAGGCGGCGCTGGCGTCCCGTCCCGCCTGGCGCCGACGAGGCCCCCCCGCGCGGCCGGGCCGTCGGCGGGCGCGGCAAGCACCAAGACTGCAACGAACCAACGGGAAACAAGGACATCAGGCATGGCCACCCGGCATCAGCCTACCCCCCGCCCCCGGGGGCGGTTTCAGAAAGGATTGGCATGGCTGGTCGGGATATGCGGCCGTCATCCGGCGGTCACCTTCGCGGTCATCCTCATACTCACGGCGGGCGCCATGGCGTATACCGCCACCCACCTCAAGATCAACACCGCCACGGACGGCCTGCTGTTCAAAAACCTGCCCTTTCAGCGCGCCGATCGAGCCCTGTCACAGGCCTTCCCGCACCTGCGCGAGCGGATCGTCATCATCGTCGACGGTGACACGGCCGGCCTGACCAGCCGCGCCGCCGGGCGCCTGAGCGACGCATTGCGAACACACACCGACCGCTTTGTCGCCGTGGACCAGCCCGGCGGCGGGGATTTTTTTCAAAACAACGGCCTGCTTTACCTGTCGCCGAAAGAGCTCCAGGACCTGGTCAACCAACTCATCGCCAGCGAGCCGCTGCTCGGGAGCCTGTCCCAGGACCCCAATCTGCGCGGTGTCCTGTCCCTGCTGGGCGAGGCCCTGCTTCACGCCGGGGACGAAGGCCTTCCCCTGAAACGCATCGAACCGGTGCTGGACGCCCTGACCAGCACCGTGGAAGGCGTCAGCGCCGGGCGCTACACGCCGCTGCCGTGGCAGTCCCTGCTGGGCGAAAATGAACAGGCCGAGATGGCCAAGCGTCAGCTCATTCTGGCGGTGCCGCGCCGGGTCGATCATTCCTCCGACGAAGCGAAGAAGATCATCGCACTGATTCACAGGACGGCCGCGAAGCTCGACCTCGATCCGGCCCACGGGGTGCGGGTGATGCTGACCGGATCCATGGTGCTCGGCCAGGAGCAGCTCAAGAGCGTCGCCTCCGATGCCCGCATGACATTGACCGTCGCCCTGACCCTGGTGGTGCTGCTGCTGGCGTACGGCCTGCGCAGCGCCCGGCTGGTGTTCAGCGTGCTGCTGACCCTGCTGGTCGGCCTGATATGGTCCAGCGCCTTCGCCCTCGGGGTCGTCGGCCCGTTCAACCTGATCTCAATCACCTTCGCCGTGCTGTTCATCGGGCTCGGCGTGGACTTCGGCATCCAGTTTTGCATGCGCTTTCAGGAGGAACTGGGGCACGGACACCCGACGGACGCAGCCCTGACGCGCACCACCCTCGGGGCGGGCAACGCCCTGACCCTGGCGGCGGCGGCCGCCGCCCTGAGCTTCTACTCGGTGCTGCCCACCGATTACACCGGCATCATCGACCTGGGGATCATCGCCGGCAGCAGCATGTTCGTGGCCCTGTTGGCGACCCTGACGGTGCTGCCGGCACTGCTGGCCCTGCTGCGGGTGCAGCGGTCGGATTTTCACCGCCCGCCGATACCCTTCTCACGCCTGCCGCTGGGCCGCCGGGCGATCCCCATCCTGGCGCTCGCCGCGATCGTCGGCGTTGCGAGCCTGCCCCTGGTATTCAAGATTCGCTTCGACTTTGATCTGACCCGTTTACAGAACCCCCACAACCCGGCGGTCGCCGCCCTGCGCTCCCTCGCCGAGGGAAGCACTTCTCGCCCTACAATATCGATATCCTGGCGCCGGATCTGCAAAAGGCGCAGCACCTCGCCGACCGCCTGAGCGCCGTCCCCTCGGTGGGCCAGGTAGTCACCCTGGGCAGCTTCGTGCCGGAGGATCAGGACCGCAAACTGGATATCCTGGAAGATGCCCGGTTGCTGATCCCCCCCTCGGTCCTCGACCCCGACCCCGAGGCGGCGCCGCCGCCGCCCGCCGCGCTGACCCGGGCCATTCACCGGTTCGTCCAGCGGCTGTCGCAATTCTCGAAGAAGGACCCCACGGGGCCGCTGGCCGCCCCGGCGCAGCGCCTGCGAACGGCGCTGAAACAATTCGAAGACCGCCACCATGACTCACCCACGGCCCTGCGCTTGCTGGACCAAAGCGTCACCGGGACACTGCCCGACACGCTGCACCACCTGTCCCAGGCCCTGAACGCCCGGCGCATCACCCTCGACAAGCTGCCGGCGGGCATCAAGTCCAGCTACATGAGTCATGACGGGCAGGCCCTGATCCAGGTCTTTCACGACGGCCCCTTCCGCACCACCCGCCAATGGAGCGAGTTCGTGACGGGCGTCCAGGCCGTCGCGCCTTCGGCGGCGGGCACGCCGGTGCTGTTCGTGGAGGCCGGACGGGCCGTGGTCCGGGCCTTCCGGGAGGCCTCGATGGTGGCCTTGCTGCTCATCACCGGGCTGCTCATCGTGACGCTGCGCAACCTGCGGGATGTGGTGCTGATCCTGGCGCCCCTGATGCTCGCCGTGCTGATCACCCTGGCCGCCATGGTGTTGCTGGGCATGCCGTTCGACCTGTCCAACATCATCGTCTTGCCGCTGATCATCGGCCTTGGGGTGGCCTATGCCATCTATTTTGTCCTGCGCTGGCGCGAGGGACAGTCCTGGCCGCGCCTGCTCGCCGGCAGCACGCCGGAGGGCATCCTGTTCAGCGGCCTGACCACCCTGAGCTCCATCGGCACCCTGGCAATCTCCTCTGAGCCGGCCATGTCCTCCCTGGGCCGCACCCTGGGACTCGCCCTGCTGATCGTCCTGCTGTGTGTGCTGGTGCTGCTGCCCGCACTGCTCAGCCAGTTTTCACGCCCTGTGGATACGCCACCAGGAGGCGACACATGACGGCGTTGCCGACATCCCGGATGAGCGCGGACGCAGGGACATGGAAACGCCCGGTCGCCCGTTGACGGACGGCATTTAGGCGGATCCATGGCGCCGGGAACGCAAAGTCCTTTGCCGCGGATCGAACCGGCCCGCCATGAGTGCCGCACCTTCGAGCGGGCCGTCACCCGGGAATGGCTGGTCACCAACGGGCTTGGCGGGTTCGCCGCGGGCACGGTCAGCGAGGTCAACACCCGCCGCTATCACGGCCTGCTGATCGCCGCCCTGGCGCCGCCGGTGGGGCGCACCCTGCTCGTCGCCAAGGTCGATATCTCAGTGCGCCGCGGCGGGGCGGCCCACACCCTGTTCAGCAACGAGTTCGCCGACGGCACGGTGACGCCCCACGGCTATTCGTCCCTGGTGTCCTTTGCCCTCGAGGGCGGCGTTCCGGTGTGGCGCTATGCCGCCGGGGATGCCGTGATCGAAAAGCGCATCACCATGGCGCCTGGCCGAAATACCACCTACCTGGACGTGCGCGTCATCCGCGGCGCCGGGATATGCGACATCGACTTGATGCCCCTGTGCACCTACCGGGATTACCACGATCACCGTCGCGGCGATTGGCGCCCCGGTATCGAACTGATAGAACATGGCTTTGAAATCGATGCCGGGGGCGATGCGCCGCCCTACCGCGTGCGGTGCCCCGGCGCCGTGTTCACGCCGGACCTTCTCTGGCAGCGGGGATTCAGACACCGTGTCGAGACGGAGCGGGGGCTGGACGATACCGAGGACCTGTTCCGGCCCGGGGTCTTTACCCTGCGTCTCGGAGAAGGGCAAAGCGCCACCGTCGAGATATCCGCGGAGCCAGCGGCGGCGGACGACGCCCGCCGTGCCCGGGACCGGTCCGAGCGCCGGGGCACCGCACCGATCGAGGCTCTTGCCCCGGCGGCACCCGGGTGGATCAGGCAGCTGGCCCTGGCCGCCGATCAGTTCATTGTCCAGCGCCGCCTGAACGGCGCCACCATGGGCAAGACCGTCATCGCCGGCTATCCATGGTTCACGGACTGGGGCCGCGATACCATGATCGCCCTGCCGGGCCTGACCCTGGTGACCGGCCGGTTCGAGGCGGCCGCCGCCATCCTGCGCACCTATGCCGGCCACCTCGATCAGGGCATGCTGCCCAACCGCTTTCCCGACGACGGTGAGCGTCCCGAATACAACACCGTGGATGCGACCCTGTGGTACTTCTATGCCCTCGACCAATACACCCGGCGCAGCGGCGACCGGTCCCTGGCCGCGGAGCTGTACCCGGTCTTGCAGGACATCATCGCCTGGCACCGCCGCGGCACCCGTTACGGCATCCGGGTCGATCCCCGGGACGGGCTGTTGAGCGCCGGCGAGCCCGGGGTGCAGCTGACCTGGATGGATGCCAAGGCGGGCGATTGGGTGGTGACCCCGCGCATCGGCAAGCCCGTTGAGGTCAACGCATTATGGTACAACGCGCTTGTGCTCATGGCCGGGTGGGCCGGGGACCTGGGCGACGGCGCCGGGGCGGCTGACTATCGAGACGCGGCGGCGCGGGCCGGGGCCGGATATCAGCGCTTTTGGAACGCCCGGCGCGGGTGCCTGTACGACGTGATCGACGGCCCCGAGGGCGAGCCCGCTGCCGACGGCCTGCGCCATGACGGGCGGTTGCGCCCCAACCAGCTCCTGGCGGTCTCCCTGCCCTTCAGCCCGCTGGATACGCCGCAACAGGCCGCGGTCGTGCGGGCGTGTGAGCAGGCCCTGCTGACCCCCTTCGGCCTGCGCAGCCTGGCCCCCGGCGAACCGGGCTATGTCCCCCGCTACCTGGGCGACCGGGTGAGTCGGGACGGCGCGTATCATCAGGGCACCGTGTGGGCCTGGCTCATGGGACCGTTCGTGGATGCCCACCTGCGCGTCCATGGCGACCCCGCCCGGGCCCTCGAGTTTCTCACCCCCTTCCGCCGCCATCTGGACGGAGGCGGGCCTCGGCACCGTCAGTGAGATCTTCGACGCCGAGGCGCCATTCACGCCCCGGGGGTGCTTCGCCCAGGCCTGGAGCGTGGCGGAGGTGCTGCGCGCCTGGTCGGACCTGCAGCAGGCCGGCTGAGAGACGGCCGGCGCGCCCGTCACCCACGCTATCCCGATGACTTCGGCGGCCGGGTCTTTTCCCCTGGATGCGCTGGACGGCAGACACTACTCGGGAAAACCCCGGGATCGAGAAGGCAGTGACGGACCTTTTGCTCTCGACTGACAATCAGAAGTTAATGAAACTCTTATCCAGAGGCCAATTTTGCCACCCGCATGCAAACCATGACCCCGCGTACAGCCGAAAATATATGCTATTTGAGAACGAGTTCGTCCCAAGCGCCTAAAGTCCCGCCCTGCCTCGTCGATTAAGAGACATATCCTGTAGTCCTTTCTCAAACGGGGAAATCCGGAACAGGCCTGTTGAGCCAATTAAGATCGAGGGAGATCAACCATGAACATCATTTCATCTCGCGGGGCGCGTATACTCGTCACGGCGGCCGCCCTCTCGGGGCTTGTAGCCGGCTGCAACAGCAGTAGCAGCAGCTCATCGTCAGGAGGCACCTCCGCAACGGGAACGGCGCTCAAGGGAAACGTCATCGACGGCTACGTGAAGAACGCCACCGTCACCGCGTACAGCGATAAGGCCATGACCGCGGAGATCGGCAGCGGCACCACCGATGCCAGCGGTAACTTCAATATCACGTTGAGCGCGGCGGCCCCCGCCACGGTCTACATCATGACCAGCGGCGGCACCAACATAGACACGGGCATGCCCGCCCCCACCATGTACTTCCAGGGTGCGTCCAGCGGCGGCAGTCTGCACGTGACTCCGCTGACGACCGTTATCTCAAACAAGACCACCACTACGGACTTGAGCACCGTGGAAGGCCAGGTCGCGAGCGACCTGTCCCTGACCACCAGCGACCTGTACGGGGACCCGGAGACCGACACCACTCTCCAATCGGCGCTGGCCAGGGCCCTGGCCTCGGGCACCCAGCAAAGCACCCTCTCGCCCGGCACCTACAAGATTGCATTTGCTTCATTTGACACGCGGGACATCGGGGCGCCCATCTCCAAGTTCTTCAGCAGCGGTCAGTTCAATCTGGGAGTGGCCGACGCCACGGTGGCCAACGACGGCACCATCAGCGGCAGTTCGGGTTCGGGCTCCAATGCGGACGTCATTGACGGCAAGGTGCAGGGCAATACGGTGATCTTCAACGTTGAGGACAGCAAGACCAGTCCCACTTACGTCAACCGGGTGGCGGGCACGGTGGGGCTGTTCGGCGATACCAGCGGTAACTTCACCCGCATCACCAACCTCGGGTCGACACCCACCGCCTCCGACCTGAAGCGGGGCACCTTCGTTGCCTCATTTATGCCGTCTTCCGGGGTCGACAGCGGCAACTTGACATCGGCCATCCAGGATCTGTACCAGGGGCACAAGTACCGGGTTCTGTTCAGCCAGGTCTTCGGCAACGGCGAGGTGATGGGCTGGGGCAATGTGACCTTCAACACCGTCACCGGGACAACTGTTAAAACCACCGATATCACCATCGGCGCGGTGCACGGCAACAACACCGCCACCGTGGCCACTTCCAACTTCGGCACGCTGACGTACAATGCCACCGACTCCGGCGTCTATTCGGTCACCAGCGGCGGCACCGCCTATCCCGCCGATGTCATGGTGATCCACTATGACATGTCCCAGGGGAACACCAGCGCCGGTGGGGTGTATATGATTCTCGTCCCCGGCAGCCGCCGCGGCATGTATGTCGCAACCGACACAGGCGGCACCATCACCGGTGTCGGCAACGTATTTCTCGCCCGCACGGATGGGCTGATCCCGTCCCTGAAGGCGAACACGCAGTATGACATGCAGATCGCAGCGGTGGGCCCCTGGTCCGTCGGGCAGACGCGCACTAACGCCATGCAGAGCTCGACGTTCCAGCTGTCCGATCCCAACGGGCAGGTCGGCACCTACATCGATACCTCCAGCATGGCGACCAGCAGCGACGGCACCGCGACCGCCTCCGTGCCGATCCTCGGGGAGTTCCTGTTCGACGGCTCGATGATGGGCATCAAGCAGGACATCAACGAGGACAACCTCGCTGAGCACGGCAACGGCAACAGCGATGCCGCCATGGTGGCGGAGATGTCCGACTCCGGGGCCATGTTCGGCGAGCGCCAGGAGGGCGGCTGCTTCACCATCAACAGCACCACCGGCCAGTTCAATGAAGAGGACTGCGGTACCGGCAGCAACCACCTCGACCCCAGCCAGCCGGGGGTCATGCGCCTGAAGAACTGGCCCACCGTCTTCGTCAGCTACACCTTCGAGAAGGGCGCCGCCATACCGACCTTCACCGGCAAGCTGAAGCTCCTGGCCCGGGCCCTGTACGCCCGCAGCTACAGCAACTTCAACAATGCCTACCACGTGGGGACCCTGGACATAGGCGCGAAGACCACCACCATGACCGCCTCGGACCAGGGTCAGACGGTCACCGGCACCCTCACCACGGATGTGAAGAACGGGATGTACCACATGTACGGCCAGCTGGGCACCAACGCCGGCTACTTCGACTTCTTCTGGCCGGTGGGCAGCCCCAAGGCACTGTATCTGGTAAGCGACAGCGCCACCGGCAACGTGGAGGAGGAAGGCGAGGCGTTCATCAGCCGGTAGGAAACCCTCGAGCCGTGAAGCGTATCCCTTGCCCTAACCCTCTCCCCTTGGGGGAGAGGGGTTGGGCGGGGTGAAGGAAACGCCGACGGTAGCGCACTCCCTGACCCCCTCATCCTTGCTTCTACCCTAAGGGGCATAAATCCCCCAAGGGGTAGAAGGGACAAGGAAATTGCTGTTTCTTCTCCCTCTCCCTCAGGGAGAGGGGCGGGGTGAGGGGATTAATCACACGACGGTAGCGCACTCCCTGACCCCCTCATCCTTGCTTCTCCCCCAAGGGGGAGAAGGGACAAGGAAATTGCTGTTTCTTCTCCCTCTCCCTCAGGGAGAGGGGCGGGGTGAGGGGATTAATCACACGACAGTAGCGCACTCCCTGACCCCCTCATCCTTGCTTCTCCCCCAAGGGGGAGAAGGGATAAGGAAATTGCTGTTAATAGGGCCACTTCCAGTTGCGGATCTCCGGCATGTCCTGGCCGTGGCGGTCGATGTACTCCCGGTGCTCGATAAGCTTGTCGCGCACGTACTGCTTGGTGTAGGCGGCCAGGTAACCCAGCTTGGGGACCCGGTCGATGACGTCGCTCACCAGGTCGAAGCGGTCCAGGTCGTTGCGCACCACCATGTCGAAGGGGGTGGTGGTGGTCCCCTCCTCCTTGTAGCCGCGCACGTGCAGGTTCCTGTGGTTGGTGCGCCGGTAGGTGAGGCGGTGGATCAGCCAGGGATAACCGTGATAGGCGAAGATGATCGGCTTGTCGGTGGTAAACAGGGCGTCGAAGTCCTTGTCCGAGAAGCCGTGGGGGTGCTCCTCCCTGGGCTGCAGGGTCATCAGGTCCACCACGTTCACCACCCGGATCTTGAGGTCCGGCACCCGCTGGCGCAGGATATCCACCGCCGCCAGGGTCTCCAGGGTCGGCACGTCCCCGGCGCAGGCCATGACCACGTCCGGCTCGGCCCCCTGATCGTTGCTGGCCCACTCCCAGATGCCCGCGCCGGCGGTGCAGTGGCGCACGGCCGCCTCCATGTCGAGCCACTGGGGCTCGGGCTGCTTGCCGGCCACGATGACGTTGATAAAGTTGCGGGACCGCAGGCACTTGTCGGCGACATAGAGCAATGTGTTGGCGTCGGGCGGCAGGTAAACGCGGATGACATCGGCCTTCTTGTTCACTACGTGGTCGATGAAGCCAGGGTCCTGATGGGAGAAGCCGTTATGGTCCTGGCGCCAGACATGGGAGGTCAGCAGATAGTTCAGGGACGCGATGGGACGCCGCCAGGGGATCTCGTCGTTGGTGACCTTGAGCCACTTGGCGTGCTGGTTGAACATGGAATCGATGATATGGATGAAGGCCTCGTAACAGGAAAACAATCCGTGACGCCCGGTGAGCAGATAGCCCTCTAGCCAGCCCTGGCAGGTATGCTCGCTGAGGATCTCCATCACCCGCCCATCGGGCGACAGGCTCTCATCCTCGGGCAGGATGTCCTCCATCCACACCCGGTCGGTGGCCTCGAAAACCGCTCCGAGCCGGTTGGACGCGGTCTCGTCGGGGCCCATGATGCGAAAGTTGCGGTATCGCTGGTTGCGTTTGATCACGTCCCGCAGGTAGGTACCCAGGATCCGCGTGGACTCGCCGAACTGCTGACCCGGCTTGTCCACGGCGAAGGCGTAATCGCGAAACTCGGGCAGAGACAGCTCGCGCAGCAGTATTCCGCCGTTGGCGTGGGGGTTGGCCCCCATGCGCCGCGCGCCGCGCGGCGCCAGCTCTGCCAGTTCGGGGATCAGGGTGCCTTGCTCATCGAACAGCTCCTCGGGCCTGTAGCTCTTCATCCACTGCTCAAGGAGCTTGATGTGCCCCTTCTTCTCGGACATCTCCGCCAGGGGCACCTGGTGGGAGCGCCAGAAGCCCTCGGTCTTCTTGCCGTCCACCTCCTTGGGGCCGGTCCAGCCCTTGAGGCTGCGCAGGACGATCATAGGCCAGCGCGGGCGCCGCGCCGTGCCGCTGGCGCGCGCCTCCTGCTGGATCGCATGTATCTCGCCGATCACCGTGTCCAGGGTGGCGGCCATGGTCTGGTGCATGTATTCGGGATCCTCGCCCTCGACGAAATAGGGCGTGTAGCCGTAGCCCTTGAACAAGTCCTCCAGCTCCTCGTCGCTCATGCGGCCCATCACGGTGGGATTGGCGATCTTGTATCCGTTGAGGTGCAGGATGGGCAGCACCGCACCGTCGCTGACAGGATTGAGAAATTTATTGCCGTGCCAGGCGGTGGCCAGCGGTCCGGTCTCCGCCTCGCCGTCACCCACCACGCAGCAGGCGATCAGATCCGGATTGTCGAACACCGCGCCGTAGGCATGGGAAAGGGAGTAGCCGAGCTCGCCCCCTTCGTGAATGGAGCCGGGGGTCTCGGGGGCTACGTGGCTGGGCACTCCGCCCGGAAAGGAGAATTGCTTGAACAGCTTCTTCATCCCTTCGGCGTCTTGCGGGATATTGGGATAGACCTCGCTATAAGTCCCTTCCAGGTAGGTGTTGGCCACCAGGCCGGGGCCGCCGTGCCCCGGCCCGGTAATATAGATCACATTGAGGTCCCGAGCCTTGATGAGGCGGTTGAAATGGGCATAAATGAAATTGAGACCCGGGGTGGTCCCCCAGTGCCCCAGCAGGCGCGGCTTGATATGCTCCAGGCGCAGGGGCTCCTTCAGCAAAGGGTTGTCCATGAGATAGATCTGCCCTACCGAGAGGTAGTTGGCTGCCCGCCAATAGGCATTGATCCTGTCGAGTTCTTCTGTGGAGAGCGGTCCCTGCACCGGGGTCCGGGTGGTCGTATCCATGGATCTGGCCTCCTTTGATACGTTAAACAGCCATGCTATTGAGCATCGCCCCTCAGGTCATTGACATTCATCAAGACCACCCGGCCCAAGGGGGGTGGTCCTACTTATTGAGACCCTCAAACCGGCCGGGTGTTGCCCGCCGTCACAGCCAGCGCCGCGCGAACCAGCCGATAGCCTCGGCCACGTGCTCGAGCCAGGGGCGTTGCGCCCAGACCTTGGGCATGATCTCCTCGGCCTGGGCCAGATCGCTCATGAACTGGGCATGGAGCTGCCTGCACAGCAACTCGTCCCGGGAAATCAGATTGAGCTCGTAGTTCAGGAACAGGCTGCGATAGTCCAGATTGGCGGTGCCCACCATGGCCCAGCGCCCGTCGGCCAGCGCCGTCTTGGCGTGCAGCACCCGGGGCAGGTACTCGAAGATACGCACGCCGCCGTCGAGCAGCTTTTGATAGGCGGCGCGCGCCGCCCACCGGGTAATGGGGACGTCGCTCTTGGCAGGGACCAGCAGGCGCACGTCCACGCCGCGCCGGGCCGCGGTGATCATGCCGTTCTGGGTGCGGTGATCGGGGACGAAATACGGCGACGTCAGATAGATATACTGCCGGGCGTCGCGGAACGCCTCGGCGTAGGCGCAGCGCAGCACCCGCGAGCACTGTTGAGTGTAATTGGGCATGAGCACGCTGGTACGCCCGTCGCCCCAAGGGGGCGACCAGCGGTGCCTGCCGCGCCAGAAGTACTTGAACAGCGCCGCCGCCTCCCGCACATAGCGGCCGGTCAGCCGCACATGGGTATCGCGCCAGCGCCCCTCCCCGTAGAGCCGCCGCGAGTTCTCCAGATGTATGTTGTAGCCGCCGACGAAGGCCGCCCGGTTGTCCACCACCAGCAGCTTGCGGTGATTGCGGCGGTTATAGCGCCACGGGCGGCGCCAGTGCCAGCGGTGAAACCAGCGCACCTTGACGCCGCGATCGCGCAGGTCCCGCTCCAGGCGGCGCGACACCCAGAACAGGGACCCCGCCGCGTCGATATGCAGGCGCACGTCACATCCGGCCTGGGCCCGCTCGGCCAGGGCCTCGGCGAAGCGCCGGCCCACCCCGTCGTCGGCGAAGATATAACTCTCCAGCCAGACCCGGTGGCGGGCCCCGGCGATGGCCTCGAGCATGGTGTCGTACAGGACATCCCCCTCGGTGTACAGGGTATGGGGTTCGCGGCCGGGCGACAGGGTCGGGATACACCCCCGGCAAGCCGTATCGAGATCAGGCGTCATGGTTCACCGTCATTGGACCGCCTAGGGGCGCACTATGAAAACGGCCCGGAATCGCCTTGCCCCTCCCTCAGGACCTTTATCTGGAACAAGGCATTGCGTTCCTCTTCCTCCAAGGCCGAGTCGATAAAACGGATCGTCTCCCGGTAGCGCGGGATGACATTGTGCTTGAGGGCGTTGACCCGCTTCTGGGTACGGCGCTGCTCGGCCAGCATGCGCCGCAGGGCGTTTTCCGCCTCGCCGAGCTCCGCCAGCACCAGCGCCAGCTCGGTCATGTACCGGCGCGTCTCGTCGAAGCTGGCGTCGGTCCACATGAGGCTGACCGGCTGTACCGCCCGGCGCTCCATGGTGACGGACGGGTACTCCACCCCCAGGCTGCTGCGCGGCAGTACCCGGCCGCTGACCGTGGGCGCCAGCCCCAGCGTGGCCTGGTGGAGCATATGACTGCCCGTGCGCATGTGGGTGACGGCCAGCCAGTGGTAGGCCTCCTGCAGCGCGGCCCGGGCCTTGCGGCGCAGGGACCGGTAGCGGGCCAGGCGCTCGTAGACCAGGCGGGTCAGCAGCTCGCGCTTGCGCTCCAGCAGGTCGCGGCCCTGTTCCAGGAACCGCTCTTCGCGTTTCAACCTCAGCAGGACGCTCTTGGTAGGCGGGACCTTCAGGCGCGCGGCCATGACTCAGCTCCGGTCCTCTTTCACGGCCCGCTCACCGCCGTGATCATCCTCGCGGCCCTGTTCCTCGCCCCGGGGCCCACCTTGCTCGGCCCTGCCTGGCTCGTCCGTCTCCGTGTCCTCGGCGGTATCCTCGGCGTCCGCCGCCGGGGGTTCTTCTCCTTCTTCCTCTCCCGGGGGTTGCCAGCGGTGATACTTTGCAATGTCATCCTCGCTGACCCGGGACAGTACCTCGGCGGGCAGCCGCGACAGCAGCTCCCAGGCGATGTTCAGGGTCTCCTCGATACTGCGGTCCTGTTCTTCGCCCTGACCGACGAAGCGCCGCTCGAACCCTTCCGCGAAGGACAGGTAACGCTGGTCTGACTCGGACAGATCCTCGGGGCCGATGATCGATGCCAGGTTGCGCACCTCCAGGGCCCGCGCATAGGAGGCGTAGAGCTGGTTGGCCACGCGGGGATGGTCCTCGCGGGTCTCGCCCTTGCCGATCCCGTCCTTCATCAGGCGCGACAGGGACGGGGGGACATCGATGGGCGGGTAGATGTCCTGGTTGTGCAGGTCACGGGACAGCACGATCTGACCCTCGGTGATATAGCCGGTGAGGTCCGGGATGGGGTGGGTGATATCATCGGAGGGCATGCTCACCACCGGCATCATGGTGATGGAGCCATGGCGCTCCTTGATGCGACCGGCGCGTTCGTAGATCTCCGCCAGGTCCGAGTACAGATAGCCCGGATACCCCTTGCGCGCCGGCACGTCGCCCTTGGCCGTGGCCACCTCGCGCAGGGCCTCGGCGTAATGGGTCATGTCCGTCATGACCACCAGCACGTGCAGGTCCCGATCGAAGGCCAGGTACTCGGCGGCGGTGAGGGCCACCCGCGGCAGGATCAGCCGTTCGATGGGCGGATCGTCGGCGCGGTTGATGAACATCACCACGTTGCCGAGCACGCCGCTCGCCTCGAACTGCTCCCGGAAGAACCGGGCATCACCGTAGGACACGCCCATGGCGGCGAACACCACGGCGAAGCGCGATTCCTGCCCCGGCAGCTTGGCCTGGCGCACGATCTGCGCCGCCAGGCGGTTGTGGGGCAGCCCGGAGCCGGAAAAAATGGGCAGCTTCTGCCCGCGCACCAGGGAGTTGAGTCCGTCGATGGTGGAGATGCCGGTCTGGATGAACTCCCGGGGATAGGCGCGCGCCGCGGGGTTGACGGGGGCGCCGTTGATATTGCGTTTCAGGGAGGAGATGAGCGGCGGACGCTCGTCCGCGGGGTGCGCCGATGCCGTTGAAGACCCGACCCAGCATCTCCGGGTCAGCGCCAGGCGGAACGGCTCGTCGAGAAAACGCACCCAGGTGTGCTCCAGATCCAGGTCATCCGTGCCCTCGAAGACCTGCACCAGTACCATCTCCGCCGGGGCTGCGGATCACCTGGCCGGTGCGCCGGCCGCCCTGCGTGGTCACGGACGATGAACCGATCGCCGAAGGCCACGCCGGGCACACCGCGCATGAACAGCAGCCCCTGGCGCGCGGCCGTACGAACGGCGGTAGGTCCTCGGCCCTCATGGCGCTCTTCTCCTGTTCGTCGTATTCCGCGCCGAGTTTGTCGAAGGCGTCCTTGATGTGCCGTCAAATCCGCGCATATCCTCGACCTGCTCGCTGTTGTAGCGGCTCTTGAGCCGCCGCGCCCCGGGCAACACCTGCAGCGGTCAGCAGCTGCTGGACCGGCACACCCCGTTTCAGCAGGCGCTGCCCCCGGTGGAAGATGGTCAGGACCAGATCCAGCAGGGCGAACTGCTTCTCCGGGGAGGCGAAGCTGTCCGCCTCCTCCAGGGCGCTTTGCTGCAGCACCGCCTCCTTGATCAGGGTGGCCCCTTCCAGGGTCCAGCGCTGCTCCGCGGACAGGGCCTCGGGCCCCACCAGGCTGACGATGCGCTCCAGCTCCTCGGCCTGGGCCAGCAGGGCCAGGGCCTCGGCGCGGCGCCGCTGCCAGCGCCTGTCCACCTGCTCGGTCCACCACTTGGCCGCCACGGCCACGTCCCCGGAAAAACTGTCCGTCCAGGACACGGCGGGGTAGTGGCGGGCATCGGCCAGTTCCTTGGACAAGGCCCAGAACGTGCGCACGATCTCCTTGGTGTGACTGGTCACCGGCTCGGAGAAGTCGCCGCCGGGGGGCGAGACCGCCCCGATCACCGTCACCGAGCCGCTGTCGCCGGCCAGGGTCTGCACCCGCCCGGCCCGTTCATAAAAGGCCGCCAGGCGCGACGCCAGGTAGGCGGGATAGCCCTCTTCGACGGGCATCTGGCCGAGGCGGCCGGCCACCTCCCGCAGGGCCTCGGCCCAGCGGCTGGTGGAATCGGCCACCATTACCACGTCATAGCCCTGGTCGCGGTAATACTCGGCCAGGGTCACCCCCACATAGATCGAGGCCTCGCGCGCCACCACCGGCATGTTGGAGGTGTTGGCCACCAGAAAGGTGCGCTCCATCAACGAGCGCCCGCTGTGCGGGTCGGTGAGCTCGGGAAAGCTGTCGAGGATGTCCACCAGCTCGTTGCCGCGCTCGCCGCAGCCCACATAGATGACGATATCGGCGTTGGACCAGCGTGCGATCTGCTGCTGCACGATGGTCTTGCCGGCGCCGAAGGGTCCGGGCACCGCCGCCTTGCCGCCCTTGAGCAGGGGAAAAAAGGTATCGAGTATGCGCTGGCCGGTGATCAGCGGCGCCACGGCGTGGTCGCGGCGGGCATAGGGCCGCGGGGTGCGTACCGGCCAGCGGTGAAACAGCGCCAGCTCATGGGTCTCGCCCCCGTCATCGCGTACCCGGGCGACCGTATCGTCCACTACGTATTCCCCCTCGCCGGCCAACGCTTGCACCTCGCCCGAGATGCCGGGGGGAACGAGAATCTTGTGGGCGATGGTCGGGGTTTCGTCCACCGTACCCAGGACCGCCCCACCCTCCACCCGGGCGCCGGTCTCCAGAGCGGCGGGCCGGAACGACCATTTTTGCTTGCGGTCCAGGGCCGGGACGTGCATCCCCCGGGGAATATAATCGCCGCCCTGTTCCGCCAGGCGATCCAAGGGCCGCTGAACGCCGTCGAAGATGCGCCCGAGCAGCCCCGGCCCCAGCTCCACGGACAGGGGCCGGCCCATGGCCTCGGCGGGCTCGCCGGGGCGCAGGCCGTCGGTGCTCTCGTAGACCTGGATGAGGGAGTACTCTCCCTCGCGGGCGATCACCTCGCCCGTCAGTCCCCCTTCCCCGATGCGCACCTGCTCGCCGTTGGCCACATCGGCCAACCGCGCCCGGACCAGGGGGCCGTTGATCTCGGTAATCTCACCCACCCTGCATGTCCCCCGCCTCCCCGGCCCGGGCGAACAGGCGCTCGCCGATCACCTGATGCAGGGCGTCGCCCAACCGCTCCGTGCGGCCCTCGAAGGTATTGTCCACCAGCACTTGATTGTCCCGGTCATGGAGCCGCAGCCCGCCGGTGCACCGCCATGCCTGCTCGCCGAGGGTCACGGACTTGTCCGGCACCGCCTCCCGGGCGATGTCCTGCCACCGGGACTTGAAACGCGCCAGGTCCCGGTCATTGAGCTCGGCCACCAACTCGCCGTCCGGGATATGCCGTGCCGCCTCGGCGAGCAGCCCTTTCAGGAACGGCAGATACTTGTCCTCGTCCTGCGCCAGGGCCTGCAGGCGCTCGGCGAGGCGCTGCATCACGCCCTGAATCGCCTCCCAGCGCTGACGCTCCAGCCTTTCGCGCAATCCCAGCTCGCTGGCCTGTACCTGGCGCTGATAAAACCGATCGGCCATGTCCTTGGCCGACAGGACTTCGTGCTCCTCGCGCAGGCGCAGGCGCTCGTTTTCCTCCTGGATGATCTGCTCCCGTGTCTGCTTGGCATGGGCCAGGTGCTCATCGGCGAGCCGGCGCGCCCGGTCGAGCAGCGCCGATTCAAGCTCATCGGCGACGGAGCGCTCACTCATCGCCGCCCTCCAGGGCCGCCGCCCCGAGGATGCTGACCACCAGGTTCTCCACCTCCGGGTGATAATCCCCCGGGGCCTGCAGCGGGGGCACCTCGGTGACCACGACCCTCCCGCCCTCGGTGCGCACCTTGCGCAGCATGGGCCCGTCGGAGCGGGCCAGGTCAGGCTCGAGGAAGACCAGCGCCTGGCGGCGGTGATTGATCAACTCCGCGAGGATGCCCTCCAGGTCATGGGCATCGGCGTCGGGCCAGGTCTCGAAACCGATCAGGGCGAACCCTTCCATCAACGCGGCACTGCCCATGGCGATCAGGCGCGTCTCGCCGGCGCCCTGCTCGTCCGCCCCCCGGGTCATCCGATCTTGCCCAGCAACAAGATGGTGACCACCAGGCCGTAGATGGCGATGCCCTCGGCCAGGCCGAGATAGATCAGCGTGCGCCCGAACATCTCCGGCTTCTCGGAGATGATCGCCAGCGACGAGGCCCCGACCGGACCCACGGCGATGCCCGCGCCGATGGCCGCCAGGCCGGTGGGCAGGCCGATGCCGATCAGCGCAAGACCCAGCCCCGTGGAGATATCCGCGGTGGAGGTCGCCCCCGCCTGGGCCAGGGCATCCTGGGTACTGACCACCAACAGGCCGATCTCGGCGGCCACGAAGGTCAGCAGGTTCGCCCCGGTAATGCCCTTCCACCAGCGCCGCGGATCGGCGCCTCGGGGCAGCGGGCGCAGCTCGTAGTAAATGCCGAGGGCGACGATGCCCGCCACGCTCAGGGTAATCAGCCCAATCAACCAATACATGACGCACTCCTCATCATTATTTAACTCGCCTGGCGGCCCAGGGTCAGGGGACGAAAGGCGCGGCCGTCGCCGCTGAAGTAGCGGGAAAAACCCTCGTAGTACTCCAGGCGAAGCACCTGAATGGCTACAATCCCGCCCTCCAGCACCAGGATGATCACATTGCCCGCCACGACCGTGACCCAATGGCCCGTTGCGCCCATCATACCCGCCAGCATGTAAATCGCCACCGCCAGGGCCACATGGTTGAGGCTGAAGGCGGCGACACGCAGAAACGACAGGGTATTGGAGATATACCGCATCACCGTCTCGAAGCCTTCCACCGCCACAATCAGGATGCGCTCCGCCGTCGAGGTGGGGTTGTTCACCCAGATGCGCCCCAACAGGACCGACAGGGGCACCGCGACCCACAGCATGACCGGCCAACCCACCTGGCCGTCACCCAGCAGCCGGTAACCTGCGTAAACGAGACCCAGATAAAAAACGGTACCGACTCCGCCGCTGGGGTCCAACAGCATCTCGCGGTAGCGCCCCTCCGCCAGCCGGTTGCGCACGGTGATCAGATTCGCAAGCAAAATGAATCCGATCCCCCACCAAATCGCCACCTTCAGCATATAGACGGGATTAGACAGTGGCGACAGCCATAGGGGCGTAAGGATCTCGGCACCGAACACGCTGCCGTACAGGAGGCCGAAAAGCAAAGAGGACAGGCCGGCGGTGACCACGAATGGCGCATAGCCCCGCCACCGGGGGGGCAAGAGCAGCCCGCCCACGACGATCACCGCCCCCTGCCCCGCGTCGCCGAACATCATCCCGAACATGGCGACGAAGGTCAGCGCAAACAACCAGGTGGGGTCCACCTCGCCGTAGCGGGGGATGCCGTAGCCGCGCACCAGGTCGGCAAAGGGTTGCAGCCAGCGGGGATAACGAAACGCCGAGGGGACCATGAGGCGCTCTTCGGGCGCGGGGGCACGGGCCTGGACCAACACCCGGCCGGCGAAGCGCTCCGCCAAGCGGCTGCGCAGGGCGTCGACCCGGTCCGCCGGCACCCAGCCGCTGACGCGCACCAGCCCGCCGCTGGCACGCAGCATCTCGGCCAGGTCACTGTAGGGGGCGGCCCGCGCCAGTTGCCCGGCGGCCCGTCGAACAGCGGGCCCATGCCTTTCCTTGGCCTGCTCCACGGCCCGGTGATTGTCCCGCAGCTCCTCGTCGATCCGCCGGCGGCGCGCCGCCAGCTCTTCGCGCAACTGCCGGGGGTGCTCCTGAAACTCAGGCGGGAGCGGCACGGGGCGAAACGAGGCCGCCTTGAGCACCCTGTCGATCCCCTGCGCCGTGGCCGCAAGCCCGGCGAGCACCAGGTGGGAGGTGCCGTCGGTCTCTTTGAAGACCGTCAACGAGTAGCCCAGCAACCCCACCGCCTCGCGCAGGCGCACCACGTCGACGCTGGACACGGTGCCGAGATGGACTTCGAGGAATCGCAGCCGCCCCTGCAGCAGGCCCAGGTCCACATCGAGGGCCTCGTATTCGGTCAGCGCCTGGCTCAACTGCTCCACCTGCCGCTGCTGCTCGGCGAGGCGGCGCTCGGCCTCCTCGCACCCGGAAAACACCCGCCAGACCTCGCCCATGTCATCGTTGATCCGTGCCAGCGTCTCTTCGGGGATCGCCTCGCCCCCTTCATCCGGCGCGCCGGGGGCAATGGTCAGTCCGGTATAGGCCAGGATCTTGTCCAGACGCCGACTGGCGGCGGCGAACAGATCCCTGTAACGGATGGCCGGGGATTCGGGCAGGGCATCGTCGGCGACCTCCTCCTGGCGGGGCGCGAACACACCTTCCCAGGCCAGCAGGAGGGCCGCGGCCGCGGCCTCTTCGCGAAGCATGTACAAGGTGACGTGCTCCATGGGCAGGGGTTTCAACATTACACCGCTCTCAGGCCTCTTGGCCCCGGCGCCCGGCGGGCGCCTCGCTCGTGAGCCTCATGGCGCGGCGTATCGTGTCCGGCGCCAGTGCCAGCCGCTGTCCCTTCAGCGCCGCCTGGATGCGCCACAGCTGGCGCTCGCGCAGCAACAGGTAGGCGCAGGGCCGGCCCAGATTGAAGGTGGTAAAACCCAGCACGATATGCGCGATCCGTTCGGTCTCCCGGCTCAAGGCCGCCTCCACGGCGTCGATGGTGGTCAACCCCTGCAGCGGCTCGGCGAAGGGGGGCGTCAGTGCTTGCACAACCTCTTCCACGCTCCCGAGCTGCACCAGGGCCAGCAGCCTGCGGCTGTCCAGGTAACGGCCCATGGGTGCCAACAGATAATACGCATGGGCCGGCTCCAGCCCGTAGACGTGACGATAACGCAACAGCCAGACCAGGTTCACCTGATCGATCAGCACGCCGACGAGACGGCGCAGGTCGCGGCCGGTCTCGCTCGGCAGGGCATTGGCGCGCTTGGCCAGACCGGTGAAGTACTCCCGGTCCAGGGCGCTCTCCACGCTGAACAGGTCCCCCTGCTCTTCATACGTGCTGCGGGCCTGGCGCACCATGCCCGCATAGACACTGTGCTCCAGGCGGCGCAGCAGTTCGGCGGTGTCTTCGGCGTGGAGCATGGCATCGAGGGGCAGCGCCGACATGGCACCCAGGTCCAGCAGCCGGGCATGGATGTCCTCCGCCGACCGCCCCGCCATGATGGCCCGCATGACCACCTTCAGATTGACGATCTCGAACCGCCGCAGCCAGTAGCTCAGCATGTCCCGGGCGGCGCCCGTCAACGGGCGGGCCAGCACCCCGGCTTCTTTGACCAGGAGACTGACCAGCGCCTGTTCCAGGTCCATGGGATTCTCGGGGACCTGTTCCGCTCGAAAGGGCAGCCCGAGGGTCTGGAAGTCATCGCCGTGCTCATCGGGGGGGACCTCGACAAAACGCGCCATGGCCGCAGGGGACAGCAGGCGCCCGGCCAGCACCGACACCCGTGCGTCGAGATAGGCGAAGCGGGCGGCGGCCGACACGGCTATTGAGATTCCGGCTGCACGTCCATGAAGCGCTCCAGAGCCGCCTCCAGGGCCTCGCCGGCCGCCTTTTCCGTAACGACCTTCAGGTGCTCGCGGCGCTCCTCGTAATGGCGCTCCATCTCCGCGACGGTCTGCCGGGCCCGCTCCTGAGCCTTGTTGTGGAAGGACGCCTGAATCTCGGGGATCCGCTTGTTGAAGCGCCGTTCGGCGTTACGCGCCTCCTGACGGGCCTCCTCCACCAGGCGCTCGCGTTCCTGCAGCGCCTCATCGACCCGGTGCTGGGCCTCAACCTCGGCATCGAGGAGCCGTTTGAGGGTATCGTCCATGTCTGATTGTCCTCCGCTTTGCCGCGCCGGCGGGGAAGATGGCCTCAGAATCCGCGCAGGGCGATGACATGCACCACCCGCTTGATGGCCAGCTCATAGGCGGCGGTGCGCAGATCCACATGCTGGGCCGCGGCGAACTCGCTGACCTTTTGATAGACCCGCTGAAGCCGCGTCTCCAGGCGGCGCAGCACCGTGGCCCGGCCCCAGGGGAACTGCTGCAGGTTCTGCACCCACTCGTAGTAGGAGGTCAGCACCCCGCCGGCGTTGGCCAGGATATCGGGGATGATCACCACGCCGCGCTCGGTCAGAATCCGATCCGCCTCCGGTGTCAGCGGCATATTGGCGGCCTCGACGATCAGCCGCGCCTTGACGTCGCCGGCGTTGTCACCAGTGATCACCGACTGCACCGCCGCGGGCATCAGGATATCGCAGGGCAACGCCAGCAACTCCTGGTTACTCACGGGCATGGTCCCCGGCAGCCCGGTCAGCTGACCCTCCTTATTCACATGACGCAGGGCCGCCGAGACATCGATCCCAGACTCTGAATATATCCCCCCGCGCGAGTCCGACAAGGCGATGATCCGGGCGCCCTTGGCGGCCAGGGACTGGGCCGCGTAGGTGCCCACGTTGCCGAACCCCTGGATGACCACCTTGGCATCCTGCACCGAGCGGTACAGGTCTTCGGCGGCGAGGCGCGCCACGTAGGCCGCCCCGTAGCCGGTAGCCTCCAGGCGTCCGCCCGAGCCGCCCACCTCCAGGGGTTTACCCGTGACGATCGCCGGGGTGTAGCCGTGGACCTTGCTGTAGTCTTCCAGGATCCAGGCCATCACCTGGGGGTTGGTGCCCATATCCGGCGCCATCACGTCCTGGTGCACGCCCAGGATGGGGGCCATCTTCTGGGTGAAGCGCTTGGTCAGCACCTCCAGCTCTTCGGCGCGCAGGCCCTTGGGATCCACGGCGATGCCCCCCTTGGCGCCGCCGAACGGGATATCCACCAGGGCCGATTTCCACGTCATGAGCTGGGCCAGGGCCCGGGTTTCCTCCAGATTGACGGAGGGGTGATACCGCAAGCCCCCCTTGAACGGGCCGCGGGCATGGTTGTGCTGCACCCGGATACCGGTAAAGGTCCTGAGGACCTGCTCACCGTCCTCCATCACCTGCAGGGGGATGGTGATGATGGTTTCGCGAAACGAGGATTGCAGCAGCTCGCGCTGGGCGGACTTGAGGCTCAGACGGTCAAAGGCCCGCTCCAGTATATAGTCTTGGGTTTCGATACCTTTTGTCTGTATCCCGTCGACCGGTGTTACCGTCTCGTCCAAAACAACCTCCAGAAAGTCATGTCGCCGCTTCCGCCGGGCAACTGTCAGCCTTAACGGCCTGTTCAAAATGCCTTATTGTTCCTTCTCTCCGGGGGGAGAGGGAGCTTTTCGACAGCCTGCCAAATAACAAAACGTACTTGCATGGACGGCCCTTGTCGAGTGCCATCTTGCCGCAAACGGCCCGGCACCCGTTGATGCAGATCAACCACCGGCGCTAAAGACCGCCGGTCAAAGCAAAATCCCCGCCGATGGGTTACCATCGCTCGTGGGGGCACATCGGGTGCGCGGGTATCGAGTCCCCGCTGTGAGGCGCTGCCCCATCCCCGCCCGGCCCTGTCACATCCGTTGCCACCGACATTCAAACACGCCCCATGGATCATAACGAAATTCTGATAGAAGGCGCGCGTCAGAACAACCTGAAGGACCTGTGCCTGCGCCTGCCCCTTCACGAGCTCATCGTCGTCACCGGCGTGAGCGGCTCGGGCAAATCGTCCCTGGCGTTCGATACGGTCTACTCCGAAGGCCAGCGCCGCTATGTGGAGACCTTTTCTCCCTATGCCCGCCAGTTCCTCGAGCGCATGGACAAGCCCCAGGCCGACCGCATCGAGGGCATCCCGCCGGCCATCGCCATTGACCAGACCAATCCGGTGCGCACCTCCCGCTCCACCGTGGGCACCATGACCGAGCTCAACGATCACCTCAAGCTGCTCTTCGCCCGGGCGGCGCGGCTCTACTGCCGCGGCTGCGGCCGGGCGGTGGCCCAGGACAGCCCCGACAGCATCTACCGGCGCATCGCCGACAAGGCGGCCGCCGACCGTGTCACGGCCATCCTGATCGCCTTTCCCGTCACCGTCCCCGACAACTTCACCGGCGAGGAGATACGGGGCTGGCTGGACAAACAGGGCTACGGGCGGATTCACCGTGACGAGGGGACGCGCCTGGAGGTGATCCAGGACCGCCTGCGGCTCGACCGGGACGACCCGGACCTGCGCGGCCGGCTGGTGGAAGACCTGGAGGCGGCGTTGAGGCTGGGGCAGGGGCGCGTCCTGGTCTATCCCCTCGACCGGCAGCGCAGGCCGGCCGGGCACCCGTGGCGCTTCTCGTCCGGCCTGCACTGCCCGGACTGTGACATCCACTACCAGGCCCCGATTCCGAGCGTGTTTTCCTTCAACTCGCCCATCGGCGCCTGCCCCGCCTGCCGCGGCTTCGGGCGCATCATGGGGATCGACGATGCCCTGGTCATTCCCGATGAAGGCAAGACCCTCGCCGAAGGGGCGGTCAGGCCCTGGCAGTCCCCGAGCTACGGTGAGTGCCAGCGTGACCTGATGCGCTTCGCCAAGCGGCGCGGCATCCCCACCGATGCCCCGTGGCACACCCTCACCGCGGAACAGCAGCGCTGGGTACTGGACGGCGAAGGCGACTGGGACGACGGCGTGTGGTACGGCGTGCATCGATTCTTCCAGTGGCTGGAGACCAAGAGCTACAAGATGCACATCCGGGTCCTGCTGTCCAAGTACCGGGCCTACACCCCGTGCCCCGACTGCGGCGGCTCCCGGCTCAAGCCGGCTGCCCTGTGGTGGCGGCTGGGCGGTCACGACGACGCCGATGCCGTGCTGCCGGCCGCCGGGCGCTTCACCCCGCCCGGACTGGACTTCCCGCCCGAACGGTACCGGGCCCTGCCCGGTCTGACCCTGCACGACGTCATGTGCCTGCCCCTGGCACACTGCCGGGGCTTTTTCGAGCGCCTTCACCTGCCGGCCCCCCTGGACGAGGCGACGCGAGCTGCTGCTCAAGGAGATCCGCACGCGCCTGGGTTACCTGGTGGAAGTGGGCCTGGGCTACCTGACCCTCGACCGCCAGTCCCGGACCCTGAGCGGCGGCGAGGTCCAGCGCATCAACCTCACCACCGCCCTGGGCACCTCCCTGGTCAACACCTTGTTCGTCCTGGACGAGCCCAGCATCGGCCTGCACCCGCGGGATATGCAGCGGGTCATCGCGGTGCTCAAGCGCCTGCGCGACGCGGGCAACTCGCTGCTGGTGGTGGAGCACGACCCCCAGGTGATGCTCGCCGCGGACCGGGTACTGGACCTGGGCCCGGGGCCCGGCGAGCGCGGCGGCGAGGTGGTGTGTTTCGGCCCGCCCGCCGAGCTGCTGCGTCACGATCGCTCGCTCACCGCCCGTTACCTGCGGGGGGACGCGACGGTCGCCGGCGCCCATGACCGCCCTAACCCGCCCACCGCCTCCACGCCGCGGCTGCAGATCCTCGGCGCGGCCGAGCACAATCTCAAGCACGTGGATGTCGCGCATCCCCCTGCAGCGGCTGGTGTGCATCACCGGCGTGAGCGGCTCGGGCAAATCCACACTGATCCAGGACATCCTCTACAACGGCCTGCGCCGCCTCAAGGGCCGGCCGGCGGACACGCCCGGCCGCCACGAGGCGCTGCACGGGCACGAGCACATCGACGAGGTGGTCCTCGTGGACCAGTCGCCCATCGGCAAGACCACCCGTTCCAACCCGGCCAGCTACGTGGGCGCCCTGGAGCCGGTCCGCAAGGCCTTCGCCGCCGAGCCCCTGGCGCGGGAGCGGGGCTACACCGCCGGCACCTTCAGCTTCAACTCGGGCAACGGGCGCTGCCCCACCTGCGGCGGCAACGGCTTCGAGCACATCGAGATGCAGTTCCTCAGCGACGTGTACCTGCGCTGCCCGGACTGCGACGGCCGGCGCTACCGCCCCGAAATCCTGGAGGTCAAGCTCGCCCCGCCGGGGGACGGCCGCCGGGGCGGGCAAGTCCATCGCCGACGTGCTGGACATGACCGTCTCCGAGGCCCTGGCCTTCTTCGCCGGCCATGCCGGAGGTGGCGCGGGCACTGGCGCCCCTGCAGGCGGTGGGTCTGGAGTACCTGCGCCTGGGCCAGCCCGTGCCCACCTTGAGCGGCGGCGAGGCCCAGCGCCTCAAGCTGGCCGGGCACCTGGCCAAGCCGGAGACGGCGGGCACCCGCCGTGCCGGGCGCCCGGGCGGAGGCCTGGCGCCGGCCACCCTGTTCCTGTTCGATGAGCCCACCACCGGCCTGCACTTCGACGATATCGCCAAGCTGCTGCGCGCCCTGCGTCAACTGCTGGCCGAGGGCCACAGCCTGGTGGTCATCGAGCACAACCTGGACGTGATCCGCGGCGCCGACTGGCTCATCGACCTGGGCCCCGAGGGGGGCGAGGCCGGCGGGCAGGTGGTCTTCACCGGAACGCCCGGGGCGCTCGCCCGGGACCCGGGGAACCCCACCGGCGCCGCGCTGCAGTCCTATGCCGTCGCGGGACATCAGGCGTCGCTTCCGGTCCCCAGCGAGGCGCCGCCGACGGAGACCGCGCGGGACACCATCGATATCCTCCATGCCCGGGAACACAACCTGAAGAACATCAGCCTGAGCATCCCCCGGGACCGGCTCACGGTCATCACCGGCATCAGCGGCAGCGGCAAGAGCACCGTGGCCTTCGACATCCTGTTCGCCGAGGGCCAGCGCCGTTACCTGGAGTCGCTCAACGCCTATGCGCGCCAGTTCGTGCAGCCGGCCTCGCGCCCGGACGTGGACGCAGTGTTCGGCATCCCGCCCACGGTGGCCATCGAGCAGCGCACCAGCCGCGGCGGGCGCAAGAGCACCGTGGCCACCATGACCGAGACTCTATCACTTCCTGCGGCTGTTGTTCGTGCGCCTCGGCACCCAGTACTGCCCCGACTGCGACATCCCCATCGAGCCCCAGACCCCGGCCTCCATCGTCGCCCGCCTACTGCGCGATTACCCCGGGCGGCGCATCGCCCTGTCGGCGCCCCTGGTGACGGCGCGCAAGGGGGTATTACACCGACCTGGCCAAGTGGGCCCGGTCCAAGGGCTTCGAGCACCTGCGGGTGGACGGGCGCGAGCTGCCCACCGCCGCCTGGCCGCGGCTGGACCGCTTCAAGGAGCACGACATCGACCTGCCGGTGGGGGAGATCACCGTCACGCCCGCCGCCGAGGGCGCCGTGCAGGCGCTGCTGGAGCGCGCCTTGGGGTTCGGCAACGGCCTGGTGCATGCGGTGCCGCTGGACGGGCGCCGGACATCATCCCCGGCGCTGTTCTCCACCCGGCGCGCCTGTCCCCAGTGCGGCCACAGCTTCCGGGAACTCGACCCGCGCCTGTTCTCGTTCAACTCCAAGCATGGCTGGTGCGAGCGGTGCTTCGGCACCGGCCTGGAGCTGGCGGGGTTCGACGAGGCCCAGAGCGGCGAAGAGACCTGGTGGAACCAGTGGTGGGAGGGCGAGGCCCGGTCCTGCCGGGCCTGCCACGGCCGACGCCTGCGGCCGGAGGCCCTGGCCGTGCGTTTCGATGGCCGCTCCATCAGCGCCTATACTGCCATGACCGTGGCCGAGGCCGAGCACCACTTTCGCACCATGGCCCTGGGCGGGCGCGCCGCCCAGATCGCCCGGGACATCCGCGTCGAGTTGGAGGCGCGGCTCGCCTTTCTCAGGGAAGTGGGCCTGTCGTACCTGACCCTGGACCGGGCGGCACCGACACTGTCCGGCGGTGAGGCTCAGCGGATTCGCCTCGCCGCCCAGCTGGGGTCGAACCTGCGCGGGGTATGCTACATCCTGGACGAGCCCACCATCGGCCTGCACCCCCGGGACAATCGCCTGCTGCTCGATACCCTCGCCAAATTGAAGGACAAGGGCAATAGCGTGGTAGTGGTCGAACACGACGAGGAAACCATCCGCCGGGCGGAGCATGTCATCGACCTGGGCCCGGGGGCCGGGATCAACGGCGGCCGCGTGGTGGCCCAGGGCACGGTCCGCGATCTCATGGAGGCGCCCGGGTCGGTCACCGGGCACTGCCTGGCGCACCCGCTGCGCCATCCCCTGGCGGACGCCCCGGCGCCGGACACCGAACCGGCCGAACACCTCGAGATCCAGGGGGCGAGCCTGCACAACCTCAAGGGGCTTGACGTGACCGTGCCCCTGAACCGGCTGGTGTGCGTCACCGGTGTCAGCGGCAGCGGCAAGAGCACCCTGATCAGGGAGGTCCTGCACGACAACCTGCGCCGGCTGCTGACGGCCAAGTCCAAGCGTCGCGCCCCGCGTTTTCAAGGCTGCGACCGGATCACCGGCTGGGAGGGCCTCGCCCAGACCCTGGAGGTGGACCAGACTCCCATCGGCAAGACGCCGCGCTCGTGCCCGGCCACCTACGTCGGGTTCTGGGACGCGATCCGCCGCCTCTTCGCCCAGACCCAGGAGGCCCGCCTGCGCGGATACGGGCCCGGGCGCTTCTCGTTCAATGTCAAAGGGGGGCGCTGCGAGGCCTGCGAAGGCCAGGGGGTCAAGAAGATTGAGATGAGTTTCCTGCCCGACGTCAAGGTCGCCTGCGAGGTTTGCGCCGGGCTGCGCTTCAACCGGGAGACGTTGACCGTCCGCTTCAAGGACCGGCATATCGGAGAGGTCCTCGCCATGAGCGTCGACGAGGCGGTGGAATTCTTCTCCGCTCATTCGAGCATTCATCACGCCCTCACATTGCTGCAAGACGTGGGACTCGGATACCTGACCCTGGGCCAGCAGAGCCCGACCCTCAGCGGCGGCGAGGCCCAGCGCATCAAGCTGGTCACCGAGCTAGCCAAGGCCAGACCCACGACCGGCGGCGTACCGGGACGCCCTGCAAGGGCCGGCGCACGGCGCGCCAAGCTCTATGTCCTGGACGAGCCCACTGTGGGCCTGCACATGGCCGATGTGGAAAAGCTGATCCGGGTGCTGCACCGGCTGGTGGCCGCCGGCAATACCGTCCTGGTCATCGAACACAACCTGGACGTCATCGCCGAGGCCCAGTGGCTGATGGACCTGGGGCCCGAGGGCGGCGAGGGGGGCGGGCGCATCGTGGCCCAGGGCACCCCCCGGCAGGTGGCGCGTATCCGGCGCGGATCGCATACGGCGCCGATTCTGGCGGCGTTCCTGGAGGAGCGGGGCGGCGAACGACGCAAGGCGGGATAACCGGGTTTCCCCGCTTCCCTCACTTCGCCCCCTCTCCTGATGGGGGAGCGGGAAGTAATATGACGGCAGGGCGTTCTCTGCCCCCCTCATCCTGACTTCTCCCCCATCCCCCAAGGGGGAGAAGGGACAAGGTAAAATTATCTTCACCGCCCCCTCTCCCCTCGGGGGAGAGGGATGGGGTGAGGGGGAAATAACGCGACGGTGGGGGACTCCTTGACCCCCTCATCCTTGCTTCTACCCTAAAGGGCATAAATCCCCCAAGGGGGAGAAGGGACAAGGAACATTCTCAGCTTGGGACTGAAGTGAACGAAGACGTTGGGAGTTCTTTCGTGCCCTATCTAATATAGGCCTCCGTGGCATAGCGGCGCATCATGCGGTGGCTGTTGAAGTAGGAGGCGTTCTTGCTGATCGCGCCCTTCATGACGGCGATCCACCCGGGGCGGTCCTGATAGTACAGGTGCAGTACCGTCTCCTCCAGCTTCTTGTACAACGAAGCGGCATCGGTGCCGTTCCCCGACTCCCTGTCATCGCCCACCGCCCAGCCGGTGACGCCCTCGATACAGCCCTCGATCCACCAGCCGTCCATGACGCTGAAGTGCGGCACGCCGTTGAAGGCGGCCTTCATGCCGCTGGTGCCGGAGGCCTCATAGGGGCGCAGGGGGGTGTTGAGCCAGATGTCCACCCCCGAGACCATGGCCAGGGCGGTCTCCATGTCGTAGTTGGGCAGATAGGCCATGGGGATCGCACCGGCCAGGTCCTTCATGTGACGGTGCAGCAGCTCGATCAATTGCTTGCCGTTGGTATCGTGGGGGTGGGCCTTGCCCGAGATGAGGATCTGAAACGGGCGCTGCTCGGCGATGGCCTTGAGCCGCTCCAGATCCGTAAACAGCAGGTCGGGCCGCTTGTAGGCGGTCATGCGGCGGGCGAAGCCGATGATCGGCTGGTGAAGGCTCAGGGAGACGCCGGTCAGGGCCCTCACCCGCTCCAGGAGTTTGCGCTTGCCCTCCACATGGGCGTCCCACACCGCGATGTCGGGGATGCGGTCGGCCCGCACCAGCAGCTCGGGTTCGTGGCACCAGCCGGGGATATAGCTGTCGTAGAGCTTGGCGAAGCTCGGGCATGTCCAGGTATGCGGGTGGATGCCGTTGGTGATGGCGCGCACGCGATAACCGGGGAACATCTTGCCGGAGACCTCGGCGTGGCGCTGGGCCACGCCGTTGACGTACTCGCTCAGGTTCACCGCCAGGCGGGTCATATTCAGGCTCTGCTCCCCGGCCAGTTGCTTGAGGAAACCGAAGTCGACGAAATCATCCAAAAGCCGGTACACCAGGGCGTAGTCGAAACGGTCATGGCCCGCCTCCACCGGGGTATGGGTGGTAAAATTGCAGACCTCCCGCACCCGGGGGATATCATAGGGCGACTGGCCGGGGCGCAGGAACTCGGGGGCATAGGCGTAACGGCGCAGCAGTTCCACGGCCAGCAGGGCCGAGTGACCTTCGTTCATGTGATAATGGTTGATCTGAAAGCCCAGGGACTGCAGCATGCGCACCCCGCCCACCCCCAGGACCATCTCCTGCTTGAGGCGGTAGGCCTCGTCGCCGCCGTAAAGGAAATGGGTGATGCGCCGGTCCTCCGGGGAGTTCTCCGGCAGGTCCGTGTCCAGCAGGATCACCGGCTGGCGGCCGTTCATGTGGCCCACCAGGATATACAGCCAGGCGCTGATCCACACCTTCCGCTCCTCCAGTGTGATGGCGATCTTTGAACTCAGCGGGGTGGCCCACTTGCTGCGGCTCCCACGGGTCGGGCTGCTCCTGCTGGCGTCCCTGCTCGTCGATTTCCTGGCGAAAATATCCGGCACGGAACACCAGGCTCACCGCCACCATGGGCAGATCCAGGTCGGCGGCCGAGCGCAGGGTGTCGCCCGCCAGCACCCCCAGACCGCCGCTGTAGGTGGGGATCTCATTGCGCAGCGCGATCTCCATGGAAAAATAGGCGATCCGCGGCTCGCGAATAAAATCATCCAATAAATCCATGGGGGCTCCTCGCCGGCCGTCCTGCCGGCAGGCATGAAACGGGCGAACACGGGCAAAACGTACTCCCCTTCACACCTGTGCGCAAGCGCCCTCGGCGGGGGATGGGCGACGAATGCGGGGCAAACCCGCCGCCATCTGACAAAATACCTCCGGTACAATAAGATATGCCATAGGACATTCTGAAACAGGCCAACCTGGAGCCATCATGAGACTGAGCGCTAAGGAATTCAGAGACTGGACCCACAAGTCCATCACCCTGCTGGGCATGTCCGGCGTGGGCAAGACCTGCCTGGCGCATGTCCTGCGCAGGCACAACTGGTTCCATTACTCCATCGATTACCGTATCGGCACCCGCTATCTGGACGAGGCCATACTGGACAATATCAAGCTGCAGGCCATGCAGATCCCTTCCTGCGCGACCTGCTGCGCTCGGACTCCATTTACATCCGCAACAACTCACCGTGGACAATCTCAAGCCCGTGTCGAGCTTTCTCGGCAAGCTGGGCAACCCCGAGGCAAGGGGGCCTCAACCTCATGGAATTCAAGCGCCGCCAGGCCCTGCACAGGGACGGCGGAGATCGAGGCCCTCAAGGACAGTTCCGGCCTATATCGAAAAGGCCCACGAGATCTACGGCTACACCGCACTTCGTCAATGATGCCGGCGGCAGCGTGTGCGAGCTGGACGACGCCGAGGTGCATACAGACCCTCGACGAGCACACGCTGATTCTCTACATCAAGGCCACCGAGGCGGACGCCCAGGAATTGATTCACCGCGCGGAGGAGGATCCCAAGCCCCTGTACTACCGGGACGAGTTTCTCGACGAGCAGCTGGAGAGCTACAAACGCGAAAGGGGCATCGAATACGTGGCGCTTGATCGATCCGGACGACTTCGTGCGCTGGGTCTTCCCGCGCCTGTTCTATTCCCGCCTGCCGCGCTACAGTCCATTGCCGAGCGTTACGGATATACCGTCACCACCACCGAGCTCGCCCAGGTCAAGAACGAACGGCGACTTTCTGGCGTTGGTGAGAAGGCATTGGACAGGCCGCCCCTGTCGTGACGGACTTGCAGAAGGATCGATAGATGCCATTAGTGAAGAATCCGGACACTGCCGGCGTTCAGCCGCCTGGTCGAGGAAGGGGAGACGGTGATTCCCGGGGAGCTCGCCGTCCACCAGGACATTCGCGAACTCCACATCGGACTGCTCAACATGATGCCGGACGCCGCCCTGACGGCCACCGAGCGCCAGTTCTTTCGCCTCGTGGGGGAGAGCAACCAGATCGCCCAGTTCTACATGCATCCGTTCACCCTCAAGGAGCTCAAACGCAGCCCCGAGGCCGCCGAGCACATCGCGAAATTCTACGAGAGCTTTGAGCAGATCAAGGAGGACGGCCTGGACGCCCTGATCATCACCGGGGCAAATGTGACCCAGAGCGATCTGTCCCAGGAACCGTTCTGGCAGCCCCTGATCGACGTCATCGACTGGGCCCATGAAAACGTCTCGTCCACCCTGTGCTCGTGCCTGACCACCCATGCCATGCTGCAGTTCCGTTACGGCCAGCGCCGCCGGCGCCTGCCCGACAAGCGCTGGGGGGTCTACTCCCACCGCCTCGTGGACCGGCGCCACCCCCTGGTCACCGGCGTCAACACCCGCTTTGACGTACCCCATTCACGCTTCAACGAGATCGGCCGCGATCAGTTCGAGGCCGCCGGCCTGCCGATCCTGGTGGAGAGCGAGTCCGCCGGCGTCCACCTGGCCGTCAGCGGCGACGGGTTCCGCCTGGTGTTTTTCCAGGGCCACCCGGAGTACGACATCATCAGCCTGCTCAAGGAGTACAAGCGGGAGGTGGTGCGCTTTGCCGCCGGGCAGCGGGAGGACTACCCCCCCTTCCCCGAGAACTACTTCAGCCCCCAGGCCCAATCCATCCTGGAGGAGCACCAGGGGCGGGTCATCGCCGCCCTGCGAGGCCGGCGAGACCATCCCCGAGCTGCCCGAAACGCTGATCTCGAGCATCCTGGACAACACCTGGCACGACACCGCCGAGGCGATCATCAACAACTGGATCGGCAAGGTCTACCAGATCACCCATCAGGACCGCCGGCTGGTGTTCAAACAGGGCATCAACCCCCAGGACCCGTTGGGGTTGCGGCGCTAGGCCGATGCAAGTCACGCTCACCGACCGACAACAGGTCGCCCAGGGGACGCTGGCGCTGTGGTTCACGCCGGAGCGCCCCCTGGCCTTTACCGCCGGGCAGTTCGCCAGCTTCACCCTCCCGGACCCGGCCGCGGGGGGCGGCAAGGGGGGCGCCAGCCGGACGTTTTCCTTCGCCAGCTCGCCCAACGACGACACCCTCATGATCGCCACCCGCATGACCGCCAGCGCCTTCAAGAAGGCCCTGGCGGCGGCGCCCATGGGGACCCGCCTGGAGATGATGGGGCCCACGGGTCTGTTCACCCTGCACCAAGACACCTCGCGCCCGGCGGTGTTCCTGACCGGGGGCATCGGGATCACCCCCGTGCGCAGCATCGCCGAATACGCCACCCAGGAGGGACTGGCCCATCGCATCCATGTGTTCTACTCCAACCGGACCCGGGCCCAGGCGCCCTTCGTCGCGGACTTCAGGGGCATGGCGCAACGCAATGGGAACCTGAAGTTCGTGGCGACCCTTACCGAAGAGGCACCGGCCGAGCCGGGCTACGAGCAAGGGCCCATCGATGAACCCCTGCTGAAACGGCACCTGTCCGATTTGTCGGGTCCGATCTATTACGTGGTGGGCCCGCCGGGCATGGTCAGCGCCATGAAGGCGCTGCTGGCGCGGCTCGGCATTGACGCCGCGAACGTCAAGACCGAGGACTTCATCGGCTACTGAAGCGAATCGAACATGAGCGAAATGGAACGGCTGCTGGCGATCATGGGCCGCCTGCGCGACCCCCAAGGGGGCTGTCCGTGGGACCTGGCCCAGACCTTCGAGACCATCGTCCCGTTCACCCTGGAAGAAGCCTATGAGGTGGCCGATGCCATCGAGCGCGGCGACCTGGACGGCCTGCAGGAGGAACTGGGGGATCTGCTGTTCCAGGTGGTCTTTTATGCCCAGCTGGCCCGGGAGGCGGGGCGCTTCGACTTTCACCGGGTGGCCGCCGCCATCTGCGACAAGCTGGTCCGCCGCCACCCCCATGTGTTCGGCGACGCGCCGATCGAGGATGCCGCCTCCCAGACCCGAGCCTGGGAGGCGCACAAGGCGCGCGAACGCAACGACCGGGCGGCGGCCGAGGGGCGCCGACCCAGCCTGTTGGATGACATCCCCGCGCCGCTGCCGGCCCTGCCCCGCGCCATGAAGCTGCAGCGGCGTGCCGCCCGGGCGGGCTTCGACTGGGAAGACAGGGGGGAGATCTTCGCCAAGTTCGACGAAGAACTCGCGGAGCTGCGCACGGCGCTCGACAGCGGCGCCGCGCCCGAGGAGGTGGACGAAGAGGTCGGTGACCTGCTGTTTACGCTGGTGAATCTCGCGCGCCACCTGGACTGCGATCCGGAGGGCGCCCTGCGCCGCACCAACCGCAAGTTCGAGCGGCGCTTTCGCTACATCGAGGAACGCCTGGCCGAGGAAGGACGCCGCCCCGAGGACGCCACACTCAACGAGATGGACACCCTCTGGCACGAAGCCAAGCTCGACCAGCGCCGGGACGGATAGGCAAAAAAGGTCGGTACCCTTTTTTGTTTTAAAGCCCGTACTTTTTGATCTTGTACCACAGGGAGCGCTCGCTGATCTGCAGGGCGCGCGCGGCGGCGGATTTGTTGTTGTCGCTGCGGCGCAGGGCCTCCTGGATCAGGTGCCGCTCCAGGGACTCCACGTGGGGCTGCAGGGTCAAAGACTCGGGGCCCTCGCCTTGCTCGAGGACCGCGGCGGGCTCGGCACCGACCGGCCCGGCCTGTGACACCTCCGGGGGCAGCAGGTCCAGGGTCACGGTCTCCCCCCGGCACAGCACGGCGATGCGCTCCATGAGGTTCTCCAGCTCCCGGACGTTGCCCGGCCAGGCATAACCGCTCAGGCACTGCAGCACCGCATCGGTCAGGCGCGGGGGGCGCCGCCCCAACTCCCGGCTGTACTGCTGGAGGAAGTGAGCGGCCAGCAGCGGGATGTCCTCCCGGCGTTCGCGCAGGGGCGGCACGTCGATGTGCACCACATCCAGGCGGTACAACAGGTCCTGGCGCAGCTGCCCGTCGCTCACCGCCTGCTGGGGCGCGCGGTTGGTCGCCGCCACCACGCGCAGGTCCACCGCCACGGCGCGGTTGGCGCCCAGGCGCTCCACCGTGTTCTCCTGGAGTACCCGCAGCAGCTTGGCCTGCAGGGCCGCCGACATCTCGGTGATCTCATCCAGGAACAATGTCCCCCCGCTGGCCAGCTCGAACTTGCCCATCTTGTCCCGGTTGGCGCCGGTGAACGCGCCCTTCTGGAAACCGAACAGCTCGCTCTCGAGCAGCTCGGCGGGGATCGCCGCGCAATTGATGGGCACGAACAGTCCCTGCCGGCCGGAGGCGTGATGGATGGCGCGGGCCACCAGCTCCTTGCCCGTACCCGTCTCCCCGGCGATGAAGACACTGCTGCGCGCGGGGGCCGCCTGCTGAATCAACTCATAAAGGCGCTGCATCCTGGGCGAACGGCCGATAAATTCGCCCCAGCCCCTGTCGACCTCGTCGCGCAGGTACCGGTTCTCGCGCTGTACCGCGCTCATGGCCAGGGCCCGGGTCACGGCCAGCTCCACCGTCTCCATCTCGAAGGGCCGGATGATGTAATCCACCGCGCCGAGCTTCATGGCTTCCACGGCGCTTTCCACCGTACCGTGGGCGGTGAGCATGACCACCGGCACATCTTCGCCGCGTTCGCGCAGATTGCGCAGCAGCTGCAGGCCGTTCATGCGCGGCATGCGCATGTCCGTGAGCACCAGATCGAAGGGGGATTCGTTGAAACGCGCCAGGGCCTCCTCCCCGTCGGCCGCCTCCGCCACCTCGTGGCCCATATTGCGCAGGGCCATCTCCAGCAGGCGGCGCATCTTTTGCTCGTCATCCACCACCAGGATGCGGCCGGGCCCGGTCACGTTGACACCTCCCCTTGGGCGCTCCCTGATAACCTGACGAAAAAGCTGGCCCCGCCCCAGGGGCTCTCGCCCACCCAGATCTCGCCGTTGTGTCCGCGCACAATCTGCTGGACGATGGTCAGGCCCAGTCCGATACCCCCCTCGCGCCGGGTAAAGAACGGATCGAAGACCTGCTGGCGCTGATCCGCCGGGATCCCCGGGCCGTCATCGGCCACGGCGACGACCACGGCGCCGCCCTGGTCCTTGCTCGAGATGCGGATGCGCCCGCCTTCCGGGGCGAAATGAATGGCATTGATGATCAGATTGAGAAAGACCTGTATGAGCTGCTCTCGGTCGCAGGACAAGATCGAGGACGCGGCGGCCAGATCCACCTCCAGGTAAATCCCCTTCTTGTCCGCGTTCGAGGCAATCAATTCCACCACGTGGCGCACGATATCATGCAAATCGTGGGGCTTGAAGTCCGGGGGGCGTGGGCGGGCGCACTCCAGCAGCGTGGTCACCAGCTGATTGAGGCGCTCGGTCTCGGTCTTGATGTAACCGGTGAGCTCTCGGCCCTTGGCGTCCAGGGAAGCCTGGCGCTCCAGCAGCTGCGCCGAGGAGCGCAGGATGCCCAAGGGGGTGCGGACCTCATGGGCCATGATGGCCGCCATCTCGCCCACCACCGCCAGCTTGCCGGCGGTCACCAGTTGGGCCCGGGAGCGCTCCAGGGCCTCGATCATCTCACTGAAGGCACGGCTGAGCTCCCTGACCTCGGAGACCGCGGTGTCGCTGTGGGGCGGGCGTGTCGCCTCGTTCCTGCGAAACAGGCGCGTGAAGCGTGTCAGCTGCCCGATGGGCCGGGCAATGCGCTCCGACAGACGCAGGGACACCCACCCGGCGATCAGCAGGGTCACCAGCAGCACCCCCAGCATGATCCAGAACAGGCGCCACACCGGGGCGAAGGCCACGCGGGTGGGCACGGTCATCAACATATGCCAGCCGAAGCCGCGAAAGTATTGATAGCCCTTGGAGTCGGCGGCACCCGCCAGCACCGCGCCCATGCCCAGCGGCCCGCCCCGGTGGATCCGCTTCGTCGCCCCGGAGACCTTGGCGTACCAACGGTCGAGATTGACCCGGGACAGCTGGGGATCCACCCGCATGGCCCGCGAGGCGGCAATCGCCTTGCCGCCGCCGTCCAGGAGCAGCACGCTGCGGGCGCTGTCCGCCGCCCGGTCCAGCAGGCTCAACACCTCGTCCCAATTGAGCACCGCGTACAGGTAGCCGATGTCGCCCTCGTGAAAGGCATCGGGGATCCTCACCCGCAGGGCCACCGAACCGTGCTGCAGATCGGCGTCTGATTGGAGCGGCTCCAACATCACCCGGGCCGCGAACTTACGGTTCTCCTCGAGCCATGCATGCCCCGGCGGGCGCATGCGCCCGATCAGGTGCTTGTCACTGGCGGCGACGATGCGGCCCTTCAGGTCCGTACAGAACAGGTTGCGGTACACCGCGCCATGGCCGGCCTGCAGGTCGGACAGGAAACGGGCCAGGCGCTTGTCCACGTCGTTGACGCGTATGTCCTGCATGATCTCCAGACGCCGCCAGTCGCGGATGTCCTCCATGCGCTCGAAGAGAAAGGTATCGATGCGCTCCATCAAGGCCACCGCCTCGGCGTGCAGGTTGCCCGCCAGCTCGGCCTGCAGGGATTGGCGAAATTCGTAGAAGGACAGGGCGGTGCTCAGGGCAATGGCCCCGAGCACCAGGGAAAACGAACCCCGCAATATTGCCTTGCGAATGGTCACCACGGCAAGGCCGCCCTGACGGCATCCCCTTCCCGTGGACTGCTACGACCACCCCTGGGAATCTTCGGCGACCCGGCGCAGCGCATCGGCCAAGGGTGCCGACCGGCTTGGAGGTGACGCTTTGACATCAATCGTACGTGCATAAACCACATTACCCCGCCGGCTATTTTACGCTACACTTATAGTGCCCGGGCAGTAATTTCGGGCACTGCAGCCGAAAAATAATGACGATTGTTTGTCCTACGCAATCAACCTGAACCACGAGCGGCAGGCCGTACCGGCCTCGGCAGCAGCGTCGCACCGGGCTCCCCTTTTGTCCCGATGCGCCCCGCGACAGCGTCACGGCCCATCACGCCCCGCCCGCAGGCTGAGTCCACATGTTCCTTAATGAAGATGCTTAACAAACAGCTGAAAACCCTTTCGTGCCTGACACTGGCGGCAACTCTGCTGGCGGCGGGCACCGCATACGGCCAAGGCGGCGCAAGTCAAGCGCCGGTCCTCTTTCAAAAGGCCAAGTGGTACGACCTGCCTTTGTTCGGCTTCAGGGCGGGGGGCTACATCAGTCTCCAATTCCTCAAGCTGCGGGGCAACAAGTGGGAGTTCACCCCCCACGACCTTAGCCTTTTCCTGTCGCGGGACTTCTCATCGCGCCTGCACTTTTTTTCCGAGGCCGAGATCGGCGATGCCTTCGTCATCTCGGGCAGTCATATCAGCACGCGGCGTACGGAGGTCGATCTGGAAAGATTTTACCTGGATTATCAGGCCACCACCCGGGCCGGCGTGCGCTTCGGCAAGTTCCTCACCCCGGTGGGGCGCTGGAACCTGATCCACGCCGACCCGCTGGTGTGGACCGTGTCGCGGCCGCTGACCACCGCCGCCGCCTTCTCCCGGCACGCCAGCGGGCTGATGCTGCACGGGACGCTGCCGGTGGGCAGGACGGACATGGACTACAGTGTCTACGCCGATGACAGCGATGCCCTGGACCCGACCCAACGCAATGAACTCGCCTTCCCGGACCCCATGCCGGAGTCGACGTTCAACCCCCGCAACGTGTTCAAGCACGCCTTCGGCCTGCGCCTCGTGCACCGTTCCTTCAATGACAGCCTGCAGGTCGGATTCTCGGCGGCACACTTCCAACTGGAAGATATCGCAAGGAGCAAGAACCTGCTCGGCACCGATGTGTTCTGGACGGTCAACCGAATCGAGATCGCCGCCGAAGGCATATATCGAGCCAACGCCGACAACAACAGCACGGATGAGTGGGGCGGCTTCGTGCAGCTCGTGGTCCCCCTCTCCCATCACTTGTACGCAGTGGGCCGTCACGAACGGTTCAAGGCGCACGTGGTCCCCGAGGCCGCCACCATTGAGACACTGGGGATCATCTATGCGCCGACCCCCCCGGTAAAGATCAAGTTCGAACACCGCGGCGGCCGGCACAACGGCAAGCTCGCCCCGGACGGCTGGTTCGCCTCGTTCTCGATGCTGCTATGATGCCCGTCCCTCCCCCGCACGGCCCCGCCACCACCGCCGCCCAGGCACCCGGACGGAACCGGCGTTCGCCTCGCAGCTGGCTGGCGCGCCTCGCCTGTCTGTCGATGCTGCTCATGGGGCTGCAGCCGGTGTGGGGAGCGCCGCCCCGCGGTGACAAGATCGCCGTCATCGCACCCGCGGACACGCCGGACCTGGCCTTCGATCAACTCACCCTGCGGGACATCTTCCTCAAACGGATCACCATCGACCGGCAGGGTCATGCCTTGATCCCCTTGAACCTGCCACCCGACCACCCCCTGCGGCGGGCCTTCTCCATCGCCTTGCTCGGACAAAGCACCCGGGCCCTGCAAAGCTACTGGAACCAACGTTACTTCCACGGGGTCTCGCCGCCCTACGTGATGAACTCCCAGGAGGCGGTGGTGCGCTTCGTCGCCAAGACCGCCGGGGCGATCGGCTATGTGGCGACCTGCCAGATGGACGACAAAGTCAGGCAAGTGGCCCTGATCCCCGTCCCGCCGCCCCTGCAGAAGGCGGTGCAGGCCCTTTGCCCCCCTCCCCCCAAAGATCAAAAATAGCGCCGGGACCCGGCCAAGCGCGTATTTCTCGTTGACAATTTTTGCGCACTGCAAAGATCGCAGGGTGCCGGTCACTTCACTTTTATAAAAAAAACATACGGTTACCATTTGGCACGGGTTTCGCTTCATGGAAAGTGCAACCCATCACTGAGGTCCGTTATGAGCCATCACCGATCATCCGCCACCTCGTTGTGCGTCACCCCCGGCATCGAGCCCCTGGTCACCGAGCTGCATGAGGAGATCGATATCCGCCGCACCCCGCCGGCGAGCCCGCGGCGCGAGCGCCTGGAGCGGTTCATCCAGGCCAAGTTCCACCGCGCCTACGGCGCCCAGGTGGAGGCGTTTTGCCCCCACCTGCTGGGCTTTTTCAGCGGCGCGCAGCGCCTGCGGGCCGTGGTCGGCTATCGCGACGGCGCCGTCAGGCCCCTGTTCTCCGAGCACTATCTGAATATCTCCGTGGAGCGGCTCATGTCCCGGCACCTGGGCCAGCCGGTGCGCCGCGAGCACCTGGTGGAGGTGGGCAACCTCGCCCTGTCCCGGCCGGGGCATGCCCGCTGGGTGATCGCCGCCACCACCGCCTACCTGCATGCGGCAGGGTACCGCTGGGTGGTATTTACGGCGGTCCGGCCCCTGGTCAACGCCTTCAGCCGACTGGGCCTCAGGCCCCTGCCCCTGGCCGATGCCGACCCGGCGCGGCTGCCGGATCATGGGGCCGCGTGGGGCCGTTACTACGACGGCGGACCCCAGGTCTATGCCGGCGACATTGAGGCCGGGCTCGCCAAGCTCATGGTCTACCCCTCACTGCGCCAATCGCCCTTGAGGGCCATCCTCGATGCGGCCACCCGCCTCGGCGCCCAGGCCGGCCGCGACGCCCCCCAGGGGGCGCGCGACGCCATCGCGGGGACGCCGTCATGACCGGCATACTGGCGCGCATCCAGGACCATGCCCGGGGGCACCCCCGACGGCCGGCGCTGATCGACGCTCACGGGATCCTGAGCTACGCCGCGCTGGTGCGCGAGATCGATCGCATGGGGCCCTTGGTGGCGGGCAAGCGCGTCGGGCTGCTGCTGGGAAACGGCACCCCCTGGGCGGTGCTGGACCTGGCGTTGTACGGTCACGGCGGGGTGTGCGTCCCCATGCCCCCGTTCTTCAGCGACGGGCAGCTGGGTCACCTGGTGCAGGACGCCGGCCTGGAGATGATCATCACCGATCAGCCCGGGCGCATCGATACCCTGCTGGGGGCGGCGCCCGCCAGCAAGCTGGCCTTGGCGGGCCGGCAGTTGAGCTGCTTTGACCTGGAACCCTCGACCACCGCGCTGCCCGAGGGGACCGTCAAGGTCAGCTATACCTCGGGCAGCACCGGCGCCCCCAAGGGGGTGTGCCTGTCGGCCGCCGCCCTGGAGCGGGTCTCCCTGTCCCTGTGCCGGGCACTGGGCGCCGGGCGCGACGACCGCACCCTCAGCCTGCTGCCCCTGGCCACCCTGCTGGAGAACATCGGCGGCGTCTACGCCCCCCTGGCCAGCGGCGCCTGCGCCATGGTGCCGGACCTTCAGGAAGGGGGCATCGGCGGCACCTCGGTACAGGCCGGCGCGCTGTTCAACGCCCTCCACCGCTTTCAGCCCACCACGGTCATACTGGTACCTCAATTGCTCAAGGTCATGGTCGAGGCCATGGAGGCGGGCTCCGCGGCGCCGCCCCGGTCCCTGCGCTTTGCCGCGGTGGGCGGCGCCCCGGTGGCCCCGATTCTGCTGCGCCGCGCCCGGGCACTGGGACTGCCGGTCTATCAGGGCTACGGCCTGTCCGAGGCCGGCTCGGTGGTCAGCCTGAACCTGCCCGGTGCCAACAAGGAGGCCAGTGTCGGCCAACCGCTGCCCCATGTGCAGGCGCACATTGCCGATGACGGCGAGATTGCGGTTCGCGGGGCGCTGTTCCTGGGATACCTTGGGCAGCCGCCACCCCCCCGGGACGAGTGGCGCACCGGCGATCTGGGCCACCTGGACAGTGACGGATTCCTCTATATCACCGGCCGCAAGAAGTCCGCCTTCGCCACCGCCTACGGCCGCAACGTCTCCCCCGAGTGGGTGGAGAGCGAGCTGGTCAGCGACCCCCGCATCGCCCAGGCGGCCATATTCGGCGAGGGCCAGCCCTTCAACGTAGCCGTGCTGGTTCCCGCCGCCGGCGACAGCGGCACCGACCTCACCGGCGCCGTGGCGGAGACCAACCGCCGCCTGCCCGACTACGCGCGGGTCGGGCGCTGGGTCATGGCCGACGAGCCCTTTACGCCGCGCAACGGCTTGGCCAACCCCACGGGGGCGTTGAACCGCGCCGGCCTGCAGGCGCACTATGCCGCCCCCGTGGGCCGGTGTTATGAGACGGGATCATGTTATGATGTTTTATGATTCCCTGGTGCGGGAAACGGCCCCGGCGAGGGAGGCCTTCATGCAACTGCCGGTATTGCAGCGCGCCGTGACGGGTGACGTCACCCTGGGTGAATACCGCGCATTCCTCGGTCAGGCCTTCCATCACGTCAAGCACACCGTCCCGTTGATGATGGCCTGCGGGAGCCGGCTCCCCGAGCACAATCACTGGCTGCGCCCGGCGATCGGCGCGTATATCGAGGAAGAGATGGGCCATGAGGAATGGATCCTCGACGACCTTCGCACCTGCGGCGATGACCCCGCGGCGGTCCGGCATGCGTCCCCCGCCCCGGCCACCGAGCTCATGGTGGCCTACGCCTACGACGTGGTCCAGCGCCGCAACCCCATAGGCTTCTTCGGCATGGTACTGGTCCTGGAAGGCACCAGCGTGCGGATTGCTTGCGAGGCGGCGGGCGCCATTCAACGGTCACTGCGGCTGCCGGACGGCGCATTCCGTTATCTAACCAGTCACGGCGCCTTGGATCAGGGCCATATGGCCTCATTTGAAGGATTGATGAACCGCATCGGCGAGCCACAGGACCGCGAGATGGTCGTCCACTGCGCCAATATGTTCTATCGCCTCTACGGTGACGTGTTCCGTTCAATAGCAACACAATGAATCCTATGGAGGATCGTTGAATGACGAGACCCGCCCCCTTGATCGTGAGCCTGATCACACTGGCCCTGACCGGCCTGCCGGGCGCACCGGCGTCGGCAACGCCGGCCAAGGACGCCGACAACGGCTTGTCCCAGGCCATACTCGACATCGAGCACGAATGGGCCCACGCCAATTATGAGATCCCGGACAAGGACAAGGACCAGGCCCTGAGTCGCCTGGAGAAGAAGGAAGACGCCGTCATAAGCCAGTACCCCGGGCGCGCCGAACCCATGGTCTGGAAGGCCATCACCCTGGCGACCCACGCCTCGGTCAAGGGAGGCTTCAGCGCCTTGTCCCTGGCGCGCCGGGCTCGCGAGCTGCTCATTCGCGCCGCGAAGATCGACCCGCAGACCCTCCAAGGGTCCATTTACACCACCCTGGGCACACTCTATTTCAAGGTCCCCGGCTGGCCCCTGGGTTTCGGCGACGATGACAAGGCGGGGGTCCTGCTGAAGAAGGGCCTGGAGCTCAATCCCACCGGCATGGAGGCCAATTATTTTTACGGCGCCTATCTCTTTCACGAGGGGCACTACCAGGAGGCCCTTGATGTGCTGCAAAAGGCGCTCAACGCCCCCGACCGGCCGGACAGGCCGGTTACCGACAAGGGCCGGCGGGCGGAGACACGGCGCCTCATCGCCAAGGTCAAGTCCGAGATGTCCGACTAAACGCAACAAACGCGGAGAAACCACCATGAAACTGAAGTCGCAACGCATTGTGGTCACGGGCGCCGGGGGCGGTATCGGCGCGGCACTGTGCACGGAGCTCGCCGCCGAGAGCCCCAGGCTGTGCCTGCTCGACAGGCGCCTCGAGTCCCTGGACCCCATTATCAGCGAGGTCGAAGGGCTGGCGGAGGAGTCCATGGCGCTGACCTGCGACATCACCCGCAGCGATCACCGCCAGACGGCCCTGAGCAAGGTGGAGCAGGCCTGGGGAGGTGTGGATGTGCTCATCAACCTGGCGGGCGTGATGGACTTCGCTCCCTTCCACGAAGAAGACCCTGCCATGATCCAGCGCATTCTGCAGGTGAACGTGGAGGCCCCCATGCAGTTGGTCCGGGCCGTGCTGCCCAAGATGATCGAGCAGGGACACGGGCGGATCGTCAACATGGGCTCCATGTTCGGCAGCATCGGCTTCCCCTGCTTCGCCGCCTATTCGGCGAGCAAGTTCGCCTTGCGCGGCTTTTCCCAGGCCCTGCGCCGCGAGCTGGCCAACACCGGCGTCGGCGTCACCTACGTCTCGCCGCGGGCCGTTCGCACGGCATTCAATCCGCCCGTCGTCCACCACATGGCCGAGACCGGGATGATGCGCATGGACGAACCGGCCTGGGTGGCGCACCGGCTCATCGAGGCCATCAAACAGGACAAAAAGGACGTCTACCTGGGCTTCCCCGAGGGCCTGTTCGCCCGCCTCAACGGCGTGCTTCCCCATATGGTGGATCGGGCGCTCATCAAGCAGGCGCCCACCCTCCTGGACTACGCCGTCAGCAATAAACAGGCCTGACGCCCCCTCCCCGCCCCGCTGACCCGCCTGCACGGGCGGGCCGCGGGTCCGGCAATCCGACCGCATCGCCGGACCCGCGGCCGGTGACCGTTGACCTTTTACGGGTATCTCGTGTCAAATGC
This sequence comes from uncultured Gammaproteobacteria bacterium, assembly GCA_963844825.1. Lineage (GTDB taxonomy): Bacteria > Pseudomonadota > Gammaproteobacteria > CAWJPQ01 > CAWJPQ01 > CAWJPQ01. The sequence goes on from CAWJPQ010000001.1 coordinate 65,971, forward strand.
ACCTAACCTAAGCCGCATGCGTCACTAATGTGCGTCCTGAGGGTGGCGCAGCGGCCGCTTGGTGACGGATGCGGGCGAACGCCTCCGGCCCCGCCCCGGGGCGAAATCACTCAATGAATAATGGAATTGTCGGAATGAAAAATATCGCCTGGTTCCGCAAAGACAGCGATACATCCCTGCGACGGCTGCTGCCCCGGCTGGAGGCGCGCTACGCCGACAAAGTGGACAAAGATGAATGGCACGGCTTCACCCAGCGGTTGTGGGACCATTTCCCGCGCCTGTTCGACTGCCTGCGGGAGCTCTACGGCGACCAATACGATTTCTTCTATCACCTGGAGAGCATCCTCGGCTCCACCACCGAGATGTGGCTGGCCCGCCCCGATGAGCTCAAGGCCCTCGATGCCCTGCGCGAGACCGATCCCCACTGGTATCAATCTCACCGCATGGTCGGCGCCATGTGCTATGTGGACCTGTTCGCGGGCAACCTGGCAGGGATGATCGAGCAGATCCCCTACCTCAAGGAACTGGGGATCAATTACCTGCACCTGATGCCGCTGTTCAAGGTCCCCGAAGGCGACAATGACGGCGGTTACGCGGTCAGCAGCTACCGGGAGGTCAGGCCCGAGATCGGGACCATGGAGGAGCTCGCCGCCCTGGCCTCGGAGCTTCGCTATCACGGCATTTCCCTGTGCCTGGACTTCGTGTTCAACCACACCGCTGACGAACACGAGTGGGCACAGCGGGCGCTCAACGGCGACGCCGAGTATCAGGAGTACTACCGGATGTTCCCCGACCGGACGCTGCCGGACGCCTTCGAGCGCAGCCTCGTACCGGTCTTCCCGGATGAGCACCCCGGCGCCTTCACCTACCGCAACCGGCTGCGCAAGTGGGTATGGACGAGCTTCCACAATTACCAGTGGGACCTCAACTACAGCAATCCGGCGGTGTTCAACCGGATGCTCGAGGAGATGCTGTTCCTGGCCAATCAAGGGGTGGAGATCCTGCGCCTCGACGCGGTGGCCTTCGTCTGGAAGGAGCTCGGCACCAGCTGCCAGAACCTGCCCCAGGCCCATACGATCATCCAGGCCTTCAACGCCCTGGTGCGCATCGCCGCCCCCGCCATGGCCTTCAAGTCCGAGGCCATCGTGCATCCGGACGAGGTCAGCAAGTACATCAGCGAGGAGGAGTGCCAGCTCTCGTACAACCCGCAGCTCATGGCCCTGCTGTGGAACTCCCTGGCCACCCGCGAGGTGCGCATCCTGCGTTACGCCATGCAGCGCCGCTTTACCATCGCCGGGGGCTGTGCCTGGGTCAACTATGTGCGCTGCCACGACGACATCGGCTGGGCCTTCTCCGATGACGACGTGGCCTCCGCCGGCCTGGACCCCCATGCCCACCGGCGCTTCCTGACCCAGTTCTACACCGGCGCGTTCCCGGGCAGTTTCGCCCGCGGCATGCCCTTTCAGGAAAACCCGCTCACCGGCGATGCGCGCATCTCGGGGACGTGCGCCTCCCTGGCGGGGCTGGAAAAAGGGGTGGAGAACAACGACGAGGTGGAGATCGATTTTGCGATCCGCAAGATCCTGCTCATCCACGGCATCATCATGACCATCGGCGGGATCCCGCTGTTCTATCTCGGCGACGAGATCGGCATGCTCAATGATTACAGCTACGAGAAGGACCCGGACAACATCGGCGATACCCGCTGGCTGCACCGCGCCCCGTTCGACTGGTCAAGGGCCGAGGAGCGCCGCGACCCCGCCAGCGTGCCCGGGCGCATCTACCAGGGCCTGCTGCGCCTGACCCAGATCCGCCAGCAAAACCTGGCCTTCACCCGGGCCGAAACCGAGATCGTCGACACGGGCAACGACCATATCTTCGGCTACTTCCGCACCCACGGCGACCACAGCGTGCTGGTCCTGGCCAACTTCAGCGACATGACCCAGCAGCTGGAGGCCAGGCGCCTGCGCCTGCTGGGCCTGCGCAAATCCGTGGTGGACCTGGTCGCCGGCCGGACCATCATCGCCGCCCATGAGCTGGCCGTCGAGCCCTACGCCTTCATGATCCTGGCGCGGCCGCGCTGACGGCCGCGCCGGCGGGCGGGTTAGCGGTAGGTGACCCGCCCGCTGCGCTGGCCCTTGGCCGGCGCACCGCGGCCGCGCTCACTGAAGCGCCCGCCGGTGCGGGGCTTGGCGCCGTAGCCGCCCTTGGGGGCGGAGTTGCGGGGACGGCCCGCGCCCGCTGCCGGCTTGGTCGGCTCCAGCCCCGCCACCACCTCGCGGTTCAGCTTGCGGCCGGTCAGACGCTCGATGCCGGCCAGCTTGCCCCGGTCTTCCGGGCCCACCAGGGAGATGGCCACGCCGGTGGCGCCGCAACGCCCGGTGCGGCCGATGCGGTGGATGTAGTCCTCGGCCACCGTGGGCAGGTCAAAATTGATCACGTGGCTGATGCCGCGGATATCCAGCCCGCGGGCGGCCACGTCGGTGGCCACCAGCAGGCGCACGTCGCCGCGGCGCATACGGTCGACGGTGCGCTTGCGCGCCCCCTGTCCCATGTCGCCGTGAAGCGCCGCACTGGCGTGCCCCTTGCTCGACAGGGCCTTGGCCAGCTTGTCCGCGCCGCGCTTGGTGGCGGTAAAGATCACCGCCTGGGTCAGGGTCTCGCTTTGCAGATGGTGGGACAACAGGCGCTGCTTGTGGGAGACATCGTCAGCCTGATGCATGGACTGTTCGATCGAGGCGTGGCGCTCGTGGTTGGCCGCCAGCTGGACCCGCGCCGGCTTGTTCAGGATCTCCTTGGCGACGGCCAGGATCCGGCCCTCCAGGGTGGCGGAGAAAAGCAGGGTTTGGCGCTCGGCGGGCATCGCCCCGGCAATCGCCTTGACCGCGTCGAGAAAGCCCATGTCCAGCATGCGGTCGGCCTCGTCCAGTACCAGCACCTCCAGGCGCGAGAAATTCACGTAGCCCTGGGCCATGTGGTCCATCAGGCGGCCGGGGGTGGCCACCAGGATATCCAGGGGCTGCTTCAGCAACCGGATCTGGGGGGGATACGGCATGCCGCCGACCACCGTGCCGGTGGTCAGTTTGCAGAAGCGCCCCAGCTGGCGGATGTTGTCGTTGACCTGCATGGCCAGCTCACGGGTCGGGGTCAGCACCAGCACCCGGGGGCCCTTGCCGCGCCCGGACGAAGGGGTCAACAGACGCTGCAGGGTGGGGAGCACAAAGGCCGCGGTCTTGCCCGTGCCCGTCTGGGCTGACGCCATCAAGTCCTGCCCCGACAGCACGACGGGGATCGCCTGACGCTGAATTTCAGTGGGCGTGTTGAATTTGCCGGCCTCCAGGGCCCGCAGCAGTCTGGAATCGAGATTCAGTGAATTGAAAGACACAAATACTTCTCCTGTCCGCCGCAAAACGGCGCACCCGAATAATGAATGATACGAACGCGAGCGGAATGACTCGAGGAGAAGTCATCACAGCGCCTGGTTCACATGGGCGGAGCCGGCCGAAAGGCCCGTCAACCGCCGTACGTTGCCAACCAGTCGACCAGTGATGAAACAACACAGGGGAGGTTAGAAACGTCTCTATCCTCAACGAGAGGATGCGACGTACTATACGCGACCGGTCGGGGAAAAGCCAGAAATACCTGCGCCCGCCCGCCGGGCGCAGGCGCCCTGACGACCCGCTGAGGGGGCCGTGAGGCCTAAATCAGCGGGTTGACAGATACTCGCGCTTCCCGCCGGAGTCGGTTACAATAGCGCCGATTGCGCATGAACCAGGTCGTTTCAGAAATACCCCTCCGGCGTTTCCCGCAAATTACCTTGCATGGCTGCAATTGAGTACTTTTTATTTGTTTTATTATGGGTGATTTACATGGCTACAGGTAAAGTAAAGTGGTTCAACGAATCCAAAGGTTACGGTTTCATTGCCCCTTCTGACGGCAGCGCGGACGTCTTCGTGCACTACTCCGCCATTATGATGGACGGCGGTTTCAAGACCCTGTCCGAGGGACAAACCGTCAGCTTTGAAGTCGAGCAGGGTTCCAAAGGACCCCAAGCGACTCGGGTGGCGGTTGAAGGCTGATCACAGCCTCAACCCGCCCATCGCTGAGGACCCCGCAACCTGTTGCGGGGTCCTTCTTAATCTGTCCCGCACCCAGGTGCACGCTTAATCGCTTGACAGCGAGGAGCTAAGTTTGAAGAAAATGTTTGTTGGCAATCTTCCCGCTGAAGCCTCTGAAGCATCCGTGCGCGAATTGTTCTCCGAATTCGGCACGGTGCGCTCCATCCACGTGGTCGCCGACGTATTCACGGGCAAATGCCGCGGCTTTGGTTTCATCGAAATGGAAGGACACGAGGCCAGGGCGGCCGTCGCGGGCCTTGACGGCAAGGCCTTCGGCGACAAACGGATCAAAGTACGCTTTGAGGATCCGCGCGGGCGCCGCGGAGGGCGTGGCGGCAGGCGCTGAGCGGCGCCTCCCCCGGGCGGCGCCGCCCCGCCCATTCCCCTTACGACTCCATCCTCCCTTCGTCCCGCCGCGGCGCGCCGCGGCACCCGGGCCAGGGAGCTGCCCCCCTGGCAGGCGCCGGCGGAAGGGGCCGAAAAGGATGGGCGAGGGACCCGAAAAGGCTTATAATCCGCTCGTCTGAATTTCCGGGCCCCTCATGTCAACGTGTCCGTCGCCGGGCGCCGCCTGCGCCCGCCGCTATGTCTGTTATTCCGAGGTTTATGATCTGTGATTGAGAACTTGCGCAACATCGCCATCATCGCCCATGTGGATCATGGCAAGACCACCCTGGTGGACCGACTGCTGCAGCAGTCCGGCACTCTGGACAGCCGGGCGGCCGCGCCCGAGCGGATCATGGACTCCAATGACCTGGAGCGTGAGCGGGGGATTACCATCCTCGCCAAGAACACCGCCATCACCTGGAGCGGACTACCGCATCAACATCGTCGACACCCCGGGCCACGCCGACTTCGGCGGCGAGGTGGAGCGGGTGCTGTCCATGGTGGACTCGGTGCTGCTGCTGGTGGATGCCGTGGACGGCCCGATGCCTCAAACCCGCTTTGTCACCCAAAAGGCCTTCGCCTGCGGCCTCAAGCCCATCGTGGTGATCAACAAGATCGACCGCGCCGGCGCGCGCCCCGAGTGGGTGCTGAACCAGACCTTTGACCTGTTCGACCGCCTCGGCGCCACGGACGAGCAGCTGGACTTTCCCGTCATCTACACGTCGGCCCTGCAGGGTTATGCAAGCCTTGACCCGTCGGTTAGAGAGGGAGACATGACGCCGCTGTTCGAGGCCATCGTCGGGCACGTCTCGTCGCCCGACGTGGACGAGAACGGTCCGTTTCAGATGCAGGTCAGCTCCCTGGACTACTCCAGCTACGTCGGGGCCATCGGGGTGGGGCGGATCGCCCGCGGCCGCGTCAAGTCAAACTCCCCCGTGACGATCGTGGACCGCAACGGCGCCCGCCGCCAGGGACGCCTGCTTCAGCTGCTCGGCTTTCACGGGCTGCAGCGCGTCGAAGTCCCCGAGGCACAGGCGGGCGATATCATCGCCTTTACCGGCATCGACGCCCCCCACATCTCGGATACCCTGTGCGACCCCAACCAGGTGGAGGCCCTGCCCCCGCTCACGGTGGACGAACCGACGGTGACCATGACCTTCCAGGTCAACACCTCGCCGTTCGCCGGCAAGGACGGCAAGTACGTCACCAGCCGCCAGCTGCGCGAGCGCCTGGACAAGGAGCTCATACACAACGTGGCCCTGCGCGTGGAGGAGACCGACGACCCGGACAAGCTCCAGGTCTCGGGCCGCGGCGAGCTGCACCTGGCGATCCTCATCGAGAATATGCGCCGCGAGGGCTACGAGCTGGCCGTATCCCGCCCCCAGGTGATCATGAAGGAGGTGGACGGGCAGACCCACGAACCCTATGAAAACCTGGTCGTGGACGTGGACGAGGCCTATCAGGGGGCGGTGATGGAGCGCCTCGGCGAGCGCAAGGGCGAGCTGCTCGATATGCAGCCCGACGGCAAGGGCCGGGTGCGGCTGGAGTACGTGATCCCCTCGCGCGGCCTGATCGGCTTTCGCACCGAATTCATGACCATTACCTCGGGGACCGGCCTGCTCTACCACGTGTTCGATCACTACGGCCCTCTCAAGAAGGGCATGATCGCCGCGCGCAACAACGGCGTGCTGATCGCCAACGGCGCCGGCAAGGCCTTGGGTTACGCCCTGTTCAACCTGCAGGACCGGGGCCGGCTGTTCGTCGGGCCGGGCGAGGAGGTCTACGAGGGCATGATCATGGGCATTCACGCCCGGGACAACGACCTGGTGGTCAATCCCATGAAGGCCAAGCAGCTCACCAACATCCGCGCCGCCGGCTCCGACGAGAACATCCTGCTCACCCCGCCCATCCGCCTGTCCCTGGAGCAGGCCCTGGAGTTCATCGACGACGACGAGCTGGTGGAGGTGACGCCCCACCACCTGAGGCTGCGCAAGAAGTTCCTCCTCGAGCACGAACGAAAGCGCGCCTCGCGCAGCGCCACCGGCTAGGGAACCTCTGCACAGGTCGATCAAGGGGATGATCACAAGGCGCAAAGGGGCGAGGAAGCGCAGTTTACACGTAGTAAATGAGCATTCCGAGCCCCTTTGCAACGCCGTGAGCGCCGCTTCAGCGGCCTGTGCAGAGGTTCCCTAGGAGCCTGTCCCCCTCCGCGGGGAGAAGGAACAACGACCATCCCCCGGAGGGTGGTGAGGCTGTGATTGCTCAACCGAGCGTAATGCGGATGAACCCGGCCGTCAGGGTCGAGACGGTCCGATCGAATACCCCCCGCGCCACGACTCTCACCACCTTCGCCCCGCCGGCCAGCTTGGCCGTCAAGGCCGTCACCAGACCGGCGAAGTCGCCGTAGCCCTGAACAGTGCCGTCGCCGTTGCGGATGGAGTAGGCCCCAAGATCGCTGCGGGGCGGCTGAATCACGGGGATGAGGGGCCGGGCGGGCGGCGCCGGGGACAGGTCGGTGACCACCCCGCCCTGGTCCACGCTGTGGAACCGGCCCACGCCCCCCAGGTTCAGGGTCAATGCCGTGGTATCGGGATTCTCAAAGGCGGCAGCGCGGGCGGGGCGCCAGTTCACCACCATCAAGGCCGGCGCCGAGGACAAGTCAACGACGGTCTCGGCACTGAAATCGTCGGGCGTCGCCCCGCCCGCCTGTCCGAACGGAGTGACGAAGCCACGCACCTCCACCGGTACATCCCGGGCGAGACCGGCTGCGGCTGGTCCGCCCGTATCGATCAGATAATCGGCCGGGTCCGCATCGTGGCCGCTGTCGACACCCGTGCCGGCAAAATCAAGCCCCGCCGGAGCGACCCGGTCGATGGACTGCAAGGCCAGGGCAAAACCGGGGGACGCGCTCGCCACCGTCCCGCGCAGGGTGGAAAGCCCCATCCGGATGCGCCCTCGCCCGGCATCCATGCCGGGCGAGGCGGAGGAGGCGCCGCTCAGGGTGCCGAATGCGGTGATCCGTTGGCCCACCGAGATGTCACCGGCGCCGGCCGCGGCCGTGGACAGGCGCCGCACCACGGGGGTCGTGTCCGCCAATTGCACGGTAATCCCGTCACGGAACGCGACCGAGCCGTCCGTCTTCATGAGCGTCGCGTCCCTGACCGTGAGCACATCGCCCGCCCGCTTGCTCACGGTACCCCGGACCGTGTCCTGCCGATAGCCCGGGACGCTGGAGCCCGCCTGCACCTCGGCGGCGATTAGGCGGCCGGAGCCGGTATCCAGTCTCCCCCGCACGACCACCGGGACGAAAGCCGAAGCGCCCGACAGGGAGGCCAGCCGACTCAGTCCCGCCCCGCCGCGGGCGCTCACCCCCTCGATGTCATAGACCGTCTGACTGTCCACCGCCACGGTGAGGGTGCCGTATGGCGGGGCGCCCCCGGTCAGCGGGGCCAGGAAGGGTCTGAGACCGAGCCGGAAGCTGCCGGCCTGCAGGTCGACACCGGCCAGCCCCCCGCGCAGTTCACGGGGCTTGGGGCTGGACGGGTCGACGTCTGCCAGGAGCACCGGCGCCACGGTCATGGTGACCGGGGGGCCCGCGTTCACGGCGTTGGAGGCCTGCAGATCAAAATCCAGGGTCATGTGCCGGGTGACCTTCGCCGTCACCGTCAGCGCCCCGCCTGTCATCAATACCGGGACTTGCAAAGTGGTCAGGGGCGCGCCGCTGTCGTCCTGTATCGTTGTGACCTGCACGGTGTTTCCCCGGGCGTCTTCCACCCGAATGTCGGCGTTGCTGTAGTCCAGGGTCATGGTCACAGCCGTATAGGCGCCGGCGGGCACCGTGGCGGCGGCCAGCAATCCCGTCACCTGCGCGTATTGGGCGAAGTCCACGCGGGTCTTGGCGGGCAGGGCCTGGACAGCCGTGCCGTCGGCGCCGGTGAGGGTCACGGCCGTGACGTCCACCCGGTAGGTGGCAGAAATTCCCCGGGGCATCGGTGAGACCGATCACGACCCCGTTGGCGACATTTGCCGGCGGGGAGCCGCTGCTGGCCGTCTGCGAGCCGCCGCAGGCGGCGAGCATGAGCATCAGGGACGCCGCCGCCAGCCGCCGGTACACTCTTGCAGGTATTGTCACGTGTTTGCCTTCCCCCGGTTCAATCCCGGATAATGAATCAAGTGCGCAACGCCGGTCCTTGCGGGGCGGCACCGGCCCTCACCGCCGCCATGTCCGGCTCACCACCCCGCGCCCGCCCGTCGCCGGACAGGCGGCGGGTCTCACTTAGATGTGGAAACTGCGACAGGGGTTCCCCCCCGGCCACCGGCGTCCCCCTTCACGCGCGCCACAAGACCGGCCTCTCATCACCCCGTCACCGTGAAGGCTGCAACGCACTGATGCCGTAAACCATGAACAATGAAGCGATCTTTATCCTGCTCTTCATGGTGGCCACCACGGTCGCCATCGGCGTGCGCTGGCTGCACCTGCCGTACACCGTCGCACTGGTCATCGCCGGGCTCATCCTGGGGTGGGCTCACCTGTTCCCCGCCCCCGAGCTGACCAAGGAGCTGCTTTTCTCGGTCTTCCTCCCCGGGCTCATCTTCGAGGCCGCCTTCCACATCGATTTCGATGAGTTCTGGCGCAACCGGGTGACCATCGCCTCCCTGGCCGTGCCGGGCGTGATCGCCTCCATCGCCCTCATTGTCGTCATCCTGTCCTCCATCACCCATATGCTGCATTTCACGCCGGGCTTTTCGTGGCGGCACGCCCTGGTGTTCGGCGCCCTGATCTCCGCCACCGACCCCATCGCCGTCATCGCCATCTTCAAGCGGCTCGGTGTGCCGCGGCGGTTGGGCGTCCTGCTCGACGGCGAGAGCCTGCTCAATGACGGCACGGGCATCGTCTTCTTCACCCTCAGCCTGTCCCTGCTCGCGGGATCCCAGGTACACGCCGGCGCCCTGGCATTGGAATTTCTCATGGTGGTGGGCATGGGGGTGCTCATCGGCAGCGGGGTGGGCCTGACCGTATCGACGCTCATCCGCCAGGTGGACGACCCCATGATCGAGATCACCCTGACCACCATCGCGGCCTACGGCTCGTTCGTGGCGGCCGAGCAGCTGCACTACTCGGGGGTGATCGCCACCGTCACGGCGGGCATCGTGTGCGGCAACTACGGGGCGCGCACCGGCATGTCCCCCTCCACCCGGATCTCGGCGGAGACCTTCTGGGACTATATCGCCTTCGCGCTGAACTCCATCGTGTTCCTGCTCATCGGCCTGGAGGTGCGCATCGACTCGCTGATCGCCTCCTGGCCCGCGATCCTCATCGCCTACCTGGTGGTCACCCTGGGACGGGCCCTGGTGATCCAGGCCGTGTGGGCACTGCTCGGCGTGACCCGCGAGCGGTTCCCGTGGACCTGGAGTCTGGCCCTGACCTGGGGAGGCCTGCGCGGGGCCCTGCCCATGGTGCTGGCCCTCAGCCTGCCGGCGACCTTCGAGTACCGGGACTCGATCGTGACCATAACCTTCGGCGTGGTCCTGATCTCCATCCTGGTACACGGGTTGTCCATGTCGGCGGTGCTGCGCCGCCTGGGCATTGTCCATGCGGGGACCGACCGGCGCCTCTACGAGCTGAGCCGCGGGCGCCTGCACGCGGCCGATGCCGCCCTGGCGGAGATCGAGCGCATGTCCCAGCGCCACCTGGCGGAAGCGGACGTGCTCGAGGCCCTGCGCGACGAGTACCACCGGGCCATCGAGCGTGACAAAGAAGACATGGGCGGGCTGAGCATCGACCGCCGTGCCCTCCATGCGGAAGAGTCCTCCCGGGTACGCCGCCGGCTCCTGATGGTGGAAAAGCGCTCCGTCATCGATGCCTTCCATGAGGGCCGGATCGACCGCTCGACCCATGACCGGCTGCTGGCCGACATCGACGCCCGGCTATTGGAAGTGGAGACCCGGGGGGCGGATGACGACACCCACTGAAACGCGCCCGCGACAAGACAACCGGCGCCGGGAATGAACGGGCGCCCCTCAGGCGGGCGTTCGCGGTCACGGACTGCAGTCGCCCGTGCGGTGGGCCTTGATGTGCTGGGTCATGTCCATGGTGCGCCCGCCGACCCGGGCCTTTATATGGATCTCCCCGTGATAGGCGGTGCGGCTGTCATAAACCACCTTGCCCTGCCCTTGTGAGTCGCCCTCGCCCCCGTGGCACATCATCCTCCAGGTCACGGTATTGCCCTTGTGAACGAAGTCCTTGGTCTCACATTTCTGATTCGAGGAGGAGGAGGGAGGATGGGTCAGGAGCTTTTCCCGTTTGGCGATCTTCTCGGCGGTCAGGCACTCGTGAGAGGTCATGGCCGGCATGGCCATGGGCATGCCCGGCGCATCCATCCGGGTGACAATCTCCCACAGACCCGGCTGGATGTCCGGGCCGTCATCCGCGCAGGCGGGGCCGGCCGTCGCGACGAGCCCCAGCAACATGATCATCAATCTCGCTTGCATCACCGTGCCCCCCTGGAATCATCGTGCCCTCGTCCGTCGTCCGGGCGGCGCCTGCCGCTCCCCGTGTGATCTCCGCCCGCAGGCCGGATTACTTCGCCACCGGCGAGCGCGGATTGGAGACATCGACGACCTCCACGCCGCGGCGCCCGCCGCCCACATAAGCATAGTTGTCGGCCACGGCCACGCCAAGGGCGCCACCCGCCAGCTTCACCTTGCCCATGGGCTGCGGTTTCCCCGGCCGGCTCACATCGATCACCTGCAGTTCGCCATGCCCATCCCCTCCCGGGGCGTCCGAGGCGTTGGTGACATAGGCGAACGTGCCCGCCACCGCCACGGCGGCGGCATTGTAGGGTGCATCGCTGGCGCCGACGATCTTCGGCGCCGTGGGATTGGCAACATCCACGACCTGCAGGCTGTCGGTATCGACCACGTATGCATAGTGGCCGGCCACCGCCACGGCCTTGCTGTCACCCGGCGTCTTGACCGACCCTACGATGGCCGGCGCGTCGGGCCGGGAGATATCGAAGACCTGAAGACCGCCGTCCCCGTCGGCCACATAGGCATGGGTCCCCGCCACGGCCACCCCCTGGGCGAAACCGGGGGTATCCTTGCGGGTCACCAGCAACAGGGCCTTGGGATCGGCGACATCGATGACCTGCAGACCGCCCTTGCCGTCGGCCACGAAGGCGAAGTGCCCGGCCACCGCCACGTCCATGGCGTCATCGTACACGGGCGTCCCGCCCACCACCGAGGGGACAAAGGCATCGTAGATGTTCACCACCTCGATGCCGTTGAAGCCCTCGGCGACGTAGGCATACTGACCGGCCACCGCCACCGCCGAGGCGGCATTGGCGGTCCGGGTATAGCCGCGCCGGATGAGCGTGCCGGGCGCGGGCACACCGAACAGCTGCAGACCCTGGGCGCTGACCGCGATATAGGGGAACTCCGTGGCGAGGGAGACATCCCCAGCGTCCCCGAGGGCACCCACATTCGAGGCGTGGGCCGGGGCGCCGCCCACCAGGGCCGACAGGGTCAACAGGGCGCAGGCGCCCGAGCCGGCGGACAAATCCGCCAGGCGCCGCGCCGCACGCCCGATCAGCGCCACGGGCACACCAAGCATCCCGGCAAGAGGCTTGCCCGGGCGGACACCGGGCCGTGTTCTGAATTGGAAGCTCATCGTTGTTCGTTCTCCCTTTATTCTATTGTAGAGTATCGCTACCCCCCTTGGGCCCGGGGGCACCTCGACAGCTGGCATCCCGGCTACATCCTCATTGTCACATGATCGTCCCGCCTGTTCAAAAATAACACCTTACGGCCCCTCTCGAGCCCATGCGTCGCCGTTTCCCCCGGTCGGACGCCGACCCTCCGCGTGGCGGGGGCCGCCCGGATTTTCTATGACGGGGACACTCTTGTAACATGGAAGACCCGATGCACGGAGGGCCGATTGCCTCCTTTTGAGCCTGGCAGGTCCGGCGCCTACTGTCAGCTGCACACGTGTCCCTTTCAGGCGGTCCGCCACGGCGCGGTCACAGCGCCACACGCCCCGTCCGATTCCGGATGTTAACGGAGAACGAGCATGACACAACACCCACCGTCTGAGATCTCAACAAGGCTGGTCGCGGCCCTGGAGCGCGAGCCGCGGGTCAATCTGCATCGCAATCCGATACGTGTCACCGTCGAAGAGGGCCTGATACGGCTCGAAGGCACGGTGGAAAGCATCATCGTGAAAAAGGTGGCCGCCGCACTCGCCCAGCATACCGCCGGCAAGCTGCCCGTCCTCGACCGCCTGCGCGTGGCGGTCACCGAGCCCATGGAAGACGGTGCCCTGCTCGTCAAGGTGATCCACGAACTGCTCGAGGAACCCGCGTTTACCGAATACGGCATCAGGGCGAAAAAGAACGGCGCCTTCGATGCATTGCGCGACAAGGGCAATGCGGCCCGGGGCAACGTCGACATCTCCGTCGGGGCCGGCATCGTCACCCTGGAAGGCATGGTGGGCAGCCTGACCCACCGGCGCCTGGCCGAGGTGCTCGTGTGGTGGACCGCCGGCTGCGAAGACGTGGAAAACCGACTCAGGGTCACCCCGCCGGAACAGGAAAACGAAGGAGAACTGATTGACGCGGTGCGCATCGTCCTGGAGAAAGACCCCCTGGTTCACGCCGACCAACTGCACATCGGGGCCCGGCGACACACAGTCACCCTGCAGGGATACGTGGGCAGCAACGAGGAACGGCGCCTCGCGGTACTGGACGCATGGTACGTGCCGGGTGTGCGAGACGTGGCGGACCGGATTGTCACCCGGGGTTGACCCGGGCACGTTACTGCCGTCGAAGGCAAAAGAGGGGGTCAGAGGCCGATTGTCCGAGAAAACCGGCCTCTGACCCCCCTTTTTGCCGGCGCTCCACGCCTCGCGGGAGACGCCCGGCGACGCCCGCTCCACACCGGGGCACTTGACAGGGCTGACCTAGATGGTCAATGTTAACGGCTTTCCATCGACCGCTTGAACGCCCGACCGGCAAAAGACCTTATAATATATACAAGAAATTGGCATGGCGTTCGGCTTCCGGCAGTACCAATATAATAATGTGGAGAAAGACATGACTCTTGTTAACGGAACACATTCAGGCCACCACATTACGTCGACTTGGGCCAAGATATTCCGCTGTGCTTCCCTCTCATTGAAGCGCCTGTCCCTGAAGCCTCTGCGGTACGGTCTGCTGGGCGTATCCGCCCTCCTGTGCGCCGCCACCGCCCAGGCCTCGGTCGAGAGCATGTCGGGCCTGGCGGAGGGCATCGCCGTATCGGGGGAGCATGCCTACGTGGCCAACGGTTTCAATGGCCTGCGGGTCATCGATGTGTCCCATCCCAGGAACCCCACCGTATTGAGCAACGTGATCACCCCGGATTATGCCAATGACGTGGCGATATCCGGCCGCTATGCCTATGTGGCGGCGACCGGCAGCGGGTTGCAGGTGATCGATATCTCCAAGCCCCTGGCCCCCGTGATCGTGGGCAGCGTCGCCACGCCGGACGTCGCCTACGCCGTGAAGGTGGTCGGAGACCTGGCCTACGTGGCCGACGGCAACACGGGCCTGCAAATCATCGACGTGTCCAATCCCAAGGCGCCGGTGCTGGCGGCCAGGGTGAACACCCCCGGCCACGCCGAGGGGGTATTCGTGGCCGGCAACTACGCCTATGTGGCCGACGGCCCCAGCGGACTGCAGGTCATCGACGTGTCCCACCCCAACGCCCCCACCCTGGTGGGCTCGGCCGACACCCCGGGCTTCAGCAAGGACGTAGCGGTGGCCAACGGTCACGCCTATGTGGCGGATACGGACAGCATGCAGGTCATCGATGTCTCCAATCCCAAGGCGCCGAAGATCCAGGGTTGGCTCACCTCGCTGCACGATGCGGTGGGCGTTGCGACCAAGGGACATTACGTCCTGGTCGCCAACAGGATAGGCCAGGGCATGACCAACAACACCGCCGGGACCATCGGACCTGATATCGGCAACGGCATGGTGCAGGTAATCGACGTGAGCAATGCCGCCGAGCCGGTCGCCGCGGGGTTTGTGGAGATGCAGGGAGACGCCCGCAGGGTGGCGGTTGCCGGCGATCACGCCTATGTGACCCAGGGCATCAGCGGCATGCAGGTAGTGGATATCCACGACCCCACCGCCCCGGTGCAGGTGCCGGGCTACGAGCCCTACCCTCCCTGCTGCAGGCACTTCTAAGCCCACGCTTAACCGATTACTGTCCCCCCGGGTCCGCCGGGGGGACAGTCCGTTCAGCCCCCCACCGACTTTCATCGACTAATGCAGGATGGCGAACCCGGCACCGACCCGGGTGACGCTGCGATTATAGTCCCCGAGACTCTCCCCGAAACCGTTGAAGAACGTGAGCCGGAAATACAGATCCTTGGTCCCCGTGGGGACGCTGTAACTGAGCCGCAGCGCGCCCCGCCCCGTGGCGGGGTTGCCCCGCACCATCAGGTGCAGCCGCTGGCCCGCGCCGATTCGCCGAATGTAATGAATCTCGCCGTACCCCAGGTAGTCGGTGATATCCGGATTGTCGTCGCCGCCCACATCCAGGGGGTAGCGCTTGGCCCGCTCGGGGAGCCGGTACCAGAACTTGAGGTAGAACACGTCGTTGGCCCGCGGCAGGTAGGGCGCCACATAGATCCGGTTCCAGCTCCGGGAGGCGAGCCCCGACCGCCCGTTGGACTGGTGCTCGGCCCCCACATCGACGCCCCACCCCCCCAGCCTCAGCCATTCCGGCGTCGCCCGATAAAAGAGCCCCGGCGCGTAATCGGTCTCGCGCAGCGGTGACGAGTCGCTGCTGTTGTAGGCCTGCCAGAACGAGCGCTGGGTGTAGGCGACATAAAGCCCCGTATCGAAGAGCTGTACCTTGCCGCTGAGCTGAAAGAGCACCTCCGTGTGATTCCCTTGATAGCGCCCGGCCCAGCTCAGGGGAAGGAGGTAGTTATTCTTGTCCAGGGAGATTCCCTGGCGCGCCTGAATGAAGGCGGGCCGGAAAGTCCCGGCATCGGCGGTGACCGACGCCGCCGGGGATACCCATAGCACGGTCAACAGGGCCGCGACCAGCCCCGGGACGGCACGCAAAGGCGTTGCGGGAACCCGTGCGCGGTGCGCTGAAGACGGATACCGACCTGTTATTCACATAGGGACTCGATGTGCTGCCCCTCATTCGTTCCGCCCCGGACAACGCGCAAGGGACGGTCCGCTTCAGCGCGGACCTTGGCTGCACCACACAAGACAGACGGGTTCTCCCGTTGCCGTCTATCGTATAGTATCTGTCCTGACCTGTCTTGTTTAGGGGTGGCGTGATGATCATGTGTGGATACCTCCGTATGGCGGCGCTGGTAACAGCCGGCTTACTGCTCGCGGCATGCGCGTCCCCCAATATCGTGGTCGGATCCTGGAAGGACAAAGATTACCATCATAAGGTCACCAAGGTGCTGGTCATCGGCCTGTCAAAGAGCGCGACCCGCCGCCGGTCATTCGAAGACGCCCTCGTCGCCCGGTTCCATCAAAGGGGTATTGAGGCGGTACCCTCGTTCCGGTTGGTCCCCCTGCTCGACCCGCTGGACAAGGAAGGGGCCAAGGAGGAGGTCAGGACGGCGATTCAGGGAAAGGGCTTTGACGCTGTCCTGGTATCTCATCTGATCAGCGTCGACAAGCGCACGAGCTACACCCCCCCGACCAGTCACATCGAGTACGGCGTCTACAGGAACATCATGACCGCCTACTCCATCGTCTATACCCCCGGTTACCTGGAACACGATACCATTGTCTCCCTGGAGACCAATCTATACGATACCCGGTCGGAAAAGCTGGTCTGGTCAATGACCTCCCACAGCTTCAACCCGGCCGATGCCATGGACGTGATAAAACCCCTATCACGCAACATCATTCATGACTTGTCCGTCCAGGGACTGATCTAGGGCCCGGGTATTGTTCACGCGAGAAAGTCAGCGGGGTCCCGGTATTTCACTGTTACGGCGCAAGACTATGACCCATCATGCCCGCCAGCGCACAGGGAGGCGCTATGAGGACTCCGACCCCTGCCCCAGCCGACCGGGAATTACCCTATGAAGCGCTACTGTGCGCCGGTCACCTGCTCCCCGGCGCGGATTCGGTCACGGCCGGCCGCCATGGCAAGGCCGAGGGGCTGACCTGAGCGCGCCTTGGGGACGCCCGCCCGTGCCTGACCCCCCTCCACCGTGACGGGACTGTTCCTCCATTGCCGGGCCGGCTTCGAAGGCGAGTGCGCTGCCGAGATTCAGGCCCGGGCCGCCGCCCGCGGCCTCCACGGGCCGTGCCGCACCCGGCCCGGCACGGCCTATGTGCTGTTCGAGACCCCGCACCGCGACGGGGCCGCCCGCCTGCCGGAGAGTGTGGCGCTGGCGGACCTGGTCTTCACCCGACAATGGTTCGTGGTGCAGGCCTTTGTCGATGACCTGCCGGTGGGTGACCGGGTATCGTCCATCGTCGCGGGCCTGGCAACGCTTGGCGCGCCGGCCGCCGCCCTGTGCCTCGAGACGCCCGATACCAATGAAGGCAAGGCCTTGTCGGGCCTGTGTCGAAAACTGCAGCGCCCGTTGGAGGAGGGACTTCGAGCGGCCGGCCTGCTCGCCCCGGGAGGCGACGGGGCCGTGCGCCTCCATGCCTGTTTCCTGAGCGGGACCAGCGCCCATATCGGCTATATACCGGGACACAACAGCTCCCCCTGGCCCATGGGGGTGCCGCGGCTGCGATTCCCTCGGGGGGCCCCGAGCCGCTCCACGCTCAAACTGGAAGAGGCCCTCCTGCACTTTTTGACCCCGGCGGGGCGCGCATCGCTCCTTGTGCCCGGCACGCGCGCCGTGGATCTCGGCGCCGCCCCCGGGGGCTGGACCTGGCAGCTGGCGCGCCGCCACATCCATGTCACGGCGGTGGACAACGGCGCCCTTGATCCGCTATTGATGGACTCGGGCCTGGTGGATCACGTGCGCGCTGACGGGTTTCATTTCCGCCCGGCCAGGCCGGTGGGGTGGATGGTCTGCGACATGGTTGAGCAACCCGCGCGCATCGCGGCACTGGCCGCCAAGTGGATGTCAAACGGCTGGTGTCGGCATACGATCTTCAATCTGAAGCTGCCCATGAAACGGCGCTACCACGAACTGCAGCGCTGCCTGGACCTGATCCGCCACCGCCTCGACGCCGCCGGGGTCCCCTATCGCCTCGGCTGCAAGCAACTCTATCATGACCGCGAGGAAGTCACCGTATACGTCTCCCATGAATGAGCCTGACGCCCCCCGGGCCCATCAACTCTCCCCTGAGCAGGTCCTGGCCCGTCTTCGCGTCGACCCGGCGCGGGGCCTGAGCGAGGCCGAGGCTGCCCGCCGCCTGGCCCATTGGGGCCGCAACCTGGTGCACCAGACCCCGCCGCGACCCTGGTGGCACGTCCTGGCCGACCAGTTCAAAAGCCTGGTGATCATCCTGCTGTTCGTTGCGGCGATCGCCGCCACCGTGTTCGGGCAGTTCATCGAGGGCGCCGCCATCGCCGCCGCCCTGATCATCAACGCGGCGATCGGATTTGTCATCGAGTGGCGGGCCACCCAGTCCATGGAGGCACTGAGGCGCATGGGGCGGCTGACGGCCCGTGTGCGGCGCGACGGCAAGGAGCGCGATGTGGCGGCCGAGCTGATCGTCCCCGGCGATATCGTCGTGATCACGGAAGGCAGGGTCATTCCCGCGGACCTGAGGCTCATCGAGGTGGAAAACCTGCGCTGCAACGAGGCCGCCCTGACCGGAGAGTCCCTCCCGGTAGCCAAGCACAGCGCCACCCTCGCGGACGATGCTGCACCGCCCGTGCAGCGCACGAACATGGCCTACAGCGGCACCGCCGCGGCGGGGGGCGCCGCCGAGGGGGTAGTGGTGGCCACGGGGATGGCCACCGAAGTGGGCCGTATCTCCGGGCTCGTAGAGACCGCCGGTGCGGAGGTCACCCCCCTGGAGCAACGGCTTGACCGACTGGGACGGCGCCTGATCTATCTGGTCATGGTCATCGGCGTGGCGGTCGCCCTGTCCGGCATCGCGGCCGGCAAGGATATGTTCCTCATGATCGAGACCGCCATTGTACTCGCCATCGCCGCGGTCCCGGAGGGACTGCCCATCGTCTCCACGGTGGCCCTCGGCCGCGGGATGTGGCGCATGGCCCGGCGCAATGCACTGGTCAAGCGCCTCTCGGCCGTGGAGACCCTGGGGGCGACCACGGTGATCTGCACCGACAAGACGGGGACGCTCACCGAAAACCGCATGGTCATGCGACGAATGATTCTCGCAGCCGGCGATGTGGACATCCGGCGGCGCGGGGAGGGGACCGTCTTTACCATGGACGGCCAACAGGTGCCCCCCCTGGAGCGGGAGGACCTGGGCGCGGCCCTGCGCGCGGGGATGCTGTGCAACAACATCGAGCCCGGTGCAGCGTCTCAAGGCGCCCCGGGCGACCCCACCGAGGCCGCCTTACTGGAGGCCGGCCGCGGGGCCGGTCTGCAGCGCGCGGCCCTGCTGGAGCGGTTCCCGGAGCAGCGCGAGGAAAGCTTCGACACCCAGACGCGGATGATGGCCACCATCCACCGCTCGGATGAGGGATTTCTGTTCGCTGTCAAGGGCGCCCCGGAAGCGGTCCTGCATGTCTGCGCCCGCGTGCTCGGTGAAAGCGGCGCGCGGGCCGCCCTCGGCGACGACGAGCGCCGCGCGTGGATTGCACGCAGCGAGGCCCTGGCGGCCGAGGGCCTGCGGGTCCTGGCCCTGGCGCAAAAGACCGACGACCGCCCCGAGGCGCCGCCCTATGAGGGGCTGACCCTGCTGGGCCTGGCGGGCCTCGACGACCCCCCGCGCGAGAACGTCAAGGCGGCCATCGAACGCTGCCGCGAGGCGGGCGTGCGCGTGGTCATGGTCACCGGCGACCACCCGGCAACGGCGGCGAACATCGCCCGGAGCGTGGGGATCACCGATGAGGCGCAGCCGGTTATTGTGACGGGCCCGGAGCTGGACGAATTGACCCACGGCGATCCGGCCTGGCGGGACACACTGCGCACCACGTCGATCTTCGCCCGGGTGGCGCCCGAGCAGAAGCTGCGGCTGGTGGAGGCCTTTCAGGCCGGGGGGGACGTGGTGGGAATGACCGGTGACGGGGTCAACGACGCCCCGGCGCTGAAAAAGGCGGACATCGGCATCGCCATGGGCAGGCGCGGCACGGAGGTCGCCCGGGAGGCCAGCGATATCGTGCTCAAGGACGATGCCATGGAGACCATTGTCATGGCCATCGAACAGGGCAGAACCATATTCAACAATATTCGCAAATTCGTGATCTTCCTGCTGTCGGGCAATCTGGGGCAGATCGTCGGCGTGTCGGTCACGGCCATGGTCGACGCCCCCCTGCCCCTGCTGCCGCTGCAGATCCTGTTCCTCAACCTGCTCCTGGACGTGTTCCCGGCACTGGCCATCGGCGTGGCCAAGGGGACCGGTGACGTCATGCACCGTCCGCCGCGCCCCCCCCGGGAGCCGATTCTGACCGGCCCCCATTGGCTCGCCATCGGGGGATTCGGCCTGTCCCTGTCCGTCAGCCTGTTGGGCGTGTTCGCCTTCGCCCTGTCGGTCATGGAGGTCGACCGCCGAACGGCGGTGACCATGGCGTTTCTGAGCTACGGGTTTGCCCGCATGTGGCACGTGTTCAATATGCGCTCGGTCACCTCCGGTGTCGTGGACAACGACATGACGCGCAACCCCTATGTCTGGGCCGCCCTCGCCCTGTGCGCAGGGCTGCTTGGCGCCGCCGTACAGATCCCGCTGTTGCAGCGCATCCTCGCGACCACCGCTCCGTCATCCGGGCAGTGGCTGGTGATCGTCATCGCCAGTCTCGTTCCCCTCGTCCTGGGTCAATCGGCCCTTGCAGCGGCCGCCATGCTGCAGCGCTCCGGCAAATGGCGCCCGAGGCGCTGAAGGGCCCCGGGCGAACGATACGGGTCGCGGGGCATCTAACCCTGTAGTCGACTCGGCAATAATGGCCGATGATCACTCGCCCGCATCCGTCATGGGTGTACGTCGCGGGGGCGCCCATCCCGGTGTGGCCGGCACCCGGGAGCCTTTGCGCTCAGCTCAGGAGTTACGGTATGGCCAAGGGAAGTAAGTCACTCACTGCGAGGATACTCGCGGGCATACTGAGCACCCTTGTGCTCGCCTCCTGCGCCTCGACCAATACAGTAGTCGGCACATGGAAGGACAAGAATTATCACAAGAAGCTCTCAAAGGTGCTGGTCCTCGGCCTGACCAAAAGGATGGAGCTGCGCCGCACCTTCGAGGACACGCTGGTCGCCAGGCTGCGCAAAAACGGTATCGACGCGACCTCGTCGATCGGCATCATACACCTGGGCAAGACGCTGGACCGGGAGACCGTCGAGGCCGACATCAAGGCCGCGATCAAAAAGCAGCGCTTCGACGACGTCCTGGTCACCCACCTGATCAGGACGGAGCGGCAGACCTCCTATATTCCGCCGCAAAGCCACCCGCAATACAGCTTCTACGGCACCATCATGACCACCTACGCATCGGTCTACACGCCCGGCTACCTGGTGAACTCCACCGTGGTCTCCCTTCAGACCGACCTGTATGACACCGCCTCGGAAAAACTGGTATGGTCCATGACCTCCCAGAGCTTTGACCCGAAGACGACCCAGGACGTCGTAGACACGATTTCGGACTATATCGTCAAAGACCTCGCCCACGAGCACCTTATCTAGCCGCCCGTCTCCGGCCTTCACGGCGGCCCTATTGGGCCGCCTTCCAGGATTCAAAATACCTGTCCACCTCCTCCACGAAACCGAGATGCTGCGGGCGCCAATCGAGCAGCCGGGCGGCCTTGCCCGCATCCACGCGTTGATGGAGGGCGAGGCACTCGGCGAAATCGCCCATGCTACGGGCGGCATCGGCGACGGGGATGAAGTTGATGTCTCCCTCATAACCGCTGGCACGCTTCACGGCGGCGACCATCTCGCCCACGGTGCTCTGGGAATGATCGGTAATATTGAATATCTCGCGGTTCAAGGCGCTTTCACCCGCCCGCAGGTATGCTTGGGCGAGATCATCCACATGGACCATCGCCCAGCGGTTGCCGCCGCTGCCCACGGCCGCAAGGGTCGACTGTTGATGCGCCCCCTTGAACCACGTGCCGGTCATGCCCCCGTCGCGGCCGTACACGCACCCCGGGCGAATGATGAGCGTGCGCACGTCGTTGGCCCCCAGGACCACCTGCTCGGTGGCGGGCCGGCTCGCCACCAGTTTCGGCGGCGCGGGCGTCAGTCGCCTCGTCCACCACAGTGTCGCCCGTATCCCCATGCACCCAGACCCCGCTTGTGTAGATCACCGTCTTCGGCTGGGCCCCCAGCCGGCCCATGGACAACAGCCGTTCCACCGCTGACCGTTCGGCGCTGAACCCCTGGTGAGGGTCGAAGGCGCAGTAGATGAGCAGCGAACAGTTCCGAACAACCGATTGATAGCCTGCCGGCTCCTCCATCTTCCCGACGACGGGATGAATTTCATGCGCCGCCAGGCGCCGCCCGCTCTGTTCGCTGCGCGTGAGCCCCCACACCTGGTGGCCGGCACGCCTGTACGCACAGGCCACATTGAAGCCGACATAGCCCGTTGCGCCGATAACGAAGACCTTCATACGCACCTCCTCTTATTATGGATTCGAAAATCCAGCCGCTACACCCGTCCGCCCGAGCCCCTCTTACGGCGGGCCCTTCGGGCCCAGGTGCATCAACGTCTGGCGCAGGTCGCGCAGCTTGGCCTTGATGCGCCGGGCATTGTCGGCCCCCATGCGAAGCAGGATCTTCTGGCCAGCCGCAAGCGATTCCAGGTGAGGGTCGGCATACTTGTAGTATACGCTGGGCTGAACCAGCTTGATGGGGCCCTGCACCTCGGGCGTATCGAGCAGCGACTTGAGCACGGCGACCAGACGGTCATTGAAATACCCCTTGTAACCCAGACTCTCATAGGCCTGCTGGAACAGCGGGTAAAAGCGGACATACAACCCAACGAGCGCCTCGCCGTCCACGGCCTCGGCAAGCCGGACATACGGGGCGTAGCGCTTGAAATTGCTCGGGCTGAGATACAGTTGCCCCCGCTTCTCGGTAACGCGAAATTGCCCGCCCACCGGCTTGACCGGCGCAAATCGCAGGGGCAATTGGCGCCCCGTCACGTTATCCAGGGTCACCACCATGCGCTGAATGATATTCCGCGCATTGAAGAATGCCTTGACGGCCCCGGCCCCGAACAGATCGGCAAGCCGTTTGCGCATCGGCCCGTCACTCTTGTCCAGGGACGGCAGGGACCGGGCCGCGGCGCCGTTCCCATCGCCGATCCGGCCCTGACCGCCGGGCACCGGATAGCGTACCGGCGGGCGTGCGGTCTGCTGCCCTGTGGGCTGCCCCGCCGCGCCCCCCGGGCTCTCGGCCCGGGGGGCCTGCCCTGCGGGCTGCTGGCGGTAATACATCGCCGCAGCCGCGCCGGCCAACAACACAACCACCGCGAACCATGCAATCTTGTTTCTCATAAGCGAACATCGCCCGTCGATGATTCACAGATATGACGTCCCATCATAACCTTTACTCATGGGCGGCTAAATAGCCAGTGCGGTCTTTCCGGGAGGCGTCCCGATGACACGCGCCCGGAACGAGGCGAACGTCACCGCGCCTTCACGGGTTCATCGAAGGCCTATATAATTGACGCATTGACGGAAAAAAATCATCAGCCCCGCACGGCGGCCACTCACCCGGCACCCACTCGAGCGCCCCTCGGACAGACCTCATGACCCATCACTTATACAGCCACTTGTGTCACCGACTGCGCGCCGGCATGCTGGCGGCCCTGGCCGTCACCTTGAGCGCCTGTGCATCCACCCCCACCACCGTCCCCCACCAAGACCGGGCGATCATCAAGCGGGTCGGCGTAATCTCCCTGGTGGAGGACGAGATACACGCCTATTTCAAGGTAGGGCCCGTCATGCGCGAGAAGGTAGGCGCGAGCGTGCGTGAAACCTACCTCGGCCCGTCCGTGCTGGGCAGGTGGCCCATCAACCGCAGTATCACCGCGGCGGCGGGCAAGGCCCTCGACCCCCGGTACCAATACGTGCCGCTGACCTATGACCCGGCGAAACTGGCCAAAGAGGCCTACCGCCCCAACCCCGACTACATGAATCTTGAGCGCCTCAAACCGGACCTTCAGCGGATCAGCGGGGGAAAGGTTGACACGCTCGTGCTCATCAGCACTTCCGGATCCGTGACACGCGTCGTAGGCAGAAAGATCTGGCTGGCGGGCTACGGCTTCTACCGCCAATCCATCCTGCCCGGCGCTCCCACCGTAGACTATGCGGCGCTGCGCGTGACAGTGGTCGACGGCAAGACCATGAAGCTCCTGGCCGACAGATCGGCCTTTGCCACACAACGCCTGCCCGCCAGTCTGTGGGAAATGAACGTTACGACGATTACGCCGCAGGAGAGAAACTCGTTGCTCGAGCACGTCACCGGCCTGTTGCACCGGACGGTGGGACAATTGATTCATGAGATCGGGCTCGGCAAGCCGCCGCCACCATGAAAAGGAGGGAAGGCTGAGAAAGGCGGTATCACCGCGCCGCAACCGCTACCCCGTCATGCACGGTCTCATCCGGGTGAACAATGACCGCGTCTCCCTCGCTGAGACCCTCGGTCACCTGGGCCGCAAGGGCGCCCCGGTGACCGAGCGAGACCGGCCGGCGCCGGGCCTTCCCGTGCTCCACGACGAACACCGCCCACTCGCCCCGGTAGCGAAACAGGGCACTTGCCGGCACCTGCAGGACATTCTCGGCGTGCCAGATGACGAAGCTGGCCTCCACCCGGTAGGCGTCGCCGAGACTGGGCCAGCGCGCCCGGGGCGACGTAATGTCGGCAATCACCCATACCCGCTGTTCTTCCACGCCGAGGGCCGAAATCTTGGTGAAGCCCACCGGCTCGACGGTGCGCACCCCCCCCTGCAGCGGCCCTCGCCGCCCCAGCGGTCGAAATGCACTGGGGTGCCGGGATGGATGCGCACGGCGTCCGCCGACAGCACGTCCACCTCCACCTCCAGGCTGCGCGGATCGCCGAC
>CAWJPQ010000002.1:0-292758 GCA_963844825.1 uncultured Gammaproteobacteria bacterium
CACCATCGCACACCGCGCACGCGGAGACCCCGCCACCCGACTGGGCCAGACGCTCCTCGTTCGGCACGTCCATCCAGCGGGCGTTGGCGCCCGTGGCGATGATCACCGTGTCCGCGTGGGCTGGGATCCCGCCGCTCGACCGCAGCACGAACAGGGCGGCGCGGGGAAATCCACTTCCACGATGTCCTCCGTCACGACGCGGGTGTCGAACCGCAACGCCTGCTCCCGGAACGCGGCCATCAGGTCCTGGCCGGTCACGCCCTCGGGGAAGCCCGGGTAATTCTCCACCTCCGTCGTGAACATCAGCTGACCGCCGGGAATCATGGTGCGGCTGCCGGCGCCTTCGAACACCAGCGGAATACAGTTCCACCACGCCCCGCGTAGATCGCAGCCGTCCACGCCGCCGGGCCCGATCCGATGATCACCGTCGTTTAGTCGTGATCGAGACGATCCGTCAGGGACTGCTGGAAGAGGGTTACAAGGTCTCGATTAGTCAGCTATGCCGTTGGTTCGATGTCCCCCGGCGCAGTTTTTTATTACCGACCAGTGAAAGGGGTCCCCAAGGTGCGCTCCGAGCTCGAGCAGCCGATTAAGGCGCTGATCGAACAGGAGCCGTCTTTCGGCTACCGTACCGTGGCTGGGCTGCTGGGCATGAATAAAAACACCGTCCAGCGCATTTTCCAGATCCGAGGCTGGCAGGTGCGAAAACGCGCCATCGGATACCGCCCCAGGATTCAGGCCCTGCCCTCGGTGGCGACCTCACCGGACCAGCGCTGGTCAACCGACCTGTGCCGGGTCTGGGGAGGCCGGGATGGCTGGCTGACGCTCGCGCTGGTGATGGACTGCCATACCCGGCAGCTGCTGGGCTGGCACCTGACGCGCAGCGGCCGGGCCACAACAGCCACCGCTGCCCTGGAGCAGGCCCTAATCACCCGCTTCGGGACGCTTAGCCGGGTGCCAGTGCCTTTTCTGCTGCGGTCTGACAATGGATTAGTTTTCACGAGTCGTCGCTACACGCGACTGGTCCGTAGCTATGGGCTACGCCAGGAATTCATCACGCCGCACTGTCCGCAGCAGAACGGCATGATCGAGCGCCTGATCCGGAGCTAAAAGCGCAGTGCATCCATCGCCATCGCTTCGAAACGCTGCAGCACGCGATGCGGGTAATCGGTGACTGGATCCACTTTTACAATCACCGCCGGCCCCACCAGGCGCTCGGCATGAAGACACCCGCTGAGGCTCATGCATTAGCGGCCTGACCTGTGCAGAAAGTGCTGGGTCATTACATCTGCCTCCTTAAGAATCGCTACGATCTGGGTCTCGGTAAATCGTGTCTTCTTCATCTGAGCCTCCTGGTCACTTAATATTGCCAGAAAACTCTACTTAATACCTGTCGCTCAGGCAGGGAAGCTTACGCAACGACGATAAAGGGTCAGCCAATGGCTGTGAATCAATGTGGGGCCGGTTTATGCGGCGAGTGCTGCAGAAACCGCCGTTACAGAAGGGTTCACTGAACACGATCTGCGGGCCAAATGCGCCAGTGACGCG
Organism: uncultured Gammaproteobacteria bacterium; assembly: GCA_963844825.1. Taxonomy (GTDB): domain Bacteria; phylum Pseudomonadota; class Gammaproteobacteria; order CAWJPQ01; family CAWJPQ01; genus CAWJPQ01. Next base: position 1,549 of record CAWJPQ010000002.1, read on the forward strand.
GAGACACTGGAACACGCCGGGCCCTCCTGGCCCATGCTGATGACCGTATTACCCGGCGCGTCTACCGGCGCCGGCCCGAGCGCGTGAAACCCGGGGGGAGGGGTCTTGCGAGTAAAAAATCGCTCTCTGAATAGCACACTTGCCGATTTATAACACAGGGGACAGTTTTGGAAGCATGTAACTTATTGAAAAATGGCGCGCCCGGAGAGATTCGAACTCCCGACCGCCTGGTTCGTAGCCGGTACTCTATTCGCTATTTCTCCTTTAATATCAGATAGATATAAATCACCGCTGTGCTATTGAAACGGCTCTTACGTTGACATAAGCCCTTGAAGCACTTGATACGGCAATTTTCAATGGCACAATATATTGCTCGGTCCTAGCCTCTTCAACCTCGCCCGTTTTTCGCCCCACATTTCTTGCAGCGCCTGTCCACAACAATGATTCCTATGTAGAGCACTGACTGAACGTAACCGCCACTGCGCTACCGAACTGTACCATAGCTCCCGTGGCGTCGACGGATGCGATAGAAACTTCGTGCTTGGAGCGCGCCCCTGTCGCTTCACGGTACGGATCACACGCACTACACGCAAAAAGGCGTCTTTACTTAGCAGACACTAGAGCACCTACCACTAGACCGAATGGAAGTAGGCTATTTCAACATCTTTACGTGGGTATCCAGCGAGAGTTATTTCCACAAAGCAAAGAATCACCTCTTAATATTGAGCAATGTAATCACGCCTCCCGTTAGTCCCGAATGCCATTCTCCTACAACATTTCCTTCATTTATATCCAAAGCTCTCTATACTGCTTCACACGAGAACCCTATAATATGAATATTTGGCACCCCGTTTCTTGCTTTTCGTAATTAGAGGCCACAACTACTTATCAATGTCAGGGACCGAATTATCAATGCCGCAGCAAGGCCACCTCGTTGACTCCCTCAATGCAATCTGCCCATATTACACTATGTATCCACTCAGCTTTCCAAAGCGAGTGCTATGCAATAGTAAACACCGTTACAAGCGGGTATTTGATCCCTTTTGTGGCCGCGGAACCACTAACTTCGCTGCGAGACTTTCAGGGATACCATCAATCGGATTCGATAGTAGTCCGATTGCTATCGCAATCGCCTCTGCTAAATTAGCCAAATCAACCGCGCAAAATATCTCCCGCGCTGCGCAGGTAATACTTCGCCACGTACGAACACCATTAGACGTACCCACCAGTGACTTTTGGAAATACGCTTATCACCCAAAGACTCTCGAGCACATATGTCGACTCCGAGAAGGCCTTCTCCAACACTGTGATAGTGACGAAGAAATTCTTCTCAGGGCACTAATTTTAGGAGCGTTGCACGGACCTCTTACCAAGGGAGATCCCTCCCATCTTTCTAACCAGTGCCCTCGCACATTTGCACCTAAACCAAATTATTCAATTCGCTTTTGGAAAAAGAACGGACTGCATCCAAACTACGTCGATATAATGCAAGTCGTTGCTCGACGAGCTGAGCGGTATTTATCTTCTTGCCCGCCGAACGCCGGGGGACATGTTCTACTATGCGATAGTCGTGAAAGGCGGGCGTTTAACTTTCAGCGACCAGTAGACCTCATAATAACGTCCCCACCTTACTATGGTATGCGAACATACATCCCCGACCAATGGATTCGAAACTGGTTCATTGGTGGACCCAGCACCATTGATTACAGCCACTCACGAGCGGAGCTATCGCATCAAAGTCCGGATGACTTTTCTAAACAACTCAGAGCCGTCTGGGATAACTGCGCAACAGTAGCAAGCAATGGATGTCGTTTAATAATCCGCTACGGCGCCATCAATGATCGCAAGCATGATCCTCTATCTCTCATCAAACGCTCCCTAGCCTCTACCAAATGGAAAATTGTCACGATTCATTCCGCGGGAAATGTAGGCACAGGCAAACGGCAAGCCGCGCAGTTTGGACAACGAGTTAGCACGCCCCCGAGGCTCAGAATACGACATTTACGCCAGACTAAACTAAGCCCTGCAGTTATGGCTATTTCTTGAATATAAAGGTTGTGTTTTTCGGGCCTCGCCTGTCCCGTATCCCAAGCTCTCCTTGCGGCCCTACTATCTCATTCATTGCGCGCGCCACAAGGCTATATGCTACAGAATCTCTATCATTCATAGACTCAGGAATGTCTTTTCAATATGGCCTTAACCTTTCCCCAAGGAATGGCATCACCGATGCCATTCAAGAACTCCTGATCCGTAGCCAGCGCCCCAATTGCGGCTTCCTCCGCCATCCGGAATGGATCAATATTACTTTCGCTCTCCCCCTCCTCCCAAAACTCTTTATCTCCATTCGCTAAATATCACTTCTTCTTCCGCTTTCCCTGGCCTTTTTATCATGGCTTCTACTGCCATAGAATACTTTTCCCTAAGCATTCATGCATATACCTTCTCCCGCGCCATCGTATATGTCTTATCTACCTGTTCGTACATTTTTTCAAACAGAAGAACTCTTATAGGAATTGGGTAAATCGTCGATCCGACACTACTCCAAAATACTCCTTGCCCGGGGATCGGTTCATTAAGCAGTGCACTTAATAGATCAGTACTGAAATGCGCATTTGCGCTTTTTGCATTACGTAAGTCCGCCTCAGATAGCAAGTGAAATATAAACCAATTATCCCCTTGGCTTAGAATATCTATAGGAATGTATGCCCAGGCTGCTGAGTTATCAGCAGTGCACCGAGGTCATACTTCCTCCCCTCCTTTATCCATTCAATATAGGGCGCCGACACGGACGCCTTCTCCTGTATAACTGATTGCGCTTCCTCTAGTACCGCAATTGTTGGAATAGGACGAGCATTTGACTTTGTAAATTCCTCCTGATTTCTATCGAATATTCTCCTCAATATTAATCCTGACAAAATTAGCGACGGGCCTCCTCGCAACTGTGAAATATCGATGATACATATCTTTCCTTGCTCTAGGGCCTCTAACCAGCGTGTCCCATAAGTTGACTTGCCTTTATCATGCAACATACGAACGATTGTCGTCATATTTGCCCTAGCCGCAAATGCCTCCACATCTTGCCCACCTTCCAAGTGCAATAATTCTTGAATGCGATTGATATCGGCCACATTCCCGTAATTGTCCGGATTGCTCTAAGCTCTGACCAATCTGATAAATTAAGCCCGCGCAGCTTTCTCACATTTTGCTGATCTTGCTTTTCCGGAGGCAACGCGATAGATATTATGTCTGAAGGGGGAAGACGCCTTATGTCAACTTTCACGCCACCCGCAACAAACGACTGATAAAATGGACTTGGCCCCTGACGAGAGGTAAAGACAACGACTTTATCTCTAAGCGCAGGAACGTCACAGAGTCCCGGCCTTCCCTTCACATCGGGCCAGAAATATTCCCCGTCTGGATCAAAAATAATAGTACCTACTGGTACTTTTTTCCGTCACGCCCCATAATGTTAGGCGTCTCCTGATAGAGCTTACTAAACAACAATTTATTTCAGATTCGATTTTCCAAATCCCGCTCGCGCAAACACAAATGTACGCCGCGATACAATATTTTCGATTGGAAATTTTACAGTGATTGCAGGACTCTTTATCTGCATCCAGTCATCAATATCCTGCCGAGAATCACCATACGAATAAATGTACTCGCCAAGCGCAAAAAACCCTAATTCCGCTCCCTTTGCGTAATGGCCAGCGACATGCTTCAAAACATCATCTGATAAAAACGCAATTGGGCTGCCGACATGCGGCAACCTTCTGTGAGAAGGAACAAATGTTATGCCATCTCTATCGTTTACTCTCAGAACTCCTAACACTCGAATATCGACCTTGTACCTTAAATAGCTACTTCTTAGATCATCTGAAACCGCCCTTCCTTCATCCACCGCTCTTATGCTATATTGCTCACCCGCTGGGCTAGTCAATCGCCCATCCGCCGACAAGGAGGTAATACGACCCAAAACCGCCTCTTCTGGCGTTTCCAATTGCACCAAAAGAAACTGCCCGTGCATGGGTAGATTGTGCAGCTGGGGTCTATACGGCAACGTAATATCTGCATGAAACTCCATCCCGCCTCTTTTGAATCCGGAACACCCCAGCGATTTTATCCTGTGGAAATAGCTCTATCATGCCGCTAGCCGCCTCATTTCTACCTAGCCACGCTCGGATCTGTCTCTTGCAGCGCCAACTCCTCGATCATAATGCTGCATGCTCCCCAAGTAACTTACTCATTGCCTCATACACACCTGTCTGCATAATATCCATATCAAAATCCACAGCGATGCATGCTCATGCGCTTTCTGCAGGCACATTGGATAATGTGGTATAGGAAACCCCTCTGCTGCATCATTCAGCAAATAGCCGAATACAATCTGGGCGTCGTCTCGTTGTGACTTAAGCAGGTCTATAGCCCATATTGGATCTCTTCGAGATTTTCCAAATTTAACAAGGTACATTTGACCCGCCACGAATTCCTCGCCGGCACTACCCCTGTTATGGATTCTGACCAAATATATGCCTTTTTAGCTATATTAGGATCTACTTCGATATAACAAGGATAAGTTACCCTCATTACTCCTTCTAGAGCCATTGCCAGCCTATATTTTTGCAAAAACCTTGTATGTTTAGCGATGCCTGCTATATAAATTTTACGACGAGATGATCGAAATTGATCTCTATCCCCTCTTCAAGACCCTCCTGATATTTCCCAAACAGTCCTTCAAGAACGTTTTTTTGACCTAAGAAACCCATCGAACGATATTCCACCGTATCGGACCCAAAGTCCCTATTGCGCACCAGATAAAATAGAACAGACCACTCCATCATCTCTCGATATACTTGAATCCAACTTGGACTTCTTTCCTCCATGCTCTTTGAAAATACTCCTGACAAACCGGTCACCGACGTTAACCCCAGGTAATTCGCCATATATCCGAGCGCTGTCTTCCCCCTGACCGTCACCATCAAAGTGCCTGCTGTCGATCTCCTCCCACGATGTCGTTGGCGTAATAACATCTATTAAATATTCATTTTCATTTGAATCTACCACTCTAACAAGCTGAACAAGAAATGGATCATATTGGACCTGATTATTTCCCCCGTCAGTCCCTACAACTGAAATTGCCGTAGCGCTTCTAGGCTGGATGCGGCGCGTACCTGTTTTCAGCATCCGAACATCCTGCCCGAAGCGAATCAAGAAGACCTCGATCCGATTCAATCGCTCTACTCCACACTACTTCTAATATTTATCAGCGATTCTGGATCTATCATTTCTTCTCTCCGTCCTATGACCGCATTCTTGTATAACTTCCGGCAGTATTTTTCTCCCGAGAACATGCGTTCCATCTTCGCCAGATAATCGGAAAACTCAGGTTGACTGACATCTGTAAATGTCCAGCAACTAAACATTCCTCTTACCCGCGTCAAGCTCTTTTGTCTTGATCTTTCAAGAAAATCTCTAGCTTCTTCTTCTCGGTTTGCTGCCCAACAAGCAAGCGCTAGGCACTGCAAATAATTTGCATCAACATTCTTCCTGTTGACGGACGCATTCAGCTCAACAACCGCCTTAAAGGCGTCGACTGGTAATTGTTGATTAAGACCCCACTCACATATTGCATAGTTAAATAGAAGATAAATACGAGACCAAACCACTTCTTCTCCGTCCTTTAGGATCAGCTCTTTAGCTCTCTCATAGTGGTGCTTCTGTATTTCAATCAATGCCAACAGGTGCGCCATGGAGGATTTGGTTTCACTTGAGCATTTTTTTCATCCATTGCACCCTGAGAAGAGGCTCTTTGAGAACGCCATTAAACGACTATCGCCCTGTAGCTCATTAGCTAGAGCATCTTTCTCTTCACACGAAAGCGCATTGACAGCAGGGGATTGCGCATACTTTGCCAGCTCGTCATCTAGTTCATCTGTTGATCTTTGCAATAGTCTTAACGCCCTATTAACAACAAACCAATCTGTCCCCGATGATTTAAACAAGCCTTTGCACGTCATTTCGGCAAGATTGCTTATCACCGTCGATAGCGATAGCTCGGCTCTCCTAATAAGGCTGACCGGATTACTAGGATCAACAGTTAAGATGCGCTAAGTTAAATGCGATATCGCATCATTGAACCTCCCTTGTGAAGCCTCGACCTCTGCCACAGACTTCAATACTTCTATATCGCCAGGGGAGTGCTCCGTCGCTATCTCATCGATTCTCGTCAATGTTTTCATTGTGCGCTGCACGGGCGACCTTACCAGGATACCTGTAGATATTCTTCAGATAGGCAAGAGCACCCTCTCTGTCTTCTGGATTTTCTCTCACTGCCCGCATTAAATCCAGATATTCCTTGGATAAACGACTATTTGGATGTTTAGAAACAAATACCTCTTGGTTCAACAAATCAAGACTTGGATAGTGGTGTATTGTAGAAGCGATAGCATTGTAGCCAAGGACGCTACTAAAATGATTCATGCGATCTGCAAGAATTTTATTTTCATCATCTATGTCTGGGACATTTGCGGTCACAAAGTGAATTTTGATCTCGCTTCTACCTGAGCGACTCGGCTCTGACCGGATGTTGTTTACGATATTTTCTAGACCTACTAGATTCTGAGCGGTAGGAAAGAATAAAGCTACGACAGCATCGGGCAATTGTCTTGTACAAGATCCAGCAATATCTGTATGCCCTGTACGTGAGTCTATCAATATGTAGTCTGGCTGGAGATCTTTGGCAACTTGTACTTTTAGGTTTTCAATAGGGAGGATACCATCATATTGACTGTAAAGTACACCCCAATCTATTGAATTGAAATCAGCAGCATATGACTCCTTTTCGGAACCAGCCGGCATGACCCACAGACCACCACCCTTTTCTGCTTCACCTACACATTCGTAGATATAGCCCTCAATGCTGTCTGGCTTATTGTTGCGCAAATAATAAAGGACATAATCAACGATTCCTCGAGTTTGTTTGGTCTCTCTTGGCAAATTAAACGTATTTAGACCTGGTGCCTCTAGATCAAAATCGACCATCAAAACTCGCTTCCCAGCCTTTGCCAACGCTACACCCACATTGACCATGGCCATGGTGCGGCCAACCCCACCCTTAAATGAGTAAAATGTGACTATGTACATTTACGGAAGCCCAGTCCCCGTAGGATGCATTTCAAAAAGTACAGCCGATTTTTTACTTTCTTCTAATGACTCTGGCTCTAGAGCATCAAATATTCCGCTGTTCTTGTAGCCAGCATCATCTTTCTTTCCGGAAATATCTTTCGAAGTCTTAAGGCGCTGAACGTTATCCTGATACATAAGTAGGCGCAAAAGATTGTCGTATGCTTTGTTTTGTAGGATAGCGCCTCTTTCCCATCGGCCTAGCGACGCTTCGCCCAAACTTGTAAGCTCACAAAAAGCTGCTCTAGTCATCCCAATTTTTCTCTCACGGACACTATTTCTTTCGGACTTAAAATACCTAGATGTTTGCAGACTGCTTCGTGCCGTCGATCTTCTGCCAATGCGGTTGTAAATTGAAATGAACATTCTTCACACGTGTATAATGGCACTTTCGCACTAAGAGTAACTGCATCCTTTCCCGTTCCGTACTCAAAGGTCTCGGTCGCCAAGCTAACGCTCACCCGCTTTGAACTACACACTGGGCACGCAATCCCGCTCATGCCCTTGCGAATTAAACTGCCTTGATTCATAGCTTACAGCCTCAAATAACAATCACGTTACTAACAGTCATAGTGGAAGCTCCGCCCTAAAATTCCACCATTTGCAAAATGGATTTTGATATAAAGCAGCCGCTCTTCCTTCCCCAGCTTTACTTTCATCACATAACCCGTAACGCCACTTGGATGTTTCATCAAAATTGGTTGAATTGGATGACCATTTGTCAGCAATTCCGCAATCAGGTCCCACGCGCTTGCGTCGGAAAAGGGATATCCTGTCGTGGGGTTTTCAACCGCGTGGGGGGTCCAGTGACTCGGCATACCCTTTCCCGGCAGACCAACAAACCTGGTCTTGGGATTTGACACAAAAACCGCCAATTGAGCGCGTTGATCATCTGTTGGCTCCTGCACAAGGAATCCACCCCCCTGATATAACAGATCATATGAGCGATATAATGCTTTATGCTATTATTTATAGATCATATGATCGGTTGTAAAAGATACTTTAACACCCATATTACGCCATTAGAATCATATGGTTATGAATCAGCATATGAACATGGCAAGAATTTCTCTATGGTCTTCCGGGCCAGCAAACGCCCGCAGCCGGCAAATGAAGGTGGCGGCAAGGCCCGGCCTTGTGGTCAGGGCAGGGATCCCGAAACCTACATTTTCTCTGTGGTCACCCCATCGAGAGATGTGAGATAGAGTCGCCGGAACATTTGCGGGCTAGGGTATGAGTCATTCATACGGAAAGTGATAAGTTCCAAGCCGTAAGCAGTCCTCGCGATTAAACAGATTGAGGTATTGAGAACGGGGAAGGACCTATCTCCAAGCACAGGCGTTGAGAGCGCACATTTGCTACCCTACTATATAAGGGTAGGCCACTGATCTTGACCAGACCTCCAGTTGCATAACAGGGATCTTGGGACGGAACGAGTTCCAAATGGGAAATATCGAATGAGCCCCCGCAAACGGCGTACGGAAAATATCGGCCTACCTAAAGGCTGGAGGCGCTATCACGGAGCTTACTACTATCGAGTCCCCAAAGGGTTAGAACATCTGTGGGATGGTAAGCAGCAATTCCGTCTTGGCAAAACGCTCACTGACGCATACCGTACTTGGGCCGATCGAATGGTGCGTCAAAATCAGACCCGTACTATCGCCGACCTGCTCGACCGTTATTCGCTGGAAGTCATACCTGCCAAGGCACCAAAGACACAGGAATCAAACCGGGCGGCTGTGCGCCGCCTGGCAACTGCCTTCGGCAACTGGTCACTAGAAAGCCTGAAACCGCGACACGTTTATTTGTACGTCGACAAACGCACCAGGAAGATTGCTGCGCATCGAGAAATTGAGGTATTGAGTCATGCTTTCACAAAAGCAGTGGAATGGGGGCTACTGGATCAACATCCTTTTAAGGGCCAAGTAATTCTCCGGGGCGAACAGCCCCGTACGCGATATGTTCGTGATGAAGAAGTAATCGCCGCACTTGGACTGTCATCCACACGAAAGAGGGGCTCTGTTACCGCCATCCAAGCCTACATCCGGCTCAAACTGCTCACTGGATTACGTCGAGGGGACCTTTTGCGTTTGCGAGTCACAGATCTTCGAGAAGATGGCATATATGTGGGGACTTCAAAAACCGGGAAGCCCGTTGTTTACGAATGGAATCCTGACCTACGCGAAGCGGTCACTATGGCAAAGAATGCCAGGCCCATCGATATCAGCCCATATATATTTTGCAACCAAAAAGGTCAGTGCTATTACAATGAAACCGTAGGAAAGGCCAGCGGCTGGGAGTCTATGTGGCAGCGATTTATGAAAAGCGGGTGCTGACCGAGACCTCGGTTACAGAACGGTTTACCGAACATGATCTACGTGCAAAGTGTGCAAGTGACGCCGAGAGCTTAGACCACGCTAGGGCCTTGCTAGCCCATGCTGACAGTCGAATCACTCAACGGGTCTATCGACGCAAACCTGAGCGAGTTAAGCCCGGGAAAGGAGTGAGAGACCCAAACAGAAACGCTAGCGTAGACCACAAGGAAAGTATCTACATCTAAGCGCCAGACAATTACGCCCTGTGCTTCACACGATATAACCATCGGCCAACTGGAAGCCCCAACGACCATGGCGTGCAAACCGAATGGCACAACCGGCAATCTATGGCACACGGGGTACTTGCCGCAATGTGCAAGTCATTGAAAATTGGCGCGCCCGGAGAGATTCGAACTCCCGACCGCCTGGTTCGTAGCCAGGTACTCTATCCAGCTGAGCTACGGGCGCGTGTGGTGATTCTGACTTCAGGAAGGGCAATATCTTAGCAAATCTTGGCCTTGGGGGACATCCTTTTCATGGAGGGGCGGTGGACGTGGCCGCGGCCAGCCCCGGGAGTGGAGCAAGCCTCTTACTCCCCTCACCCCTGCCCTCTCCCTGAGGGAGAGGGGGAAAGAAAGCCGGGCGCTTTCCAGGGTCGCACGTGGGTGCGGTCAAGCCGCGGGTCGCGTCGACGTCAAACTCGCTCGATCGATTCCGTTGACGGTCAACGTACGGGCAGCCCCCTGTGCCAAGGGGGCTCTTCGAACCCCCTTGGCACAGATGGCGGAGAGAGAGGGATTCGAACCCTCGATGGAGCTGTTAACCCCATACTCCCTTAGCAGGGGAGCGCCTTCAGCCAGCTCGGCCATCTCTCCGGTCTTCAGAGTTAGAATTGTACTGATTGTAGCGGATTAAAAAAAGGATTCTCTTCCACATCCTTTTGGTGCAGAAGAGAAAATCGCCAAATTATCGGGATGACGGAGTCTTCGTGAACTAACCGGACCGCCCGGCCCGGTATCAACCGGGAAAAGGCAAAGGACAAAGCCCATGTCGTGCACACGCACTAGGGGCTAAGAGGCATTGTTCTCCGTGGGGTTTTTCGCAGAACTCTCCTTTTCCTTTTGGATCCGCTCATAAATTTCTTCCCTGTGAACAGAGACCTCCTTGGGCGCGTTGACACCGATTCTCACTTGGTTTCCTTTGATCCCAAGCACCGTCACGGTCACGTCATCTCCAATTATGAGCGTCTCTCCTACTCGTCTCGTCAAAATCAGCATGGTCCATCTCCTTGCTCAACCAATATATTACCCTTTTAGACCTTGGAACAGGTGTAAAGCTCCCCTTCATGCAACGAGTATCGGCGAGTGCATAAGAAACTGTAGGGTGGAAAATCCCTTTTGATATCCGTATCCTGCGGCTTTGTCTTAGACGTTTATTTCATGAGCGGGGAGATACTCGCGTCGCATTACGCCTGTGGCTGGTCGAGCTCGAAGGCAGTATGCAATGCACGGACTCCAAGCTCAAGGTATTTCTCGTCGATGACCACGGAGATCTTGATCTCCGACGTGGAAATCATCCTGATATTGATGCCTTCGGTCGCCAGGGCCTGGAACATCCTGCTGGCGATCCCGGCGTGGGAGCGCATCCCGACGCCCACCAGGGAGATTTTGACGATTCTCTCGTCACCGGAGACCTCGCGGGCCTGGACGTCCTTGGCCACCTGCTTCAGCAGGGACAGGGCCTTGTCGTAATCGTTGCGATGGACCGTAAAGGTGAAATCCGTGGTCCCGTCCTGGCCGACATTCTGCACGATCATGTCGATCTCGATGCCGCTGTCGGCGATGGGTCCCAGGATGTGATAAGCGACGCCAGGCCTGTCGGGGACGCCCAATATGGTCAATTTCGCCTCATCGCGATTGAACGCGATGCCGGCGATATGGGCCTGTTCCATACCTTCTTCCTCTCCAGTGATGAGCGTCCCCTCCCCGGGCTCAAACGAGGAGATGACGCGCACGGGGATATTGTATTTGCTGGCGAACTCCACGGAGCGGATCTGCAGGACCTTGGACCCGAGGCTTGCCATCTCCAGCATCTCTTCGTAGGTGAGCCGCGGCAGCCGCCTGGCCTCGGCGACCACCCGCGGGTCCGTGGTGTAGACGCCGTCCACATCCGTACAGATCTGGCATTCCCCCGCCTTCAGGGCCGCGGCCAGGGCCACGGCGGTGGTATCCGAGCCTCCGCGGCCCAGGGTCGTGATGTTGCCGTGTTCGTCGACCCCCTGAAAACCCGCCACGACGACGACCCGCCCCGCCTCCAGGTCCGCCTGAATGCGGTGGGCGTTCACGTCCATGATGCGCGCCTTATTATACGCGCTGTCGGTCAGGATGTGGACCTGAGCCCCGGTATAGGAGCGGGCCGGGCAGCCCAGTTTGCGCAGCGTCATGGCCAGCAGGGCAATGGTGACCTGCTCGCCGGTGGCAAGCAGCACGTCCAGCTCCCGGGGGTCCGGGCGCCTGTCGACCTGCTTGGCCATCCCCAGCAGCCGGTCGGTCTCGCCCTGCATGGCGGATACCACCACCACCACCTGATGGCCCTGCTCGTAGCTCGCCTTGACCCGTTCGGCCACGTGGGCGATACGTTCCAGGGTGGCGACGGAGCTGCCGCCGTACTTTTGTACAATGCGCGTCATGGATGTCGTTGAGAGATTATCCCGCTCGAGGTGCCGTAGCTCGGATCGCGGCCGAAGAACTCGACGGACCGCTCAGCCTCCCGCCTCCAGTCTTTCCTTTACCCACTCGGGCACGCCCGCCAAGGCCCCGTCCAGGGCCGCCGGGTCGCTGCCCCCGGCCTGGGCCATGTCCGGACGGCCGCCGCCCTTGCCGCCCACCTGCTTGGCCACCATATTGACCAGCTCCGCGGCGCTCACCCGGTCGGTGCGGTCCTTGGTGACACCGGCGATCAGACTCACCTTGCCCTCGCCCGCGCTGGCCAGCAGGATCACCGCGCTGCCGAGCTTGTTCTTGAGCTGATCGACGGTCTGGCGCAGGGCCTTGCCGTCCATCCCGTCCAGGCGCGTGGCCAGCACCCGGGTCCCGGCGATTTCCCGGGCCTGCCCCCCAGATCGCTGCCCGCCTCGCTGGCAAGCTTGGCCTTGGCCTGCTCCAACTCCTTCTCCAGGCGGCGGCTGCGCTCGACAACCTGTTTGATCTTCTCGTCCAGTTCCTCCCGACCGCCCTTGACCAGGCCGGCGATAAAGGCCAGGCGCTGCTCGCCGTCGCGCACCCAGTTCAGGGCCGCCTGGCCGGTGAGGGCCTCGATGCGCCGCACGCCCGCGGCGATGCCGGCCTCGGAGACGATCTTGAACAGCCCGATGTCCCCCGCCCGGTTCACATGGGTGCCACCGCACAGCTCGATGGAAAACTCGCCCATGCGCAACACCCGCACCTCCTCGCCGTATTTCTCGCCGAAGAAGGCCATGGCGCCGGCATCAAGGGCCTCCTGCAGGGGCAAGACCTGGGTCTGCACGGGGACGTTGTCGCGGATCTGCTGGTTGACCAGGTCCTCGATGGTCTCCATCTGCTCCCGGGTCAGGGGCTCAAAATGGGAAAAGTCGAAGCGCAGGCGCTCGGGGGTCACCAGCGATCCCTTCTGCGTCACGTGCTCGCCCAGCACCTTGCGCAGCGCGGCGTGCAGCAGGTGGGTGGCCGAGTGGTTGAGGGCGATGGCCCGGCGCCGTGCCTGGTCCACCTCGCAGCGGACCTTGTCGCCCACGCGCAGCGCGCCCTGGTCCAGGTGGCCCAGATGGGCATAGGGGCTCTGGGTATCTTCCACCACGAAGGTTGCCGCGTCGGTACGCAGCCACCCCCGGTCGCCCACCTGGCCGCCGGACTCGGCGTAGAAGGGTGTGCGGTCCAGGAAGACCATGCCGGTCTGGCCGGTCTCGAGCGCATCGACCGCCTGGCCGCCCACATAGATGGCCCGCACCTCGGCCTCGTCCCGGGTGGTGTCATAGCCGGTGAACGAGGCGGTCTCCACCGCCTCGGGCGTCACCGGCCCGGTATCCATATGAAAGGTGGAGGCGGCCCGGGCGCGCTGGCGCTGCTGGTCCATGGCCCGCTCGAAGCCCTCCATGTCCACGGCGAGCTGGTGCTCGCGGGCCACGTCCGCCGTCAGGTCGGCGGGGAAACCGTAGGTATCATAGAGCTTGAACACCACCTCGCCCGGGATGACCTCGCCCTCGAGGCGGGACATCTCATCGCCGAGAATCGCCATGCCCTGGTGCAGGGTCTCGGCGAAGCGCTCCTCTTCCTGGCGCAGGATGCGCATGACCTGGTCCTTGGCCTTGCGCGAGCTCGGGGTAGGCCTCGCCCATCTTGTCGTTGAGGGGCTCGACCAGCTGGTGAAAGAACGGATCGGTCTTGCCCAGCTTGTAGCCGTGACGGATGGCGCGGCGGATGATGCGGCGCAGCACGTAGCCGCGCCCCTCATTGGAGGGCATCACGCCGTCCACGATCAAAAAGGCGCTGGCGCGGATGTGGTCGGCGAGCACCCGCAGCGAGGTGTTGTGCTTGTCCTCGCAGTGCGGTCAGCCTGGCCGCGGCGGAGCGCACGAGATACGCCAGCAGATCGGTATCGTAGTTGTCGTGCACGCCCTGGCACACGGCGGCGAGGCGCTCCAGGCCCATGCCGGTATCCACCGAGGGCCGGGGCAGCGGCGTCATGCTGCCGTCGGCGGCCCGGTCGAACTGGGTGAAGACCAGGTTCCAGATCTCCACGTAGCGGTCGCCGTCGGCGTCCGGGGAACCCGGCGGGCCGCCGGCGAATCTCCGGGCCGTGGTCGTAGAAGATCTCTGCGCAGGGGCCGCAGGGGCCGGTGTCGCCCATGGACCAGAAGTTGTCCTGGCCGCTGATGCGCACGAAGCGCGCGGCGTCGACGCCGATCTCCTTGAGCCAGATGTCGGCGGCCTCGTCGTCGTCCTCGTAGACGGTGACCCACAGGCGCTCCACCGGCAGCTTGCAGCTCACCGGTCAGGAACTCCCAGGCGAAGTGATGGCCTCGCGCTTGAAGTAGTCGCCGAAGCTGAAGTTGCCCAGCATCTCGAAGAAGGTGTGGTGGCGGGCGGTGTAGCCCACGTTCTCCAGGTCGTTGTGCTTGCCGCCGGCGCGCAGGCAGCGCTGGACGGTGGCCGCGCGGTTGTAGGCGCGCTCGTCGCGGCCCAGGAACACGTCCTTGAACTGCACCATGCCCGGCGTTGGTGAACAACAGGGTCGGGTCGTTGGCCGGCACCAGCGGACTGCTCGGCACGATCTCGTGGTCATGCCGCCGGAAGTACTCCAGAAAACCGGCTGCGTAATTCTGCGCTGCTAATCATTGGTCGCGTTCTGTTTCATCGTTATCGTTGTGCCGCACGGGCCCCTCCCCTTAGTCCTGCTCAGGTCTCATCATCCTCGCCGTGGGAGGACTTCAGCGCACCGCTGACCTGCTCGGCGGTGAAGCCGCGGGACTGCAGGAACCTGCGCCTGCTTGGCGCGCTCCTCGAAACGCTGCGGCGGCGCATCGCCGAAGCGCTTGGTCCGCGCGGCGCGGACACGTCCCACCAGTAATCGGCATTGATATCCACGTAGGCGTCTATCAGTCGCATCGACTGATGCCGTGCTCGCGCAGGTCGGCCCGGATGCGCAGCGGTCCCCACCCCCGCCTGACCCGTGCTTGATGATAGGCCTCGATATAGCGCTCGTCGCTGAGCAGCCCCTCCCGTGCCAGCGCATCGGTCAACTCACGACTTCTTCCGGCTCGTGGCCCTTGTCGCACAGCTTGCGGCGCAGCTCCCGGGCGGCGTATTCGCGCCTTGCCAGGAGCCTCAGCGCCGCGTCACGAACGCCGCCTTTGCCGCTAACCTTGCTTTGCCTCCGCCTGCACCTCTACGGCGTCGGGCGCCTCCTCTCCGGGCTTGGCGAAGACCTTGGCGCGAATCTTGTCCTCGATCTCTTGGCGAAGTCGCGTGTGTTCCTTGAGGTAATCGCGGACATTTTCGCGCCCCTGGCCGATGCGGTTGCCGTCGTAGGAATACCAGGCCCCGGACTTGTCCACGATGCCTTCCTGCACGCCGATGTCGATGATCTCACCCTCGATGGGAGATGCCCTGGGCGTAGAATGATATCGAAGTTGGCCTGCTTGAACGGCGGCGCCATCTTGTTCTTGACCACCTTGACCTGAGTCTCGTTGCCCACCACCTCTTCGCCCTTCTTCACGGCGCCCGTGCGGCGGATGTCCAGGCGCACCGAGGCAGTAGAACTTCAGGGCGTTGCCGCCGGTGGTGGTCTCGGGGCTGCCGAACATGACGCCGATCTTCATGCGAATCTGGTTGATGAAGACCACCAGGGTGTTGGAGCGCTGAATATTGCCGGTCAGCTTGCGCAGGGCCTGGGACATCAGGCGCGCCTGCAGGCCCACATGGGAGTCGCCCATCTCGCCCTCGATCTCCGCCCGGGGCGTCAGCGCGGCCACCGAGTCCACCACGACCACGTCCACCGCGCTGGAGCGCACCAGCATATCGGTGATCTCCAGGGCCTGTTCGCCGGTATCCGGCTGGGAGACCAGCAGGTCATCCACGTTGACGCCGATCTTACGGGCGTAACTGGGGTCCAGGGCATGCTCGGCATCCACGAAGGCCGCCGTGCCCCCCAGCTTCTGGGCCTCGGCAATCACCTCGAGCGTCAGCGTGGTCTTGCCCGAGGACTCGGGCCCGAAGATCTCCACGATACGCCCGCGGGGCAGGCCCCCGATGCCCAGGGCAATGTCCAGGCTCAGCGAGCCGGTAGGGATGGCTTCCACATCCCGCACCGCGCCCGTATCCCCCAGGCGCATGACTGATCCCTTGCCGAACTGGCGTTCGATCTGGCCAAGCGCCGCTGTCAACGCCCGCTTCTTTTGGTCGTCCATCACTGTCTCCTATTTATAAGTACCCTCTGGTAAACGCATCCCTGCTCTCACTACACCTTCTGAGAGTTTCGTATCAGTGCCGCCGCGCGCATACTCCCATGCGCCCCGACACCGTTAACCCATTATCCCACATAAGAAAGCCTCGGGCCTAGCCTGGATTTGCTAGCGCTCTTGTTGATCGCCCGCCAGCGGCCAGGTGCCGATGATGCGGTACTCGGCGCCCGTCGAGCGGGTCACCGACGCCACCAGGTGAAAGTGGTTCACGGGCCACTCGATGGGGTCGTCCAGCAGCGGTTCGAACCGCGGACGCGGCGGGACCTTGCGCAGCACCGTGATATGGGGTTGGAAGGGGCGCTCGTCGAGGGAAAATCCGCACTCGGCCAGGCCCTGCTGCAAGGCGCCGACCAGGGCCGACAGGGGCGCGGGGGTCTGCTCGCTGCCGACCCAAAACACCCGGGGCCGGGGCCAGTAACCGACACGCTCCAGGACCAGGGTGAAGGGGGCGGCCCTGACCTGTCCCGCCGCCCGCTCGGCGCAGGCCCGCTGACGCCCGTCGCTGGCGCCGAGGAAGGCCAGGGTGATGTGCAGATTCTCCGCCGCGACGGGCCGGCCCCGGTGCTCGGCCGCCGCCCGGTCCCGGACCCGGGTCAGCCGCCGCCTGACGTCCTCGTCCGGCCACAAGGCCAGGAACAGGCGCTGGCGGGGCGCCGCCTCAGTCTGGGCCGAGGGCATCCACCACTCCCTGAAGGGCCTCGGCGACGGCCTGGCGCCGGATGGCCTGGCGGTCGCCTTCGAAGCGCCGGGTAGCGGCCACCGTCGCGCGCCCGGCCACCGCCCAGGCGAAACACACCGTACCCACGGGCTTGTCCGGCGTCCCACCGCCGGGGCCCGCAATACCCGTCACCGCCACGGCCGCCCCGGCGCGGCTGCGGGAGAAGGCCCCCTCGGCCATCTCCCGGGCGACCGCTTCGCTCACCGCGCCGTGGCGCGCCAGGGTCTGTGGGCGCACCCCCAGCATGTCGACCTTGGCCTCATTGCTGTAGGTGACGAAGCCGCGGTCGAACCAGGCGGAACTGCCGGCGACGGCGGTCACCGCCTGCCCCACCCAGCCGCCGGTGCAGGACTCAGCCGCCGCCAGGCACAATCCGCGCCGGCGCAGCGCCGCGCCGACCCGCTCGGCGAGGGACGCGAGGGCTTGATCATCATACTGGTGGGGCGCGCTCATTGACGGCATCCGCAACGGCGATGTTCGGCCAAGGGTATCACAGCCCTTTGGGGCATGGAGCATGCTATAATTTGCGCCCAATCGAATCCTCTGTCACGGGTATGTGGATAAGGGTGCTGGGGCCTGTCCGTGGCTCAACTGTCGGTTCATTATTGATGCCTGTTAACGACCACGTACGCGGGGCATCCTGCCTGGTTGCCGCGGCGTTGCTGTTTGCCTGCATGGCGGCGCTCATCAAGACCGTCGCGGCCATGCACGTGCCCAACCATACCATTGTCTTCTTCCGCAATCTGTTCGGGCTCGCGGCCATGCTGCCGTGGCTGGCCCGGCGCGGCATCCCGGCCCTGGGCACCTCCTACCCCTTTCTGCACCTGGCCCGCGGCATCGCCGGGCTGGTGTCCATGTATTGCTTTTTCTTCGCCATTGCCCACATGCACCTGGCGGATGTGATGGTACTCAACTACACCTCTCCCTTGTTTTTGCCCCTCCTGGCCCTGTTGTGGCTGGGGGAGCCCGTCACCTCCCGGCTGTGGTTCGCCCTGGGGCTGGGCTTTATGGGTGTGCTTCTGATCCTCAAGCCGGGCATGTCGATCTTCTCGCCGGCGGCGCTGATCGGGCTGGCCTCGGGCCTGTTCGCGGCCGTGACCATCGTGGTCATCCGGCGCATGGCCGGTGACGAGCCGAGCACACGCATCGTCTTTTACTACAGCGCCATCGGCACCCTGGGCTCCGGGCTGGCGCTGGCGTGGGGGTGGCAGGCGCCGTCGCCGGTGCAGTTGATGCTGCTGCTGCTCACCGGCCTGTGCGCCACCGGCGGGCAGTTGTTCCTCACCCACGGCTACACCCTCGCCGCCGCCGC
Source organism: uncultured Gammaproteobacteria bacterium (assembly GCA_963844825.1). Taxonomy (GTDB): domain Bacteria; phylum Pseudomonadota; class Gammaproteobacteria; order CAWJPQ01; family CAWJPQ01; genus CAWJPQ01. The sequence continues at coordinate 20,073 of CAWJPQ010000002.1, forward strand.
GCGCATCGGGCCGTTCATGTATACGGCGGTGATCTTCGCCGCCGCCCTCGGCTGGCTGCTGTGGCACGAAGTGCCCGGCGGCCTTTCCCTGGCCGGCGCCGCCCTGATCTGCATCGCGGGGATACTCGCCGTCCGCCACATGGGTGCGCCGTTGAGCCCCCAGGCACCAAGATAACCCCATCATGGGACACAGCGCGCACAGGGGCGCGGCCCCATGACCACTCCCGGGAGCATACGTGAAAGACGCACCTAAACCAGAATCAACATTACAAAAATTATATAACTACATGTTAGATAATTGTTTTGTCTTGCTGCAGCGGCTGTTGCCGCAGCACGGACTGTCGCGCATCGCCTACCGGGTCTCACGGCTTCAATGGCGCTGGTGGCGGCGGCGCGTCATCGCCTGGTTCATCCGCCGTTACGGCGTGGACATGGCGCCGGCCGAGCGCGACAGCTGGGAGGACTTCCCCCACTTCAATGCCTTTTTCACCCGGGCCCTGAAGCCCGGCGCACGCCCCATGCCCCCCCAACCCGACGCCGTCGTCAGCCCGGCGGACGGCGTCGTATACGAGGTCGGGGGCGCCGACCGCAACCGCTTCATTCAGGCCAAGGGGCGTGACTATACCGTGGACAGCCTGCTCGGCGGCGATGAGGCACTCGCGGCGCTGTTCTATGACGGCCCCTATATCACCGTGTATCTGGCGCCCAAGGATTATCACCGGGTGCACATGCCCCTGGCGGGTCGCCTGCGCATGATGCGTTACATCCCCGGCCGCCTGTTCAGCGTCAACCAAAGGACCACGCGGACCATCCCCGGGCTGTTCGCCCTCAACGAACGGCTGGTCACGGTGTTCGATACCGAGGCGGGCCCCATGGCCGTGGTCCTGGTAGGGGCCATGCTGGTGTCGGCCATCGAGACGGTCTGGTCCGACGGCATCATTCGCCCCGGGCAGGGGAACCGGCCGCGGACGTGGGACTATTCGGCCGACGAGCGCCCGCCGACCCTGGCGCGGGGGCAGGAGATGGGGCGGTTCAATATGGGTTCGACGGTGATCGTGCTGCTGGGCCGGGGACGTGCCTGCTGGACCCAAGAGATAGCCGCGCAACAGGTGGTCCGTGTGGGCCAGTTGCTGGGCGTGCCGAAGCGGCCCTCACCCGGTTGAAGGTGTGGCCAGACTGGGTGACCGATGACTACGGTGCCGAGACGCCTTGGGCGTAACGTAGAACTTCCTGCAAGGCGCGGAATGAGCCGGCATCGAAATCGCGAAACATGAGCCCAACACCATCACCGGATGCGCGCACCACCTTCGCCTTGAGCTTGTGCCTGGTACGCCGGTCCGTGGGCCCGACCTTGAAGGTCAGTTCCACCATGGTATCCACCGGTGGCAAGCGGTCCGTCATTTCGAGGAATACCCCGCCCATTCCGATATCGCGGGTCGCGCAATCCTCCATATCCTTATCCGCATAGACCACATCCACGTCCAATCTAATCGGTGTACGAGTACTCCAGCGTTGTTCCATTACCCCCTCCCACCTTCCTTTGCTGTAGGCCTGCCCGTTTAACACTGCAATAGACTCCACTGATCTGTTGTCCGCACTACCCACTTCGAAATACCCGGCTCAACCAAACGGGACAACATAAAGTGATTGCAATGTTTATGCCTCCATCTGTGAAGGCTCCGGCAATCTTCCATAGCTCATTGACTTACCAATGAATTGAGTCGACGCCCGGCGCTCCTAAAAATACCCTTATTGGCGACGAGTGTAAACTTTACCGACAGGGTCGAGCCGGCAACCGTAAAGGGTGATTTTGGGGAAGGACACGGTGAGACGGGCCATCGTTTACGCCACCTGTACAGGGAAGGCAAGTACGTCGCTCAGGGATGCGGCCTGCACTAGGAGGTAAACCAGGCGATCGACCCCCATGGCGACCCCGGCACAATCCGGCAGCCCCTGTTCAAGGGCCGCAAGCAAGCGCTCATCCTGTGGGACAAGGGCCCGGCGGGCAAGTTCTCGCTGACGGTTGTCTTCCATGAAACGCCGCCGCTGCTCCGCCGGGTCCGCCAACTCATGATAGCCGTTGGCCAGTTCCACGCCCTTGACGAACAGCTCAAAGCGCTCCGCCACCGCGGGGGCGCCGGGCCGCACCCGCGCCATGGCCGCCTGGGATGCCGGAAAGTCGTAAACGAACGCCGGCCGGTCATGGCCGAGGCGGGGGGTGACCAGGTGGCTCATGAGAAATTCGGCGTACAGGTCCCACGCCCCCGCCGACGCCTGGTCCCGCCCGCGGTAGCCGTGATCCCGGGCGCAGGCCCGCAACTGGGTCACGGTCGCGTCCCTCAAATCCAGGCCGGTGAACCGCTCGAAGACATCGAAGTAGGCATCCCGTTGCGCCGGCCCCGTGCCGAGGATCTCGCCGAGCAGCGCCTCGACCTCGTCCATCAGGGCGTGATGGTCATAGTCGCAGCGATACCATTCCAGCAGGGTAAACTCGGGGTTGTGCAGGCGCCCCGATTCGTCGTCACGAAAGACCTTGCAGAGTTGGTAGATGGAACCCGAGCCCGCGGCGAGCAGGCGCTTCATGGCGAACTCCGGCGAGGTGTGCAGATACATGCGCTGCGCCACACCGCCGCCGACAACGGTCTCGAGGCTGTGCAGGTGGGGGTCGGTAACCGTCGCGGCCGACAGGATCGGCGTCTCCACCTCGAGCACTCCCCGCCGGGCGAAAAACTCGCGGATACGTGCCAGCAGCGCCGCCCGCGCCCGCAGGTTGCTCAGGGAGGCGCAGGGACGCCAGGCGACGTCACTCCTTGACGCGGGCGACATACTCGCCGCTGCGGGTGTCCACCTTGATGGTCTCGCCGGTCTCGATGAACAGGGGCACACGCACCACGGCGCCCGTCTCCAGGGTGGCCGGCTTGCCCCCCCGCCGCTGGTGTCGCCCCGCAGGCCCGGGTCCGTCTCGGTCACCTCCAGCACGGCGAACTTGGGCGGCTCGACGATCAGGGGGGTCCCGTTCCACAAGGTCACCATGCACGTCTCCTGGCCCTTGAGCCATTTGGCCGAATCGCCCACCAGGTCCGTGGGCGCGGCGTGCTGCTCGAAGGTATCGGGGACCATGAAGTGCCAGAACTCGCCGTCGTTGTACAGGTATTGCATCTCCACATCGACCACATCGGCGCCCTCCACGGACTCGCCCGACTTGAAGGTGCGGTCGAGGATACGGCCGGTCTTCAGGTTACGCAGCTTGACCCGGTTGAAGGCCTGGCCCTTCCCCGGCTTGACGAACTCGTTCTCGACGATCAGGCAGGGATCGCCGTCGATCATCAGCCGCGTACCGCTCTTAAATTCATTCGTGGTAACAGTTACCATATGTCCTCTTTCTCTACTGGTTCGCTCTTCCTGGTGGGTTATCGAATCCCTATATGATATCGCGAAACGCGCCCGCCCGGCAGCCATCCGGGTGGCAAAGGGCCCTGGCGCAGGCCATCACCGACCCGCTGGAGCTGCTTAATCATCTGGACCTGCCCCTGGAGCGGTTCCCCTCGCCCCGGCCAAGACCCGGCTTTACCCTGCGCGTGCCCCGGGGCTACGCGGCGCGCATGCGCAAGGGCGACCCGGACGATCCCCTGCTGCGTCAGGTGTTGCCCCTGATGGACGAAGACCGCCCTGCGCCGGGCTTTGAGGCCGACCCGGTGGGCGACCTCCACGCCGAACGGCGCCCCGGCGTGCTGCACAAGTACCAGGGCCGCGTCCTGCTGGTGGCCACCGGGGCCTGCGCCATTCACTGCCGGTACTGTTTCCGCCAGCACTTCCCCTACGCCGAATCCAATCCCCTCAAGGGCCACTGGGCGCAGACGCTGGCCGGGATCGCCGCGGATCCGAGCATCGAAGAGGTCATCTTGAGCGGCGGCGACCCCCTGACCCTGACCGACGACCGCCTCGCCGCCCTGGCCGAGGACCTGTGCGCCGTCCCCCACGTGCGGCGCCTGCGTTTTCACACCCGCCTGCCCATCGTGCTGCCCGAGCGCATCGACCGGGGCTTCCTGACGTGGCTGGCCGGTCTGCCGGTCAACACCGTCATGGTGGTGCACGCCAACCATGCCAACGAAATCGACGACCGGGTGCGCGGCGCGCTTGGGGCACTGAAGACGGCGGGCACCACCCTGCTCAATCAGGCGGTGCTCCTGCGCGGGGTCAATGACCACGGCGACACCCTGCGCCGGCTCAGCGAGGCGCTCTTTGACGCCGGCGTACTCCCCTATTACCTGCACCTGCTGGACAAGGTCACGGGCACGGCCCACTTCGACGTCCCCGAGGCCACCGCGGTAAAGCTCCTGGCCGGCCTCAACCGGGCCCTGCCCGGCTATCTGGTGCCGCGCCTGGTGCGCGAGGTCCCGGGGGCCGCCCACAAGGTGATGCTCTTTCCCTGAGGGATCACGCCGAATCCCCTTGCCTCCCCCTCCATCAGGAGACCATTAAACTCTCGCCGACGGGGCCGATATACGGTGTGGGTCCAACAGGTATGCGGGCCTACTTCACCGCCGGCCGCCCATGCTGTCCGGTTGCCCGCTGGCGACGGTCTTAATTAATAGATTACCTTAATAATGGCTCGCAATATATTGATATATATACTTACAGGTGTTGTCGCGTGACCGCCGGCTCGAATGGGCCGGAGGCCCGCCCACCCCTCCATGCCATCGTTTTCGAGCCATCGGCCACCATTTGCAAAGAGATCCAGGAGGCCTTGGCGGCGAGCGGTTACCTCATCAAGGCGATCCAGGTCACCTCCCTGGGGGAATTGGAGGAGGCGCTGGCGGCCGGTCACTGGGACCTGATCATCGGCTCCTACACCCTGGCGGAGACCGAGCTGACGCAGGTCACTCGATGGCTGGCCGAGCGCGGCGAGCCGACCCCCGTGGTCCTCGCCGAATACGAGATCAATGCCGCCACCTATGCCAAGGCCCTGCGCGGCGGGGCCCGCCACCTGCTGGGGCTGCACGACCCGGACTGTACCCGCCTGGTATTCGAGCGTGAGACCGGGCCCGGCGCCGGGGGCGCGCCGTCCGCGGACGCCCCGCCCGCCCCGGTCCACAAGGCCCCGCAGTCCGTCCCCGACGGCCACAGCCATGCCGGCTCCCATGACCTGCTCACGGGCCTGTACAGTCACCTGTATCTCTTTGACGCCTTTGATGCCGCCGTCGCGGAGCCCCCCGGGGCAGAGCAATTCAACGCCCTGCTCCATATCAAACTGGATCACTTCGACCACGCCCAGGACCAACTGGGCGAAGCGGGCGGCGACCTCGTCCTCAGCGAGTTCGCCAACCTCATGCGCGGCGTTATCACGGCCCAGGACACCCCCGCCAGAATTCGGGACGAGACCTTCGCCATCCTGGTCAAAAACCGTTCACGGGACGAGATACGCCAGCTCGCCGCCACCCTGCGGGACCGGGTGCGGGACAACCACTTCATGATCCTGGGACAGGTCTTCAAGGGCTCGTGCAGCATCGGTGTCTGCCTGTTCGGGGAAGGGAACAATCACCTGGACCACGTGGTCTCCAGGGCCGCCCTCGCCTGCGAGGTCGCCCAAGGAGAAGGCAACGGCCAGATCCACATTTACGACCAGACCACGGATGCGGGCCTGCGCGCCGCCATGGAGCACAGTCAGGAGGAACGCCTGCGCGCGGCGCTGAAGGAGGACCGCCTGGCCACGGTCTTTCAGCCCATCGTCAATCTGCATGCCACCCCCGGAGACAACTACGAGGTGCTGCTGCGCCTGACGGACGAACGCGGACGCGAGGCCCTGCCCGGCGAATTCATGAGCGCTGCCCATGAGGCCAACCTGTTGCCCGACATCGACCGCTGGGTGATTCGCCACAGCCTGCAAAAGCTCATCGAACGGGAGGCCAAGCGAACCTGCCTGTTCATTAAGCTCGATCAGCAAACCCTCGCGGACACGACCTTCCTGCCCTGGCTCAGCCAGCAGCTGCGGGACCATGGGGTGCCGGGGGACCGGCTCGTCTTTGAGGTCAGCGAGGCGGTGGCCGCCAAGCAGGCCGACGCATTCCAGTGGCTGCTGCAGGGGCTGCACGAGGTGCATTGCCTGTGCGTGCTGGAGCATGCGGGGCGTACCGCCAACGCCCTCGCCCTGATCAAGCGCCTGGCGGTGGACTACATCAAGATCGACGGGGCCCTGACCCACGACCTGGCCCAGAGCGAGCTGCACCAGACCCGGGTCAAGTCACTCATTCAACGGGCCAAGGCGGACGGCAAACGGATCATCGTGCCCTTCGTGGAGGATGCCAAGAGCCTGAGCCTGTTATGGCGCTGGGACGTGGACTATATTCAGGGCAACTACGTGCAGCGCCCCGAGGCGAAACTGAATTACGTCTTTGACGAGCAGCCGTAAGACGCCGCGTGCTCACGGCTCGCTTTCTCCCCCGCCCGGAAGGCCCTTTCCTTCAGCACCCGGAAAAAGCGCCACGACCTGCCCGCCGCCGGGCACCGGGGCTCGAGGCGGATTCTTGTTCGATTGAATGAGGGGGCAAAGCCCGGGCTGAAAGAAAAGGGCAGGAACGTCTGCCATGTCCGCGGTGATTGCGGCGGGCGCCGTCCTGCCCCGGACTCCCTCGCCTTCTCCTTGCCCGGTTACTTTTCCATATCCCGCGCCCTTGGCCAAGACTCACGGGACAGCGCCGCATCCCTGCGGCCCGCGTCGTCGGCACCCGGTCTCAGGCGGCGCTGCGCAGGGCCGCGATGCGCTCGTCCAGGGGCGGGTGGCTCATGAACAGGCGCGTCAGGCCGCGCCCCATGCCCCCGGAAATACCGAAGGCGGCCAGTTGATCGGGCAGATGGGGCTGCTCGACGCCGGCCTTGAGGCGCTCCAGGGCGGCGATCATCTTGTCCCGCCCCGCCAGGCGCGCCCCGCCCGCGTCGGCGCGGAACTCGCGCTGCCGGCTGAACCACATGACGATCATGCTGGCCAGGATACCGAGGAGTATCTGGGCGATAATCGTGGTGATCCAAAAGGCCGGGCCGGTGCCGCGCTCCACCTTGAACACCACCCGGTCCACCACGAAGCCGATGACCCGCGACAGGAAGATCACGAAGGTGTTGACCACGCCCTGGATCAATGCCAGGGTGACCATGTCGCCGTTGGCCACGTGGGTGATCTCGTGGCCGAGGACGGCCTCCGCCTCGTCGCGGTTCATGGCGCGCAGCAGACCGGTGCTGACGGCCACCAGGGCGTTGTCCCGCCGCATGCCCGTGGCGAAGGCGTTCAGGTCCGGCGAGTCATAGATGGCCACCTCGGGCTGGCCGATCCCGGCGGCCCGGGCATGATTGTTGACCGTCTGCACCAGCCACTGCTCGGCCTCGTTGCGGGGCTGCTCGATGACCTGCGCGCCGGTGAGGCGCTTGGCCATCCACTTGGAGATGGCCAGGGAGATAAACGAGCCGCCCATGCCGATCACCGCCGAGAAGATCAGCAGGGACTTCATGTCCAGATTGACGCCGCGCCGGTCGAGGATGCTCTCGACGCCCAGCAGCTGCAAGACGATGCTCAGCACCACCAGAATGGCGATATTGGTCACGATAAACAAAAAGATGCGCTTCATATACGCGAGCTCCAACGGGTAATAGCTTCGATAAAATGGAGGCGCCGGGGGGCGATTTCAAGAGGCGCGGTTCACGCCCAGGCGCTCCACCTTCTGATAGCCCCGGGGCAGCTTCATGCCGCGCCGGCCCCGCTCACCCTGGTAGTGGGCCAGGTCGTCCTTCTTGAGGCTCATCTTGCGCTGCCCGGCATAGACCACCAGCTGGTCCTTGGGATTGAGCACTGCCACGGCGACGACCCGCTCCTCGCCGGCGCTGAACCGGGCCGTGGGAATATTGAGAATCTTCACGCCCTTGCCCCGATTCAACTGGGGCAGATCGGCGGCCGGCGTCACCAGCAGGTGCCCGTCACTGGTGGCCATGGCGACAACGGCCCGGGAGGGATCCTCCAGGGTCGCGGGCGCCAGGGCGGTACTGCCCTTGGGGGTGGTGAGCACTGCCTTGCCCGCCTTGTTCTTGGCGAACAGCTCCCCGACCTGGGTGATGAACCCATAGCCGGCGTCGCTGGCGAGCACGCAGTACTCCTCGTTGGCCCCCATCACCACGGCCACGAACCGGGCGCCTTCCGGGGGCGTCAGGCGCCCCGACAGGGGCTCGCCCTGGCCCCGGGCTGACGGCAGGGTATGGGCCGGCAGGCTGTAGCAGCGGCCCGTGGAGTCCACGAAGATGGCTGTCTGATTGCTGCGCCCCCGGGCGGCGGCCAGGAAGCGGTCGCCCGACTTGTAACTGAGGCTCAGGGGGTCCACCTCGTGGCCCTTGGCCGCCCGCACCCAGCCCCGCTCCGAGAGCACCACGGTGACCGGCTCGGTGGGCACCAGTTCGCTCTCGTCCATGGCCCGGGCCGCCGTGCGAACCACCAGGGGCGAGCGGCGCTCGTCGCCGAACTTGTCCGCGTCCTGCACCAGCTCCGAGCGCACCAGCTTCTTCATACGCTGAGCGGACTTGAGGGTCTTGTTCAGCTCGTCGCGCTCCTTGGACAGGCTGCGCTGCTCGTCGCGGATCTTGATCTCCTCGAGCTTGGCCAGCTGGCGCAGGCGGATCTCGAGGATGGCGTCGGCCTGGCGCTCGGTGAGCTCGAAGCGCGCCATGAGCACCGCCTTGGGCTCGTCCTCGGTGCGGATGATATGGATGACCTCGTCCAGGTTGAGGTAGGCCACCAGCAGGCCCTCGAGCACGTGCAGGCGGGCCTCGACCTTCTCCAGGCGGTATTCGAGCCGCCGGCGCACGGTGGCGAGCCGGTAGGTCAGCCACTCGTCGAGCAGCTCGCGCAGGTTCTTGACCTGGGGGCGGCCGTCCAGGCCGATGATGTTCATGTTGACCCGGTAGCCGCGCTCCAGGTCGGTGGTGGCGAACAGGTGCTCCATGAGGGCGTCCATATCGGTCCGGGACGAGCGGGGCACGATCACCAGCCGGGTGGGGTTTTCGTGATCGGACTCGTCACGCAGGTCCTCCACCATGGGCAGCTTCTTGGCGTTCATCTGGGCGGCGATCTGCTCCAGCACCCGCGCGCCCGAGACCTGGTAGGGCAGCGCGGTAACGACGATGTCGCCGTTCTCGCGCTCGTAACGGGCGCGCATGCGCAGCGCCCCGCCGCCGGTGTCGTAGATCTGCAGGATCTCCTCGCGGGGGGTGATGATCTCTGCGGCGGTGGGAAAGTCCGGCGCCTGGATGTGCTCGCACAGCTCGTCGACGCTCGCCTTGGGATGGTCCAGCAGGTGCACGCAGGCCTGCGACCACCTCGCGCAGGTTGTGGGGCGGGATGTCGGTGGACATGCCCACCGCGATGCCGCTCGCGCCGTTCAGCAGCACGTTGGGCAGGCGCGCGGGAAGAAGCGCCGGCTCCTGCAGCGTGCCGTCGAAGTTGGGCATCCAGTCCACCGTGCCCTGCTCCACCTCCGACAGCAGGGTCACCGCGTAGGCGGTCAGGCGCGCCTCCGTGTAGCGCATGGCGGCGAACGACTTGGGGTCGTCGGTGGTGCCCCAGTTGCCCTGGCCGTCGATCAGCGGATAGCGGTAGGAGAACGGCTGGGCCATGAGCACCATGGCCTCGTAGCAGGCGGCGTCGCCGTGGGGGTGGTACTTGCCGATGACATCGCCGACGGTGCGCGCCGACTTCTTGAACTTGGCCTGGGCGGACAGCCCCAGCTCGGACATGGCGTAGACGATGCGCCGCTGCACCGGCTTGAGCCCGTCGGCGATGTGGGGCAGGGCCCGGTCCAGGATCACGTACATGGAGTAGTCCAGGTAGGCCTTCTCGGTAAAGTCCTTGAGGGGGACCTGCTCGTTGGTCTGAAATTCCAGTTGGGTCGCCATTGATCCTTCTCTACTCGCCCTGGTCGGATGCGACGGGTATCACCCGCGCTGTATTTCAAAGGGGTCAGACTCGTTTGAAACCGTCTGGCAATAAACATGCGCAAGTCCCCTTCAATCGAGTCTGACCCCTTTGAAACTATTCCCTACACCTCCGCCATGTCGCCCTTGGACTCGAGCCAGGCGCGGCGGTCGCCGGCGCGCTTCTTGGCCAGCAGCATGTCGAGGATGTTGTGGGTGCCGTCCTCCTCGCCCATGGTCAGCTGCACCAGGCGGCGGGTGTCGGGCGCGATGGTGGTCTCGCGCAGCTGGCCGGGATTCATCTCGCCGAGACCCTTGAAGCGCTGCACGTTGACCTTGCCCTTCAGCCCCTCGGCGGCGATGCGGTCGAGCACGCCCTGCTTCTCCCCCTCGTCCAGGGCGTAGAACACCTCCTTGCCCACATCGATGCGGTACAGGGGCGGCATGGCCACGTAGACCCGGCCGGCGTTGACCAGCGCCGGGAAGTGACGCACGAACAGGGCGCACAGCAGGCTCGAGATATGGGCCCCGTCGGAGTCGGCGTCGGCCAGGATGCACACCTTGCCGTAGCGCAGCTTGCGCAGGTCCTCCGAGCCCGGGTCGACCCCGAGGGCGACGGCGATGTTGTGGATCTCCTGGGAGGAGAACAGCTGCCCCTGATCCACCTCCCAGGCGTTGAGGATCTTGCCGCGCAGGGGCAGGATGGCCTGGAACTCCCGGTCCCGGGCCTGCTTGGCCGAGCCGCCCGCCGAGTCGCCCTCGACCAGGAACAGCTCGGTCTGTTCGGTCTGCTGCTGGGTGCAGTCGGCCAGCTTGCCCGGCAGGGCCGGGCCGCTGGTCACCTTCTTGCGCACCACCTGGCGGCCGGAGCGCTGGCGGGCCTGGGCCCGCTGAATGACGAAATCGGCGATACGCTCGCCGGTCTCGGTGTGCTGGTTGAGCCACAGGCTGAAGGCGTCCTTGACCACGCCGTTGACGAAGGTGGCGCACTCGCGGGAGGTCAGCCGCTCCTTGGTCTGCCCCGAGAACTGGGGTTCGCCGAGCTGGACCGACAGGACGTAGCTGCAGCGGTCCCACACGTCCTCGGGCGAGATGCGCACCCCGCGCGGGGTCAGGTTGCGGAATTCGCAAAACTCGCGCACCGCCTCGGTCAGCCCCATGCGAAAGCCGTTGACGTGGGTGCCGCCCTGGGGGGTGGGGATCAGGTTGACATAACTCTCGGTGACCAGCTCCTGCTCACCCAGCATCCCACACCACCGCCCAGTCCACGGTCTCATCATTGCCGGTCATGCGCCCGGTGAACGGCGCCTCGACGGGAGCACCTCCGCCTTGCCCAGGGCGTCCTCCAGATATCCCTTGAGCCCGTCCTCGTAGTGCCACTCCAGGCTGCTCGTCGCCGGCCTCGTCGTACAGGCGGACCCTGAGTCCGGGGCACAACACGGCCTTGGAGCGCAGCAGGTGCTTGAGCCGCGCCGGGGTGAATTTGGCGCTGTCGAAATACTTGGCGTTGGGCCAGAAGCGGATGGTCGTGCCCGGTGTTGCGCTTGCCCGCCTTGCCCACCGCCTTCAGATTGGAGACCTTTTTCCCGTCGGCGAAGGCCATGTGGTATTCGTTGCCGTCGCGCCGGATCCATACCTCCAGGCGCTTGGACAATGCATTGACCACCGACACCCCCACCCCGTGCAGGCCGCCCGAGAAGCGGTAGCTCTTGTTGGAGAACTTCGCCCCCGCGTGCAGGCGGGTAAGGATCAGCTCCACACCGGGGACCTTCTCGCCGCGGTGGACATCCACCGGCATGCCCCGCCCGTCGTCGACCACCTCCAGAGACCCGTCGCGGTACAGGCTCACCTCCAGGGTCTTGGCGAAACCCGAGATGGCCTCGTCGACGCTGTTGTCGATGACCTCCTGGGCAAGATGGTCCGGCCGGGACGTATCGGTGTACATCCCGGGGCGCTTGCGTACCGGTTCGAGGCCCTTGAGGACCTCGATGTCAGAGGCTTCGTATTTTGCTTTCATTAAAACGGTTGCGTATAAAACAAAGGTGCGCGGCGCACCCGGACAAATCCATGCTCGACGGGGGCGTATTGTAACAACTTTGCACGCCCAGAGAATTGGGATCGTGATTTTATTTTCGGCGTGCTTCGCGCAGTCACCCCGGAGGACAGCAACTGCCTTAGCTTCATCTCCCCTCCGGGGAGAGCAACTGTTTTAACCCCCTCTCCCCTTTAGGGAGAGGGGAGGATAATACGACGGCAGGGCGCTCCCTGACCCCCTCATCCTTGCTTCTACCCTAAAGGGTAGAAGGGACAAGGAAGTTGCTTTTATAGGGGGTCACTCGAAATCGGCCACCAGGGCATCGTGCACGGGCTTTGGCAGCGGGTTGACCGCGTGGGCGTATCGGTCGTGCTCGATGCCGGCGCTGAGGGGCGACCCCCGTTTGGCCGCGCGCACCATCTCGGGGGTAAACTCAAAGCGCAGAAAGTGCACCGCCGAGGTCTTGTCGGCGGTATCCCGCTCCAGGTCCTCGTTGGCATTGGCCCAACACCGTTCGTAACCGTCCACCCTGATCCATACACGCTTCTCGAGGCCGATCAACTCGGCCAGGGCCGCCCGGCGCTCGGCGATGTCCGCGTACTCCAGCATCATGGTCGCCTTGAGGTTGTCGCCGTCGGGGATCAATGGGTTATAGGTGCCAAGCTCCTCCTCGATCCCTTCGGGCTCGAAGATGCGCTCGATGCGCAGCATCTCCTGAATCTGATACTGGATGGTAAGGCGATCCTCGAAGTACAACGTGGCGTGGGGACCCACCGCCAGCCGGCGGTTCTTTTTATGGGCCATCACCCGCGCGCGAAACTCGGCCCGCGCCGCGGCGTACTCTTCCAGGGAATAGAGGTCTTTGCGTGTCAGTGGCTTCATAGTCGCTTCCCGTCGTGTCCGTCGCTGACCGTCAGATGCCGTAGGCCCGCCTGAGCAGCGCCAGGGGAGGCGTCGGCCCATTGCCCCCGCCCAGGCCGTTCTCGATCTGACGGCCGGCCATGGGGCAATCGCTGGAGTAATAATCGGCGTCGGCCTTATCGACCCGGTTGAACACCGGTCGGCCTATCTTCATGGCGGTGTCGTGATACTCGCTCTTGACCGCGTAGGTCCCGTCGTGCCCCGAGCAGCGCTCGATGACCTCCACCTGAGTGTCGGGGATCAACTGCAGGGCGTCGCGGGTCTTCAGGCCGATATTCTGCACCCGCTGGTGGCAGGGGGCGTGGTACGCCACCTTGCCCAATGATCGCTTGAACTCGGTATTGAGGCGCCCCGCCTTGTGGCGGCGCATCAGGTACTCGAACGGGTCGAAGGTCGCCCGGCTCACCTTCAGTACCTGCTCATCGTCCGGGAAGAGCAGGGGCAACTCGAACTTGAACATCAGCACGCACGAGGGTACCGGCGCGACGATGTCCCAGCCCTGATCGACCCACTCGGCCAGACGCGGGATATTGAACGCCTTGGCGCGCTCCACCGCGGCCAGGTCCCCCAGCTCCAGCTTGGGCATGCCGCAGCATTGTTCCTTTTCCACCAGGCGGACCGGTACACCGTTGTGCTCGAACACCGCGCAGAGGTCCTCGCCGAGGCTCGGCTCGTTATAGTTGGCGTAACAGGTGCCGAACATCACCACCCGGCCCTGGGTGTCTTCCGTGGCGACGGGCTCCAGGGCCGGCGGCTCGCGCCGCGCCATGCGCCGGTGCAGGGTGTCGTGATGATACTCGGGCAGCAGTGCGCCGGGGTGAATGCCCGCGGCCTTGTCCATGACCTTGCGCACCGCCTTGTTGCGGTTGGCCCCGTTCACCGCCTGCACCACCACCGGGATGCCCGCCAACCTGCCCACGGTATCCGTGGCGCTCATGACCTTGTCTCGCAGGCTATAGCCGCCCTTTCGGAACTTCACCGCCTTGGCCCGCAGCATCAGGTGGGGAAAGTCCACATTCCACGGGTGGGGGGGCACATAGGGGCACTTGGTCATGTAACACAGGTCGCACAGATAGCAGTGATCCGTGACCTGCCAGAACACCTCCCGGGGGACCTCCTCGACCTCCATGGTCTCGGTCTCGTCAACGGCGTCGAACAGGGTGGGGAAGGCGTGGCACAGACTGAAGCAGCGCCGGCACCCGTGACAGATATCGAAGATGCGCGTCATCTCCTTGAACAGGGAGGTCTCCTCGAAAAAGTCGGGATTCTTCCAGTCCAGGGGGTGGCGCGTGGGGGCCTCGAGGCTGCCTTCGCGCGGCTCGCCGGTATGCTGATCAGTTTGCGCCATCGGGACGATTACACTGCTGACCGTGGGGGCACGTTGTGGCAACGCCCGCGGGTCGGCGGATACCGACCCCGCGGCGTGCGACGGACGTCGTCAACTATCCAGGGCGTCCAAGGCCTTCTGGAAGCGGTTGGCGTGGGAGCGCTCGGCCTTGGCCAGGGTCTCGAACCAGTCGGCGATCTCGTCGAAACCTTCATCGCGGGCCGTCTTGGCCATGCCCGGGTACATGTCCGTGTACTCATGGGTTTCCCCGTCGATGGCGGATTTGAGATTGTCCGCCGTGCCCCCGATGGGCAGGCCGGTCACCGGGTCACCGACACCCTCGAGGTATTCCAGGTGCCCGTGGGCATGCCCGGTCTCGCCCTCGGCGGTAGAACGGAACACCGCGGAGACATCGTTGTACCCCTCCACGTCCGCCTTGGACGCAAAGTACAGGTAGCGCCGATTGGCCTGGGATTCCCCGGCGAACGCCGCCTTCAGATTTTCTTGTGTCTTGCTGCCTTTGAGTGCCATGGTTTTCAACCTCCAGCTAATTGTTGGTGGCCCAGGGTGTTAGACTGAGTCTAAACTGACGGGAAAAATTTATCTTACCCCCGCCCCCTTGTCAACACCAATGCCCCGCAAGTCCGTTGCTTAATTACCACACCTGTATGGATTTTGTTTGACCCTTCTGTGCCCTTTAGGGTAAGTTTCTTTGGTTTCGGGAGGTATTCCATCTTGGTGAAAAAAAAGGCCACCCCTGACTTCGAGACGGCCCTGAACGAGCTCGAGTCCCTCGTCGAGCAGATGGAACAGGGGGAGATGGGTCTCGAAGAATCGCTCAAGGCCTTTGAACGGGGCATCGTGCTGACCCGCACGTGTCAGCACGCCCTCAAAGAGGCGGAACAAAAAGTCCAGGTACTGATTGAAAAGGATGGAAAGACCGAGCTTCAACCGCTGGACGGCGCCGAAGAGTCGACAGATGGGGCCTGACAGCACTCCTTCCCGGTGATATTACGGCGCTGAACAACCAACAACGCTCACTCCTGCCTGAAAGTCGTTGATGACCGGAACAACCCCCCCGGATCAAACCGGGCGGCTTATGGTGTGATGGACAAGCCCGCCGTCTACGGGAAGGCCTTGCCGCCGGTAGACGGCTGTTGAACGATTACAGAGAACGCATGAAGGAAACGATAGATAAATGGATTAGCCGTCACCAGGGCCGCGTCGAACAGGCTCTGGAGCACCGCCTCCCGGAGGCTGACTGCAAGCCGGCCACCCTGCATGAAGCCATGCGCTATGCGGTGCTGGGCGGCGGCAAGCGCATGCGGCCCCTGCTGGTCTACGCCGCCGGCGAGGCCCTGCAGGTGGATTCGCCGGCCCTCGACGTGGCGGCCTGCGCAGTCGAACTCATCCACGCTTACTCCCTGGTCCACGATGACCTGCCGGCCATGGACGACGACGACCTGCGGCGGGGCAAACCCACCTGCCACAAGGTCTACGGCGAGGCCATGGCGATACTGGCCGGGGACGGGCTGCAGACGCTTGCCTTCGACCTGCTCGCCTCCGACGACTCGCTGGCGCTGCCGGCCGAACACAGGGTGCGCATGGTGCAAGCCCTGGCCCATGGAAGCGGCTCCCTGGGCATGGTGGGCGGCCAGGCCATCGACCTGGCGGCCGTCGGCAGGCAGCTGACCCTGGAGGAACTGGAAGACATGCACGGGCGCAAGACCGGGGCCCTGATCCGCACCAGCTGCCGGCTCGGCGCCCTCGCCCAGACCCCCATCGACGAGCAGGCCGTCGACGCCCTTGACGGCTTCGCCACCCGCGTGGGCCTGGCCTTCCAGATCCGTGACGATGTCCTGGACGTGGAGGGTGATACGTCGCTGCTGGGCAAGCCCCAGGGCTCGGACATGGCGCGCCACAAACCCACCTACCCCGCCCTGGTGGGACTCGACGAGGCAAAACGCATGGCCGCGGATCTGTACGAGCAGGCACTGGAGCAGTTGGCGGTCTTCGGCCGGCACGGCGAGGCCCTGCGCCACCTGGCCGCCTATATCGTACAGCGCACCCATTGACGGGTAACGGGTGAGCGGCGGTTGCAACTCACATACCATCGTTTCATTATTGACTGATCATCACACACGTACGGGGAAGGTTCACTCACATATGTCCATTAGCAATGATCAATTCCCACTCCTCACGGCCGTCGATACGCCCGAGCAGTTGCGCCAGCTCCCCGAGGCACAGCTGCCCGGCCTGGCCGATGAACTGCGCAGCTTCCTGATCGACACCGTGTCCCGCACGGGCGGCCACCTGGCCGCCGGCCTGGGCACCGTGGAATTGACCATCGCCCTGCACTACGTGTTCAACACCCCGCTTGATCGCCTGGTATGGGACGTGGGCCATCAGGCGTATCCCCACAAGATCCTGACCGGCCGGCGCCAGCGCATGCCGACCCTGCGCAAAAAGGGGGGCCTGTCGGGGTTTCTCAAGCGCACCGAGAGCCCCTATGACGCCTTCGGTGCCGGCCACGCCAGCACTTCCATCAGCGCGGCCCTGGGCATGGCCCTGTCGTTCCGCAACAGCGGCCAGGACCGGCGCGCCGTGGCCATCATCGGCGACGGCGCCATGACCGCCGGCATGGCCTTCGAGGCCCTCAACCACGCCGGCGACATCGGCGCCGATCTGCTGGTGGTCCTGAACGACAACGACATGTCCATCTCCCCCAACGTGGGGGCCATGTCCAATTATTTGGCGCGCCTGATGTCCGGGCGCCTCTACTCCAGCGTGCGCGAGAGCGGTAAGCGCGTCCTGAATACCGTTCCCCAGGTCAAGGAGCTCGCCCGCCGGGCCGAGGAACACGTCAAGGGCATGGTGGTGCCCGGCACCCTGTTCGAGGAAATCGGCTTCAACTACATCGGGCCGGTCGACGGCCACGACCTGCCCACCCTGGTCAAGACCCTGCGCAATCTGCACACCCTGGACGGCCCGCAGCTGCTGCACGTGGTGACCACCAAGGGCAAGGGCTTCAAGCCCGCCGAAGACAATCCCTGCACCTACCACGGGGTGAGCGTCTTCGACCGCACCACGGGGAAGATGGAGGCCAAAAAGCCCAAGGGGCCGAGTTATACCCAGGTCTTCAGCGACTGGCTGTGCGACATGGCCGCGCGCGACGAGCGACTGGTCGGCATCACCCCGGCCATGCGCGAGGGCTCGGGCCTGGTGAAGTTTTCCGAGCGCTATCCCGAACGCTACTTCGACGTGGGCATCGCCGAGCAGCACGCCGTCACCTTCGCCGCCGGCCTGGCCTGCGAGGGCCTCAAGCCGGTGGTGGCCATCTACTCATCCTTCCTGCAGCGGGCCTACGATCAGCTGATCCATGACGTGGCGCTGCAGGACCTGCCGGTGCTGTTCGCCATCGACCGGGCCGGACTGGTGGGGCCGGACGGAGCCACCCATGCGGGCAGCTTCGACTTGAGCTTCATGCGCTGCATCCCCAACCTGGTCATCATGGCGCCCGCCGATGAGAACGAGTGCCGCCAGATGCTCTACACCGGATTCCTGCACAACGGCCCCAGCGCCGTGCGCTACCCGCGGGGCACCGGGCCCGGGACAGCCGTCGAGCAGGAGATGACCCCCGTGCCCCTGGGCAAGGGACAGATCGCCCGTCAAGGGGCCAAGACCGCCCTGTTGGCCTTCGGCGCCATGGTCTCCCCGGCCATGGAGGCGGCCGAGGCGTGCGGCGCCACGGTGGCGAACATGCGCTTCGTCAAGCCCCTGGACGAGGAGCTGGTGCTGCAGCTGGCGGGCCGCCACGAGCTGCTGGTGACCGTCGAGGACAATGCCGTGATGGGCGGCGCGGGCAGCGCGGTCAACGAATGCCTCGCCCGCAATGGGGTCACCGTCCCGGTGATCAATCTGGGACTGTCGGATACGTTCTACGACCACGGCGGCCGCGAGGAGCTGCTCAGCGAGTGCGGGCTTGATAAACAAGGGATTTTGAACGCCGTCAGCGGATTTTTCGACGATCAGCCTTGTCAAATCGTTCGATCTCAATTAAATTCCTAGTATTCTAGTCAGGTATATGCCCGCACGTTACACACTCAGGGTGGTGAGCGACTTCGCCGCCGCCCATCAATTGAGAGGCTACCCCGGCGACTGCAGCCGGCTGCACGGCCACAACTGGCGCCTGGAGGTGGAGGTAATCGCCACCGCCCTGGATGAGGTGGGGATGGGGCTGGACTTCAAGACCATCAAGCAGGCCGCCCGGCGGGTGACCGACAGGCTGGACCATCAGCACCTCAACGAACTCGAGCCGTTCCGGGAAGCCAATCCGACGGCGGAGAACATCGCATGTCACATTTACAGGGCGCTCTGTCAGGATCTCAACGGCCCCCGCACCCGAGTGAACGCGGTCACCCTGTGGGAAACGGATCGCGCCTGCGTGCGCTATACAGAGGAATAACTCCATGAGTCCACTCGGGCCGACGAAGCAAAAACCGGTCACCATCGCCGATGTGCAGAGCAGCCCGGACACCCGTCGTCTGCCCATCAACAAGGTGGGGATCAAGCACATCCGCCACCCCGTGCGGGTCAAGGAACGCAGCGGCGGCGAGCAGCACACCATCGCCACCTTCAACATGTACGTGGACCTGCCCCACAACTTCAAGGGCACCCACATGTCCCGCTTCGTGGAGATACTCAACCGCCATGAACGGGAGATCACCGTCGCGTCCTTCAAGGAGATGCTGGCGGAGATGACCCACCGGCTCGACGCCGAGTCCGGCCATATCGAGATGCGCTTCCCCTACTTCGTCAACAAGAAGGCGCCCGTCTCCGGGGTCGAGAGTCTGCTGGATTACGACGTGAGCTTCATCGGCGAGCTGGCCAACGAGCAGCCCCACATGGATATCCATGTGCAGGTCCCCGTTACCAGCCTGTGCCCCTGTTCCAAGGAGATCTCCGATTACGGGGCGCACAACCAGCGCTCCCACGTCACCGTCACCGCGCGTATCCAGGGGTTCATGTGGGTGGAGGAGCTGATCGACCTGGTGGAGGAAGAGGCCTCATGCCAGGTCTACGGGCTGCTCAAGCGCCCCGACGAGAAATACGTCACCGAGCGGGCCTACGACAACCCCAAGTTCGTCGAGGACATGGTCCGCGACGTGGCCCACCGCCTCAACCAGGACGAACGCGTCACCCGCTACGTGGTGGAATCGGAGAACTTCGAGTCCATCCACAATCACTCGGCCTACGCGCTGATCGAGAAGGACAAGGACGAACAGTAGGGAACCTCTGCACAGGTCGATCAAGGGGATGATCACAAGGCGCACAGGGGCGAGCAAGCGCAGTTTGCAGGGAGTAATGGGCATTCCGAGCCCCTGTGCAACGCCGTGAGCGCCAGTTCAGCGGCTTGTGCAGAGGTTCCCTGGCGCCCATCCGCCGGCGCGCTCAGCCCCCCTGAGCGGCGAAGTGATCGTACCCCCCTTTGGGCGGGGTATATTGGCCCCCGTCCCCCGTGCGCCAGCGCAGGCCCGGCGCCGCCTCCACAACGCCGATGCAGGTGCAGGGCCGCTCGAGCCTGTCCATGGCCTCTTCCAACTGCGCCCGCCGCCCCTCGGCGACGGTGAAGCACAGCTCGTAGTCGTCGCCCGCCGTCAGGGCCAGCGCCAGGCCCGGGTCCTGGCCGCCGGCGGGAGGCAGGAGGGCGCGCACCGGCGCCGATACCGGGACACGTTCCGTTTGCACGGTGGCCCCCGCCGCGCCGGCCTTTAGCATGTGCCCCAGATCGGAGACCAGCCCGTCCGAGATGTCGATCGCCGCATTCGCGATATCAAGCAAGACACGACCCTCCTCAACCCTTGGCTCTGGCCGGTTGAGGCGCTGCATAGCATCGTCACGCACCTGAGGTGACAGGGTGATGCCGCCCTGGAGCGAGTGCAGCGCCAGCCCCGCGCCCCCCAGCTCCCCGGTGACATAGATCAGGTCCCCCGCCTGCGCGCCGCGCCGGTACAAGGCCTGCCCCCGGGGCACGAAGCCGTGGGCCTGCACGGTGACGGACAGGGGGCCGTGGGTGGTATCCCCGCCGACCAGCTCCATCCCGTAGCGCCCGGCCAGCGCCGACAGGCCGGCGGCGAAGCCCTCCAGCCACGCCAGATCAGCCTCCGGGACGGTCAATGCCAGGGTGTACCACGCCGGCCGGGCCCCCATGGCGGCCAGATCGCTGAGATTGACGGCTAGTGCCTTGTGGCCGATGTCACGGGCCTCTGTCTGCAACGGGAAGTGGACCCCCGCCACCAGGGTATCCACGGCCGCCACCAGGTCCTGATCCGGCGGCGGCACCAGCACCGCCCCGTCATCGCCGATGCCCTGGCGCACATCCGGGCGGCCCCCTCCCCGGCGGGTGAACAGCCGCTCGATGAGTTCAAACTCCGACAGGGGCATGGGGTCAATCCAGGGCGGCGTGGGTCTCGGAGGCGCGCAGGCGATGGGCCACTTTGTCGAGTATGCCGTTGACGTATTTATAGCTTTCGAAAGCACCGAAGGTCTTGGCCTGCCTGATCGCCTCGTTGATCACCACCCGGTAGGGGATGTCCAGGCGGTAGCGCAGCTCATAGACGCCGATCAACAGGATGGCCCGCTCCACCGGGTCGACGCTGCGAATGGGCCGGTCCAGGACCGGGTTGACGTCGTCCTCCAGGACGTTCACCTCCTCGACGGTACGGTGCAGCAGCTCCTTGAAATACGGCACGTCCACCTTGTCCATCTCGTAATCGGCGGTGAACTGGGATGCGATGTCGCCGATGTCCTGATGGGTCATCTGCCACTGATACAACGCCTGCACGGCGAGGCGGCGCGCCCGGCTGCGCGCCTGGTGAGGAACGGCGCTCACGGGGCCGGCGGTCATCGCCGCGGACCGATCTTGCGCGAAAGACTGACCATCTCCAGGGCACTCAGGGCGGCGTCCGCCCCCTTGTTGCCGGCCTTCGCCCCGGCGCGCTCGACGGCCTGCTCGACGGTCTCGACCGTCAACACCCCGAAGGTCACGGGCACCTGGGACTGCAGGGCCACCGTGGACAGACCCTGGGCGCAGGCACCGGCAATGTACTCGAAGTGGGGCGTCCCGCCGCGGATAACGACCCCGAGGGCGATGATGGCCTCGTAGTCACCGGTCTGCGCCAGGCGCTGCGCGGCGTAGGGCAGCTCGTAGGCACCCGGCACCCGCACGATGTGAATGTTCTGGTCCGCCACCCCGTGCCGGCGCAGCATGTCCACGGCGCCGTCGATGAGCCGGTCCACAATAAACTCGTTGAACCGCGCGGCGGTGACGGCGAAGCGCGCCCCGTCGGCCGCGTAGTCGCCCTCCAGGGTCTTGATGTCGTTCATGGCGTTCTCTTAGATGGATTGGATGGAATGGGTCCCTATTCTAACGGCAAGGCACGTATTCAACCACATCTAAACCGAACCCCGACAGGCCGTGCAGGCGCCGCGGCGTGCCCAGGACACGCATACGCCGCACGCCCAGGTCGCGCAGGATCTGGGCCCCTACCCCATAGGTGCGCAGATCGGCGCTGCTCGCCGACTGGGACGGGTCCGCCCCGTCGTCCTTCAACTGATGGGCGGCGATCCGTCGCAGCAGGGCCTGTTCATCCTCGAACTCGCGAAGGATGACAATAACACCCTTGCCCTCCTCGATGATGCGCTGCATGGCCCCGCGCAACGAGAAGCTGTGCTCACTGCGCTCCATCTGCAGCACGTCATGCAGCGTATCCTGCATGTGGACCCGGATGGGTACCGCCTCGTCGGGCTCGATCGACCCCAGGACCAGGGCAAAGTGCAGGCGATCCTTGATCCGGTCCCGGTAGGTGTGCAGGCGAAATGCCGCCAACGAGCTGATGGGCCAGTCGCACTCGCCCACCCGCTCGACGGTGTGTTCCCGGGCAAGGCGGTAGCGGATCAGGTCGGCGACGGTGCCGATCTTCAGCCCGTGCTCGGCCGCAAAGCGCTGCAGGTCGTCGCGACGCGCCATGGTCCCGTCTTCGTTCAGCACCTCCACGATGGCCGCCGCCGGCTCGAAGCCCGCCAGCTGCGCCAGGTCGCAGCCCGCCTCAGTATGTCCCGCGCGGGCCAGCACCCCCCCGGACTGGGCCATGATCGGGAAGATGTGCCCCGGCTGGACCAGATCGCTGGACTTGGCGTTGGGCGCCACGGCCTTGCGGATGGTCGCCGCGCGGTCGGCCGCGGAGATCCCGGTGGTCACGCCCTCGGCCGCCTCGATGGACACCGTGAAATTGGTCAGGTGCTTGTCGTGGGTCTCGCTGACCATCAGGGGAAGGCGCAGGCGCTCGCACCGGTCCCGGGTCAACGTCAGGCAGATCAGCCCGCGCCCGTAGCGGGCCATGAAGTTGATATCTTCGGGGCGCACGCACTCGGCGGCCATGACCAGGTCGCCCTCGTTTTCGCGATCCTCGTCGTCCAACAGGACGACCATCCTGCCCTGCTCGATGTCCTGGACAAGCTCTTCGATGGAATTCATGTCATTGGTCCGTCGAGCGCCCGCCGGCCGGGTCCTGCGCCTGTAGCAGGCGCTCCAGGTAGCGGGCCACAATATCCACCTCTACGTTGACCCGAGTCCCTTCCCTCAGGCGGGACAGGTTGGTGACCTGCAGGGTATGGGGTATCAGCAACAGGTCCACGTCATCGCCCGAGACGGCGTTGACCGTGAGGCTCACCCCGTCGAGGCATACCGAACCCTTATAGGCGAAATACCTGTCGAGCCCGGCCGGGACCCGGATCCGCAATCGTTCGTAGTCACCCTCCGACTGCCGCTGCACGACGCGGCCGACCCCGTCCACATGCCCGCTCACCAGGTGTCCGCCCAGCCGGGTGGTGGGCAGCAGGGCCTTTTCCAGATTGACCCGGTCACCGCCGGCCAGCTCCCCCAGGGTGGTGCATCCCAGGGTTTCGCCGGACACATCAAAATGCAGGCTGCCCTCGGTCCCGGCCGTCAGGGTAGTCAGACAAACGCCGTTCACCAGGATGCTGTCGCCGGCCTTCACGTCGGCGATATCCACCGTGCCGGGCGCCACCGCCACGCGCCTGCCCGCCTCGGCCGGTTCCACGGCGATCACCTCGCCAACGCCTTCAACGATACCCGTGAACATGTTCGATACGTACCCTCATATAGCCATTTCCTTGTCCCTTCTCCCCCTTGGGGGATTTATGCCCTTTAGGGTAGAAGTAAGGATGAGGGGGTCAAGGCGCGCTCCGCCATCCCGTCTATCGATCGCCCCTCACCCCGGCCCTCTCCCCAAGGGGGAGAGGGAGAAGAAGCCTTGTCCCCCTGCCCTTCGGGACAGAAACAAGGACGGAGGATCACGCAGCGCCCTTCGCGCCCCCACGATCGATCCGTTCACTCCGTTTCTGTTGCCGACGAAGACGAAGGCCCTGACGGCCGGACCGTTACACGCAGGTCACAGCCCACGGCACGAACATCGGCAAAGGTCAGCTGCACGGCCTGATCCATGCGCTCCAGACCCGGCAAGTGGAACATGCCCCGGGCGCCGTCCCCCAGCACCTTCGGGGCCAGATAGATCACCCACTCGTCGATCAGGCCGGCCTGAATCAAGGCACCGTTCAGTGTGGCACCCGCCTCCACCAGCAGTTCATTGACCCCGAGGACCGCCAGACGGTTCATCAAGGCCCGCAGGTCCACACGGCCATCGGCGCCGGGCAGATATTCGACCGCCGCGCCTTGGTCCCGCAGTTTAGCATGGTCCGCCTCGGCGGCGGTGGCGACCAGCACCCGCCCCGGCAGGCTCAGCAACCGGGCCGCCTTTGTCAGGCGCAGGCGGCTGTCCGCCACCACCCGCAGGGGCTGGCGCGGGTCGATGCCCTCGGGCCAGGGATCGGCGGCCGGCAGCTCTCCCGGCCGCACGGTCAATGCCGGGTCGTCCGCCAACACGGTCCCGATCCCGGTGAGGATCGCCGAGCTCTCGGCCCGCAGACGCTGGACGTCCCGCCGCGCATCGGTCGAGGTTATCCATTGACTCTCGCCGCCGGCCATGGCGGTGCGCCCATCGACGCTGGCGGCAATCTTGCTCCTGACAAAGGGCCGCCCCCGGGACATCCGCGCGATGAAGCCGGGGTTGAGCCGCCGCGCCTCGTCCGCCATCACCTCGCCGGTCACATCGATGCCCGCCGCGCGCAACCGGGCGAGGCCCTGACCGGCGACCTGCGGATTGGGGTCGGCCATGGCGGCCACCACACGGGCCACGCCGGCCCGGATCAGGGCCTCGGCGCAGGGAGGCGTGCGACCGTGATGGCTGCAGGGCTCCAGGGTGACATAGACCGTCGCGCCCCGCGCCCGCTCACCCGCTTGCGCGAGGGCATTGACCTCCGCGTGGGGGCCGCCGGCGAAGGCGTGCCAGCCCTCGCCCACGACGTTCCCGCGGGGATCGACGATCACGCACCCCACGCGGGGGTTCGGGTGGGTCGTATAGCGCCCCTTGGCGGCAAGCCGCAGGGCGCGGGCCATATGGGCATGGTCACGGGAAGTCATGACGGGACGGTCCCCCGGTTGGTATACGGCGCCGGCCCATCGGGAGCCTCGCGACGGACGCGGCCGCGCTCAATCGCCTTTGCCGTCGCCGGGCAGCAGGGACATTTGTTGTTTTTTGACCTGGGGAGGCGGCTCCTGCTCCAGGCGTTCGATCTCTTCGCGAAAGGCGTTGACGTCCTGGAAGCTGCGATACACGGAGGCGAAACGGACATAGGCCACCTCGTCGAGCTCGCGCAGCTCCTGCATCACCCAGTTGCCGAGTTCCCGGGAACGGATCTCCTTCTCACCGAAAGCACGCAGCCGGTGCCTGATGCGATTGATCGCCGCATCGATGGCCTCGGTGTCCACCGGGCGCTTCTCGAGGGCGCGCATGATCCCGGCACGCAGCTTATCCTCCTCGAACAGTTCCCGCGACCCGTCCTGCTTGACGATGCGCGGCAGGACCAGCTCCGCCGTCTCGAAGGTCGTGAACCGCTCGGCGCATGTCAGGCACTCGCGCCGCCGGCGCACCGCATCCCCGTCATTGGCCAGTCGGGAGTCAATGACCTTGGTGTCGGCGGCGGCACAGAAGGGACAGCGCATGGACGGTTACAGGGCCCCACTGCAGACGGTGTCGTGCATCGGACCGGACCGGCCGGGCGCCACTTCAGTTGGCCTGGCGCAATCTGTCGTCATGGGAGCTCACCGACTTGCCGTATACGGGGAAACGCCTGCAAAGGTCCATGACCTGGCCCCGGACCCGTTCCCCAACGGCCTTGTCCTCGAGGTTGTCCAGGATATCGCATATCCACCCGGCGAGCTCGCTGGCCTCGGCCTCTTGAACGCCGCGCGTGGTGAGCGCCGGCGTACCGATCCGCAGGCCGCTGGTCACGAACGGCGAGCGCGGGTCGTTGGGCACGGAGTTCTTGTTGACCGTGATATGCGCCTCACCCAGGGCCGCATCGGCGTCTTTGCCGGTGATGTCCTTGTCGATCAGATCTACCAGGAACAGGTGGTCATCCGTCCCGCCGGAGATGACCTTGTAACCGCGTTCCATGAATACCGCCGCCATGGCCCGGGCGTTGGCCACGACCTGGCGCTGATAGATCTTGAAGTCCTCGCCGAGCGCCTCCTTGAAGGCCACCGCCTTGCCGGCGATTACGTGCATCAACGGGCCGCCCTGGGTACCGGGGAAGACCATCGAGTTGAGCTTCTTCTCGATCTCCGGGTTGGCCTTGGCAAGAATGATACCGCCCCTGGGACCGCGCAGGGTCTTGTGGGTCGTGGAGGTGGTGACGTCCGCGATATTGACCGGGCTCGGATAGACGCCCGCGGCCACCAGGCCGGCGACGTGGGCCATGTCCACCACGAAATAGGCCCCCACCTCATCGGCGATCTCCCGGAAGCGCTGCCAGTCCACGACCCGGGAGTAGGCGCTGAAGCCGGCGATGATCATCTTGGGGCGGTGCTCGCGGGCCAGGGCCTGCACCTGGTCGTAATCGATCTCCCCGGTGTCGGTATTCAAGCCGTATTGAAAGGCGTGATAGATCTGACCGGAGAAATTGACCTTGGACCCGTGGGTCAGATGCCCGCCGTGGGCAAGGCTCATGCCGAGGATGGTGTCCCCCGGCTTCAGCAGCGCCATATACACCGCCGCATTGGCCTGGGAGCCCGAGTGAGGCTGCACGTTGGCGTAATCGGCGTTGAACAGTTCCTTCAGGCGCGCGATCGCCAGGCGCTCCACCTCGTCGACATGCTCACAGCCGCCGTAGTACCGCTTGCCCGGATAGCCCTCGGCATATTTGTTGGTCAGCACCGATCCCTGTGCCTCCATGACCCGGGGGCTCGTATAATTCTCCGAGGCGATCAGCTCGATGTGTTCCTCCTGACGACGGGCCTCGGCCTGCATGGCGGCCCAAAGGTCAGGGTCGAAGTCGGCGATGTGCATATCCTCGCTAAACATACTCTCTCCCAAAATATCGCTGTGGGGCATCCAACAGAATACCCAATTTCAAAGATGACTGCATTTGGATTCAGCAGGTTAGTCCCTGCCGATCGATCAAACTAGGCGGATAAAAAGCGGCTGGTCAGGCGCCGGGACTGACTATGGGCCGGTTTTCCCAAATGAGCACAACATATCGTGGCTTGGCTGAAAATACCACTTATATTTCACTACATATAGTGGTATTGAGATGGTAACATACGCCTGTCGCTGTTAAGAGGGCGTTACATACGCCTCGGGACATGGTGCCAAAACCTGTCGACAAATTTTACAAGGGTTTTGCCGTCAATGATACCCGGAAAACTATAACTGTTTGTAATAATTAAAAAATATTTGCGTGGCATAGAATGTGCGTCACGCTTGCAGAGGGATTTCTCAATTTGCTTTAGCATCTCCGGCCTCCTCTATTTATTACCAGGAAGGCCCGGGGAGCCTATACCCGGGGAGCCTATAACAGTGCCGATTTCCCCGAGCTCTGGCCGGTAGGGCAGCCGTGCACCGGCGCTGGCTACAAACAATGAGAGCAACCGATTACTTCTATGCACCGTTTCACAGGATCTAATAGGAAATACTCCCTTGTCAGCTGAAAACGAATCCTCGGGCACCGACACCAGGCGCAAGATACTCTACCTGCTGGAGACCCTGCAGCAAACGGCCGGCGGGGAGGCGCTCTATCAATACCTCGAGGGACTGCTCAACGACCTGGACCGCACCCACACCCATACCGAGGAGGTCTATCTCAGCCTGATCAGGGGCCTGCTGGAGAAGCTGTCGGCGCACCTGCCCGCCGACTCACCCCTGCGCACACAGCTCAAGCTGATGCAGCTGAGCTTCACCCCTCCCATGACCACCGCCGAGCTGAGGCGGCTCGAGCAACGCCTGGGGGATATCACCGCCAGCGAGTCCGCCCTTGCGGACGCCTCCACCAACCATGTAGTGGAGATGGCCCTGC
Source organism: uncultured Gammaproteobacteria bacterium (assembly GCA_963844825.1). GTDB lineage: Bacteria > Pseudomonadota > Gammaproteobacteria > CAWJPQ01 > CAWJPQ01 > CAWJPQ01. The sequence continues at coordinate 47,795 of CAWJPQ010000002.1, forward strand.
GCCAGCTGATCGACCACCTCGGGCTCGGCGGCGCGCAGGCGCCCGCCCCCCGCCAGGAACCCCCGCCTGCACCGTCGGAGCCGCCCCCCGCCGCCGCCCCGGAGCCCCCTCCTGCGCCGACGCCGGACCAAGGTGCCGTGGTGCCCCTGGAGAGCGCCCAGCAGCAGCAGGTGGATAACAAACGCCAGCGGTTCCAGGAGGTCCAGAAGACACTGACCCAACAGGTCACTGAGGTCATCAAGCAAAACGAGGAGTTCGGCGTCTTTCTGGAGGTCGAGCTTGATGCCCTGCGCCAGGCGGGCAACATCCAGGAAGTGGATACCCTGAGGCAGATGCTGTGCAAGGAAGTGGAAAAGCTGCTGCAGCGCCACCGCTCCCTGGCCAGCAAGCTCGACCGCAGCCACAGCTACCTGCAGATCATCGAGACGGACAGTCAGCTGCTCACCGACGAACTGAGCCGCGTGCACCTGCTGAGTCTTACCGACGAGCTGACCGGCCTGCCCAACCGCCGGGCCTTCACCCGGCGCCTCGAAGACGAAGTGGCCCGCGTCCAGCGCTACGGTTACCCGCTGTCCCTGGCCCTGATGGACCTCGACCATTTCAAGGCCATTAACGATGAGTACGGCCACGCGGCGGGCGACGAGGTGCTGCGCAGTTTCTCCACCAACATCCTGTCCATGTTCCGCCACCACGACATGGTGTCACGCTACGGCGGCGAGGAGTTTGCGGTCCTGCTCCCCAATACCGACCTGGAAGGGGCCATGCGCGCGCTGCGCAAGGTTCAGAAGCGGGCCACCGAGTCCACCTATCAGTTCAACGGCAGCACCATGCCCCTGCCCACCTTCTCGGCGGGGCTCGCCCTGTACAAACCCGGAGAGACGCCGGGCAACCTCATCGAACGGGCGGACACCGCCCTGTACCGGGCCAAGCGCCTGGGGCGCAACCGCATCGAGCAGGGCACCCACGAAGGCCAGGAGCGCCCCCCGCGCACCGATACCTGATCGGAGGCGGGTCAGGGGGTCTCGATCATGGCCTGCACCACCGCGGTCCAGGCCAGTGCCAGGTTTTGACGATTGTACCCGCCGCCCCCCAGGGCCAGGAGACGGCCGCTGCAGTAGCGGTCGGCCAGCCGGCACAGCCGCGTGGCGGCGTGGCGGTGGGCCTCGCGGGTCAGGGCCAGGTGGGTGATCGGATCCCCGCCCAGGCTGTCGGCACCGCACTGCAGCAGGATGAACTCGGGCCGGGCACGTTCGGCGAACTGCTCCACCTGTTCCCAGGCCTCCATGAACGCGGCATCCCCGGCCGAGGGCTTTAGGGGAAGATTGATCTTGGTGCCCCGCGCCGCGCCCTTGCCGGTCTCCTCGCCCCCGCCGGTGCCGGGGTACAGATACCGCCCATCCTCATGGATATCCGCTATATAGACCCGCGGATCGTCCTCGAAGGCGTAGAACACCCCGTCGCCGTGATGGGCGTCGATGTCCACATAGAGTACGCGCTCCAGGCCGTAATCCGACAGCAGGTGCTCGATGACCACGCCGCAGTCGTTGAACACGCAAAAGCCGGCGGCCCCCTCGCGGCGCGCATGGTGCAGCCCGCCGATGGGCACGAATGCCCGGCGGCATTCGCCGCTCATGAGCCGGCGGGCGGCGTCCAGGGCGGAGCCCGCCACATGGGCAGCCGCTTCGTAGACGCCGGTGAACGCGGGCGTATCGCCGTAATCCAGATAACCCTGACCGGTCACGGACTGGGCCTTGACCCGTTCCACGTACGAGTGCTCATGAAAGCGCTCGATAGCGGCCTGGGGGGCCGCGACCGGGGGGCATACATGAACGAGGTCGGCGACGCCGCGCTTTTGGGCGTGGTTCCAAAAGGCGTCCATGCGATCGGGGCCGAAGGGGTGCCCCTCGCCGAAGCCATAGGCGGCCAGGGCCTCACCGATATACACACATACCTTGGGCAAGTCTGCCATGGTTGTCACTGCGCACTGGTGAAGTGGCCCTTCATATTGAACGGGGAAACGCCGCCGTGCAAGCACCTAAAAAAGCAACTTCCTGATCCTTGCTTCTACCCTTCAGGGTAGAAGCAAGGATCAGGGGGTGGGGTGGGGCGCCGCCGTTATATCCAGTACCCCCTCACCCCGGCCCTGAGGGAGCGGGGAAAGAGGGAAACACCTCGAAAAACTCAGGGCCGGTTGTCCGCCTCGGCGCCCTCTTTTTTCACCGGCATCAGGTCCGCCTTGCTGACCCCGAGCAACAGGGCCATGCTGCTGGCGATATAGATGGAGGAGTAGGTCCCGACGACGATGCCGACGATCAGGGCCAGGGAGAAGTTGTGAATGATCTCACCGCCGAACACGTACAGGGAGATACACACGAGCAGTGTCGTCAGGGAGGTCATGATGGTGCGCGACAGGGTCTGATTGACCGCGACGTTGATCACCTCCATCGGTGTACCCTTGCGGATCTTCCTGAAGTTCTCGCGGATCCGGTCGTACACCACGATGGTATCGTTGAGGGAATAACCGATCACCGCCAGCACCGCCGCCAGGACGGTCAGGTTGAATTCCAACTGGAACAGGGAAAAGGCCCCCACGGTGATGATGACGTCATGGATCGTGGCGATAATGGAACCGACGGCGAAGCGGTACTCGAAGCGCAGATAGACATAGACGAGGATGCCGAACAGGGCGCCGAGCATGGCCAGCCCCCCCTGCTCGGTCAGCTCCTGCCCGACCTGCGGGCCGATGAACTCCACCCGGCGCAGGTCCACGTGCTGCTTGCTCTCCTGGCGCAGGTCCTGCAAGACCTCGTTGCTCAGCTTCTGCTGGTCTTCGCCGCTACGCGAGGCGATGCGGATCAGCACGTCCTGGGGCGTGCCGAAGTACTGGACCACGGCACCGCCGAAGCCCTTCTTATTGAGGGTGGCCCGGATATCACCCAGGTCCGCCGGCTTCTCATAACCGACCTCCAGCAGGGTGCCCCCGGTAAAGTCGATGCCGAAGTTCAGGCCGCGCACCGCAAACGAGATCACGGACACCAGTATCAGCAAACCCGACACCACGAAGGCCGCCGAGCGCTTGCCCATGAAATTGATATTCGTTGTACCCTTGGACGATCTCATCGATGCTCTCTATTGACTGCTGAACGCAAATTCATTTCCCCGGCCGCTCAGATGGTGAGCTTCGCCAGCTTGCGGCCCCCGTACAAGGTGTTGACCAGGGCGCGGGTACCCATGATCGCGGTGAACATGGACGTCAGGATGCCGATGGACAGGGTGACGGCGAAGCCCTTGATAGGGCCCGTGCCCAAGACCGAACAACATCAGGGCGGCGATCAAGGTGGTGATATTGGAGTCGGCGATGGTGGCCATGGCCCGCTCGTAGCCCGCGTTGATGCTGGCCTGGGGGGTATTGCCGTTGCGCAGCTCCTCCCTGATCCGTTCGAAGATCAGCACGTTGGCGTCCACGGACATGCCCACCGTCAGCACGATACCGGCGATGCCCGGCATGGTCAGGGTCGCCTGAAACATGGACAGGATCGATACGATCAGGATCACGTTGATCGCCAGCGCCAGATCCGCGATCAGGCCGAAGGCCTTGTAACGGTAGATCATGAACAGCACCACCACGATGAAGCCGATGACCGCCGACATGAAGCCCTGCTCGATATTGTCCTGGCCGAGGCTCGGGCCCACGGTGCGCTCCTCGATGATGCTGATGGGCGCCGCCAGGGCCCCGGCCCTCAGCAGCAAGGCCAGATTGCGCGCCTCGTCGGAACTGTCCAGGCCGGTGATCTGAAACCGCTTGCTGAACGCATCCCGGATGGTGGCCACGTTGATGACCTTCTCCACCTTCTTATTGGTCCGCACGGGCTTGCCGTCGACCATCCGCGTCTCGGCCTTGCTCTCGATATAGACCACGGCCATGGGCCGGCCGATGTTGTCCTGGGTGACCCGGGCCATTTTCCGGGCGCCGTTGCCGTCCAGTGTGATGTTCACGTTGGGGGACCCGGTCTGCTGGTCGAACCCCGAGGCGGCGTCGATGATCTGATCGCCGGTCACGATGATCTGCTTTTTGAGCAGGATGGGCGAGCCGTCGCGCTCGTGGTACAGCCGGTCGCTGGGCGGCACCCGGCCCGAGACCGCATCCTGCACGCTGTGCTGGGTGTCCACCAGGCGGAACTCCAGGGTGGCCGTGGCCCCGAGGATTTCCTTGGCCCGCGCCGGGTCCTGGACACCCGGCAGCTCTACCACGATCCGGTCCTGACCCTGGCGCTGGATCACGGGCTCGGCCACGCCGAGCTCGTTGACGCGGTTGCGCAGGGTGGTGATGTTCTGCTGCAGCGCGAACTCCCGGGTCTGCTTGATCTCCTTGGCGGTGAGATTGGCCTCGACGACGAACCCCTTGTCACCGCCTTTGGTCTCTTTGACCTGCAGGTCCTGGTAGTCGTCGGAGATCAGCTTGCGCACCTTGTCCAGATCGCCCTGGGACCGCAGTTGCACCACCACATCGGCGCTGCGCGAGCTGCCGATGTCCAGATAGCGAATCCGCTTGGAACGCAGCGTGGTGCGAAGGTCGCTCACATAGCGCTCCTTGGCCTGATCCACCGCCGCCTTCATATCGACCTGCATCAAAAAGTGCACGCCGCCGCGCAGATCCAGCCCCAGGTACATGGGCAGGGCGTTGACGTCCGACAGCCACTTGGGCGAGGCCGGCGCGAGATTGAGGGCCACGACATAACCCACTCCCAGGGCGTCGTGCAGGAGCTGGCGGGCCTTGAGCTGGGTCTCGGTGCCCGCGAAGCGGATCGTCAGGCCCTTGTCCCCCTGGGTAATGGGCTTGTGTTTGAGCCCCGCCTTATCCAGGGCCTTGCGCACCTTGGCCTCCACATCGGCCTTGACGGCGCCGCCGCTCGCCGACGAAATCTGGACGGCGGGATTGTCCCCATAGAGATTGGGCAGCGCATAGATACAACCCACGACCAGAACGGCCACGATCAGCAGATACTTCCAGAGAGGATATTGGTTCATCGTTCAGACGCGGTGATCAGGAGCCGCCTTGGCGGTTGACGGGCTTGTACGTCCCTTTGGGGACGACCGATGCGATGGAATTCTTTTGCAGCCTGATCTCCAGGCCTTTGGCGATCTCAAGGGCCACAAAGCTCTCGTCCACCTCCGTGACCTTGCCCAGCACGCCCCCGGAGGAGACGATCTCGTCACCCTTTGACAAGGACTCGACCATTTCCTTGTGCTGCTTGGCGCGCTTGATCTGAGGCCGCAGCAGCAGGAAATACAGCATAACGACAAAGACCAACAACAGGACAATGTTGAAAATCCCTGTCGTGGCGGCATCCGGCGCGCCGCCTTGCGCCCACGCATCTGGTATCAAAAGACTCATTACTTGCCCCTTATCTTGCTTTACTGATTGGTCATTATTATGACACAGCTGGCATCGTTTTCGCGCGCCTGTCGTAAAAGGCGCCCGCGAAGGCCTGCACGCCGCCGGTCTCGATCGCGTCCCTGAGCCCCTTCATCAAGGCCTGGTAATAGTGCACGTTGTGGATCGTGTTCAGCCGCGCACCGAGAATTTCGTTATTGTGGGCCAGGTGGCGCAGATAGGCGCGGCTGTAGTTTTGGCAGGTATAGCAGTCGCACGCCTCGTCCAGAGGTCGGGTATCGCGCTGGTAGCAACTGTTGCGTATCCTGACCTCGCCGGTGCTGACGAACAGGTGGCCGTTGCGCGCATTGCGCGTCGGCATGACGCAGTCGAACATATCCACCCCCTGCAGCACGGCGGCCACGATGTCCTCGGGGGTGCCGACCCCCATCAGATAGCGGGGCGCCTGCTGGGGCATGTGCGGGACGACCCTGTCAATAATCCGCAACATATCGGGCTTGGGCTCTCCGACCGACAGCCCGCCGATGGCGTAGCCGTCGAAGCCGATCTCCAGCAATCCGTCCAATGACGCCCGGCGCAGGTCCTCGTAAAGCCCCCCCTGGATGATCCCGAACAGGGCCGCAGGGTGGTCCCCGTGGGCCCGGCGGCACCGGTCCGCCCAGCGCAGGGACAGCGCCATGGAGTTGCGGGCCTGCTCATGGGTGGCGGGGTACGCCGTACAGTCATCCAGGCACATGATGATATCGGCGCCGAGGGCGTGCTGGACCTCCGTCGCCGACTCCGGGCTGAGAAACACCTTGGCGCCGTCGATGGGGGAACGGAAGGTCACCCCTTCCTCGGCGAGGGTGCGCATCTCGCACAGGCTGAAGACCTGAAAGCCCCCGGAGTCGGTCAGGATAGGGCCGTCCCAATTCATAAAACCGTGCAAGGTGCCGTGGGCGGCTACCACATCGGTGCCGGGCCGCAGCATCAGGTGAAACGTGTTGCCCAGTATCATCTGGGAGCCGGTATGGCGCAGCTCCTCGACCGTCATGGCCTTCACGGTACCGCGCGTGCCGACCGGCATAAACGCCGGCGTGTCGACGCCGCCGTGGGCCAGGCTCATGCGGCCGCGTCTCGCCTGACCGTCGCGTTGCAGTATGTCAAATTTCATCAGCTTTAACCCATGCCCCTCGGGGGATCATCACCTGCGCGGCGGGGTAATGAACATGGCGTCCCCATAGCTGAGGAAACGATAGCGCCCCTCGATGGCATACCGGTAGGCCTCCATGATCCGCTCCGTCCCCGCAAAGGCGCACACCAGCATCAAGAGCGTGGACTCCGGCAAATGAAAATTGGTGATCATAGCATCTACACTAATAAAGTCATAGCCTGGGTAGATGAACATGCTCGTCTCGCCCCGGTATGGCTCGATCCGTCCCGAGCGGGACGCCGACTCCAGGGCCCGCACGCTGGTGGTCCCCACCGCGACGACCCGCCCGCCCCGCGCCCGGGCCCGGGCCACCTGATCGCACAACGCCGGCGCGACCTCCATGACCTCCGGGTGCATCCTGTGCTCGGTGACCTGCTCGGCGCGCACCGGCTGAAACGTCCCCGCGCCCACATGCAGCGTCACATAGCCGAGTTCGACCCCCTTGTCCCGCAGGAGGGTCAACAGGGCCTCGTCGAAGTGCAGCCCGGCCGTGGGGGCGGCCACCGACCCGGGGTGACGCGCATAGACGGTCTGATACCGCTCCTGATCCTGTTCGTCCGCGTCGCGTCGGATGTACGGCGGCAGGGGCACGCGACCGATTTGCCCGAGCAGCCGGGCCACCCCCTGCGGGGCCTCGAAGGTCACCAGATAAAGGTTCCCCCGGCGCCCGGTCACCGTCGCCGCCGCCCCGCCCGGCAACTCGATGCGGCCTCCGTCGCGCGGGGGTTTGCTGGCGCGGATATGGACCAGGGCCCGCCCGGCATCGAGCAGGCGTTCGACCAGGATCTCCACACTGCCCCCGCTGGCCTTGCGCCCGAACAGGCGCGCCGGGATCACCCGGCTGTCATTGAGCACCAGCAGGTCCCCGGGCGACAGCAGGCCCGACAGATCGTCCAGCCTTTTGTCGGACAAGGTCGCACGGCCGGCATCCAGCACCAGCAAGCGGCTGTCACGCCTGCCCGGGAGCGGTTGCTGGGCGATCAATTCAGCGGGGAGATGATAATAAAAGTCGCTCAAGTACATGGGGCGTTAAGGGGCCGAGGGGCTACGGGAAAAGTATAACTCGGGGCACGCCCGTGAATCTGCTTTACCCCCTCGAACGGAGGCTAGTATACTGTATCGCGCGGCCGGGATGGCGGAATTGGTAGACGCGCCGGACTCAAAATCCGGTGGTTTTGCGACCGTGAGAGTTCGAGTCTCTCTCCCGGCACCATGTCAAGTATGTTGGCACGTGCGATGCGGCTAAACCCCGGGACAGGTGTGCCGATAAAAGTCACAATAATAAAGACACCACCCCACCGTGACGAGGTTGTGACCCGACTGCGCACCCCGTAACCCCGCGCCGCGGTTCACTTGATCCCTCTGACCTAAACCCTTGGCCCTACTCCGAAATGGGATGATGTGATGACAGGAACGCTTTATTCACTGGAAGTTAGGCCCACGCTGCCGGAACGGCTGTCCCGCCTCGAAGAGCTTTCCAACGACCTGATGTACAGCTGGGACCGGGCGGTGCGACGCCTGTTCTTCCGCCTGGACAGGGACCTGTGGGACAGCTGCGGCCATAACCCGAAGATATTCCTTCACCGCGTCTCGCAAAAGCGTCTGGAACAGGCCGCCGAAGATCCGATTTACATCGAAGACTATAACCGTGTGCTGTCGGTCTATGACTCCTATCACAGCGAGACATCGACCCGCTTCGATGCGCTGCTCAACCCCGACGAGGACTTGATTGCATACTTCTGCGCCGAGTTCGGGCTGCACGAGAGCGTGCCCCTGTACTCCGGCGGCCTCGGCATACTCGCGGGTGATCACTGCAAGGCGGCCAGCGACCTGCGCCTGCCGTTCGTCGCCGTGGGCATCCTCTACCGGCAAGGCTATTTCACCCAGCTCATCGACGCCCATGGTAACCAGGTCGCCCACTACTCCCCGATCCACCCTACCGACCTGCCGATCAAGCCGGCGCTCGACGCCGAGGGCAAGGAGGTCTACGTCAGCGTCACCATGCCCGGCCGCCAGGTCAAGCTGAAGGTATGGAAGGCCAAGGCGGGACATATCACCCTCTATCTGCTGGACAGCGATCTTCAGGAAAACAACGTCGCCGACCGCTCCATTACCTATCAACTCTATGGCGGCGACATCAACACGCGCATGCAACAGGAAGTGGTCCTCGGCATCGGCGGGGTGCGGGCCCTGCGCGCCGTGGGACTCAACCCCACGGTATGGCACATCAACGAGGGGCACTCGGCCTTCATGGTGCTGGAACGCTCCCGGGAGCTGGTGGGCCGGGGCTTCGATTTCGACAGCGCCATGGAGCTGGTCTCCGCCAGCACGGTGTTCACCACCCATACCCCCGTGCCGGCCGGCCATGACATCTTCGACCACCACCTGATGAGCACGTACTTCGCCGACTATATCAAAGAGCTGAAGGTCGACATGCACCGCTTCCTGGAACTGGGCTCGAGCCCGGTCAACAACCAGGGCTTCAACCAGACCGCCCTGGCCCTGCGAGGCTCCCGGTTCCACAACGGCGTCAGCCGTATCCACGGCGGCGTGGCCTCCAACATGGAGTCCTATATCTGGCCCCAGATCCCGCCGGACGAGAACCCCATCGGCTACGTGACCAACGGCGTGCACGTCCCGACCTTCCTGGCGCGCGAGTGGATCAACCTGTTCGACATGCGCTTCGGCGGCGAGTGGCGCAATGAATTGCGCAACGACGAGTACTGGGAGAGGATCGACGACATACCCGACCAGTCCTACTGGAGCCTGCGCCAGACCCTGAAGTCCGAACTGCTGGATGACGTGCGCCGGCGGGTGATCATGCAATTGCGCCGCAACGAGTGCAGCGAGGTGCAGATCGAACGGGCCACGCGCTACCTGCACTCGGAGCAGACCGACATCCTCACCATCGGCTTCGCGCGCCGCTTCGCCACCTACAAGCGCTCAACCCTGCTGTTCACCGACCCCGAACGCCTGGAACGACTGCTCGCCGACCAGGAGCGCCCGGTCGTCATACTGTTCGCCGGCAAGGCCCATCCCAACGACGCCCCGGGGCAGCAGTTGATCAAGGCGATACATGATTTCACCCGCCGGCCCGGCTGCGAGGGCAAGGTCATCCTGCTCGAGGACTACGACCTGGCCCTGGCGCGCAAGCTGGTGATGGGTGTCGACGTGTGGCTGAACAACCCCGAGTACCCCCTGGAGGCCAGCGGCACCTCCGGGCAAAAGGTCGCCATCAACGGGGGCATCAATTTGAGCGTCCTCGACGGCTGGTGGGACGAGGGTTACAACGGCGCCAACGGCTGGGCCATTACCCCCCACGGCGAGCAGCACGAACCGGCCTACCGCGACCGGGAAGAGGCCTATACGCTGCTGGAGATCCTGGAAGAGCAGGTCGTCCCCCTTTACTACAAGCGCGACAAGCACGGCTTCTCCAGCGAATGGGTCAGGCTGTCCAAGGCATCCATGAAGTCCATCATCCCGCGCTTCAACGCCCTGCGCATGGTCATGGATTACGTCATCGACTACTATGCGCCGGCGGCGCTCCACGGCAAGCAGACCGCCCGCGACAACGAACAGCCGGCCCGCACCCTCGCCCAATGGAAGCGCAAGATTCACCGGCTGTGGCCCAAGCTCCAGATCAGGCGCACGGATCACGCCCCGTCCGTGGTGAAGGCCGGCAACGCCCTGACCCTGGAGGTGACGGCCAACCTGGACGGTCTCGAGCCCTCGGACGTCATTGTCGAGTGCCTGATCGGCTCGGCCACGGAGGGCGACTTCATGATCGTGGAGGACCACCAGCTCACGGCCCAGGAGCGCACCCCCACCGGGGAGACCGTGTTCCGCCTGGAGCTGTACCCCTCTCTGCCCGGACTGCAGCATTACAAATTGAGGGTCTACCCCTACAATCCCCTGCTCGGCCACCGTTTCGAGACCGGCTATATGATCTGGCTGTAGCAGGCCGGGTTCAGTCCTCGGGCATCCGCCCGTAGAGCGTGGTCAGATGGGCCAGTTTTTGCGTTAACCCGTCGCTTAGCTGGTCCCAGCTGAAGCGCCACTCCCAGTTGCCCTGCTCCGTCCCGGGGCGGTTCATGCGGTGCTCGCTGCCGAGCATCAGGATGTCCTGCATGGGGATCACCGCAAGCCTGGCGACCGACTGCAGCGCGCAGCGAATAAAGGGCCAGGGTACATCGTCCGTAGGCTGGTCCAGGTAGTCGCGGATGTAGTGCTTGCGCTCGGCGTTCAGACTCTCGTACCAGCCGAGGGTGGTGTCATTGTCGTGGGTCCCGGTGTACACCACGGCCATGGGCTCATGGTTGTGGGGCAGGTAGGGATTGCGGCCGCCCGAGTCGAAGGCGAACTGCAGGATCTTCATGCCCGGCAGGCCGAAGCGGGTGCGCAGGGCCTGCACCTCGGGGGTGATCAGCCCCAGGTCCTCCGCCACCAGGGGCAGGGTGCCGAAGTGCCCGCGCAGGGCATTGAACAGCTCGCCCCCCGGCGCCTTGACCCAGTGCCCGTTGACGGCCGTCTGCTCGTCGACGGGGATCTCCCAACAGGACTCGAAACCGCGGAAGTGGTCGATGCGGATGAGATCGAACAGATCGAGCTGGGAGGTCATACGCTCCACCCACCAGCCGAAGCCGTCCGCCTCCAGGCGCGCCCAGTCATAGTGGGGGTTCCCCCAGCGCTGCCCGGTCGCGGAAAAGTAGTCGGGCGGCACACCGGCGACCACCTCCGGCCGGCCGTCATGATTGAGCTTGAAGTTCTCCCGCCGGGCCCAGACATCGGCGCTGTCATAGGCCACGAAGATGGGCATGTCCCCGAACAGCAGGATCCCCCGGTCATTGGCGTATCGCTTCAGGTTCTTCCACTGGCGGAAGAAGGCGAACTGCTCGAAGCACACCTGCTCCAGGAAATCGGCCTCGGCCCGGCGGACCTGGGCGATGGCCTTCGGCTGGCGGTCCCGCAGGGGCACTTCCCACTGGTCCCACGCGGCACTGTCGTTGCGCCGCCGGATGGCGCGGTACACGGCATAGTCGTCGAGCCAATGGGCGTGGGTGCGCTTGAAATCATCCAGCGCCTCCCTGTCATCCTGCGGGGCGCGCTGGGCGAACCCCCGGTGGGCCAGCTCGATCAGGCGGTGTCGGTCGATACCTTCCCCTGCGCCAGGGCCCGCCAACCCCGCCAGCTCTTCGTCGGTCAGCCACCCGGCGCCCACCAGCATCTCCGGGCTGATCAGATCGGGATTGCCGGCATGGACCGACAGGCACTGGTAAGGCGAGCGGTCGGCGTGTGGCGGGCCCAGGGGCAGGGCCTGCCACACCGTCTGGCGGGCGGCGGCCAGAAACTCCACGAAGCGGTAGGCCTCGGGGCCCAGGTCCCCCTGGCCCCAGGGGCCGGGCAGGGAGGTGGGGTGCAGCAACACCCCGCAGCGGCGCTGATCGAACGGGTTGACGGGCACGCTCAGGATATCCTTCGTGGTCAACGAACGCTGAAGCGTCGTTCGCCGAGCATCTCCGGGATGACCAACACAACCCCCCTGGGCGTGACGTAATACTTCTTGGCGTCCTCTTCCGGGTCCTCGCCGATGACGGTCCCCTCGGGGACCCGGCAGCCGCGCTCCAGAATAACCTTGGTCAGGCGGCAGTTCTCGCCGACCTCCACGTCGGGCATGACCACGCAGTCCTTGAGGTACGCCCTGGAGCGGACGTGGACATTGGAGAACAGCAGTGAGTGAAAGACCTGCCCGCCGGCGATGATACAGCCCCCCGAGACCATCGAGTCCACCGCCATGCCGCGCCTGTCATCGTCGTCGAACACAAACTTTGCGGGGGGGAGCTGGGGTTGGTAGGTCCATATGGGCCAGTCCTGGTCATAGAGATTGAGGTCGGGCGTGACCCCGATGAGCTCCAGGTTCGCCTCCCAGAAGGCGTCCACCGTCCCCACGTCCCGCCAGTAAGCCGTAGCCCCGGTGGCGTCGCGGAACGGATAGGCGATCACCCGGTATTTGTCGATGATGGAGGGGATGATGTCCTTGCCGAAATCATGGGACGAAGACGGGATGTCGGCGTCCTTTCTCAGCTGTTCGTAGAGGAAACGCGCGTTGACAATATAGATGCCCATGGAGACCAGCGCCTTGTCCCGGGACCCCGGCATGGGGTGCGGCTGATCAGGCTTCTCGTCGAACCTGACCACCCGCTGGTCCTCGTCCACCGTCATGACGCCGAACTCCCGCGCCCGGTCCAGGGGGGCCTCGAAACAGCCCACCGTCAGGTCCGCCCGCTTTGCCACGTGATAGGCGATCATCGGGCCGTAGTCCATCTTGTAGATATGATCCGCCGCCAGGATCAGTACGTACTCGGGGTCATGGGCGTAAATGATATCCAGGTTTTGAAACACCGCATCCGCCGTACCGGCGTACCAGGAGGTCTCGATCCGCTGCTGGGCGGGGACGATCTCCACGTATTCGCCAAGCTCGCCGCGCAGGAAGCTCCAGCCCTGCTGAATATGGCGGATCAGCGAGTGGGCCTTGTACTGGGTCAACACGGCGATGCGGCGTATCCCCGAGTTGACGCAGTTCGACAGGGGAAAGTCAATGATGCGGAACTTGCCCGCGAAGTGCACGGCCGGCTTGGCGCGCCACAGCGTCAGGTGCTTGAGTCTGGACCCCCGCCCCCCGGCCAGGATCAAAGCCAGCGTATTCTGCGTGAGGCGGCTGACAAACCGCTCTGTCCGTCCCGCCTTCTTCAGGCCCTCGTTTGGCTCGCTTGCGTCCATAGTCCCTGCCCTTGCATCAACGCTTGATTAAATTGCCATTAATTGGGGCTACCCCTGGAAATTTAGTATCCTATCATTAAAATAGTTTGAAAACCCGTCACCCATTCATTACCCGCACCTGCCCGGCGTCCGCCGGAAAATAGAGTTGAGTCTGGATTTGCACATGGAAGGAAAACGTCTGAATACACCCGATACCGCCCTCGAACCGGAGCTGCAAAGGATACTGCATGCCCAACACCATAACCCTTTTGCGGTCCTGGGTAAACACCAGCAGGAGGGCAACGAGCTGGTGCGCGCCTACCTCCCGGGCGCCCGGGAGGCGACCATTGTGGAGTGCAATCAAGCGCTGCAGCGCATCGTCGGGACGGACCTGTTCGAGTGGCGGGGCCGCCCGGGCACCGTCCCCGATCCGTACCGCCTGGCATGGACCGACCAATGGGGCAATGCCCACATCAGCTACGACCCCTACTGCTTCGCGCCGCAGCTGTCCGACTACGATATTTATCTGTTCGGCGAGGGCCATCACTGGCATGCCTATCGCTTTCTCGGCAGTCACGTGCGCGACGTATCGGGCATACACGGCGTGCTGTTCGCCACCTGGGCGCCCAACGCCGAGCGGGTCAGTGTCGTGGGCGATTTCAACAACTGGGACGGCCGCCGCCACCCCATGCGGTCCCTGGGGGGCAGCGGCTTGTGGGAGCTGTTCATCCCCGGCCTGGCGGAAGGGACCCTGTACAAATTCGAGATCCGCAACCGCCATGACGGCAGCCTGCACCTGAAGAGCGATCCTTACGCCCGGCACTCCGAGATGCGCCCGAGCACCGCCTCGAAGGTGCGCGACGAGTCGCCCTACGCCTGGAGTGACGAGCAGTGGCTCAGCCAGCGCGCCGGCGAGGACTGGCTGCGCCGCCCCCTGTCCATCTACGAGGTACACCTGGGCTCGTGGCAGCGCAGCGAAGGCGGTGACTTCCTGAACTACCGGGACCTGGCCCACCGCCTGGCACCCTATGTCGAGCAGCTGGGCTTCAACTATATCGAGCTGCTTCCCATCATGGAGCATCCCTTCGACGGCTCCTGGGGCTATCAGACCACGGGGTATTACGCCCCGACCAGCCGCTTCGGCGACCCCGACGACTTCCGCTACTTCGTCGATTACTGTCACCGCCACGGCATCGGCGTGCTGCTCGACTGGACGCCGGGCCACTTCCCTAAGGACCAGCACGGGCTGGCCCGTTACGACGGCAGCGCCCTTTACGAGCACGAGGACCCGCGCCGCGGCGAGCAGCGCGACTGGGGCACGCTGATCTTCAATTACGGGCGCAACGAGGTCAAAAACTACTTGCTGTCAAATGCCCTGTATTGGCTCGAGGAGTTCCATGTGGACGGACTGCGGGTCGATGCGGTGGCCTCCATGCTCTATCTGGATTACTCGCGGCGCGCGGGGGACTGGCTGCCCAACATGTACGGCGGCAACGAGAACCTGGAGGCGATCACGCTTCCTGCGCGAGCTCAATCAGATCACCCACAGCCAGCACCCGGGCACCTACATCATCGCCGAGGAATCCACCTCCTGGCCCATGGTCTCGCGGCCCACCTGGGTCGGCGGACTGGGGTTCAGCATGAAGTGGAACATGGGCTGGATGCATGACACCCTGGAGTACATCACGCTGGACCCCATTTACCGTCACTACCATCACGACCAGCTGACATTCAGCATGGTGTACGCATTCAACGAGAATTTCGTGCTGCCCTTCTCTCATGATGAAGTGGTCCACGGCAAGCGCTCCATGCTGAGCAAGATGCCGGGCGACGAGTGGCAGCGCTTCGCCAACCTGCGCCTGCTCTATACATACATGTTCACCCATCCGGGCAAGAAGCTGCTGTTCATGGGCAACGAGTTCGGGCAATACACCGAGTGGAACGAGGCCAAGGCGCTGGACTGGAACCTGCTCGATTATCCCCTGCACCGGGGCATGCAGGCCCTGGTGGCGGACGTGAACCGCCTCTACCGTGACAACCCGGCGCTCTTCTATCACGACTTCGAGCCCCAGGGGTTCGAGTGGATCGACTGCCACGACTCCACCCAGTCCACCCTGAGCTTTGCCAGGCGCTATCAAGACCAATGCCTGGTGGTCGTGCTCAATTTCACGCCCGTGGTGCGGTCGAACTACCGCATCGGGGTCCCCCTGGCCGGCGACTACGAGGAGATCCTGAATTCGGACTCCGTCTATTACGGGGGCAGCAACGTGGGTAACAGCGGCCACCTGCAGACCACGCCGGAGCCGTGGATGAACCGGCCCCAGTCCCTGACCATCACCCTGCCGCCCCTGGCCGCCGTGGTCCTGCGCACCGCCTAGGGAACCTCTGCACAGGTCGATCAAGGGGATGATCACAAGGCGCAAAGGGGCGAGGCAGCGCAGTTTACAAGGAGTAAAGTGAGCATTCCCAACTCCATGCAGCCGTGAGCGGCGCTGCAGATTGCCTAGGCAAAAAGGCCCGCCCATCCGTGCCGGGGCAACCCCGTCACCTCGCGACGCCCCTGCCTTCAGCCGTTACAGTAGCCCCAATACCACCGCCACGAGCACCGGCCAGATCCACTGCCCCAGGGGCGGGTGAGGATCCGGGGGCAGTTCGATGGCATTGCACGGCGCGCGCTGCGCCTCGGCCTGGGCCAGCGCCACGAGCCTGGCCGCCGCCGCGCCGATGCGTTTGACCGGGTGCGTCTTTTCCCCCTCGCGGCGCGGCAGCGCCTCCTGCACCATGGGCTGGATCCGGGGCACTGTCTCCAGCACCAGGGCGATGCGCAGGGCGAGCTTGTCGTGAAAGCGTCCGCCCAGGGAAAAGGGCCGCACGATCCAGCGGATCCCGGCAATCAACTCGCTGCGGGAGGTGGTCTGCAACAGCAGGGTGACGCCCAGGACGAACAGGGCCAGGGCGGCGGCGCGGACCAGCCCCATTCGGGCACCCTCCGCGGTGGGCAGCCATGGCGCGACCGCCCCCGCGGCCCCGGGCCACAGGGGGTGGCCGGGGGTAAACCAGAAGTAGATGATCACAATGGACAGAAAAAACCAGCGCATGCGCCGCAGGGTGGCGAGGGCGGGGAGCAGGTGAGCCCGCTCCAGGGCCGCATACAGGACCATCATCATCAGGCCGGCGGCCGCCAGGTCGGCGGGCCGCCCCAGGGACAGATAGGTCCCCAGGACCAGGAACGTGATGATGCGAATTACGGGATGGAGGTCAAACAGTGGCACAACCCCGGGCAGTCAACAGGCGGCCGTCAGGGATCGGTCCGCTGACGGCCGCGGCGGAGTCACATCCGCCGCGCGATCCCGTGATTATACCTGAAGCTGTTGCAGAAGGCCCTGGGCCTCTTGCTTTTGATCTTCGTTCCCCAGGTCCACCACCTCCTGGAGAATCTCCTTGGCGCCTTCCTGATCACCCATCTCCATGAAGGCCTTGGCCAGGTCCAGCTTGGTCCCGACGTCCTGGTGGCCGGCCTCCGCGTCGGCGTCATCATCGCCGGCGTCCACGCTCTCCAACTCCTCGAAGAAATTATCGAAGTCCTGGTCGCGGCCGGCGATCTTGTCGAAATCGATATCGAAATCCAGCTCGTGAGCCGGTGTCTCTTTGGCCTGCGGGGCTTGTGCCGCGCCGGCGTGCTCTTCCGGCACCGGCGCTCCGCCCTGGGGCTCCATCAGCGGCGGGGTATCGCCGTCGTCGACCGTGGCCTCAAGACCGGTCCCGCTCAGGGTGGGACCGTCCCCGGCCCCCTTGTCCCCGGCGTCCAGCGCGGGGATGCTGTCTTGCGCCGCCAGGGCATCCTCTGCCAGCGGGTCCGCCCCGGGCAGTCCGGCGACGGGCTCGGACGGGGGGTCCTGTTCCGTCACACCCTCACCCAGGGGCATCTCAAAATCGATCTCATTGCCCTGCGGCGAGCCTGCCTCCACGGCGGCCTCAATGGAGTCGTCCGGCGCCGCCGCGCGGGGCTGGCCCAGGCCGGACTCGAATTCAATGCTGTTGTCCTTGTCGGCGGACGGCTGCTCCGCCCCCGCGCCGGGCGAGTCCGCGGCAAGGCCCGCCTCGAGCCCGGTCGGCGCTTCCAGGGGGGGCACCTCGCCGGTCTCCTGCGTCCCGTCCGTGACAGGCGCATCGCCCAGGGTCATGGTCTGCTCCACGCCGTTGCCCGGCAGGGGACGCTGCTCGTCGGCCACCGGGTCGGCGGCTACGGGGTCAACGACCGGCGGCATGGCAGCCTCGTGTGTGTCACCCGCCGCCGCGCCATGGTCGGCAACGGCCTGACCGCCGGCGTCTTCCATGAACAAAGGATGATCGGGCTGAATTTCCCGGCCCATCTCCACCATCTTGCTCCAGATGGGACTCGCTTCGCCGCCCAGCTCGTTATGCAGATTCTGCGCCTCGGCGACAAAGGCCGGGGCGTTGCCGGCGGCGGCAAAGACCTCCGCCAGCTTGAGCTGCAGCTCATGGCGATGGGGCTCCTGCTGGATGGCACCCCTGAGCAGATCCTCCGCCTGCTGATACCGGCGATAGGCCATATAGACATCGGCCTCGGCCAGGGGGTCGATCTCGTTGATCTCCGCCTCCAGCAAGTCGCCCCCGGTGGGCATATACTGCTGGTTCCCCTCCGCTTCGGGGGCCTCGGCGGCGGCATCGTCCACGCCGGCCTCCTCGGGAGAGACCGATTCGGCTTTCATGCGCCGGCGGCGCACGCTGAGCCAGCTCAGGGCCGACAGCAGCAGGACCACGACCCCGCCCATGCCCAGGACCTTGGGGTCGGCGAGCAAGCCGCTGTCGCTGTGGACGTGGGCCGGCGGGGTCGCCGCCTTTTTATGGGGAGCGGGTGCCGGGGGGGTAGCGGCCTTCGGCTTTGGCTGCGCGGCCTGGTTGACCTGAGGTTTGGCCCCGGCCTCGGATGCCGCGGACGGCTTGGGCGTCACTTGCGCCGCGGCGGGCCCGCCCTGCAGGGTGCCGAGCTTTTGCTGCAGGGTGGACAGGGTGTCATCCTTCAGGGACAACAGACGCTGCATGGAGGTGACCTGCTGATTGAGCTCGTCCACCTGACTGCGCAGGTCGTTGATCTGCTTCTCTTGAGTCTGTTGCAGGGAATTCAGTTGCTGCTTCAGGGCGCCGGTGCCTGCGGCGGCCTGGCCCTGCTCCGTGGCGGAGACGGTCGCCGCGCCGCCGGCGCCGGCCTTGTCGGCGCTGGGCGGCAACAGGGTCAGCCGGGCCTCGTCGGCCGCGCTCTTGGCCTGGTCTGCGCTTGCGGCACCCGGCTTGGCGGCGGCCTTGGAGGCCGGCGCCTGGTCACCCTGGGCGCCCTTCCCGGGGCCTCCTTGCTTGGTGCCCGCAGGGCTGGCGTCCGTGGCGTCCGCCAGCAGACTACCTTGCTTGATCTGCTGCCACTGATGGTATTGGAGCTGCACCTCGTGGATGGCGGAGGCCTCGCCTACCTGGTTGATCAGCTCCTTGTTCGGCAGGCGCAGGACATACCCGGCCTTGAGCGTGTTGACGTTGCCCTTGTAAAAGGCCTCGGGATTTTTCTTGACCAGGGCCAGCATGACTTGCTGCACCGAGACCGAGTCGTCGGGGCGGACGGTCTTGGCGATGGACCACAGGGTGTCGTCACGCTGGGTGCGCCCGTAGAAATCCTTGGTCAGCTTGGCGCCCGGGGAGGGGGAGACCGCGCCGGACTGGGCCGCGCCGCGGGCCGTGGACGGCACCGTGGCACCGCTCTGGGGCTGTGCGGCGGTCTGGGCGGCAGCGCTCTGCCCCTGGGCCGCCGCCGTGGTGGCCGCCTCAACCGGCGGCGCATGCTCGGCCGTGGTGGTCGGGGGATCCAGCAGTACCGTGTACTCACGGGAGATGCGCCCGTTGGACCAGGTGAACTGGAGGATGAAATCCAGGAACGGCTCCTTGATGGGCTCGTCCGAGCTGAGCTTGATCCGGGGCTTGCCGTCCTTGCCCTTGACCAGCTGGAACTTGATATGGTCGAGGACGGGGAGGCGCTCGATACCCGCCTGCTCAAAGGCCGCTTGTGGGGCGAGCTTGACACGCACCTGGTCCAGCGATGCCGTGTTGCCGGGAAGCACTGTGATCTCGGCACTCAGCGGCTGATTGAGATAGGAGTTGAGCTTGATATCCCCCAGCCCCAGGGCCCCTGCCCGGAAGGGGGCGACCAACGCCAACAGACTCAGGGCTATAAGCCGTTTCAGTATACTTCTCATTGTCTTCCCTTAACCTCGTCTTCCGCCGCCCGCCACCGTCGGGCTGAACGGAAAGATTGCGAATTTGCGCCAATCAGGGCCATCAGATCTCTCTGCCAACTTTACTGCCGGTATCCGCGTCCACCCGGCCGGCGCTCATGCACCGTTACCAACATTCACTGCAGATAATCCCTGGCAAGGATCTCGGCGATCTGAATGCTGTTCAGGGCCGCGCCTTTGCGAACATTATCGGCGACCACCCATAGATCTAAACCCCGGGGATGGGAAATATCCTCCCTGATGCGGCCGACGAACACCCCGTCGTGATGGGCCGAATCCGTCGCCGCGGTGGGGTAGCCACCCGGTTCGCGGTTGTCCATCACCACTACCCCTGGAGCATTTTTAAGCAATTGTCGTGCCTGATCCGCCGTGAGCTTGTCCCGGGTCTCGATATGCAGGGCCTCGGAGTGGCCGTAGAACACCGGAATCCGCACCGCCGTGGGGTTGACCAGGATCGAGGGGTCCTCGAGGATCTTTTGGGTTTCCCACACCATCTTCATTTCTTCCTTGGTATAGCCGTTGTCCTGAAAGTCATCGATGTGAGGCAGGGCGTTGAAGGCGATCTGCTTGGGATAGACCTCGCAGGTGATGGGCCTGCCGCTGAGCAGGGCCGCGGACTGGCGGGCCAGCTCCTCCATGGCGGACTTGCCCGTCCCCGACACCGCCTGGTAGGTACACACGTTGATGCGCTCGATCCCCACCGCCTCGTGAATCGGCTTGAGGGCGACCATCATCTGGATGGTGGAACAGTTCGGGTTGGCAATGATTTGCCGCCGGGTGTACCCGGCAATGGCATGGGGATTGACCTCCGGCACCACCAGGGGGATCTCCGGGTCGTAGCGGAACTGGGAGGTGTTGTCGACGACCACGCAGCCGGCCGCGGCGGCCTGGGGGGCATACTGGGCGGACACGCTCGCACCCGCCGAAAACAGGCCTATCTGCACCCGGGAAAAATCAAACTCGGCGGCATTGCCCACGGACAACCGCTCGCCGTTGAACG
The DNA here is from genome assembly GCA_963844825.1 of uncultured Gammaproteobacteria bacterium. GTDB lineage: Bacteria > Pseudomonadota > Gammaproteobacteria > CAWJPQ01 > CAWJPQ01 > CAWJPQ01. The sequence continues at coordinate 68,440 of CAWJPQ010000002.1, forward strand.
TCACCGTGCCGCCCGCCGAGCGCTCGCTGGCCAGCGGGTACAAGCTGCGCAGGGGGAACTTGCGCTCCTCCAGGATTGATAACATCGCCTCACCTACCGCCCCGGTGGCCCCGAGTACGGCCACATCGTATTGTCTGCTCATGGTCCCGATCCGCTAAATTAAATGAGTTGAACCAGTGGTTTCCGTGAACGAAGTCGCACTTGCCGGATTACCGGGCAAGCAGACCCGAAGACCAGCGCCCCGCCGGTGGCCGGACAGGCGCTAAATTGTCTGCCGCAGGGCGGCGACCACCGCATCGCCCATTTCCGAGGTACTGACCTTGCGCGTACCCTCGGTATGGATATCGACCGTACGCAAGCCCTGTTCCAGGACATCGCCCACGGCCGTCTCCAGCTGGGTGGCCAGATCGGCCCGCTCCAGAGAATAACGCAGCATCATGGCCACGCCCAGGATGGTGGCCAGGGGGTTGGCGATCCCCTGCCCCGCGATATCCGGGGCGGACCCGTGGATGGGCTCATACATCCCCTTGCCCGCCTCGTCCAGGGAGGCCGACGGCAGCATGCCGATGGATCCCGTCAACATTGCGGCACAATCCGACAGAATGTCGCCGAACATGTTGGTGGTGACCATGACGTCGAACTGCTTCGGGGCACGCACCAGCTGCATGGCGGCGTTGTCCACGTACATGTGGGACAGGCTCACCTCCGGGTACTCGCGGGCCGCCTCGGTCACCACCTCGCGCCACAGGGCGGTACACTCCAGGACATTGGCCTTGTCCACGGAACACACCCGCTTGTCCGCGCTTCATGGCGATGTCGAAGGCCACCCTGGCGATGCGCCGGATCTCGGACTCCTTGTAGACCAGGGTATTGACCCCCTGGCGCTCGCCGTTGTCCAGGGTCTGCACGCCGCGCGGCTCGCCGAAGTAGATGCCGCCGGTGAGCTCGCGCACGATCATGATGTCCAGCCCGGCCACCACCTCGGGGCGCAGGGCGGATGCACCGGCCAATTGCGGGTAGAGGATGGCCGGGCGCAGATTGGCGAACAGGTTCAGGCCGGCGCGCAGCCCCAACAGGCCCTTTTCGGGGCGCAGGGCCATGTCCAGGTTGTCCCAGCGGTAGCCGCCCACCGCCCCGAGCAGGACGGCGTCCGCCTCGCGGGCCAGGCCCAGGGTCTCCTCGGGCAGGGGGTGGCCGTGGGCGTCATAGGCGCCGCCGCCGATCAGGGCCCGCTCCTGCTCGATGTCCAGGCCGTGGGCCTGGCGCAGGAAATCGAGGACCTTGACCGCCTCGGCGACCACTTCGGGACCGATGCCGTCCCCGGGCAGGATGAGTAACTTATGTGACAATGCGGTATTCCATTCTTTACTTATAGGGAGTTGAACAGTCTTGGGGGCCGGCGACCGTCAGCGCCGGGTCATCACGTGCTTCATATCGTGCAAGCTTCTGAAAATTCAATTTTTACATTACACTATCCCCAGCCCGCATCGGTGATCGATCGCGTCGCGCGGACCGGACCTTTAGACTATAAGGGATGATTGATTTTTTGCAATCGGCAACGGCACAGCCGCCTGAATCATACGCCTGTTACCCCTTCCCGTCCCGGGCGAGTGTGGACGGGCGCATCCCGGCAGACGAGTTCCCATCATGACCGCGAGCCTCATCGACGGCCGGGCGGTTGCGGAACGGGTTCGCCGGCAAATCAAGGAGGCGGTCGCCAAGCGCCTCGAAAAGCACCTGCGCCCCCCCGGCCTGGCGGTGGTCCTGGTGGGCCAGGACCCGGCCTCCGAGATCTACGTGCGCAACAAGCGTAAGACCTGCCACGAAATCGGCATGTTGTCCCGCTCCTACGATTTTCCCGATGACGTCCCCGAGCAGGAGCTGCTGGCGTTGATCCGCCAGCTCAACCAGGATCCCGAGATCGACGGCATTCTCGTCCAACTGCCCCTGCCCAAGCACATCGACGCCTCGGCGGTGATCGAGACCATCGCCCCCCACAAGGACGTGGACGGCTTTCACCCCTTCAACCTGGGACGGCTCGCCCAGCGCCGGCCCATGCTGCGGCCCTGCACGCCCTACGGGGTGATGACCCTGCTGGAGAGCACCGGCCTGCCCGTCAGGGGCCGCGACGCCGTGGTGGTGGGGGCCTCCAATATCGTCGGGCGGCCCATGGTGCTGGAGCTGCTGCTGGCGGGCGCCACGGTCACCAACTGCCACCGCTTCACCCACAACCTGGCCCACCATGTGGGTCAGGCGGACATCGTGGTCTCCGCCACCGGCCAGACGGGCCTGATCAAGGGCGAGTGGATCAGGGAGGGCGCCATCGTGGTGGATGTGGGCATCAACCGCTGCCCTGACGGCAAGATCCGCGGCGACGTGGAGTTCGACACCGCCGCCGAACGGGCCGCCTGGATCACCCCCGTACCCGGCGGCGTGGGCCCCATGACCATCGCCATGCTGCTCAAGAACACCCTGTTCGCGGCCGAGCATCTGCACGCCCAATAGGGGGCGGCAGTCGTCCCCCTCTCCCTCTGGGATTTATGCCCTTTAGGGTAGGGGGACGGGGCGAGGGAAGTCAAAAGGGCCTGCAACAAATCCTTTATGATGCCCTCATCCTAACCTTCTCCCGAAGGGAGAAGGGACAGTTCCCCCCTCTCGCCAGTGTCATGAGGGTGGATAGAGAGGGTGCTACTCCCGGCGCCAGGTGGTGCCCTTGGCGCTGTCCTCCAGAACGATGCCCTGGGCCTTGAGCTCGTCGCGGATGCGGTCGGCCTCGGCCCAGTTCTTTTCCTTGCGGGCCTGCTTCCCGCTTGGCAATCAAATCGTCGATCTCTTCTGGTTAATCTGCGGGCGCAGCAACCGACGCCAGGTGCATTGGCCTCATAGCCGCGAGTTCTCCCGTGATCGGGATCTATGGTCACGACCCGCCGAAAGTATTCTTCCGGGTCGTTCTGCAGAAGCCCAAGCACTTCGCCCAAGATTTCCTAACTCGCCCGCAAGCGCCGCGGCTGCCGCTTCATCCCCCGCCTCCTTCGCCCGGTTCAGCTCCCGCGCCAGCTCGAACAGCACCGCCAGGGCGTCCGGCGTGTTGAAGTCGTCGTCCATGGCGGCGAAGAAGCGCCGGGCATAGTCGCTGCTCGTCGTCAACGGTCCCGGACGGCTCCACGCCCCGCAGGGCCGTGTAAAGCCGGTCGAGCTTGGCCCTGGCCTCATCGACGTTCTCGTCGGTGTAGTTCAAGGGACTGCGGTAATGGCTGTTGATGATGAAAAAGCGCAGCACCTCCGGCTTGTAGCGCTCCAGCAGCTCGCGCACGGTGAAGAAGTTGCCCAGGGACTTGGACATCTTCTCCTCGTCCACCCGCACGAACCCGTTGTGCATCCACACGTTGACGAAGGTGTGGTCGGTGGCCGCCTCGGACTGGGCGATCTCGTTCTCGTGATGGGGAAACATCAGGTCCATGCCGCCGCCGTGGATGTCGAAGTGATCGCCCAGGCAGCCCACGGACATGGCGGAGCACTCGATGTGCCAGCCGGGGCGGCCCGGCCCCCAGGGGGAATCCCAATGGGGCTCGCCGGGCTTTGCCGCCTTCCACAGGACGAAGTCCAGGGGATCGCGCTTGTCCTCGTCCACCTCCACCCGGGCGCCGGCGCGCAGGTCCTCCAGGCGCTTGCCCGACAACCGCCCGTAGGCCTCGAAGCGGCTCACGTCGTAGTACACGTCGCCGTCGGCGGCCACATAGGCATAGCCCTTGTCCACCAGGGTGCCGATCATGGCCACCATGGCCTCGATGTGGCCCGTGGCCCGGGGCTCCTCGTCGGGGGGCAGGACCCCCAGGGCGGCCGCGTCCTCGTGCATGGCGTCGATGAAGCGATGGGTCAGACGGGCGTAGTCCTCGTGGTTCTCCCGGGCGCGGTTGATGATCTTGTCATCGATATCCGTGATGTTGCGCACGTAGGTCACGTGCCCGGCGCCGTAGAGCCGGCGCAGGTAACGGTAGACCACGTCGAACACCACCATGACCCGGGCATGGCCCAGGTGGCACAGGTCGTAGACCGTCATCCCGCACACGTAGAGGCGCACGTTGGCCGGATCGATGGGCTCGAACGGCGCCTTGGCGCGTGTCAGGCTGTTATGAATCTTCAGCATGGGGATCGGTTGCGGCGGGAACGATCGTCGGCTCAGGTCCCTTGCGCCTGTCCCGCCGCCACCCGTGCGGCCCGGTCCAGGCGCCCGCGGATACGCGCGGCGGGCAACAGCGCCACGATATGCTTCAGCTCCGGCCCGTCGGTCTGCCCGGACAGGGCCACCCGCAGGGGTAGGAACAGCTTCTTTCCCTTGACGCCCGCGGCTTGCTTGATGCCATCCACCAGCTGACCGTACTCGCCGCCGCCCTCGTTGTAGGCCGCCAGGGCGTGGGAGAAAAAGCCGCCGCCCGCATCCTGCACGACCGCCTCGGCCTCCCGGGTGAACTCAAGCTCGTCACTGAACAGGATATGCGCCCAGCGCCGGGCGTCCGCGGGGAAGGTCACGTTGGCCCGCACCGCGTGGATGAACTCGGCCTGCTGCCCGGCGGGCACGATCCCTTGGACCTCATCTCCCATCCATGCCCACAGGGCCTCGTCGGTGGCCTGATTGACCGCCTCGCGCTGCCAGTGCAGGAGCTGTTCGTCGTCGTAGCGCGCGGGGGCGCGGCCCAGGGACTCGAGGCTGAAGCATTCGCCCAGGGAGGACAGGTCCATGTACTGGTTCTGCTCATAATAGTGACCGAGGCGGGCCAGGTAGTTGTTCAACGCCCCGGGCAGATACCCCCGCAGGGCCAGCTCCCTGACGCTGAGGCTGCCGTGGCGCTTGGACAGGGGCGCCCCGTCGGCCCCCACGATCATGGAGATATGGCCGTAGCTCGGCGCCCGCAGGCCGAGGGCCTTCAATAGAAGGAGCTGGCGCGGCGTATTGGTCAAGTGGTCCTCGCCGCGCAGCACGTGGGTCACGCCCATGAGGGAATCGTCCACGCCGTTGCAGAAAAAGAAGGCCGGCGTCCCGTCGGCCCGGCGAATGATGAAATCCCCGATATCGTCGGTGGCGAAGCGCAGGATGCCGCGCACCAGGTCGTCGAACTCGACGGTCTCGCCGGCCGGCACCCGAAAGCGCAGGGTGGGCTTGTGCCCGGCATTGAGACGCGCCACCACTTCATCGCGGCTGAGGTTGGCGCAGACCCCCGGATATCGGGGCGCCTTCCCCGCTGCCAGCTGGGTCTTGCGCATCACCTGCAGGTCCTGCTCGCTGCAAAAGCAGTGATAGGCAAGGCCCTGCTGTTCGAGCAGATCGAAGTAGTTGCGGTAGATCCCGCCGCGCTGGGACTGCTGGTAGGCTTCGTGCAGGCCGAAGATGCCGGGCCCCTCCTGCCAGTCGAGCCCCAGCCAGCGCAGATCCTCCTGCAGGGCCTCGGCGTAGTCGGCGGTGCTGCGGTCCGGGTCCGTGTCTTCTATGCGCAGCACAAAGACCCCTTCCCGCTGGGCGGCCAGCAGCCAATTGAACAGCGCGGTACGTGTGCTGCCCAGGTGCAGCATCCCCGTGGGGCTGGGCGCAAAGCGGGTCTTGGTGATCGTGGTCTCCATCGCGGGCATAATATCGGATTCGCTGGTCGGGTGACAAAGCGGGGCGCCCCCGTGTCACTGCTGCAATTTTGCCACAGGCTTTGCCCCGGCGGTGAAAAATCCTTATCATGATACCCCAGTCAATCGGACCCGGATATCACATACGCCATACGATGAGACCGGCCCATGCCCCGCTCCCCGGCCGGCGTCACGGCGCACGGCACGATCAGCCGCGGGGCCCGCACCCACTATGACAAGCAACCCGAGCGTAAATAATCCATGAAACTATCGCACCTGTTATTCGCCATCCTGTCATTCACGGTCATGCAGCCCTGGGCGGGCGCGGCGGACCTCGGCCCTCACCCCCGGGCCCATATCATGACCAACATGGGCGAGATCGTCGTGGAGCTGGATGCCAAGAAGGCCCCCAAGACGGTCGACAACTTCGTCAAGTACGCGCAGGACAATTTCTATGACGGCACCATCTTCCACCGCGTCATCCCCCGCTTCATGATTCAAGGCGGCGGCTATACCAAGGACTTCCAGGAAAAACAGACGCGGGCGCCCATCAAGAACGAGGCCGACAACGGGCTCGACAACCTGCGCGGCACCATCGCCATGGCGCGCACCCGTGACCCCAATTCGGCAACGGCCCAGTTCTTCATCAACCTGGTGGACAACGACTTCCTCGACTTTCAGGCCCCCACTGTGCGCGGGTGGGGCTACGCGGTGTTCGGCAAAGTGGTCAAGGGCATGGACGTCGTGGACAAGATCGCCCAACTGCCCACGGGTGCAGGCGGTCCGTTTCGCAAAGACGTACCCCACCAAACAGTGGTCATCAACAAGGTGACGATCGAAAAGACACCCGGCGGCAAATAGCAGGCTTCAGGAACCATATCCGCCGGCCATCCAAGCTGCACCGGGACATCGGCCCATGAACGTCGTGTTCATCTCCGACCTGCATCTGCACGGCGACCGGCCCGAGGCTATCGAGGCCTTCAAGGGATTCCTCAGGGACCTGCCGGAACGCGCATCGGCCCTGTACATCCTCGGCGACCTGTTCGAGTTCTGGATCGGTGACGATGCGCCCCTGCCCGCCTATCTGGACGTGCTGGAGGCCCTGCGCCGCGCCGGCGCCGCGGGACTGCCCATGTACTTCATGCACGGCAACCGCGACTTTCTGATCGGTGCCCGATTCGAGCAGGCGACGGGCTGCCGCATCCTGCCCGATCCCACCGTCATCGAGATCGGCGACGAGCCCGTGCTCCTGATGCACGGCGATACCCTGTGCACCGGCGATACGGACTACCAGCAATTCCGCCGCCAGGTCCGCGATCCCCAGTGGCAGCAGGTCTTTCTCGGTCAGCCCCTGGAAAAGCGCATCGAGATCGCGAAATTTTACCGCGGCGAAAGCATCAAACGGACCAGCGAGAAGGCCATGGAGATCATGGATGTGGCGCAACCCGCCGTGGAAGAGGCCATGGCGGGCCATCAGGTGCGCTACCTGGTGCACGGTCACACCCACCGGCCGGCCATCCATGACTTCAACCTGCAAGGGCGGCCTGCACAGCGGATTGTCCTCGGCGACTGGTACGATCAGGGCAGCATGCTGGAATGGACCGACAGCGGCTTTGAGCTGAAGACGCTTGCGCTCACATAGGAAGACCCATGGAGACCGGCCCGGCGCAGATTCATATCGGCACATCGGGTTGGCACTACGCCCACTGGCGCGGCGTATTCTACCCCCGGGAGCTCGACACGGGCCGCTGGCTGAGCTATTACGCCGAGCGCCTGCACTGTACTGAGATCAACAACAGCTTTTACCGCCTGCCCCAGCCGGCCGCCCTGACCCGATGGGTCGAGGACACGCCGGCGGATTTTCTCTTCGCAATCAAGGCGTGGCGGGTCATCACCCACCGCAAGAAACTCAAGGACTGCGCGGACGCCGTGGGCACTTTCCTGGACAGCATCGGGCCACTGGCCCCCAAGCTCGGGCCGGTACTGTTTCAGCTGCCGCCCCATTGGCACTGCAACCTTCAGCGCTTGGCCGATTTTGTCGAGCGGCTGCCCGGCGACCGGCGCTACACCTTTGAGTTTCGCGACCACTCGTGGCATTGCCGGGGGGTCTACGACCTGCTGCGGGCCCACGATATGGCCTTTTGCGTCTACGACCTGGACGGCTTTCTCTCGCCGGTCATCACCGCGGGCGATTTCGTCTACATCCGCCTGCACGGCCCGGGCGGCGCCTACAGCGGGAAATACCACGGCAACACCCTGCGCAGCTGGGCGCGCAAGGCGGGGGAATGGGCCCGTGAGGGCAAAGACGTCTATATCTTCTTCGACAACGACGAGGCGGGCTATGCGGTGCACGACGCCCTGACCCTGCAGGGTATGGTGGAAAACCCCTGATCTAGCGGGCTGTGTTCTCTCGCCAAGGCGCCAAGGACGCCGAGAAATCAACTGTTCTGTTCCCTTGGCCTTCTTGGCGCCTTGGCGAGGGTAAAAACGTCTATATCTTCTTCGACAACGACGAGGCGGGCTATGCGGTGCACAACGCGCTGACCCTGCAGGGTATGGTGGAAAACCCCTGATCTAGCGGGCTGTGTTCTCTCGCCAAGGCGCCAAGGACGCCGAGAAATCAACTGTTCTGTTCCCTTGGCGTTCTTGGCGCCTTGGCGAGGGCCTAAAAAGCAGTTTTCAACTCGCCGCGAACCCCCATTCGTGCGCGCCTTAGGGTGCCGCGCGCGTTGCGGCTGAGCGCGATCCGTGACCACGGGTCCCGTGGGCGCGGCCCGCCTCTTCGACCCAGCCCCGCAGATTGTCCATCAGCAGGTCCGCCAGCGCCCGGATGTGATCGGCCCGGTCGTTCAGGGCGGGAATGTAGTGGTAGGCCTCACCGCCGGCGGACAGGAACGCCTCGCGGTTGAGCATGGCGATCTCCTCCAGGGTCTCCAGGCAGTCGGACGAGAAGCCGGGGCAGGCCACATCCACGCTCTTGACCCCCGCGCCGCCCCACTCCTTCAGTGTATCGATGGTATAGGGACGCAGCCACTCGGCGAAGCCGAAGCGGGACTGGAACGCCACATACCATTGCCCCTCGTTCAGCTCCAGGGCCCTGGCGATCAGCTCGGCGCTGCGCCGGCATTCGTGGTAATAGGGGTCGCCCGCCTCCATGCTGCGTTTGGGCATGCCGTGAAAGGAGAACAGCAGCCGGTCGGCGCGCCCGCTGCGGTCCCAGTGCTCGCTGATGCTGTTGGCCACGGCCCGGATGTAGCCTGGGTGATCGTAGTAGTGATTCACCATCTGGAACTGGGGGATATATCGCCACGCCCCGAGGGTCCGGGCGATCATATCGAACGTTGACGCGGTGGTGGCGGCGGAGTATTGCGGGTACAGGGGCAGCACCAGGAGGCGGTCGACCCCCTTTTCCTGAAGCGACGCCAAGGCATCGGGGATCGAGGGATTGCCGTAACGCATGCCGAGTTCCACCTCCACGGGCTTGTCCGTCCTGTGACGCAGCTCGGCCGCCAGGGCCGCCTGCTGGCGGCGGCTGTTGACCAGCAGGGGCGAACCCTCGTTAGTCCAGATGCGGTTGTAGGCGTGGGCCGAGCGGGACGGGCGCAGCCGCAGCACCACCCCATGGAGAATCGGCCACCAGACCCAGCGCGGCAACTCCACGACACGGGGGTCCCACAGGAATTGCCTGAGATACCGACGCAGGGCTGGCTTGGTGGGTGCATCGGGGGTGCCGAGATTAGTCAGCAGTACACCGAGGGGCGCGTCTTCCGAGCGCTCCGAAGGAACCGTTTCACTTTTCTTGTTCACGTACGTATCCGTCTCGTTGATCGAACTTGTCCGCCCGTGCGCTGCCCCCGGCGTCGCCCCCCGAGGTCACCTCAGCCCCTCAGGGGCGCCGCCTCCCCCGTCGCCAGGAAACGCCGATAATCATCCAGGATCAGGGCATGGTCAAAGGCCAGGCCCTCGGGCAGGGCATCCAGGGCGAAGGTCGCCAGATCCTTGGCATCGTCCCGGGCGCGGGGTTCACCCCGGGCCCGGGCCACGTATACGGCGCTGACCGTATGCCCCCGAGGGTCACGGCCGGGATCCGAGTAACAGCCCAGCAGGGACTGCAGGACCACCGCCAGGGAGGTCTCTTCCCGCGCCTCGCGCCGGGCCGCCTGCTCGAGGGTCTCGCCCACGTCCACGAACCCCCCGGGCAGGGCCCAGCCGTACGGCGGGTGGCGGCGTTCGATCAGCACCAACGGCCGCTGCGGGCGGTCGCTCAGGGTGATGATGATATCGACAGTAAGCAGCGGCGTTTCGGGCCTGGTCATGAACACAGTTTAACGGCCGCGCCCTGCCCCGGGAAGGGCGCAGCCCAATAAAAAAAAGCCCCGCCCGGAATCCGGGCGGGGCCATAACAACTTCCTCTGTCTGGGTGCTCGGTTATTGGACCTCGCCTTCGATGACCGCAGGGGCGCCGGTCACGTCGGGCCGATCCGCCAAGGTGAAGCTCACCGTGCCGATATCGCTGCTGGACGGCAGTGCCAGCTTCGTCGGGTCATTGGCCGGCGTACCGCTGTTATCGAGCGTGCCGTTGGCCGCCAGACCGTCCCCGGTGCAGTCGGCCACGCCGTTGACGGCGTTCTTCATGTGCTGCTCGCGCTCCATCTCCTTCACCACGAACACGTTGCCCTGAGCGTCGGTCAGCTCAGTGCCGTCAGCCAGGCTGACGGAGGGTTGCCACCGCCCGCTCGCGTCCTCGGTAGAGGGGAAGCCCCACAGCTGACCGGGGCCGCCGTACTGCAGCACGAAGGTCTGACCGTTGTAGGCGCTGCTGCCGTTGGCGTCGTTGGCGGTCAGGTGGATATAGGTGAAGGACAGAGGCTGGTCGAACGTGACCGTGTTGCCGCTGGCGTCAGTGACGGTTACCGTGTGGTTATAGTCGTTGGAACCGGTCTCCCAGTGATAGGTTACGGGCTGACCGTAGACATCCCAGGGATTGGTGATGGCGCTGTTATCCAGCACCATCTCGCCGGTATCGATTCCCCAGTCATGGCCCAGGCCGGACAGATCAAGGCCATTGGCGCTCACCACCTTGCCATTCTGGTCCTTCACGACGAGATTGCCGTTGACCACCGTCGCCGTGTACTGATAGGGCGTATTGCCGGACGAGGTGTAGAACAGGTCCTGATCCGAAGTGGCACTGCTCACATCCGACGCGGTCAGCCCTCCCTTGAGACACTGCTCATAGCAATACAGAGTAGCGCTCGCGGCGCCGTTTGCGAACAGGCCGGTGTCGCCCGGGTAGACCGTGTCCTGGGTGTAATAGGTGATCTGCCGGTTCGCGGCGGTCACATTGGAGTCATAGACGAAGTTCACCTGGCCGCCCAGGGCGTCCGAATACAGGTTCAGGCTGTCGCCCGACCTAGTCGGTGTAACATCCACGTCGCTGACGTCGGTCTTGACCATCCCGTTGCTGCCCCAGGTAAAGCTCTGGGTCACGACGAAATCGTTGGCAGGCATCACATGGCCCTGATCGTCCAGCGTCGTCCCGTCACCCACCTTCACGATGTACTGACCGGAACTGGTTGAGTTAGGCAGCATTCCGTTGAATTGGAACTCCTGGCCCTGGAAATCGGTAAGCGAGCCGGTATGGGAGGAGCGGCGCATCAGCCGCCCCGGCGACACGTGCACGGTATCGGACTCGTTCACGCTCGGGTCGTTGTAGCTGACCTTGGTGATGGTGGCACCGTCCGGGACCGTACCGTCGTTCTCGAGCCACATGCCCCAGTAACCCACCTGGCCGTTGAGCTTTTTGCCGTTGGCATCGGTGTAGACAAACGGGAAACCCGAGTTCAGCGCAACGCGCTCACCGGCGGTCACGGCCTTGCCGTTGAATGTCCCGTCGCTCTTGAAATAGAGGTTATAGTTCCACACTTGGGTATCGAAGTTGCTGCGGGAGCTGCATAGCTCTTCGCTGGCATCAACAATCCCGTCGTCGTTAGCATCCTTTCCGCGCAGGAAGTAGTTGGGGCTGAAGTCCACGACGAAGGACCCCTTGTGAATCTGCAGGTTGCCGCTGCCGTCGTCATGACCGTCCGTGAATGCGGCCTTGCCGCGCCCGGTGCTCCCGGTGGAGTCGTCGAGGATCACATTGACGGCATCCTTGCGTGTGAAGCTGGTGATGGATGAATCCAGCGCCTGACCGTCCAGTTCGATAAACTGGAATTGCGGCAGGTTGGAGCTGTTGTCCACCGTCTTCAGGGAGCCCTTCATGAGCGTCATCTCCTGCCCGGCGGTCCCTCCCATCAGGCTGGCATCGACCACGCCCTTGAAGTTCATGCTGAACTTCCCGAACGGATTGGTCCCGCTCTGACCCGCGGTAACGGTAATTTCGGCCATGATGGTCTGGGCGTCCTGAGGATCCGTCGCATTGGCCTTGCCGGGCACCCACACCTTGACGGTCTCCGGAGAATTATTGTCCTTGCGGGTCGCCTCGACCGTCCACTTGTTGTACTGAACGGCCTGGGTGGCGCTCGATTGACCGGTGGATGCGGAGCTGCTCTGGTTCTGCCCCTGCTCACACTTCTTCTCGTTCACCAGGGCCGTATAGGCACCCTTGTTGACCATCTGGTCCGCGCTGGTCTGGCTGACGTAGCAGAGGATCTGGTTGACCACCTGCAGGCTCTGCATGGAATCGTCCCAGACGTAGGTATTCGTCGGGTCGGTGCTGATCTGCGCATCCGTCGGAAAGGTCGACAGCTGCACCAGGCCCATGGCACTTTGCCCGCTAGCATTGGTCAGCATCACCCCGCCAGCGGTGGCCGACGAGCCCTTTGCCGTAACGACGCTGACATTGCTGGGTATCTTCAGCCCGACAACCGCGCCCGTGGTTCCGGTGCCCCCGCTGCTGGAGCTGGTGCTGGTGCCGCCGCCGCAGGCACTGAGGCCCAGCGCGGCCAGGGCAATCGCTAGCGTTTTTCCTTTCATATATCTACCTCATTGATTCGTGGTAACAAATTGGTTCTGGGACGGTGATCATTCACCGTGCCCGGGTGTGGGAATCCCTCTTGCACAGCGAGATATTGTTCAGCCGCCTGATACGTCCAGACACGGACGCCGACCGCCATTTTCCAATATTCTTATCGAGCGATACTTTGATTTCTTTAAGGGGAAGGGGGGCAAGATGAATGCTCCCCCCTTCAAAGAGGGGGGAGGAATTGCAGAAGAGGGTGGGGCTGGGGGTAACTGCGCCTCAGCCGAGGATGATTCGGCCTTGCTCATTGCCGCCGGTGACGCCGACGAACAGGTTATTCATTCGCTGGACGAACATGGCCGGGTCCTCCAACTGGCCGCCTTCGCTCAGCAGGGACTGCTCATAGAGCAGCAGGGCCCAGTCCTCGAAGGGCTGATCTTCCCCGCCTTCCTTCAGCCGTTTGACCAGCGGATGGCCGGGGTTGATCTCCAGAATGGGCTGCATGCGGGGAATATCGTGCCCGGCCGCCTTGAGCAGCTTTTGCATATTGACCGCCATGTCGTGCTCGGAGACCACCAGGCAGGAGGGCGATTTGGTCAGGCGGTGACTGACCCGCACGTCCTGCACCCGGTCCCCCAGGGCCTCCTTCATCCGGCCGACCAGGGACTTGAATTCGTCCGCCGTCTGCTCGGCCTCCTGCTTGTCCTCGGTATCGTCGAGCTTGCCCAGGTCCAGGTCCCCCTTGGCCACCGAGTGCAGCGGCTTGCCGTCGAACTCGGTCAGATGGGCAGTCAGCCATTCGTCCACCGGGTCGTACATGAGCAGGACCTCGATCCCCTTGTTGCGCATAACCTCCAGATGGGGACTGTGCTGAGCCGAGGCGAAGCTCTCGGCCGTGATGTAGTAAATCTTGTCCTGACCCGGCTTCATCCGCGCGATATAGTCCTGCAGCGAAACATCCTGTGCCGGCTCGTCGGTATGGGTGGAGGCGAAACGCAACAGCTTGGCGATGCGTTCGCGGTTGGCGCCGTCCTCTATGACGCCTTCTTTCAGGACACGCCCGAACTCCCGCCAAACTGTGGCGTACTTGTCATTGTCCCCCTCGGCCATCTGCTCCAGGACTCCGAGGATCTTCTTGACCGAGCCGGAGCGAATGGTATCGACCATCTTGTTGTGCTGGAGGAACTCGCGGGAGACATTCAGCGGCATGTCGTCGGAATCCACCACTCCGCGGATAAAACGCAGATAACGGGGCAGGAAGTGTTCCGTGTCCTCGATGATAAACACGCGCCTTACATACAGCTTGATGCCGCGGTGCTGCTCCCGGTCCCACAGGTCGAAGGGCGCCCGCGCCGGGATATAAAACAGCGTGGTATAGGACTGGCGTCCCTCCACATGGTTGTGGATATGGGCCGCGGGATCCTCGAAATCGTGGGCGATGTGCTTGTAGAACTCGTTGTACTCCTGCCCGTCGATCTCGCTTTTCGGCCTCGCCCACAGGGCGGAGGCGCGATTGACCACCTCGTACTGCCCCTTCTTGTCCTCTTCCTCGGACACCATCTCAATGGGCAGGGATATGTGGTCCGAGTACTTGCGCAGGATGGCGCGCAGCCGGTGCCCGTCCAGGAATTCGTCCTCCCCTTCGCGCAGGTGCAGTACGATATCCGTGCCGCGCTGCGGGCGCTCAATCGTCTCTATTTCATAGGCTCCTTCGCCGCTCGACTCCCACTTTACGCCGTGCTCGGCCCCGAGGCCGGCGCGGCGGGTCAGGACGGTCACCCTGTCGGCCACGACGAAGGCCGAATAGAAACCCACGCCGAACTGCCCGATCAGCTTCGCATCCTTGGCCTGATCGCCGGTCAAGGCCTCCATGAACTGCTTCGTCCCCGACTTGGCGATGGTGCCGATATTTTCGGTGACCTCCTGGCGGCCCATGCCCACGCCGTTGTCACTGACCGTGACGGTGCGCTGCTCCTTGTCATAGCTCACCCGGATCTTGAGCTCGCTGTCACCTTCGTACAGGGCATCATCGGTCAAAGCCTCGAAGCGCAGCTTGTCGCATGCATCCGAGGCATTGGAGACGAGCTCGCGCAGGAATATCTCCTTGTTGGAATAAAGAGAGTTTATGACCAGGTTCAGCAGTTGACGCACCTCGGCCTGAAACTCCAGGGTCTCTTTGTGTGAATTCACTTCCGCGCTCATATTTCTCCGTTCCCGCTCGCTGGTCAATGTCTACAGGGTCTATGCCGCAGGCCCTAAATTTTTATCCGATTGGGTCAAAAAGTGCAAACCCGGGCACCGACGGGACCGCCGTCGAAATTCTACCACCGGTTGATTTTTGATATGCTGGGCCATCCAGGCATGGGCCCCGCAGCATGGCAGGATGAATACCGCGGATCAACCCCCGTCATACGGGGCCCACCCCTCAACGGCAGGTCTCTGTCCTGCAAAGGTAATAAAGGTAAACCGCCATGAAGGTCATTACCACGCCCACATCGCCCTTCTCCGACCAGAAGCCCGGCACCTCGGGGCTTCGCAAGAAGGTCACGGTCTTTCAGCAGCCCCGTTATCTCGAAAACTTCATCCAGTCCATATTCGACACTCAACCGGGGCTGAAGGGCGGCACCATGATCCTGGGCGGCGACGGGCGATTCTTCAACCGTCAGGCCATCCAGACGATTATCAAGATGGCCGTCGCCAATGGCGTCAGGCGCCTGAAAATCGGCCGGGGCGGCATCCTGTCGACGCCGGCCGCCTCCTGCCTGATCAGAAAGGTCCAGGCGCATGGGGGCATCATCCTGTCGGCGAGCCACAATCCAGCGGGCGAGCACGGCGACTTCGGGGTCAAGTACAACGCCGACAACGGCGGTCCGGCGCCGGAGAAGATTACCCAGGCCATCTTTGACCGCTCCCGGGAGATTGAGCGCTATCTCATCATCGATGCGCCGGATATCGACCTGGACAAGACCGGTGACTTCCTCCTGGGCGAAACACTGATCGAGGTGATCGACCCCGTGGAGGACTACGCCCAGTTGATGGAGCAGCTGTTCGACTTCAATCGCATCAGGGCGCTGTTCGATTCGGGCCTCTTTGACATGCGTTTCGATGCCATGCATGCGGTGACCGGCCCCTACGCCCACGCCATTTTCGAGCAGCGCCTCGGGGCCCCCCCGGGCACCGTCATCAACGGCACGCCCCTGCCCGACTTCGGGGGCGGCCACCCCGACCCCAACCTGGTGTACGCCGCCGAACTGGTGCAGACCATGAACGCCCAGCACGGCCCCGACCTCGGCGCCGCCTCGGACGGCGACGGCGACCGCAACATGATCCTGGGCCGGCGGTTCTTCGTCACGCCCAGCGACAGCCTGGCGGTGCTCACGGCCAATGCCGCCCTGACACCGGGGTACAGCAAGGGACCGGTGGGCGTCGCCCGGTCCATGCCTACCAGCATGGCCGTGGACCGGGTGGCGGAGCGGCTGGGGATTCCCTGCTTCGAGACGCCCACCGGGTGGAAATTCTTCGGCAATCTGCTGGACGCCGGCAAGGTCACCCTCTGCGGGGAAGAGAGCTTCGGCAGCGGCTCCAACCACATCCGGGAGAAGGACGGGCTGTGGGCGGTGCTGTTCTGGCTCAACATCATCGCCGCCCGCAAACAGTCCGTCGCGGACATCGTGCGGGACCACTGGACCAAGTTCGGCCGCAACTACTATACACGCCACGACTATGAGGACATCGAGCAGGCGGGGGCCCGGGCGATCATGGACCGGCTCCATGGGCAAATCGGCAAACTCAAGGGCGAGCGCTTCGGCGAGCACCGGGTCGCGCAGTGCGACGACTTCAGCTACACGGACCCCGTCGACCACTCCGTCACCACGGGTCAGGGCATTCGCATCATCTTCGATGACGGCGCCCGCATTGTGTTTCGCCTGTCAGGCACCGGGACGGGAGGGGCCACGCTGCGCATCTATCATGAACACTACGAAGCCAACCCCGAGAGGCAGCAGCGGGATGCCCAGGACGCCCTCGCCGGGCTCATCCGGACCGCCCTGGACCTGGGCCAGGTCCGGCAGCACAGCGGCCGGGACGCCCCCAGCGTAATTACGTAACCACAAGCCCCATATCAAAAGGGATTGAAATAATAGCCCAGCTGCACGCCGAACGTATCCTGGTGGCTCTGCGGTTGATAGGCCACGCTCCCGCCGAACTGTACCGACGGTGACTGGGCGAATCGCAAGCTGTCGTAATAGACCATGATGCCGTACGTGCGTTCCTGTTGTCGATCCAGATGATCGATCTCCCAGCTGAAGTAAAACGACATTTGGCTGCGCGGCTTGACGATGATGCTGCTTGCGAAGCCGTTAAGATGGGCGTCTTCCCGCGTATCGATGGGCCTTTTCATGCCTGCTTGCACATAGTCGAGCCAGTGGCCGCGCACGTGGAACAGGCCGGCACCCGCCTTGAAGTAGAAGACGCGGTAATCCTCTGTGGAGCCGTTGACGAATGTCCCGGTGCTTGTGCGCGCATTGGCTATCGTTCTTCGCCACCCGTTCACGCCGCCGGAGGCAAGCAGGTCAAGGCTATAGGTACTGAATACGTTCTTGAACCGGTAACCGCCGGTCAGCTCGGTCTGACCTCCCCAATATTCGGTATCGGATCGCACAGGCACGCTGGGTGCAGGCTGCGTCTGTCCGTTATAGCTCACATCCCCGTAATAACCACGACCCTTCCAGCGGAACACCAGCCCGGAGGTTCGCCTGTTGAGGTTGCCGAACGAGAAGGCCAGCATCTCCCGCGGCCCGGATTCACGCAACAGGCGGCTTCCCGACTGATCGAACTCCTCCCACGAGTAATATTCAGCCCCGATATGAACGCCGATGCTCGGCGCCAAGTGAACCCGCTCGGCGAGGGCCTCGGGGGCGTAGAAAGAAAAAAGGCTGATAAAGGCGAAGGCGACCGCAATCAATCTCGAACTCATTAACCCACCCGCTTCACAATGCTTCTCACGTCTTTTACGGCCGGCCCGTTATTTGGGCGATCGTCCGCCCATGCAAGCGGCAGCCCCCGCCGAGCTTCCCGAAGCTGAATCGCCGCCATAATGCCGGATTTACGCATGCATAACAATACTGGAGCCGGCGCCGGTCTTCTGCGCCAGGGCGAAGCGCAAGGCGGTCAATGAGGGCGGAGCGCTTCAGCGCCCTGACCTGCGCCATTCAGACGTCAGTAAAGGAGGGCACTGCATCAAACCGATAACCGCGGGCAATGCAGTAGGTCAACCATTCCGCGAGAAACAGATTCAGCTGGCGCTTTTCGTGGCGCTGATGCATCTTGGGGTTGGGATAGGGATACTCGTGCTTGAAGCGGGATTGGTTCTGATACGCCAGGACCTCGGCGACCTTGGCGTCGTGATACAGCCTGATGCGCATATAGGGGTTCGGGATCAACTTGCCCTGGTGATCCAGGTAATGGGTGAGGCTGATGGTGGTCGTATAGCGGCTGCGATCGAGCACCTCGAGATGCAGGTCCATCAAACCGTTTACCGACGTGGTAACCACACCGTTGAGTTCGTCGAGCCGCGGCACCAGCGTCAAGAGGCGGTCATAATTCGCCTCGAAGACCCACATCAGCTTATTGATATCTGTCCATTTCATAGCGCACTACATCACAAAAGCTTTTACTCAACTTACCCGTTATCTATCGGTTTATACTCTATCTAATCCTTTCCCGAGCCGGCTGTTATCCAGTATGTCGGCAATGCCCGAAAAACTTTTACCGTCGAATGCAATGACATGATCTATTACTTTTCCAAAGTCGTCAATCCATATGACGGTCCTTTCCGGCGGCGCTTGGCAAGGCTTGATATTTGCTTATGGCCTGGCGATAATCCAAGACTTCATCGCCTCTGGGCAAGGCCGGAGAACGCCTTGCAGATGCGCCATCGGCTGCACGTCACACCAGCGAATCAGCCCAACATGCACGGCGGGCGACCCGTTCACCTCGTCACCGCAAGCGTCCCTGTTGCATCCCGTGTATGCCGACGAACCGGAACCGTGGGGACATACGCACAGCAGTGATTCACGCCGGACTCGAGCCGATTGCGCCCGCGTCGCGCAGCTGGCCGCTACGTCTTGTTCTGCTGCGCCTTCATATCCGAGAAGGGCTTGAACATGTCCAAGGGCAGAGGGAAGACGATGGTCGAGGTGTTGTCCCCGGCGATGTCCGCCAGTGTCTGCAGGTAGCGCAGCTGCAGGGCCTGGGGCTGCTCGGACAGGATCACGGCGGCCTCGGTCAGCTTGCTGCGGCCTGGCGCTCGCCCTCGGCGTGAATGATCTTGGCGCGGCGCACGCGCTCGGCCTCGGCCTGCTTGGCGATGGCGCGGATCATGCTCTCGTCGATATCCACATGCTTGATCTCCACATTGCTGACCTTGATCCCCCAGGCGTCAGTCTGCTTGTCCAAGATGCCCTGTATGTCGGCATTGAGCTTATCCCTTGCGGCCAGCATGTCGTCCAGCTCGTGGCGCCCCAGCACCGAGCGCAGAGTGGTCTGGGCCAGCTGGCTCGTGGCCATCACGAAATTGTCCACCTGGATGATCGCCTTCTCCGCGTCGATCACGCGAAAGTAGAGCACCGCGTTGACCTTGACCGACACGTTGTCCCTGGAGATCACGTCCTGGGAGCGGCACGTCCTGGACATACATGCGCAGGTCCACGCGCACCATTTGCTGCACACCCGGGATCATGATGATGAGCCCCGGTCCCTTGACGCCCGTGAAACGGCCGAAGGTGAACATGACGGCGCGCTCGTACTCGCGCAGAATCCGGATCGCGCTGAACAGGAAGGCGGCAACAAGACCGACGAGGACAAGCAATGCATATGTGGAAACCATGTCAGCTCTCCTTGGGTTGTGATTGATTCTCCGGCTCGACCGCCAACACCAGCCCCTCTCTGTCCTTGACGCGAACCCGCTGCCCCTTCTTCAGGGGAACATCGGTCCGGGCGCTCCAGATCTCACTGTGCACCCTCACCAGCCCGGAGGTGTCGAAATCATCCAACACCTCACCGGCGCTGCCTACGAGCTCTTCCTTGCCGGTCACCACACGCATCCGCCGCGACTTGACCAGCAGGCTGATCACGAGAATAAAGAATCCTGCGCTGGCGAGGGTAAACGCCATGATCACGTACCATGAAATGCCGAACCCGGGCGCACTGGTATCCATGAGGATGATCGAACCGACGATAAAGGCGATGA
Source organism: uncultured Gammaproteobacteria bacterium (assembly GCA_963844825.1). GTDB lineage: Bacteria > Pseudomonadota > Gammaproteobacteria > CAWJPQ01 > CAWJPQ01 > CAWJPQ01. The sequence goes on from CAWJPQ010000002.1 coordinate 88,263, forward strand.
CCCCGCCGATACCCAGGGCGCCGAAACTGGGCACAAAGGCCTCGCCCACCATGAAGGCGATGCCGAGCAGCGATGAGCCCCAGCCCCGTGTAATTGATGGGCAGGATCTGGAAGGCGAACAGGGCCAGCACCAGGCAGATCAGACCGGCCACGCCGGGAATGATCATCCCCGGGCTGATGAATTCGTAAATGAGGCCGTAGATGCCGACGAGCATCAGGATATAGGCGACATTGGGATCGGTCAGCACCCCCAGCAGCTTGGTGCGCCAATCCGGCCGCACCTGGATCAGGGCCAGACCCTTGGTGTGCAGCACCCGCTCGCGGTTCGCGATGGTCACCTTGCGCCCGTCCAGCTTGTCCAACAGCTCGTGGACATCCGCCGCCATCAGGTCAATGACGCCCTTGTCCAGCGCCTCCTTGGCGGGCAGGCTGGCGGCCTCGCGCACGGCCTGCTCGGCCCACTCGGCGTTGCGCCCGCGCATCTGGGCCAGACTGCGGATATAGGCCACGGCATCGTTGGTGATCTTGCGCTCCATGGTGCCTTGCTCGGCGCCGCCCTGTCGCCCTTTGTCAGCGCCGCCCGGCTTGCCCTTGTCGGGGGGCTCGGACCCGCCGCCTGGCAGCCCGCCGATCTGCACCGGGGTGGCCGCCCCCACGTTAGTCCCCGGCGCCATGGCGGCCACGTGGCTGGCGTACAGGATATAGGTGCCGGCGCTCGCGGCGCGGGCGCCGCTCGGCGCCACGTAGGTCACCACCGGCACCGGCGAGGCGATGATCTTCTGAATGATGCCGCGCATGGCGGTATCCAGTCCCCCGGGGGTATCCATCTCGATGATGATTATGGCCGCATCCCGGTGCCCCGCCTCCTCGAACCCTCGATCAATGTAGTCGCCGGTGGCCGGTCCGATGGGCCCCGTGATATGCAGCTCGACGGCGACCCGCCGGCCGTCATTGGCCGGGGCCTGGTCCGCATGGGCCGGCGCAATAACGGCGGCCAGGGACAACAACAAAACCAGCAGATAAGGCATGGGGAACCCAGTGGACTCTTGAATGGATGTCGGGCCCGTGTCCGGGGTGCTGCGGTCATGACGTCCAGCGTCATTAACCCGTATATACCGTTTCTATACTGGGGAGGCAACACCGGCCGTTCGCCGCAAAAGGATAACCGGCCCCAAGCCCGGGACGGGCCCAAAACATTGGCCACTTTTTGTACAGTCTGTTAAAGTATTTTGATCTCCACAGCCAATCAACCCGTCATGACCGAGGCACAAAGCAAGTCCGCATCGCTGCACACGGCGATCATCCTCATCCTGAGCTTAGCGGCCATCCTGCTCGGGGCCTACCAATGGGTTGACCTGGTCCGGTGGCGCACCGCCGGCGAGGTTCCGTTCTGCAGCATCGGGGCGCACATGAACTGCAGCCAGGTATGGGACTCCGTGTTTTCCAGATTCGTGCAGCGCACCAGCGGGGTACCCCTGCCCGGCTGGGGAATCGCCTGGGCCGCCGTGGTAGGACTCCTATCCGGGCGGCTGCTTTACGGACAACAAAACGGCGAGCGGCCCGCGCTGATTCGGGCCCTGCGGATAACCGCCCTGGCGGGCGTGGCCGCGATAGCCGGCCTGCTGCTGTACAGTGTATCGCTGGGCATGTACTGCCTCACCTGTATCGCCTTTTATGCCCTGGTACTGCTCACGGCCTATTATACCTTCCGCTACCATAAGCCCGGGGGGGGCGCCCCGTCACAGGGCCGGGCCCTGCTCCGCGCCGCAGCCCCGCTGCTGGTCGTCTTCGCCCTGCTGATATACCCGGGCAAGCACACCCCCCTCGCCAACGCCAACGTCGAATCACTGACGGCGGCCGTGCACAATGCATCGGGTGGGGCCCACCCGAAGAAAAACCCCATGGCCCAGTTCCTGTTGTCTCTGCCGCCCAAGCTCCAGCAGGTGATCAGCCAGTCCCTCGCCAAGTATCGCGAGGAACCCAAGATCGACCACCCGGTGGAAAACCACCGCCTGGTCTACGGCACGGCAAGCGCCCCGGTCCATGTGGTGGAGTGGGTCGACCTGCGCTGCCCCCACTGCAAGCACATGGAAGAGGCCCTGCAGCAGATTCGCCAGGTCACCCCGCCCGGGTCGTGGTCCTGGGAGGTCCACTACTTCCCCCTCGACGGGGAGTGCAATCCGTTCATCCGACGCGATGCGGGCGGGATCAGCTGCCTGGCCTCCAAGATGCTCATATGCCTGAGCGGCTCCCCGGAGGTCAACAAGATCCGCGACGACATGTTCGAGCATCAACGGGAACTCAACGACGAACGGCTGTGGAAGATGACAAGCCGCTCGTCCCAGCCGCAAACCCGGCTCAAGCAGTGCGTTCAATCCAAACAGACCGAAGACACCCTGCAGTCGGACATTCGCGAGGCGCTTCGCTACAAGATTCAGGGCACGCCGCTGGTGGTCGTCAATGACAAGAAGGCCATGGGCGTTCCCGCGTTTATCTATAGCCTCATCGTCACCATGGGTCGGGCGGATGACCCCGCCTTCAAAGTCCTGCCAACCTCCGCCGAAAACCAGACCCCCTGACCCGGCGCGTGGGACAGACAGGTCAACGCGACCGTTTCTTTCTCGCCCCCCTGGAGCCGCTTGATTTGGTTATTTTCGTGGCGAAGGCCTTGGTCTTGGACTTGATCCTCGACAGCTGATTCTTCAATCCCTTTGGTTCGCCGTCCGGGACCGCCGGGGCCTCGCCCGCGTCACGGTCATCGCCGCGTCCCCGTTCGCCTTGGGAGGCAAGGGCGTTCTTGAGCCGCGCCTGGGCCCCGCGGCGCTTCATGACCACGGCACCGACGATGCGCTTCTTCTTGGACCGCCCTGCGCCCGGTCCGGTCTTCCCTTTCTTCTGCGAGCCCATTTTGACCGATATTGGTTTACAAATTCATGACTTATTGTTTACATGATAACCCATGACCCTTTGAACACCTATGCAAACCGCCTCGATGCATGCCCATGATGCACGCGCAGGGCGCCAGGAGATTGGTAACCAATGCGGGCTGATCCAGGGTGGGAGCACTTCCCCCACGATGCCGATGTCGGGATTCGCGGCACCGGCGACACCCTGGAGGAGGCGTTTGCCCAGGCGGCCGTGGCGATGACCGCCGTGGTGACCGATCCCGAACTTGTCGCCCCCCGGGACACGGTGGAGATTCATTGCGACAACGCCGACCGTACCCTGTTATTGGTGGACTGGCTCAATGCACTGATCTACGAAATGGCGACCCGCAAGATGCTGTTCAGGGAATTCCACATCCGCCTCCATGACGCGGGCCTGGACGCGGTGGCCAAGGGCGAGGCCATTGACGTCGCCAGGCATCAGCCCGCCGCCGAGCCCAAGGGCGCGACCTATACGGCACTGCGCGTGGACAAAGACCCGGCCGGCCGATGGCTCGCACAATGCATCGTCGATGTCTAAATTCGAGAAGGCATCCGGCGGGACAACACACCATATACCAGGGATAGGAGGCCGACACCTACGATGATCCACCCACCCCTGTCGGGAACGCGCTGAGCCATGTACGATCCTGCCAAGAGCGCCCTGCTGACGGATCTCTATCAACTGACCATGCTCCAGGGTTACTTCCGCCAGGGCATGGAGGACACGGCGGTGTTCGAGTTCTTTGTCCGTGACCTGCCCGACAACCGCAACTTCCTCGTCGCCGCGGGCCTGGAGCAGGTACTGGAGTACCTGGAGCGCCTGCACTTCGGTGCCGAGGAGCTTGAATGGCTCAATGACTGCGGAATGTTCTCCAGGGAATTCGTGGATCACCTGGCGCAGTTGCGTTTCACCGGCGATGTCCACGCCATGCCCGAGGGCACGGTCTTCTTTGCCAATGAACCGATCATCCGCATTACCGCCCCCCTCCCCCAGGCCCAGCTGGTGGAGAGCCGCCTGATCAACCTGCTGCACTTTCAGACCCTCATCGCCAGCAAGGCGGCCCGTGCCGTGCTGGTCGCCCCTGACAAGCTCCTGGTGGACTTCGGCCTGCGCCGCGCCCATGGCGCCGAGGCCGGTCTGCTCGCGGCGCGGGCCGGCTACCTGGCCGGTCTGGCCGGCACCGCCACCGCCCTGGCCGCCCCGGTCTTCGGCATCCCCGTCTACGGGACCATGGCCCACTCGTTCATCCAGGCCCACGACCATGAGACGGGCGCCTTCGAGGCCTTCGCCCGGGCCCAACCCGGCAATGTCACCCTGCTCATCGACACCTACGACACCGAGGCCGGCGCCCGCAAGGTGGTCGAGCTGGCCCCGCGGCTGGCGCGGGAGGGCATCGCGGTGAAGGCGGTACGCATCGACAGCGGCGACCTGGCGCAGCACGCCCGGCGGGTCAGAGGCATCCTGGACGAGGGCGGCCTGGCCGATGTCAAGATCTTCGCCAGCGGCAACCTGAATGAATATCTGTTGGAAGAAATCATCGCCGGCGAGGCGCCCATCGACGGGTTCGGCGTCGGCACCCACCTGGACACCTCGGCCGACGCGCCCTACCTGGATTGCGCGTATAAACTGCAGGAATACGCCGGTACGGCGCGGCGCAAGCGCTCCGAGGGCAAGGCCACCTGGCCCGGGCGCAAGCAGGTGTACCGCCAATACGACGACGGTGGCTTGATCCGAGAGGATATCCTGACCGTGGAAGGGGATCTGCAGGCCGGCGACGCGCTGATCGTCCCGGTCATGCGGGGCGGCCGGCGCCTGGCCCCGGCCATCACCCTGGAAGAATCCCGCCGGCTGGCGGCGGATCAGTCCGCGCGCCTGCCCCTCGCGACCCGCCGGCTATTGGAACCGAGCCCCTCGCCGGTGAGGATCTCCCCTGCCCTGCAGACACTCGCCGACCGCACGGATGAGCGGGAAAACTAAAGCCATGGCCTTTAAAGACAGGGCTGACGCCGCCCGCAAGCTGGCCCGGGCATTGAGCGCATACCGCGGCCAATCGCCGTTGGTGCTGGCGATCCCCCGCGGGGCGGTGCCCATGGGCAAGATCATCGCCGAGACCCTCGGGGGCGAGTTGGACGTGACCCTGGTGCACAAGCTCGGCGCCCCGGGCAACCCCGAGTTCGCCCTCGGATCGGTGGATGAGACCGGACTGGTCTATGTCAATGCCGAAGCCAGGTCCATGGGGCTCGACTCACACTACCTGGAGCGGGAAAAGGAGGCACAGCTTAAGGTCCTGCACTCACGGCGCAAACGCTATACGCCGGTGCGCCCGCCCCTGGACCCCGCGGGGCGGGTGGTAATCGTGGTGGACGACGGCATCGCCACGGGCGCCACCATGATCGCCGCGCTGCGCGCCACCCGTGCCAGGCACCCCGCCAAGCTGATCGCCGCCATCGCCGTGGCGGCGCCGGAGGCCATCACCAAGATCGAACAGGAAGCCGACGAGGTCCACTGCCTGGAGACCCCGGAATTCTTCTATGCGGTGGGTCAGTTCTTCGCCGACTTCGACCAGGTCACCGATGAGCAGGTGATCGCCCTGCTCGGCGGCGCCTCCCCGAACGGTCAGTGACCGCCCTCGGCGGTCAAGTAGCGCAAAAACCACTGCCGCGCGTGCTGCGCGACCTGTTCCAGGGTGCCGGGCTCCTCGAAGAGGTGGGTGGCGCCGGGCACGATGGTAAGTTCTTTGCTCACGCTGCCCAGGGCATCATAGGCCTGTTGGTTGAGTTCGATCACCACATCGTCGTATTCACCGACGATGAGCAATGTCGGCGCCGTCACCCGCCCCAGGTGGGACATGGCAAGGTCCGGCCGGCCGCCCCGGGACACCACGGCCTTGACCTCCGCCTCCGGCCGCGCCGCCGCGCGCAGTGCAGCGGCGGCCCCGGTGCTGGCGCCGAAATAGCCCCGCTGCAGCTCCCGCAGTTCGGCCTGGGAGGTGATCCAGCGGGTCGCCTCCAACAGGCGCCCGGTCAGCAGTTCGATGTCGAAGCGGTTTTCGTAGACCGCGTCCTCTTCGACCGTCAGCAGATCGAACAGCAGCGTCGCCAAGCCGGCTTCGCGCAAGACCTGCGCCACCTGCCGGTTTCTCGGACTGAGGCGGCTGCTGCCGCTGCCGTGGGCGAACAAAACGATCCCCTGCGCCCCTTCGGGCACGGCCAGGTCTCCTTCCAGGCTGTGGGAGTCGATGGGGATGTGAACCAGCGACTCCGTGCTATCATTCGCCACAACACACCTCTTCCACGCGATTGCCCTATGACTTTACTACCAACGCCCGCCCCTCGCCAAGTATGAATCCGGCCGCCCCCGCGACACGCCCCCGGGGTTGCGGACACACCCCGTGAACGCCCCGAACACGCCCAGCCTGCGGACCACCGTCGTGGCCCTGGCCGCCCTGGCGCTGATCGTCGGGGGCATCCTGGTCTGGAGCCTCAACTACAGCAGTGCCGCCCGTAACGGCCGGTGGACCGAGGGATGGCAATCCGTCAGCAGCTTTCACACGGCGCGCCGGGCGTTGGCGGCGGCCACCAACGGCCAATACCTGTACGTGATCGGCGGCGTCGACGCGAACGGACACTATGCCAAGACGGTGGAATACGCGGGGATCAGACCTGACGGCTCCCTGGGCCCATGGCGGCCCACGTCCGCCTTGGGCACCGGGCGTATCTACCTGGCGGCGGCCTATTTGAACGGCTACCTGTACGCCCTGGGGGGCGGCAGCGGCCCGCTGGGCTCGGACAACACCCCCACCGCCCTGGTGGAGCGGGCCAGGGTCAACGCCGACGGCAGCCTCGGGCCCTGGCGCAAGGACGCCTATATGAGCAGCCCCCGCCGCGGCCTAAAGGTGGTGGTCTACCACAACCACCTCTTCGCCATCGGCGGCTACAACGGCATGTTCCTGCGCTCCACCGAGCGCGCCGACGTGGGCCCCGACGGCCATATCACGGCGTGGACCGAGGAAAAGCAAAAGTCCGTGCTGGTGCGCTATATCCATTCCGCGGCCCGGTGGCGGGATCGGATCTACCTGTTGGGCGGGCACGTGCAGAGCCCGGTCAAGATGGACTACGGCGATGTGGAGAGCACGGCGCTGACACCGGGCGATCACCTCACCCCCTGGACCATCGAGAAGACCGCCCTGGAGACCCCCCGCTTCGTGGCCTCCGCCTTCGCCATGGGGGGTTACCTGTACATCCTGGGCGGCCACAACGAGACCCACCGCCTGCGCAGCGTGGAATATGCCAGGATCGGGGCCGGCGGCCACGTGGGCCCCTGGCGGTACAACGCGCCGCTGCCCCTGGAAAGGAGCGCCACCGCCGTAGCGGTCGCCGGCGGCACGGCGTATGTGCTGGGCGGCATGGGCGACGGGCGGATTCTGAACAATGTCGTCATGGCGCGGCAGGGGCCCCGCGGACAATTGGGACGGCGCGCCGGCGCATATCCTGAAAAACCTCAACAAAACAACTAGATTTCGGCTTTTTTTGGCTTTCAGGGTTCTAAACACCCGCCCAAGCTTGTTAACATAACCGGATCTTCTCGCTGCACATGAGTCGTGGATGATCGCGCAGGCCGCCGTGTGGGCCGTGGGCGCGAGGGAGATGTTGATTGGACATCCTCCGCCACGGGACCGGGTCCGAGACACCGGCACTCAATCGAAGCGGCGACACAATGACCGGCGCCGCGGCCTTCGCCAGCAGACAGCCTGGCCGCCGGGCCTGATACCGCCGGCTGACCATCCGCGAATTCAACATGACAGCCTTTATTCATCAAGGCGTACATACACAGTTCACACAAGCAAAAAACGGAATACAATGACTTCAACTCAAGATAAGACCACATCCTTTCGCGAGGCCCTGAAACAGCGCATCCTGGTCCTCGACGGCGCCATGGGCACCATGATCCAGAGCTATACGCTCGAGGAGCCGGATTATCGCGGCGAGCGCTTTGCTGACCACCCGTGCGACCTCAAGGGCAACAATGATCTGCTGGCCATCACCCAGCCGAAGATCATCCGCGACATCCATACGGCCTATCTGGAGGCCGGTGCCGACATTATCGAGACCAACACCTTCAACTCGACCTCCATTGCCCAGGCCGATTATCAGCTGGAGGATCTGGTCTATGAGCTGAATAGAGATGCGGCCAAGGTGGCGCGCGAGGCCGCCGACGCGGTGACCGCCAGGGAGCCCCACAAGCCGCGCTTCGTTGCCGGCGTGCTGGGCCCCACCAACCGCACCGGCTCCATCTCGCCGGACGTCAACAACCCGGGCTTTCGCAACACCTCCTTCGACCAGCTGGCCGAGGCCTATTACGAGGCCACCAAAGGCCTGGTGGACGGCGGCGCGGACGTGCTGCTCATCGAGACCATCTTCGATACCCTCAACGCCAAGGCGGCGATCTTCGCCATCAAGTCGTTCTTCGAGGACCGGGGCGTCGACCTGCCCATCATGATCTCGGGCACCATTACCGATGCCAGCGGCCGCACCCTCTCGGGTCAGGTCACCGAGGCGTTCTGGAACTCCCTCGCCCATGCCAACCCGGTCAGCATCGGCCTCAACTGCGCCCTGGGCGCCAAGGAGCTGCGCCAGTACGTGGAGGAGCTGTCCCGGGTGGCGGACACCCACGTCAGCGCCCACCCCAACGCCGGGCTGCCCAACGAGTTCGGCGAGTACGACGAGACCCCCGAGGCCATGGCCGAGGACATCGCCGAGTGGGCCCAGCAGGGGTTCCTGAACATCGTCGGCGGCTGCTGCGGCACGACCCCGGACCATATCAAGGCCATCGCCGAGGCGGTGACCCGGCACGCGCCCCGGGAGGTCCCCGCCATCGAGCCCAAGTGCCGCCTCAGCGGCCTGGAGCCCCTCACCATCGGCGAGGACACGCTGTTCGTCAACGTCGGCGAGCGCACCAACATCACCGGCTCGGCGCGCTTCAAGAAGCTCATCCTCAACGAGGAATACGACACCGCCCTGGATGTGGCCCGGGACCAGGTGGAGAACGGCGCCCAGATCATCGACATCAACATGGACGAGGCCATGCTGGACGGCGTCCAGGCCATGACCACGTTCCTGAACCTGGTGGCCTCGGAGCCGGACATCTGCCAGGTGCCGGTGATGATCGACTCGTCCAAGTGGCCGATCATCGAGGCGGGCCTCAAATGCGTGCAGGGCAAGGGCATCGTCAATTCCATCAGCCTCAAGGAAGGCGAAGAGGCCTTTCTGCACCAGGCCAAGCTGGTCAGCCGCTACGGCGCGGCGGTGGTGGTCATGGCCTTCGACGAACAGGGCCAGGCGGACACCAAGGCGCGCAAGGTGGAGATCTGCCGCCGCTCCTACGAGCTTGCTCACCGAAAAGGCCGGCATCCCGCCCCAGGACATCATCTTCGACCCCAATATCTTCGCCATCGCCACGGGTATCGAGGAACACAACAACTACGCCGTGGACTTCATCGAGGCCACCGCGCGAGATCAAGCAGGCCCTGCCCTACGCAAAGGTCTCCGGCGGCGTGTCCAACGTGTCCTTCTCGTTCCGCGGCAACAACAAGGTGCGCGAGGCCATCCACGCGGTATTCCTGTACCACGCCATCCGCGCGGGCATGGACATGGGCATCGTCAACGCCGGCCAGCTGGAGGTCTACGAGGAAATCCCCGCGGAGCTGCGCGAGTGCGTCGAGGACGTGGTCCTCAACCGCCGCGAAGACGCCACCGAGCGCCTGCTGGACATCGCCGATCAATACAAGGGCGAAGGCGGCGTGGCCAAGGAGGAGAACCTGGAGTGGCGCGAGTGGCCGGTGGCCAAGCGCCTGGAACACGCCCTGGTCAAGGGCATCGCCGATTACGTGGAAGACGACACCGAGGAGGCCCGCCAGGCCTTCGACCGCCCCCTGCAGGTCATCGAAGGCCCGCTGATGGACGGCATGAGCGTGGTGGGCGACCTGTTCGGCGACGGCAAGATGTTCCTGCCCCAGGTGGTCAAGAGCGCCCGGGTCATGAAGCAGGCCGTGGCCTACCTCATCCCCTACATCGAGGCGGAAAAGCAGGCCGGTGACCAGAAGAAGGGCAAGGTCCTCATGGCCACCGTCAAGGGCGACGTCCACGACATCGGCAAGAACATCGTCGGCGTGGTGCTGCAGTGCAACAACTTCGACGTCATCGACCTGGGCGTCATGGTCCCCACGGCCAAGATCCTGGAAACGGCCCGCGAGGAGGAGGTGGACATCATCGGCCTGTCGGGCCTGATCACGCCCTCCCTGGACGAGATGACCCATGTGGCCAAGGAGATGGAGCGCACCGGCCTGGATCTGCCCCTGCTGATCGGCGGTGCCACCACCTCCAGGGTCCACACGGCGGTCAAGATCGCGCCCAACTACCATCAGCCCACCGTGTGGGTGAAGGATGCCTCGCGCGCCGTGGGCGTGGTGCAGAACCTGATCAGCCGGGATCTCAAGGCCGACTATGTGGCCAAGATCGCCGAAGAGTATGAGGCGGTCCGCGAGCAGCACAAGGGCAAGAAGTCCAAGACCAAATGGATCACCCTCGAGGCGGCGCGCGCCAACAAGACCCCCGTGGAGTGGCAGGGCTATACACCCCCCGCCCCCGCCTTTGTCGGCGTCAAGACCTTCAGCGACTATTCCCTGGAGGAGATCAGCCGGTACATCGACTGGACGCCGTTCTTCCACGCCTGGCAGATGAAGGGCAGTTACCCCAAGATCCTGCGACGACGCGGAAAAGGGCACCGAGGCCAAAAAGCTGTTCGATGACGCCCAGCAAATGCTGCAGCGCATCATCAAGGAAAAGTGGCTCACGGCCAACGCGGTGATCGGCCTGTTCCCCGCCAACAGTGTCGGCGACGACGACATCGAGGTCTATGCCGACGAGCAGCGCAGCACCGTCCTCAAGCGCCTGCACCACCTGCGCCAGCAGACCCAGAAGCCCCCGGGCCGCCCCAACCAGTGCCTGGCGGATTTCGTGGCGCCCAAGGACACCGGCATCGCCGACTACATCGGCGCCTTTGCCGTCACCGCGGGGGTCGGGGTCGAGGAGAAGGCCGCTGAGTTCCAGGCCCAGCACGATGACTACAGCGCCATCATGGTCAAGGCCCTGGCCGACCGGATGGCAGAGGCCTTCGCCGAGCTGATGCACGCCAAGGTGCGCCGGGAGTTCTGGGGCTACGGCGCCGGGGAGGATCTGGACAACACGGCGCTGATCGACGAGAAGTACCAGGGCATCCGCCCGGCCCCCGGCTACCCGGCATGCCCCGACCACACCGAAAAGCCCCTGCTGTGGGAACTGATCGAGGCGGACGAGAACGCCGGCATCACCCTCACGGAGAGCTTCGCCATGATGCCCGCGGCGGCGGTGAGCGGCTGGTATTTCTCCCACCCGGACGCCCGGTACTTCGGCGTGGGCAAGATCAACCGCGATCAGGTGGAAGACTACGCCCGGCGCAAGGACGCGGACCTGGCCACCATGGAGAAGTGGCTGTCGCCGAACCTGGGGTACGAACCGTAGCTGACATCAGAAACCGGACGTCGGATGTCAGATGTTTGAAAAGATCTATTGGTCCCCTCTCCCCGGCGGAGAGAGGGAGTGATAGTTTGACCCCTTCGTGGCCGGGCGTCATTGGGAGTGGCGACGAGAATGCAACATTTTCTCGCCAAGGCGCCAAGGCCGCCAAGAAATAACCCGTTCTGTTTCCTTGGCGTTCTTGGCGCCTTGGCGAGCGTAGTAAGAGTCACGTCCAGAAAAATCCATCAAGAGGCGGCGCCGCTCACGCAGCGTCAAGGGACAGGGCACTTGGCACCATGCCATTCGTATTGGGTGTCATGCTGTTACCCCCTCACCTTGGCGCTCTCCCTCGGGAAGAGGGTCGGGGTGAGGTACTACGAAAGTATTTACAGCTGCGTGACATCCGGCATCTGAATGGAGAAATCCTGCCCGACCGGGTATAGTGGCAGACTATATAATATAAGTGCCTTCCCGGAACGGTTGGTAGTCTCGACCGACAAGGCAAGGCCGGCTGCCGATCACAGTTTGTTGCACCGGAGGGTATTCCATGTCTGAAGCACATGTTTCCGATCCCTGGACGCTGGTCTGCCACATGGCGGTTGAAGGTCAAGGCCGCGTCGCCATTGTCAGGCACAGGGACGGCACCACCCGGGTCGAGACCGTCCCCCCGGCCCCGGATACCGGTGCCGAGCATGCGCCGGTCTTCCTCGGCACGGCGGGCAGCGGCGCGATCCTCATGGACCCCCTCTCCAAGGCCATCCGGGTGAGCGATACCCTGCCCGGTGACGCCGTCCCCGCCTATGCCTACCGCGACCCGGCCGGTGACTGCCTGTGGTTCATGAACGACGGCGATGAGGAGACGGGCTGTGACGAACTCAATTGCGGGACGCGGGGCTCGTCGGTGACGGTAGTGCGCAATACCGGCGACGACGGCCAACCCGCCGAGTTCCTCGCCACCCTCTGCGTCGGGCGCGGCCACCATGTCACCACCTTCACCGGCCCCTCGCCCCAGGCACCGGAGGTGCCGGTGAACGCCTATGTGAGCAACCTGCTGGACGGCACCCTCTCGGTCATCGGCAACGACCCCGAGGACAGGGACACTTACCTCAAGGTCTTCGAGACCATCAACCTGCACGACCCCAAGCGCGACAAGGACGCCACCGCCGAAGAGCCCAACAACGCCTTTCCCCACGGCAAGGTCTTCTCGCCCTACTACGGCATGCTCTACAGCCTCAACAACGGTTACGGCACCGTCAACGTCATCGAGCCCGTCAGCAACAAGATCATCGAGACCCTTCCCCTGCCGGTAAGCAGCAACCTGCTGCTCAGCCCGGACGGGCGCTTCCTGATCGGCAAGGGGGCCGACCGCAAATCCGACCCCGAGCACGTGCTGGGGCGCCTGACGGTGCTTGATGCCGGCTCGGGACAGACCATGGGGACCCTCGACCTGCCCGACTTTTATCCCAGCACCTATCGCTTCAATGCCGACGGGACCAAGCTGTACGTCACCTCCGCGGCCACCGGCAAGGGCCGGCAGCGCGAGCAGCTGAAGACCCATGTGGTCATGGTCTTCGACACCTCCGCCCTGCCCAACCTGACGCTCATGAAAGAGGTCACCGTCGGCCGGGCCGACTGCGGGCGACGGCCGCTGGCCTTCCTGACCGATCCCGCCGAGGCACCGCTGGTGTTCATCCCCAACCCCACCGACGCCACCCTGTCCCTGTTGGACGGGCGCATGGACAGCGTGATCGAGACCGTCACCCTCGGAGACCGGCCGGTGTCCGAGGTCAATTTCTCTTTTTGGGACGGCGCCGTCCGCGGCGCCTGAGCGGGTCCGCCCTTAGCCGCGGGGCGGCGGCGCCCTGCGGGCGCCCCTTGCAATGGGCGTAACCCACCCCAATACCCCTGCCAATGGCCTGTGAATACGCCGCTATTGACATTACAATGAGAATGATTATCATTTAGAACATGCCGGGTGAAGACCGGACCCGTGTATCAACCGACCGCTACCCAAGGGGACACCGCCCATATGCTGCCGACCGCCATCATCGTGTTTCGGGAAGTCCTGGAGGCCTCCCTCATCATCAGCATCGTCATGGCCGCCACCAAGGGGGTTGCCCGGCGGGGGCTGTGGGTCGGCATCGGGACCGGGCTGGGTCTGCTGGGGGCGGGCATCACGGCGGCCTTCGCCGATACCCTCGCCAACGCCGTCTCCGGCATGGGCCAGGAGCTGTTCAATGCCACGATCCTGTTCGCGGCGGTGCTCATGCTGGGTTGGCACAATATCTGGATGCAGCGCCACGGCCGCGAACTGGCCATGCATATGAAGCAAGTGGGCCAGAAGGTCGCCTCGGGCGAGACTCCGTTGCACATCCTGGCACTGGTGGTGGCCATCGCCGTGCTGCGTGAAGGCTCGGAGCTGGTGCTCTTTCTCTACGGCATCGCGGCCCAAGGCTCGCAGACCGTATCCATGCTGAGCGGCGCCGGGGTTGGCCTGGCCGGCGGCGGCGTTCTGGGCGCCGCGTTGTATCTGGGCCTGCTGCGCATCCCGACCAAGTACCTGTTCGCCGTCACCTCCTGGATGATCCTGCTGCTGGCCGCGGGCATGGCCTCCCAGGGCGCCGCGTTCCTGGTCCAGGCCAACGTCCTCCCGTCACTGGGGCTGGCGATCTGGAACACCTCCTGGCTGCTGCCCCAGTCCAGCCTCCTGGGTCAGATCCTGCACACGCTGGTCGGCTATGTGGCCGCCCCTTCGGGGATACAGATCCTGTTCTACCTCACCACCATCGTGGTCATCGGGGTGCTGATGCAGGTGTACAAGCACCCCCCGATCAAGCAACAGGCGCCCTCCCCCAATTAACCACCGGTAACCCGCGCCGGGTCAGTGCTGGTGGTAATCCTCCGGCATCACCAGATAGGCCTGCATAATCACGATGATGGCAAACCCCCCGGCCACCAGGGCCGAGATGACGAAGTTGTCGTTCAGGGTGTCGTAAAGGCTGTAGCCGAACGACACATCCTCTTCCGGGCTCAAGACATTCTTGTATACCCACAGCCCCGCCAGGATCAGCACGCCGACGGTATAGGTATAGGTAATCGTCCGGGGTTTTTTCAGGATATACAGGGCGAGCCCGAGTCCGTTGTACAGGACATAAGGGGACGTATAGACCACCGCCGCGTAAATAATGTTCAGCAGCCTGTCGCCGGGATGCGAAGTGGCGGCAAAGATCCCGCTGATGAAGGTGGCGATCACGAGCATGCCCAGCATGATGATGTTCACTATCAACAGGATCCAGGGAATCAGGTCATCGCCCTTGCCGCTCCCGCCGCCTTCCCCGCCGCCGCCCCGGCGGTGCCATTCCTCGATCTCGTCAATATCAATCATCCCAACAACTACCCTCTGAGTTCGGGCCCGTTAATACCATTGATACCGCGCCACGGCGATAAAAATCACGGTGATGGTGGATCTCGCGGCCCGTGACCGCTTCACAAATCGGAGAAAAATAATATCATACCTGGCTGTGGCGCAGCCGCCTAAACCTGGACCCGAAGCGTTGGACGGTCAATGAGGACGCTGCGAAATGGACATCTGACATGGGGCCTGTCGTGATATCCTCCACCTCTCGCGCAAGCCTTGCGGGTACCGCCGCAGGCCGCTTGACCGCGGGATCTTCAATCATCCGCCCCTCCAGTGACGGCCAACAACCCGAGACAAACCCGTTGAGGAAACAGTCTAAGGCATATATGCGCCCGCCGGGCGGGTGGCGACGATTCATTGCACGGGAATGGCTGGCGGTCCTCGCCCTGGCGGGGCTCGCGGCAACGTCCCTGTCCGCCGGCGGGCTACCCACGATCTCCACCCAGGAACTTCAAGTCCTGTTCATCCTGATGATGCTCTTGATCGCGGTGAGGGGTCTGGAGATCAGCGGCCTGTTTACACGGCTGTCCGGCCGCATTAAACGGGACCGGTGGATCGGACCCAAGCTGGTTGTCTGCACCTTTTTCATGGCGATGGTGGCCACCAATGACGCGGCCCTTATCGTCATGGTCCCCCTGACACTGCCCCTGGAGATCGGCGGGCTGGACAGGCTGGTTATACTCGAGGCGCTGGCGGCCAATGCAGGCTCCGCCCTGACACCCTTCGGCAATCCCCAGAACCTGTTCATCTACTGGTATTACGGCATTGAGCCGGCGCGCTTCATCGCCACCATGGCGCCGTTTTCAGGGGTCCTCCTGGTAGTGCTCGTGCTCGCCACGCTCACGATCCATACCCGTGGCGGGCGGCCCCTGGCGCCGACGCCCCCCGCTATGGATCGCGCCGGTTATGTATTCTTAGGCCTGCTGGCCGTCGCCATCCTGATCGTACTTCATGTCCTGCCCGTCGCCGCCGGACTGGCGATCGTCGCCTATGCCGCCCTGTTCAACCGGGCGAGTCTGCGTATCGACTACGGCCTATTGGTGACGTTTTTGTGCTTTTTCGGCATTGCCGAAGATCTGAAACTGGATTTCCCGCCGAACAGCACCCGGCATGGGGACACGTTTCTTGTGTCCGCCGCGGCGAGTCAATTCATCAGCAACGTACCGGCCGCCCTGGTGATGGCGAAACTCACGACGCACTGGAAGGCCCTGCTGTGGGGAACAAACGCCGGCGGGTTTGGCAGCCTGGTCGGCTCGCTGGCCAACCTGATCGCCTATCGCCTCTACCTGTCGAGGGCGGCCCACGCCAATGCGGCGCGGTTCACCGCCAAATTCCTGATCTTCAACTTTGCCGCACTGTTGATCAGCGTCGGGCTTTATTATCTCATCGGGCCCGGCGGGTGACCTCCCAGTGATGCATTGCGCCGGGGACCGTGCCCGGCGCCTCCTCTTCGGCTGACTACTTGACGTTGAAAGTCACGGTGCTGCCCACACCGGTCAGGTGATGATTGGGGGTCGCCTCCTTGACCGCCACCCGGTGTTTGCCCGGCGACAGGTCAGGCAGCTTCAGGGTGCACGGACAACCGCTGACGTCGTGATCAATGATGGGTCTGCGATGGTCCACGTAGACATGAAGATGTCCGCCGTTCGGGCTCAGTGTGACATTGTATTTGAGCTCGACGCCGCCACTACCGTCCACGGTCTGGCCATCCATGGGAGAGAGGATCTTCACCGACCCCCCGCCCGCCAGGACGGCCTTTGGCAGAAGAAGCGTTATTGCCGTCGCGAGAACTAGGAACGGGACACTGTGCCGCATTTTCATCAGACTCTCCTTAACCGGTTGGTAAGACAATAGCTATCGCACTCGATCGATTTCCCCCCCTCAAGACCTCCCCCGGGGAAGAATAGACGCTTCATTCTCTCGTACTCAGAGGTGACGGGGAGCGAGGGCGAGCACCTACCGACTCTAACATACCTCCCGGGCGATTCAACGGCATCACCCGCAGGGTATTTGCAAAACTCCGGCAGTGACGCCCTCACCCGCATCGCGGTCCATCGGGGACGCAGGCCGGCTAAACCTTACTGAAAATAGGCGTACATTGAATGCCAGTTTATCCGCGCGAGCGGCCGGCGGACTGGAATCGCCTTCTGCAAACCGTGGCCCCGGCCTATCGGAGGCCGCCGATCACGGTAAAATTGACGGAGGCCTTATCGCGGCTCGTACCCGGAGTGCCCGGTACCGCCGCGAGGGTCAATCTGTGCCTGCCCGACGCCAGCGACGGCAGCTTGAAAATGCACGGACACCCGTCGACGTCCTTGAGGGCGATGGGCTCGCCGCCGTCAATGGATAGGTGCAGTTGACTGGCCTTCAAGCCGGGCCGGACATAGTAGTGCAGCCGCGTATCATGCGGGCTGTCCACCACCTGGTGGTCCAGGGGAAAAATGATCGTGATGCGACCCGAATCGCCCCCCGCCTGGGCGCCGCCGACCGCGGGACCGGCCATGGCCAGCGAAGGCGAGGCGCCCAGGACAGCCTGGGGAGACGCAAGGATTACCACCGCGGTAAACAGGGTGCTAAGAAAGGTATGTCTGTACTCCATCAGCCACCTCCCGGTTTTTATTCCTTGAACAAAAGAATGTGGGTAATGAATACGCGATACCCCGATGATGCCGGCCATACGGCGCGCGCCCGCCCCCTCTGAAACAGTCTCCCCGGGGAGTCTCGAGCCCGCAATTTCACCGTATGCCCGCACGCATGACGTCACCGGGTATCTCGTCATTGCACTGTAACACACGCCCGCCCGCATTCAACGGCACCCGCAATAGGGGAAATTTCACAGGCGGCGCATAACACCTGAGAGCGCCGGCAGCGGTGAAAAGTTCAATTCAAGCGGCCATACAGACCGGGGGTTGCGGTCCCAAGGGGTCCCCGCAAAAGATGCATGGAGAAGTCGTCATTCCCGGATCGGCACCCGGGCGCGAACGGGGTTGATGATTCCGTCCGGAAGGGACCGGCGCGCCACCGGCCACGGGGGCGACGGTGACGGCCGGGTTCAGTCAGTGTTGGAGGCGGCGGCCGTCAATCGGCGTGATCGCCCCAGCCGCGCCCCATGGGCGAATGGCCGCGGTACATCATCATGTGGTGCATCTTTTTGCGTTGCGCATCGGTGAGGAGCTTGTCGACGGCCTCCTTCATCTGGACGCGCAGCACGATCATCTCGGCGACGGCCTTGCCTTGATTGTCCGCCGCGGTTCTCAGTTGGGCATCATCGACTTTGCCTTCCTTGACTAACGAGCGTATCTGCCCGCGACTCTCGGTCATTTGATCGAGGGCCTTGCGCAGCTGAGGCCGGTTGTTGTCCACAAGCTTGCGCAGGGACGCCACCTGCTCGCCGGTCAGGTCGAGACGCTTTGCCATGTGCTCGATCTTTGCCTCGGAGTAGCCGAAGGCGTGGGGCATGCCGGCATGGAGTCCATGCCGGCAGCCGCCGTGGCCGGCATCCCTGTCGGCGAGCACCGGGCCCGCCGCGGCGATGCCGGCGCCGAGCATCAGGGCAGCCATCAGCCTTGGTATGTTACTGCTCATAAATCGCTTACCTCGTGTTGTTGGATAATCGGGGACAGTGACCGCGTTACGGTAGCCCCGGGCGCTGTAACCGTGTGTTCCGGCTGAGTAAACTTGGGTAAATTTTCGTAAAGAATCCGGCGCGGCGCTATATACCGGGGACGGACTATGGCACTATTGTGACAATGGTTACCGTTGTAGATAGCCTGACGTGAAGCACGCGTGAAAGACAGTTCGCCGCCCCATATCCTGCTTGCCGATGACGACGTCGAGCTCTGCGAGATGCTCAGGGAGTACCTCGCAACGGAGGGCTTCAGGGTCGATACGGCCTACGATGGGGAGACCGCCCTGTCGAAGGCGCTGCCGGGGGACTATGACCTGATCGTACTGGATATCATGATGCCCCGGAAGAACGGGCTCGATGTGCTGCGCGAGCTGCGCGCTCAGTCGCTCACCCCCGTGCTGATGCTCACGGCCCGCGACGAAGACGTGGACAGTATCGTCGGCCTGGAGCTGGGGGCGGACGACTACCTGGGAAAACCCTGCAATCCCCGCGTATTGGTCGCCCACATCCGCTCCATCCTGCGCCGCTCCGAATCCAAGCGCACGGGACAGGGCGACACCGGGGGGGCCGAGACGCTGCGCCTGGACGACCTGGAGATGCAGGCCGGCTCGCGGACCGTCACCTGCCGCGGCAAACGTATCGATATGACCAGCACCGAATACAGCGTCCTGGAGGTCTTGCTGCGCGAGGCCGGCCGCGTGGTGTCCAAGACGGACCTGTCGCAACGGGCGCTGGGGCGCAAGCTGTCCCGTTACGACCGCAGCCTCGACATGCACGTCAGCAATCTGCGCAAGAAGCTGGGGGCCCTGCCAAACGGCGAAGAACGGATCAAGACCGTGCGCGGCGTCGGTTATCAGTACGTCACCACGTAGGCCGGGCCGCGATGCACCGCTTATTCTGGAAATTCTTCCTGTCCTTCTGGACCGCCCTGATTCTGTTCTCGGCCCTGGTCATGCTGAGCGCCTCTCACTACGTGGACGAGATGCGCGAGCGGGGCAGCGCCATCAACCCCTTCGCCCGCCTGGAGCACTACACCAATCAGGCGCAGACGGCGGTCGACCGGCATGGGCGCAGCGGGTTGACGGCATGGGCGCGCAACACCGACCGCTGCGAGGCGATCCCGATCCTGGTCCTGAACAACCGCGGCGCGGACATTCTCGGCCGCCAGGTCCCGGAGCGGGTCGTCGAGCACATCCTGCGCCGCAACCAATTTCCCACGACGGCAAGCGGCATTCCCCGCTTTCGCGCCCGCAACGTGATTCACCTTGCCGACGGCACGGAGTATCGACTGCTGCCCGACTTCGAAGGGGTGACCCTGGGGCGCATCCTGCGCCGGCCCCGGGTGATTGAGCTGCCCCTGCTCATCGCCGCCCTGGTCAGCGGCAGCGTGTGCTTCCTCCTGGCCCGCTACCTGGTGCGCCCGGTGGAGCGCCTGCGCCGCGCCACGGAGGTCTACGCGGCCGGCGACCTGTCCCAGCGGGTGGGACCGTCCCTCGGCCGGCGGCGGGACGAGATCGTCGACCTCGCCCACGCCTTCGACCGCATGGCCGAACGGCTGGAGGGATTGATGCAGTCGCAAAAGCAGCTCCTGACTGATGTCTCCCATGAGCTTCGCTCCCCCCTGGCCCGCCTTCAGGCCGCCCTGGGGCTGGCACGCCAGCGCGCCGGCGGCCAGGCCCAGCCCGAGCTGGACCGCATCGACCGGGAGGCTGAACGGCTCAACGAGCTGATCAGCCACCTGCTGTCATTGGCCCGCCTGGAGTCGGGCGTGCAGACCATCAAGATGGAGAACCTGGACCTGGTGGAGCTGCTGGAGACGGTGGTGGCGGACGCCTCTCTCGAGGCCCAGGCCCGTGAGCGCAAAGTCCGGCTCCAGCCCCAGGGGACGCCGGTGATCATTCGCGGCAATCCGGCCCTGCTCCACAGCGCCCTGGAGAACGTGGTGCGCAACGCCATTCGCTACACCGGCGAGCACACCACAGTCTCCCTGCACGTGCAGCGTGATGAGGATCGGCCGGGACGGGTCACCATCGTGGTGCGCGATCACGGGCCCGGCGTCCCCGACGAAATGCTGCCGCGCCTGTTCGAGCCCTTCGTGCGGGTGGGCGACGACCGTGACCGCAGCAGCGGCGGCTACGGCATCGGACTCGCCATCGCCGAGCGCGCGGTACGCCTGCACGGCGGCGATATATCGGCACACAACGAACCGGACGGGGGCCTGACGGTCTCGATCTGGCTGCCGACGTCTCCCGCGGACGACCCGCAGCGCAAAGAGCCGTCATGATTCGCGGGGCTTGCCCCCGCCAGCAACGCCCGGGCCTCTCAGGCCGGCGCGCCGGCGCCCATCAGTATGACCTCGATCTCCTCGATGATCTCTTCCTGGCGCAGGGTATTGCGCGTCAATGCCAGGGTGTCCATCTTCTCCTCCATGCGCTTCATGGCGCCCTCCAAGTGACGGATGCGAAACTGCTGCTCGGACATCAGTGAGGAGTAGAACAGTTGGTACAGGGCCGCAAACAGGTATTGATCGACAAGCTCGACCAGGAAGCCCTCGGGAGACAGGGTGAGTCCCGGGGGATAACCGTCGGCGGGGCCTTGCGGGGCGTCCTGGAAGGGGGGAAGGACGTAGACCGGCCTCACGGTCTCCCGGTCGGCGTCATGATACAGGGCTTGAAGGGACAGGGGACCGTGTTCCCGTTCATGGTCGTTCAACGCCGCGATCAGGCTCAACAGGATCCGGTCCACCTCCTCGGCGACGCTGGGGCCGTCGAGGGAGATCAACACCCGCGGGTCGCCGTCCAGCATGGCGCACAGCTTGCGCCCCACCGGGATCAGCCGGGGATGCGGCGCCGCCCCGCCGGGAGGCTGTGCCTCCACGGCGCGGAGCAGCAGCTCGTTGAAGTCACCGCAAAAGCCCCGTTCCGATCCGATGAGCACGAACAGGTGCTCCGCCCGGGGAGGCTCGCCGAGCAGGTCCGGGTAAAACCGCAGGAAGTCCCCGGCCGCCCGGTGGATGCTCTCCACCACCCGCCGCTGGCTGGCCAGGAATTGGGTCAGCTTACGGATCTCCAGGTAGGACAGATTGCGCATGGAGCCGAGTATCTTGTGGATATCCCCGAAGGAGCGCAGGCGCTTTTCGATATCCCGCCGGCGGGTCATGGGATGCCCCCTTCTCTCGCGCTTCCCTGAACAGGCGGGGGCGAACGGGGGGCGTTGTGCCACACGGCCTCAACAGGCATCCGTGTTCTCCGCACCGGCCAGCCAGCCGGTGAGCGCGTTCACCCAGGCCTCCCGCGGGTCATCCAGGGTCAGGGGTTGCTCCTGCAGACGCACCTGCAGCCGCCTCAACCAACCGCCGACGTCCTCCACCCGGACCGCGTCCAACAGCCCCTCGTTGAAGGCGATCAGCCAGGCCAGCTGAAAGGTCACGGACAGGGGCTCGAGGCGGTCCTGCTTGAGGATCTCGCGCAGCAGGCGCCCGCGCCTGATATTGTGCTCCATGGCGGGATCCAGCTTGGCGCCGAAGCGGGTGAACACCTCCAGCTCCAGGAACTGCAGATAGTCGAGCTTCATGCGCCCGGCCTCGTCCTTGACCCGGGGGTGCTGGGCCTTGCCGCCGATGCGCGACACCGACTTGGCGATGTCGATGGCGGGCCGGAACCCGGCAACGAACAGCTCGTGGTCAAGATAGACCTGGCCGTCGGTAATGGAGATGAGATTGGTGGGAATATACGCGGCGATATCGCCCTGCTTGGTCCCGACGATGGGCAGGGCCGTCATGCTGCCGCCGCCGTGCTCGGGGGCCAGACAGGTGGCGCGCTCCAACAGCCGCGCGTGCAGGTAAAAGATGTCCCCCGGATAGGCCTCCCGCCCCGGCGGGCGGCGCATCAACAGGGACAGCTCCCGGTAGGCCTGGGCGTGGGTACCCAGGTCGTCGTAGACGATCAAGGTATCCCACCCCTGTCTCATCCAGCCTTCAGCAATGGCGCAACCGGCGAACGGGGCCAGGTACTTGAGTCCCGCCAGGGCACCGGCCTCCCCCACCACCACGGCGGTATGGGCCAGGGCGCCGTAGTCGCGGAGGGTGTTGAGGGTATCGATGATTGTCGAGCGCTTCTGGCCGATCATGACATAGACACAGTTGACCCCCTTGTCCCGCTGATTGATCACGGCATCCATGGCCAGGGAGCTGCGGCCCAGGCCTTCGTCGCCGATGATGAGCTGGCGCTGCCCCTTGCCGATGGGGACCATGGTATCGATGATTTTGGTGCCGGTGTACAGGGGCTCACGAACGAAGTCGCGCATGACGATGGGCGGCGACATGACATCCAGGTTCTGGCGCGCGGTGCTGCGCACCGGATCAAGCCCGTCCAGGGGCTGGCCGAGGGGGTCGACCACCCTCCCCAGAAGCGCGTCCCCCACCGGGATGCTCAATTGATAGCCCGCCAGATGGACCACTGTCCCCGCGGTCAACGCCTGGGTCTGGTGCAGCAGCACCCCACCCACCAGGTCCCGGGTGAGGTCGAACACCACCGCCCGGCTGCCGTCCTCAAAGGTCAGGACATCATCCATGGCGGCTGTCGGCAGACCCTTGATCCAGGTGATCCCGTCACCCACCGACACCACCGTCCCCTGCTCCTGGACCCGTACGCCCGGACGATACCCCTTAAGCCAGCGTGCCTGGCGCTGCAGCGGCGAATCAGTCGGCCGGGACATTGGACACCTCGCCGAAGAACTGCAGCTCATCCTGAACATTGGCGCGCAGGACCAGGGCCCCGGCGCTGATACGAACCCCGGCGATCACGGCGGGATCCTCGCGGTATTCGCAGGTCACGGCGGCGCCGCTCACCGCCTTGAGTGCGTCCTCCAGGGTACGGCGCTGAGCGTCATTGAGGGGATAGGCGCCGGTGACCTTGATGCTCGGGCCGCCCCCATGGCCGCCCCTCAGGGCGGCCCGGTCCTCTTCGGACAGGCGGGGCAGCTCGTTGACCAGCATCGCGAACAGCCGGTCCTGGACATCCTGCCCCGCCGTCTCGGCCAATATCCGTGCGGCGAACCGGCCCCCCTGGGACAGGGCCTGCTCCTCGGCATGGCGCCTGAATTCCCCGGCGCGGCGCTCGTCCAGGATGCGGCGCTTTTCCTTTTCCTTGTCCAGGCCCGTGTTCAACTCCGCCAGCAGGCGTTCCCGCTCGGCGGCCATTTCGTTCTGAAGGCGCTCGCGCGCCTGCTTCTTCTCCTGCTCCCACTCGGCGAGGCGCGATTGGTATTGGTCCTCCAGCGCCTTGGCCTCGGCGCGCTTTCCCTCCGCCTGGGCGATACTCTGCTCGATCGCCTCCCGACGCTGGTCGATGACCCGGCGCACGGGCGCGTAGAAAAACCGCTTCAGGACCCACACGAGGACCAGGAAGTTGATGATCTCCAGGATGAAGGTCGACCAGGTCAGTTCCACCGCGTGACGCTCGCTTGGGGGTATTTGCGCATGGCGGGATCGACGACTACCGGTGGACCAGGTATTCCAGCAAGGGATTGCGGAACAGGATGATCAACACGATGACCAGGCAGTAGATCGCCAGGGATTCGATCATGGCCAGGCCGATGAACAGGGTCCGCGTGACGGCGCGTTCCGCCTCGGGCTGACGGGCCAGCGAGTCCAGGGCCTGCCCAATAGCCCGGCCCATGGCGACGGCGGGCAGCATGACGCCCAGCGCCATGGCCAGGGCGGCCACCACGGTGGATGCGAGAACGAACCATGTCATATCACTCATTGGGGGCTCCTGAAGCGTTTTGTTCCTGTCTGAGTTGTTGGGACTGGATACCGCCGGCGATGTAGACCAGCGCCAGCATGCCGAAGATGTAGGCCTGCACCAGCGCCTCCACGATGTGCAGCATGAGGATGGGGACCGGCACCAGCAGCCCCGCCACCATCAGGAGCAGCAAGGCCACCAGCTCGATGCTCATCATGTTGCCGAACAGCCGTACCGCCAGCGCCACCGTGCGGGTGAGCTCACTGATGATATGGAACGGCAGCAGCAGCGGGCTGGGGGTCAGGTAGTGCCTCAAATAGCTTTTCAAGCCCTGGGCACGGATACCGAACCAGTGCACCGACAGGAATACGACGATCGCCAGCGCCGCCGTGACCGACAGGTCCCGCGTGGGTGAGTACAGCCCCGGGATCAGGCCTACCAGATTCGCCAGCACGAGGTATCCCCACAAGGCCATGATGAACGGCAGCAGCAGCGCCACATGCTCCGGGGCCACGCCCCGCACGGCCCCTTCGGCCGCGGTAACGATGCCCTCGGCGGCCGCCTGCAGCCCGCCGGGGCGCTCCCGCAAACGCCCGCCCATCCACAAGGCCGCGAGCCACACGAGCAGCACGATCACCCAGCTGGTGATGATCGAGTCGGTCACCGCCACAGGTCCCCAGGCAAATACCGTATGGACGAATATCTCCGGATCGCCGGCGCGCATCCCTCAGCCCCCGCCCCGAATCAGCAGATAGACGTTGACCGCGCCGACGAAGATCCCGATAAAGATCGCCGTCACGGTCCAGTGGATGGAGAACCCCTTGGGCGCCATCTCATCGAGCCAGTGGCCGATGTAGGCGCCGGCGACCACCGGCAGGACGAACACCAGGCCCAGCGTCCCGAGGAAGACGGTCTGGGCCATCAGCGTGGGGCGTTCGCGGTCGGCCCTGGCCACCCGCCGGGTGCGCTTTTCGACGCTCTCCTTCAGTCGCTCCCGTTGCTCATCGATCATGGTAATCCACTCCCCTCGCGACCCATGCGCCACAGGCGCTTGAGCATTTCCTCCTCCAGATGGCGCAGACTCTGTTTGATCTCATGGAGCCCCTGCTCCTCCCGGGACAGCTGCGCCTGCAGGACGGTGGAGATCTGCTGGTAGTCCCGGTCGTGGAAATATCGCCGGGTGCTCAAGAACAGCTCATTACCCACGAAATGTACCACGCCGCCCGGCACGGCCAGGTAAACCCACTCCTGCCCTCCGAGGCGGTAACGCATGAGACCGAACACCAGGGTGGTCATCATACGCTCGTGCCCGGCGAGAAGGCCAAACTGCCCGGAGGCATCCTCTCCGACAAAAGACGTGACCCCGTCAATGCGCTCGTACTGCTTGGCATCCTGAAGGTGCAGTGTAAACGTGTTCATGCCGCCCCTTCCTTCATGGCACCCCGCATATAGCACTGGTCCTCGGGGACGTCATCGTATATCCCTTGAAGGAAGGCCTCGCAGTCATCTAGCGTGCGCTCGAGCGGCACCGATACGCCATCGATGCCCGTGAACTGGGCGGTGACGTGAAACGGCTGGGTCAGGTAGCGCTGCAGTTTGCGCGCGCGCAGGACGATCTGGCGGTCCCTCGGTGACAGCTCGGCCATCCCCAGCATGGTGATGATATCCTCCAGCTCCCGGTAACGGGCCAGGTGCTCGCGCACCGCCTCCGCGATCACGTAATGGCGGTCGCCGAGCACGTGCCGGTCCATGACCTTGCTGCCGGAGTTCAAGGCGTCCACGGCGGGATAGATGCCCATGCCGGCCTGGGCCCGGGACAACACCACCGTGGTATCCAGGTGGCTCAGGATGGCGCTGACGGCCGGATCACTCATGTCGTCGGCGGGGACATAGACCGCCTGCACGGAGGTAATCGCCCCGGCCTGGGTGGAGCTGATGCGGTCCTGGATCTCGGCGACCTCCGTGTTCAGGGTGGGCTGATAGCCGACCGTGGCCGACATGCGCCCCAGCAGGCTGGAGATCTCGCTGCCCGCCTGGACGAAACGGAACACGTTGTCCATCAGGAACAGGACTTCCTTGTGCAGGGTGTCGCGCAGGTACTCGGCGTAGCTGAGCGCGCTCAGCCCCACGCGAAACCGCACCCCCGGCGACTCGTCCATCTGGCCGAAGACCAGCAGGGAGTTGCGCATCACGCCGGCGCTTTGCAGGTCGTGCCACAGCTCATGGCCCTCGCGGATGCGCTCCCCGACGCCGGCGAACACCGACACGCCCTGGTGCAGCTCGATGACGGCGTGCATGAACTCCATGACCAGCACCGTCTTGCCCACGCCGGCCCCGCCGAACAGGCCGGTCTTGCCGCCCCGCACGAACGGGCACAGCAGGTCAATCACCTTGATCCCCGTCTCCAGGACTCCGGACACACCGATGGCCTCGCTGAGGGGCAGGGCCCTGCCCCGTATATTGCGGTACTCGCGGGCGCTCATCCGCGCCCCGCCGTCGAGGGGCTCGCCGAAGATGTTCAGCAGGCGGCCCAGGCAGTCGGCGCTGACCGGCACGTGCAGCGGGGCGCCGGTATCGTAGACTGCCATCCCGCGTCGCAGGCCGGTAGGACGGTGCAGGGTGATGGCCCGCACGTGCTGCTCGTCAAGGTGCTGATGGACCTCGAAGAAAAAGGCCTCGTGATCCGTATAGGTGCACAGGGCCTGGCGCATGGGCGGGAGGGTTTTACAGGCGATGATGACAACCGGGCCGTGGATCTCGACAATCAGGCCGATCTGCTCCCCCGTCTGCCGTCTTTCCTGGCGATGGATTGCGATGTCGTCCCCCGGGCTCCTCATACTGTTCGCTATCCCGTTGCACTATGCTCGGAGACAAATATACTTGATCTGCGTATCATGCAAATGCCAAGCGTAGTCATTTTCGCGACGGGGCCGCCAATCGGCCGCTCGCCGTGCCCCGCTCAGGACGCCCCGCGGCGGGATCGCGATGTACCGGGTTACATGTTATACAGGGGAGCGGGATCCATCTTGATTTTCATCAAAGCGATCGCCAACGGACGCCGCTGCCGATCCGTTACGCGGGGTGTTGATAGAACAATATGAATGAAAACCTGGCCCCGCTGACCTATGCCGTGCGCCCCAGGGTGGTGGCCAAGTACCTGGGGCAACTGATGCTCATGCTGGCCCTGCTGACCCTGGCGCCGCTCGCCGTCTCGCTGTTGTTCGGCGAATGGACGGCCAGCGAGCGACTCGCCGCCGTGATCGCGGTGCTGCTCGCCGGCGGGGCGCCCGCCGCCCGGCTGTCGCCGCCGGCGCAGATCCAGACCAACGAGGCCTTGGTCGTGGTCACCGGGGCCTTTGTGACCGCCTCGCTCCTGTTGGCCTTTCCCCTGGCGGAGCGGGGACTGTCCTTTCAGGATGCTTTCTTTGAGGCGGTCTCGGCGGTCACCACCACCGGTCTGTCCACCGTGCCCAGCGTCCGGGGCCACTCCCACACCTTCTTGTTCCTGCGCGCCTGGATGCAGTGGTTCGGCGGCCTGGGCATCGTCGTCCTGTCGGTGGCCCTGCTCATGAGCCACCACGTGGCCGCGCGGCGGCTCACCGAACCCGTCAGCGGTGAAACCCTGGTCACCACCTCGCGGACATACGCCCGGCGCATCGTGTCGGTATACCTGGTCATGACCGTGGCGGCCATCGTGGTGCTGCGCCCCTTCACGCCGGACACCCTCACCGCCGTCACCTATATCCTGTCCGCGGTCTCCACCGGCGGCTTTTCCCCCACCGACAACAGCCTGCTGTCCATTGATCATTGGGAGGCGCGCTACGGCATCATGGCGTTCGCCCTGTTGGGCACCTTTCCCCTGGCGCTGTATCATGCCCTGTTTCGCCGTGACTGGCGCCGTGTGACCGGGGACATGGAGATTCGTGGCCTGCTTGCCGTCCTATTGACCGGCATCGTGCTGCTGAGCCTGTTCATGCCCCGGCACGCCGGCGAGGCGTGGACGTCGACCCTGGCCGATACGATCATCACTGCCGTCTCGGCCCAGACCACCACGGGATTTTCGACCATCGATATCTCGGCGCTCAACGGGCCGTCCAAGGACGTGCTGATGTTGTCCATGTTCACCGGCGGCTGTGTCGGCTCCACGGCCGGCGGCATGAAGATCCTGCGCCTGCTGATCCTGCTGCGCCTGCTGCAATTGACCGTGCAGCGCTCCGCCCTGGCCCCCCATACGGTGGTGACGCCGAGACTCGCCGGCAAGACCCTCGAGGACGGGGACAGCATCAGGACCCTGCTGCTGATCCTGTCATTCATCATCGTGGTGGTGCTATCCTGGCTGGCATTCCTGGCCTACGGGTACGACCCGCTGAACAGCCTCTTTGAAGTAGTGTCGGCCACTGACACCGTGGGCCTGTCCACCGGCATCACCCGACAGGACCTGCAGCCCTTACTCAAAATGGTGTTGTGCGCCGACATGTTATTGGGCAGACTGGAGATCATCGCCCTGCTGGTAGTATTGTACCCGCAGACCTGGATTGCCAAACGAACGGGGTCGACATGAGGACTGTATTCATCGGTGCGAGCTCACTATCCATCATGACCGCCAACCTGCTGCTCAAGCGGTCCCACGAGGTGGTGATCATCGATAGCGACAAGGACCTGGTCACCACGCTGCCCGATCAGCTGGATTGCGGCGTGCTGCACGGCGACGGCACCAAGCCGGCGATCCTGCGCGAGGCCAACCCGGAGGGGACGGACGTGTTGTTCTGCCTGACCGGCAACGATCAGACGAATATCATCGCCAGCCTGGTAGGCCGCTCGCTGGGCTTCCAGCGCGTGGTCACCAAGATCGTGGACTCGGAGTTCGAGCACATCTGCATCGAACTGGGACTGGAGGACACCATCATCCCCTCGCGCACCATCGGGCGTTACCTGGCGGATATGGCCGAGGGACACGACCTGCTCGAGCTGTCCACCATGATCCGCGACGAGGCACGGATCTTCTCGTTCATCGCCAAGGATGACAACGAAGGCACCATCACCTCGCTCAAGCTGCCGTCTGACAGCCGGGTCATATGCCTGTATCGGGAAAACAAGTTCATCGTCCCCGACGATGACACGGCGATCAAGACCGACGACGAGGTGGTAATCGTGACTCACCAGAGAAACCTGCAGGAACTGAAAGAGCAGTGGTCCGTCCAGCCCACCTAGACGGCCGCCCCCATGCCTGCCCACCCATCGCCCCGTCCTGCCATCTAGCAGGCCGCCCACCCGGTTCCGGACGACGGCCCCGGCAGCCATGAAGAAGCTCCTGGTGATCCTTTTCGTCGTGATCGTCGTCGCCGGGATCGTCTGGTTCGTGACGACGACCCGAAAGGGCGAAGGCGAGCACCTGGTGGTGACCGGTTCGGCCACGCTGGCCCCCCTGATCAAGAAGATCGCCACGCGCTTCGAGGCCCGGTACCCCGGCGTGCGGATCGATGTCCAGGGCGGCGGTTCCGGGCGGGGTCTGGACGATGTGCGCGAGGGGTTGACGGATATCGGCATGGTGTCGGGCCGGGCGGGCAACGGTACCGACGGCCTGCACTGGTTCGCCGTCGCCAAAGACGGGGTGGCGTTCATCGTCCATCGGAACAACCCCGTGGGCGGCTTGTCCCAGCGGCAGATCAAGGACATCTACACGGGGGGGATCACCGGCTGGCAGTCGCTGGGCGGCCCCGACATGGCGATCACCGCGGTAAGCTGGGAGGAAGGCCGGGGACCGCTGAATGCCTTCCTGGACTATACGGGCCTGGCCAATACGGCGATCAAGGCGGGTGTCATCGCCGATCAAAACGAGCGGGTGACCTCGACCGTGGCGCGACAGCCCGGGGCCGTCGGGTACATCACCCTCAGCGCGGCGCTGCAGGCCATGGGCCGGGGGGCCCCCCTCCGACTGGTGAAGCTCGACGGCGTGGATGCCCGCCCGGAAAGTATCGGCAACGGCTCTTACCCCATGATTATCACCCACAGCCTGGTCACCAGGGCGCCCCCTCAGGGCCTGGCCAAGCGCCTGATAGACTTTGCCCGATCCGAGCGCAACGCCGACCTGATCAAGGCCCTGGACCTGGTCCCCCCGGCGAGGTGACGGCGCCCCTGTCCCGGTCAATGCCGGCGGTTGGCGCGCCCGTGCCACAGCCAGCCGATCACCACACCGATGACCAACACGAACAGGATCACCAACACCCTCGACATGCTGAGAGTCCATACCAGGAAGCGGATCTGCACCACGCCCGTATTCTGCACCACGAACAAGACCACCAGGGCCATCAGGGCCAGCAGGCCGATCAGTTTATAATTCATTGCGCTCTCCGACCGGCCCGGGCACGCACACCGCGAACGAAAAGCTGCCCAACAGGTCTTGCGCCATGACCCGCGGGGCCTCGGGGGTGCCCTGCACCACCACCGCCTCCCCGGTGAAGATGTTCGTCAGCACCATGCCGGGGGCCATGCCGGAGGCCTCGACCGAGGTCCCGCGCCACAGCGCCGGGCCCGAGGGCCCGGACCCGGAGTCGGCGCACAGCTTGTAGAACCACCGTGGGACCACCACCATCACGGCCTGACGACCGTCGCCGCGCATGAAGGCACACAGGTGCTCGGCCTTGTCCCCCTCGGCCTGCAAGGGCACATAGTCGCCCCCGTGGAACAGATCGGCCCGGTCCCGGCGCAGGCGCAGGAGCTGCCGGGTCAGGTAGAGCTTGAGCCGCCCGTCCTCCATGGTATCCTGCAGCGCCGCCACCCGTCCCACCCGTTCGTGCACGGGCGCCTCGAGGATTTCCCTCAGATCGTCGAGCAGGCGCCCGCGGGCCTCATAGTCCACCGGGCGCCGGTTGTCCGGATCCACCAGATTGAAGCACCATAGTTCATTGCCCTGATAGATATCCGGTACGCCGGGGACCGTCAGCTTCAACACCACCTGGGCGAGGCTGTTGTACAGGCCGTACCGGTAAATACCCCCGTGAAAGTCGAGCAAATCGGACAGGAACGGGTTGGCCGTCAGCCGCCCCAGCAGTACGCCGACGAAGTGCCGGACGGCATCTTCATAGTCCTCGTTGCGCTTGACCCAGGAGGTGTGCACCTTGGCCTCCCGCACCGCCTTGATCATGTATTCCTCAATCCGCTCGCGCAGGGATGCGAGCCCCGCCTCGTCCATCTCCTCCAGCGGCCAGGCACCGATCAGCGTCTGATACAGCAGGTACTCGTCGTTACGGCTCGGGCACGGGGCGCCCTCGACCCGCTGCTTGAAACGGCGGTTCCAGCGGCTCCACTTGCCCAGCCGCTGGCGCCAGACCTCGCCGAGTTCGGAGAGCACATTGATACGCGCCCGTACGTCCTCGCCGCGCTTGGTGTCGTGGGTCGACGTACAGATCATGGCATGGGGCCAGCGGCGCAGGCGCTCCTGATTGAGGTGGTGAAAGGCGGCGGTGGACACGCCGTAGCGGCGCGGGTCACCGCCCACCTCGTTGAGGGAGACCAGCCGGTTGTAGATGTAAAAGGCCGTGTCCTCCATGGATTTGGCCATGACCGGGGCCGTGTATTGCTGGAATTTCATGGCGAAGCGAACCGCCAGGGCGCGCATGCCGTGGCCCTCCGGCGGCCATTCCAGCAGCAGCACCCGGTGGATGAAATCGAACACCCCGATATCGGTCACGGGCGTGCGCTTCTTGGCCTGGGCGACGGCCCACTCCACATAGCGCCGGTCCTCGGCGCCCGCCTTGTCCCCCGGTGATATAGGTGCGGTACACGGGGAAGCTGGCGACCACCTCCGCCAGCGCCTCCCGCAGCCCGATGACGGTAAAATCACGGGCGTGGCGGTCCGACTCGGAGATCCTGTTCAGCTGATTGGCGAGCACGTTCAACTCGCTGGACAAGGTGGTCTGGACCATAAGCTTCTTGCACTCGTAGAGCAGGTCGTCGAATTCGATACGACGGGCGATAAAGCGCCGGTACAGGCGGTTCAGCGCATTCTCCGTCTCCGGGAGCACGAACAGTCCGTTCACGATACTCGCGAACTCATAGCCCGTGGTCCCGTCCACCGGCCACTCCTGCGGCAGGTGCTCATGGGAGGCCAGTATCTTTTCGACAACCAGGTAACAGGGACCCCGGGCCCGCGCGTCCGCCTTGCCCCCCGTGTCGCCGCTGACGGCGCCGATCTCCGCGTTCAGGCGCCGGCAATACTGCATGGGGTCCGAGAGCCCGTCGATATGGTCGATGCGCAGCCCCTGAAGCCTTCCGCGTTCGATCAGCTGCAGCACCAACCGGTGGGTGGCGTGAAACACCTCTTCGTTCTCGACGCGCAAGCCGGCAAGGTCGTTGATATCGAAAAAGCGTCGATAATTGATTTCATGGGACGCCACCTGCCAATAGGCGAGGCGGTAGGGCTGGCGCTCCAGCAGGTGATGCAGGCGGTCGAAGGTTGACGGATCGCCCTCGGTGCCGTTGACGCCGGCCACGCACCCGTCGATGAACTCCCGCACCGCCGGGCGTTGACGGTAAAGCTCCCCCAGGCGCGCCTTATAGGCCTCCTTGTCCCGAATCCGCCGCTGCCGGCCATCCTCATCCATCTCCCAATAGGCCGGCAGACTCTCAAGGCCCCGGACCAGGTCCTTCAGCTCGTTCGCGTCGTCTCCCTCGGGGCGCCGTGTCCCGGGCGCGGCATGGGCGGGATCGAGTATCAGGGGATATCCGTTGGGATCGATGGGGAAACGGTGCTCGTAATACCAAACGCTGAACGCGCCCCCGTCCGGGTCGAAGGCGAGGGTCAACTCGCCCCCCTCGAGGACGTCCCCATAGTGACCGCCGAGAAACGGCAGCAATACCTTGTTGCGCAGCTCCTGCTTGACCGGGTACCAGTCGATATCGAAGTAGTCCGCATAGCGCGAACCCTGACCGTTTTCCAGCACATCCAGCCACCACAGGTTATCGGACCCGCCGACGCCCATGTGGTTGGGCACCATGTCCAGTATCTGGCCCATGCCGTGACTGTCCAGGACCGCCCCCAGGGCCTCGAACGCCTCCTCGGAGCCGATCTCGGGATTAAGGCTGTTGTGGTCCACGATATCGTAGCCGTGATGACTGCCGGCCCGGGCCTTGAGATATGGCGAGGCATACAGATGACTGATGCCCAGCTCATGGAGGTAGGGGACCAGGGCCGCGGCGTCCGCGAAGGTAAACCCGGCGTTGAACTGCAGGCGGTACGTTGCCGAGGGGGGGAAGGCGATGCTCATGGGCACAGGGACCAGGCCACAAACCAGGGCGGCAGGGTCCGGCCGGCGGTGCCGGGGTGGGTGGCGTAGATAGGCTCGACACCGGGGACCTGCAGCCCCTCCAGAGCCGTGGCGCCCATGTTGGCGGTCATGACCAGGCGCCCGCCCCCGGCGAGCGGCCAGGCGGCCTCAAGGCCCGCGTCGCCCGCAAGCCGGTAGGCGCCCGCCCGCACGGCCGCGAGCCGCGGTACGATATGCTCGCGCCGCAGGGCCAGCAACCGGCGGTGCAGGTCACGCCAGCCGCGACCTGCCTCGCTGTCCGACTCCGTCCAGTCGAGCACCGATGCGCGAAAGGTCGCGGCATCATTGGGGTCAGGGATATCGGCCAGCAGCGCGGGATCCCGGAACTGCTCGAAGCCGGAGAACTCCCGCCGCCGGCCTTCGGTGACCGCCCCCGCGATGTCGGCACCGAAATCGCAGAAAAACTGAAAGGGCTGCCCGGCCTGCCATTCCTCGCCCATGAACAGCAGCGGAATCTGCGGTGCCAGCAGCACCACAGCGGTGGCGGCCCGCACGGCCTCCGCATCGGCCAGGCAACCGATGCGCTCGCCGAAGGCCCGGTTGCCCACCTGATCGTGGTTCTGCAGGAAGGCAACGAAGGCGCCCGGGGCCAGGTGTGCGCTGGACTCTCCCCGCTGCCGCCCCTCCCGGTAGGGAGATGCCTCGCCCTGATAGGCGAACCCCTCGGCGAGGCAGCGCCCCAGATGGCGCGCCGGGCGGTCCGCATAATCCTGATAGTAGCCGCCGTCCTCACCGGTGAGCAACACGTGCAGGGCGTGATGGATATCGTCGTTCCACTGGGCCGCGTAGCCGCGGGGCCGGCCCGCCTCGTCGCGCCCGAGATACCGGGCGGCGTTGTCATCGTTCTCCAACACCAGGTGCACGTGGCGCCCGGCGCCCGGGCCCGCGTGCACGCGCTCGGCCAGCTCGGTGAGGATATCGGGGCGCGAGTCGTCCAGGATGGCGTGCACGGCGTCCAGGCGCAGCCCGTCGAAGTGATACTCCTCGAGCCAGTACAGGGCGTTGTGAATTACGAAATCGCGCACCGCGCCGCTGCCCGGGCCGTCATAATTGATTGCCGCGCCCCACGGCGTGTGATGGCGCTCGGTAAAGAACAAGGGGGCATACTGATGCAGGTAGTTGCCCTCCGGCCCGAAGTGGTTATAGACCACGTCGAGGAAGACCATCAGGCCCTTGGCATGGGCGCAGTCCACCAGACGCTTGAGATCATGGGGGTGGCCGTAGGCGGTATCCGGCGCGAACAGGAACACCCCGTCATAGCCCCAGTTGCGCCGCCCCGGAAAATCAGCCACGGGCATCAGCTCCAGGGCGGTGACACCCATCCCGGCCAGGTAGTCGAGCCGGTCTATGACACCGGCATAGCCGCCCTCAGGGGTGAAGGTCCCCACGTGCACTTCATAAAGGACGGTCTCGGCCCACGGCCGCCCCCGCCACTGATCGTCCTGCCACTCCCATTCGAGGGGATCGATGACCCGGCTGGGACCGTGCACATCCCGGGGCTGGTGACGGGAGGCGGGATCGGGGACCCGCTGTGCCCCGTCGATGACAAATTCATAGCAGCTGCCGGGGCCCGCCCGGTCGGTGGCCAGCTCGAACCAGCCCTCCCCCTGCGCCGCGAGGGGCAGGGATACACCGTCCACATCCACCGCGACGCGCTGCGCCGACGGCGCCCAGAGCCTGAAGCGCACCGCCCCGTCTGGCTGGAGCTCGGCGCCGAAGGGCATGGGGTGGCGGCGCCTCATGGCGGTTACACCCTCGGGCGTTCCCGCTGAATGAACAGGGACAGCGAACGCTCCTTGAGGGAATAGCTGTCCTGGGATTGGTAAAAATACGTATCCCCCACATCGTCCGGCCATGAGGTGTCCACGATCACCTGCCACAACACACCGCTGCCGGGGAGCTTGAACTTGATATCGTCGGCGCCGGCGTTGAGCAGCAGCAAAAAGGTATCATCCACCAGGGGCCGGCCCTGCTCGTCTTCCTCTTCCAGGGCATCGCCCACCAGCCACACCCCGATGCAACGGGCATAGCTGTGCTGCCACTGATCGTCGGTCATCTCCTCGCCCTCGGGGGTGAGCCAGGTGATATCCTTGATCTCGGTGCCCTTGATCAATCGCCCCTGGAAGAAATGGCGGCGGCGAAAGACGTGATGTTCCTTATTCAACTGGATCATGCGCCGGGTAAACGCCAGGAACTTTTTGTCCTCTTCGCTCAAATCCCATTCCAGCCAACTCAATTCGCTGTCCTGGCAATAGGCGTTGTTGTTGCCCTGCTGGGTCCGGCCCATCTCGTCGCCCGCCACCAGCATGGGGACGCCCTGGGACAGGAACAGGGTGGCGATGAAGTTGCGCTTCTGCTTGGCCCGCAGGGCGTTGACCTTGGCATCGTCGGTGGGACCCTCCACGCCGCAGTTCCAGCTGATGTTGTGGTTGTCCCCGTCGCGGTTGTCCTCCTGATTGGCCTCGTTGTGTTTGTGGTTGTAAGAGACCAGGTCGTGCAGGGTAAACCCGTCGTGGGACGTGACGAAGTTGATGCTTGCATAGGGCTTGCGCCCGCCTTGCTCATACAGATCACTCGAGCCCGTCAGCCGGTAGGCCAGCTCACCGATCAGGCCGCCGTCGCCCTTCCAATAGGCCCGTATGGTATCCCGGTACTTGCCGTTCCATTCGGTCCAGCCCACGGGAAAGTTGCCCACCTGGTAGCCGCCCTCCCCCAGGTCCCAGGGCTCGGCGATAAGCTTGACCTGGGAGAGCACCGGGTCCTGGTGGATCACGTCGAAAAACGCGCCCAGGCGGTCCACCTCGTGCAGCTCCCGGGCGAGGGCCGACGCCAGGTCGAAGCGAAAGCCGTCCACGTGCATCTCCAGCACCCAGTAGCGCAGGCTGTCCATGATCAGCTGCAGGACGCGGGGGTGCATCATGTTCAGGGTATTGCCGCAGCCCGTATAGTCCTGGTAATAGCGCAGGTCATCGGCGACCAGGCGGTAATAGGCGAGGTTGTCGATGCCGCGAAACGACAGCGTGGGCCCCAACTGGTTGCCTTCTGCCGTGTGGTTGTACACCACGTCGAGAATGACCTCGAAGCCCGCCGAGTGCAGGCGCTTGACCATGGTCTTGAATTCGTTGAGCTCCCCGCTGGCCGAGTAGCGCATGTCCGGGGCGAAAAAGCCGATGGAGTTGTAGCCCCAGTAGTTGCGCAGACCGGCCTGCACCAGGCGCCTGTCGTCGATGAAGCTGTGAACGGGCATCAGTTCAACGGTGGTGACCCCCAGGCGCTTGAGGTGCTCGATGGCGGCCGGGCTGCACATGCCGGCATAGGTGCCGCGCAGAGGCTCCGGGACGTCGGGGTGGCGCCGGGTGAAGCCCTTGACATGGGTCTCGTAGATGATGGTCTCGTGCCACGGGACATTGGGGCGCGGGTCTTCGCCCCAGGTGAAGGCCGTGTCCACCACCCGGCACTTGGGCATGCCGGCCGCATTGTCGCGCCGGTCGAAGGACAAATCCTCGCGCTTGTTGCCCACGCGGTAGCCGAATTGGGCATCGCTCCAGCGGACCTGGCCGAATATGTCCTTGGCGTAGGGATCCAGGAGCAGCTTGTTGGGATTGAACCGGTTGCCTCGTTCGGGATCATAAGGCCCGTAGACCCGGTAGCCGTACAACAGGCCAGGCCGCGCCTCGGGCAGGTAGCAATGCCACGCCAGGTCCGTCTGCCAGCGCATGTCGATGCGCTCCAGCTCGCGACGGCCCCGGGTGTCGAAGATGCACAGCTCGACCCTCTCGGCGTGCTCCGAGAAGAGGGAAAAATTGACACCCTCCCCGTCCCACGTGGCGCCCAGGGGATAGGGCCGCCCCGGCCATACAGCCATTTTTCTGTTCACAGACGGCATAGTGTATCGGATACCTGGTGGGTGGTGACTAACTCAACTCTATCCGCTCGTCCGCCCCGTGGATCATGCTGACGATCAGACTGAGGTGCTCGCGCAGGTGGCGCGTCAGGAGAAAGTTCTGGCGGACGAACTCGCGGCTCTTCGCCCCCATGGCCGTCAGCTTCTCCGGGTTGTGGAGCAGGTAGCGGATGCGCAGTGCGGCCCCTTCGGGCGTATTCACCAAAAAGCCCGTGTGGTGGTTGACAACCTGCAGCCGTATCCCGCCGGTGTTGCCGCCGATCACCGGCTTGCCCTTCCACAGGGCCTCGGTCACCGTCAGGCCGAAGCCCTCGCGCAGGGACTTCTGGGTGACGATGTCCGCGACGCGCTGCAGGGCGTTAATGGTCCGGTTGGCATCCGGCGGCAGGAGCAGGACGTGGATATCCGTATCGTCCGCCACCGCCTCGCGCACCTCCGAGAGCACCACCTCGCCTTCGGGGTCGTCGGTGGCGCTGCCCCCGGCCAGCACCAACTGCAAAGAAGGCAGGAAGCGCTTGGCCAGCTTGTAGGACTGGATCACCCCCAACGGGTCCTTGAAGCGATCGAAGCGCGATACCTGCAGGACCATGGGCCGCTCCCTGTCGATCTCGAAACGCCCGTACACCGAGTCGATCTCGTCGCGGGGCAGATCCATGTTCTTGTCGCTCAACGGATCGATGCTGGGCGGGATGAGGAACTGGGGATGGGGCAGGGACTGGGCGAACGCCGGCAGGGAAAAGATGCTGGCGTCATATTCGATCACGAACTGGCGCAGGAACCGCCACACCTGGCGATACGGATGACTGATGTCGATGTGGCAGCGCCAGACCCACTTGCCCCTGCGCTTGGGGAAGTGGCGCAGCAGCGCCACCGGCTGGGGGTCGTGAATGAACACCACATCGGCTTCCTCGAGGGCCGGGCGCAGCTTCTCGGCGTTGGCCGCATTGACCTCCTCGAAGTGCCGCAGCTGGGCCTCGGGGACATCGATCCGGTTGCCCTGCAGGCCGTTGTGAAAGCTCTTGGTGCACTGATAGAACTCGTCGTCGCCGGTGATCACCTCCCAGGTGGTCTCGATGCCCAGCTCGTTCATCAACGGCACGAGCTTGTGCAGTATCTCCGCGACCCCGCCCCCCATGCGCGTGGAGTTGACGTGCACCACCTTCATGCCCTTCAGGGCCCTTGCGAGCTGGCGCAGGTGATCGACGACGTCCTCGCCCGCCGCCTGTGCATAGGCCTCGAGCAGCGCCGTCATGGCGTCACCTCCAGATGCTCCTGAAAGACCCGGATCAGCTCGTCACGCAACTCGGCGAGCGTGATGAAGTAGGGATCCACATCGGCCAGCGCCGCGGCAAGCTCCGCATACTGGCTGTCAAAGCCGTTCAACCATACCCGGAAGTCATCGATGCCGTCGTCCGTACGCCGGCGCGCGTCGATGAAGTGATAGAAGACACTGCTGGTGGACATTCGCGGCAGGTAGTCGAGTATCTGCCCCGGCGCCGTGATGCGCGCCTGGGTGTCGAAGACGATGATCTGGGAACGGATGAACTCGAACTGCTCGTCCCACCGGGACCAGGGGATGAGCTCGTTCTCGTCGAGGCGCTCCTCCATGACATCGAGCAGCCCCTGGCGCAGTATCTCGATGTCCTGATGCTCGGTGGGGTCGATGACGCCCAGGCGCTCCGCCAGGGTTTCGTCGTGCAGCTTGTGCCTCGCCCAGGCGGCGAAGTCGTTGTTGTACTCGCGCTCCTCGAACCGCGGCTCGAGCATCGCCCCCCAGAAGTGGTAATAGATGCAGCCGGGGTGAATGGTCAGCAGTTGATCCCGCAACTCCTTGAGGTTTTGCGCCTTCCTGCCGGTGGCGAGCGCGATGAGGGCGCAGTCCCGAATGAGGAACGCGTCCCTGCCTTGATCACCTTCCTGTGCCTCAGCTGCCATAACAGCTATCCTCATCCGATAACCGAAGTCTTACTATACGGCAATTGCTGATTCATGGTAACAAAGAACACGGCGCCGGGTAAGGCGCCCCGCCCGCCGCAGGATAAGGGTGAGCTTATAGTCAGGGGGTGACGATCGGCGGCCGGGGGATGCGGCAAGAGGGGTCAGCGGCGCCGGCGCTCGTCTTCCAGCCTGCGCAGCTCTTCCTCCAGAGGCTTGCCGACGAACGGCGCGCCCTCGGGGACGCCCGACGCCGTGACCTTCACAAGGTAGGGCTGGGCCTTGCCCGGGTCTTGCTCACCCAGGACATACAGATCCTCCACGTTCTGGCGTTCCGATTGGGCGATGAGCTGCAGTTCATCGGTCAGCCCCGAGGCGCCCACGGTCTCGAGCAACGGGATGCAATCATCGGTCATGATGCCGTTGACCACGGGGATACACAGGCGCAGGCCGGCCCCGGCGCCCCCGTGCCCGGAGTCGCCCTCTGCGTCGCGGGGATCCATGGTGATCCCCCCCAGAGAGGCGGCGAGGGCGGCCGCCTTTTTGATCGTATCGCTGTTGATTGCGGGCGCATAGACGGCGTGCCGATCCACGGACTTCAGCGCCTTCTTGGTGATGCCGGCCAGGTTGGGCCGCTTGGCCGCCGGCCCCTCCCCCTTGCCGATCCCCCCGCCGAACTCGAAGATCAGGTTCGCCCCGTCGCGCAGGGCGTGCTGCATGCCCCAGATCCAGCGCACGGGGTTGAATATTTGGAAGAACAGGTTGGCCTTGATGGCGTAACCATCGGCCGGATGGTAAGCGCCGCTGTAATTGGACAGCACGTCGAACCGCGGCGGCGCGAAATTCGCCGCGTCCAGGTAAGGCCTGAACTGCTCGGCTGCGGCAACCATGAGATAGGTATGGAAGGCGCCCTCCACGTTGAGCAGGGTCGCCCGTGCGTTGAACTGCTCTTTCACATAGTCGACCAGGGCCTTGAGGTCCTCCTCGGACCCGCCGACGACCGTCTGGTCGGGCACGTTGCAGCCGCCGATCTCACAGTAGAACCTGGGGGCGATGGCCCTGACGGTCTCCGCATCCAGCGGCAGGGCCGCCATGAGGCCGCGCCCGTGCTCGCTCAGCAGTTCGCCCCGGTGCTTCACCAGCGCCAGGGCGTCGGGCAGGGAGAGGACGCCCGCGGCCACCAGGGCGGCGTATTCGCCGAGGCTGTGACCGCCCGCGACAGCGGCCTCAACGCGCCCGTCGGTGAGCTCCCGGAACACCTCCATACACGCCAGTGCGTGGGTCAGGATCGCCGGCTGGGTGTGAACGGTGGTATCGAGCTTGCCCTCGGGATCGCGGAAGGACAGCTCCGCAATATCGTACCCGAGCACGTCGCCGGCCTCCTGATAGACCTTCCTGGCAGCGGCGAACTCGGCGTATAGATCGCTGCCCATCCCCTGATACTGGGAACCCTGCCCGGGAAAGAT
This sequence comes from uncultured Gammaproteobacteria bacterium, assembly GCA_963844825.1. Classification (GTDB taxonomy): domain Bacteria; phylum Pseudomonadota; class Gammaproteobacteria; order CAWJPQ01; family CAWJPQ01; genus CAWJPQ01. Next base: position 129,167 of record CAWJPQ010000002.1, read on the forward strand.
GAACATCGCCTTAGGCTTGAATGCGCTCATTATCCTTTATCCAATGAACAAACTATTCTGATCGTGCCCCGCCTCGGCGAAAACGCACGTCACCGCGGGAAAACGCCGGCAGTCCTGCACCGACACTGAGCAACGGACCCCTGCGCCGCTCTATCGCGCACGGGTCCGGCCGTTGGTCGATAAGCGGAATCAGGGCCTGTTAATACTATCCAAACCGCGGCGTTGCTATCCCAAAAGCGGCGAGGCAAGGCGCGAGGAGAGACGTTTGGTGATTCCAAATGAACGATGAGCAACGCAGCCTGGCCGCTTTTGGGGCGCAACCCGAAGGGACGGGGCCATTTTGGCGCGATACGGCGTTGCCGCTCGCTTGTGTACCGCAAGTACACGGCGTTCGCGGCAGCTTGTCTCGCGCCCCCCTGTATAAGAAAGGGGACCTCCGTCGCCGCGGTATGGATGGTGTTAACAGGCCCTAGTACCTGGATCGGCTCTGGGGGCGGTCGGTCTTGGCGCGGGCCTGGTTGACCTTGATGGTGCGGCCCTGGCTGGCAGTCCCGTCCAGGCCCTTGATAGCCTCCTCGGCCTCGGCCTGGGTCGGCATCTCGACAAAGCCAAAGCCTTTTGACTCCCCGGAAAATTTATCCTTGATGATGTTTGCAGAGGATACCTCCCCGTACTGCGCAAACATCTGGGTCAGATCATCTTCCGTCACTGAATAAGGGAGGTTCCCAACATATATATTCATCATGCAATCTCACTAACTCAAACATCGATACTGATCACACCATCGCCCAACCGATCTGCCAGTTCGACTATGGTGACCGGGCCCGTCGGCGGCTTTCCAGCAGACCTTGGGCCACTTGCCCGTGCGGAGAGACAAACCGGCGGCCCGCCGGGCTTCGGGGATCCACCGCATGTAAATGTATCATAACAGGGGAATACCCTCACCCCCGTTGTCCAAATTCATTGTATACCCGCGCCCGGCGACTGTCATCCGCCTCCGGCGCGCCGCGCCCTACCAATGAAGCGCCTTCTTGGCCACCTTGCGCACGTGGAGCTTGTTCAGGGTGCGTATCACCGGGCCGATGAGCATCTGAGCGCTGCCCAGGATGAACAACCATATCCCGACGTCCTCCCAGTGGGGGTAGAAGAAGCAGATGCTGCCTATCAGGAAATACATGCCTATCAGCAGATCATTGAGGATGTGCAGCCACTCGTAGATCTCATTAATGCGGTGTTCATGCCGGTCGGACAGGGACATCGACTCTTTGTGGTCCACACTACCTCCTGTTGGATAGGATGCTCGTCGGTCCTCCTTGCCCGGAACACCAGACATTTACTTCGTCCCCGCCGCGCGCCGGATCGCCTCCCCCACCGCCTTGCTGCGCAGGGATCGGATCATCATGGCCAGCGGGATCGCCGAGACCACCATGAACACGCCGCCGAGGACGGCACCGATAAACTTGACCCTTTGCACATCGATGGAGCCGTCCGTGGGCAGGAAGTGCTTGCTGGTCATCATCCACATGGGCAGCCAGAAGAACCCGAGACTGATCAGCATGGCCAGCGACACCCAGGTCAGCAATTCCAGGATACCGCGCGCCCAGGCCCTCAGCTTGAGGTAGTAGACGCCCGCGACCACGGCGAGCACCGCGATGACCATCTGCAGCGCGGTCAGCCAGATCAGGTAATGGGACAGCCCCATCATGACCGCGAGCACCGGCGGCACCTGCTTCGGCAGATCCTTGTCCGGCATCAGCTCCGGCAGATCGGACAGGGCGTCGATCCCCATGACGCCGCTGACAATGATAAACACCCCGCTGACGATCCAAATCCATGCAATCACGGAGACACTTGCGGGTCTGACACTTTGGTCCATACGGCTCCTATCCCTCGGCGGACATCGACACCATGCCCCGCGCCGGGCCATGTCCCACGCGAGGGTTGAAGTGAGTTTAAACATAGACCTGTCCCATGGCAAAGGGCGGGCGCCGCACGCGGGTGCGGCGTAAAGGCGCCTTCAGCTTGTGCATCCGCCCGAGCGTCGGCGACGCCCTTATTGACAATACAGGAGCAAAGGGCCTAGCATCTTAGGCCTGATGCCATGAGTCTGTCCCGGCTGGAGCCGCCCGCGCCGCAGACCGCCAGCATTGGGTACCGGAGACAAGAGAACCGACCATTGGCCCTGCCTTTCGCCTATCTCGCCGTCGCACTCTCGCTGTTATCCGCGCTGATCGCCCTGCCCGCCGCACGCTACCCCGCCCTGATGCGCACGGGCGGCTTTGCCCTGCTCGGCGCCGCCGGCCTGTGCTCACTGGCCGCCGGGGCGCTGGCCCTGAGCACAACCGCCGTCGAGCATGCTCAGCTGCCCCTGGGCCTGCCGTGGTTGAACTGGCACCTGCGGGTGGACGCCCTGGGCGGTTTCTTTCTGCTGCTCATCGGGACGATCGTCGGCGCCGTCGCCCTGTACGGCCCCGCCTACGTACGCGAGTTCGAGCATGGCCCCGCGCCCCTGTCCGTGCTGGGCCTGTTCAGCGGCCTGTTCGTCGCCGGGATGATCACCGTGGTGATCGCCGACGACGCCCTGTCGTTCATGGTGGCCTGGGAGATCATGTCCCTGGCCAGCTACTTCCTGGTGGGCTATCAGCACGAAGACGCCGCCAACCGCCGGGCCGCATTCATCTACCTGCTGATGGCCCATGTGGGGGCGCTGTCGATCCTTCTCGCCTATGGCGTGCTCGCCGCCCACGGCGCCGGGTTTACCTTCGATGCCATGCGCCATGCCGCTCTGACGCCCCTGTGGGCGGCGCTGGCCTTCGGCCTGGCCCTGTTCGGCTTCGGCATGAAGGCCGGGCTGATTCCCCTGCACGCCTGGCTGCCCGAGGCCCACCCGGCGGCGCCGTCGTTCATCTCGGCCTTGATGTCCGGCGTCATGCTCAAAGTGGCCGTCTACGGACTGGTACGGTTCACCTTCGACCTGCTCGGCGAGATCCAGTTGAGCTGGGGCGTTGTCACCCTCATCCTGGGCAGCGCCTCGGCCCTGTTCGGCGTCCTCTATGCCTTGAGCCAGCATGACCTCAAGCGTCTGCTCGCCTACCACTCGGTGGAGAACATCGGGATCATCTTCATGGGTCTGGGGCTGAGCATGATCTTTTTCGGCACCCACCACCCGGTGCTGGGGCGTTTGGGCCTGATGGCCGCCCTCTACCACTGCCTCAATCATGCTGTATTCAAGAGCCTGCTGTTCCTCGGTGCCGGGGCGGTGCTGCAGCATGCTCACGAACGGGATCTGGAGCGCATGGGGGGACTGATCCACCGCATGCCCCAGACAGCGCTGTTCTTCCTCATCGGGTGCATCAGTATCTCGGCGCTGCCGCCGTTCAACGGCTTTGTCTCCGAGTGGCTGACGTTTCAGACCGCCCTGCAGGCGCCGGTATTGGACAACGGCGTGCTGCGCATCCTCATCCCCATCAGTGCCGCGGTCCTGGCGCTGAGCGGCGCGCTGGCCGCCGCATGCTTCGTCAAGGTCTACGGGGTGGCCTTCCTCGGCCAGGCGCGCAGTCGCCATGTGCGCTCGGCGCGCGAGGCCGCCCCCGGCATGCGCCTCGCCCAGGGGGTCCTGGCATCCCTGTGCCTGGTGCTCGGCGTGCTGCCCACGGTATTCATCCAGTGGTTCGACAGCGTCCCCACATTGCTCTTCGGCGCCGGCCTGCCCAGCGCCGCCTCGCAAGGATGGCTGTGGCTGACCCCCGTCGCCCCGCAGGTCGCCTCCTACGGGGCGCCGCTGGTGCTGCTGGGCATCGCCGCCGCCTGGGGGGCCGGTTACTGGGTGCTGCAGCGCCGGGATGCTCAGACCCCGCGCCGCGCCGCGCCCTGGGACTGCGGCTTCGGCCCCCTCACGCCGCGCATGCAGTACACCGCCACCGCCTTTTCCATGCCCATCCGGCGCATCTTCGGCCCCGTCTGGCACCTGGAAGAGACGGTGGAGCGGGAGGCGCCGACGGGGGAGGGACCGCCCGCCGGCCTGCGCTACCGGCTCGCGGTGAGCGACCGTCTGTGGCGGACCCTGTACGAACCCATCGGCCGGTTCGTCGGGTGGAGCGCCCGGCATCTCGGTACGCTGCAGGGGGGCAACATCCGCATCTACCTGGCCTACACATTTTTCACCCTGCTGGTCCTGCTGTGGTTGACCACATGAACCTCGGCGGGTGGCTGCTGGTCCTGATACAGACCGCGCTGTTCGCGGCGTGCGCGCCGGCCCTGTCGGGGTGGCTCAAACAGGTCAAGTGCCGCCTGCAAAACCGCCGTGCGCCACCCCTGTGGCAGCCCTACCGGAACCTCGCCAAGCTGTTCGGCAAGGAACTCGTCGCGGCCGAGACCACCTCACCCCTGTTTCGCGCGGTACCCTACGTGGTGTTCTCCATGACCCTCCTGGCCGCGGCGGTCATTCCGCTGATCGCGGTGCACACCCCCACCGCCGCCATCGCGGATGTGATCGTCCTGGTGGGCCTGCTGGCCGTGGGGCGCTTCTTCCTGGCCCTGGGTGCCATGGACGCCGGCACCGCCTTCGGCGGCATGGGGGCGTCGCGGGAGATGAGCCTCGCCTCCCTGGCCGAACCCGCCATGCTGATGGCCATCTTCACCCTGTCCATGACGGCCGACAGCACCAACCTGTCCACGGCCATCCACCACCTGTTGACCACCGGGTTGATCCTGCGCCCGTCGTTCCTGTTCGCCCTGCTGGGCCTGATGCTGGTGGCGGTGGCCGAGACCGGGCGCATCCCGGTGGACAACCCGGCCACCCACCTGGAGCTGACCATGATCCACGAGGCCATGATCCTGGAGTACGGCGGCCGTGACCTGGCCCTCATCGAGTGGGCCTCCCAGATCAAGCTGATGATCTTCGGCGTGTTGATCGCCGATATCTTCTTTCCGTGGGGCATCGCCACCCGCGCGGCCCCCGCCGCCCTGCTGCTCGGGGCGGCGGCGGTCGCGGCCAAGCTCCTGGCGCTGGGGGTGATCCTCGCCGTGGTGGAGACGGTACTGGCCAAGATGCGCCTGTTCCGGGTGCCGCAGTTCCTCAACCTGGCCTTTTTGTTCGCCCTGCTGGGGGTGCTCAGCCATGTCATCCTGGAGAGCGGCCAGTGATGCTGGGGCAGCTCAGCCTCCTGGAGCAGGCGATCATCCTGCTGGCGGCGATGATCCTGTTCACCTCGTTCAGCCTCCTGGCCCAGACCCGGCTCATCTCCACCATCCATGTCTTCGCCTGGCAGGGAGGGCTGCTCGCCCTGACCACCACCCTGGTGGCGCTGGTCTCCGATCAGGCGCACCTGTATATCTCGGCGCTGCTCACCCTGGCCCTCAAGGCCCTGCTGATCCCCTGGGTCCTCAAACGCATTGCCCTGCGCCTGGGCATCGAGCGCCAGGTGGAGACCATCATCCAGCCCTCCCTGATACTGCTGGGGGCCGCGGCGCTGGTGGTGTTCAGCTACTATGTGGCGCTCCCCATCGAGCGCCTGTCCACCCTGATCACGCGCAACGCCATCGCCATCAGCATGGCCGTGGTGCTGCTCGGCCTGCTGATGATGATCACCCGCCGCCAGGCCATCACCCAGGTGATCGGCTTCATGTCCATGGAGAACGGACTGCTGTTCGCCGCCGTGAGCGCCACCTACGGGATGCCCATGGTCGTCGAACTCGGCATCGCCTTCGATGTGCTCGTCGCCACGGTGCTGTTCGGCATCTTCTTTCTCAAGATACGCGAGAGCATCGATTCCCTGGACGTGGACCGCCTCAACCGCCTGAGCGAGGCGCAGCGCCCGCCGGGGGGCGGCGAATGACGGCCCAGGTCTTGCTTCTACTGATACCGGCACTGGGCATGCCGGTGCTGGCGGCAAGCGGCCACCGGGCCGGCGCCGGGGGCCTCAACCTGCTGTTCTGCGCCGTAACCTTTGGCGTGTCCCTGCGCCTGCTCTTTCTGGTCTTCGACCACGGCCCCCTGTTCGGGCTCGGGGATCTCATCTACATCGACCCCCTCAATGTCTCCCTGCTGGTGCTGACGGCCTTCGTCGGGCTCACGACCGCGCTGTTCTCCCGCACCTACATGGCCCATGAGCACCGCCAGGGGCGCCTGAGCGCCGCGCGCCTGCGCCTGTATCACGCCATGTATCAGGGATTCCTGCTGGCCATGCTGCTGGCCCTGTCGGCCAACAATCTCGGCCTGCTGTGGGTGGCGGTGGAGGGGGCGACCCTGTCCACGGTCATGATCGTCAGCGCCTATCGCACACCGGAGGCGGTGGAGGCCGCATGGAAGTACTTTATCCTGTGCGGGGTGGGCATCGCCCTGGCCCTGTTCGGCACCGTGCTGGTCTACTTCGCCGCGGCGCAGTTCATCCAGCACCCGGGGGACGCCCTGCTGTGGACCGAGCTGTACAAGCACAGGGCGCGCCTGGACCCGGTGGTCCTGAGCATCGCCTTTGTGTTCCTGCTGGTGGGTTACGGCACCAAGGTGGGGCTTGTGCCCATGCACCAGTGGCTGCCCGACGCCCACTCCGAGGGCCCCACCCCCATGTCCGCGATCCTGTCCGGGCTGTTGCTGAATGTGGCGGTGTACACCCTGGTCAGGTTCAAGATGCTGGTGGACGGGTCCCTGGCCGGCGGCGCACCCCACAACCCGGCATTCGCCGGGCACCTGATGATCGCCTTCGGCCTGCTCTCCTTCGTGTTCGCGGTGTTCCTCATTCACCGCCAGCGCGATATCAAGCGTATGTACAGCTACTCGTCCATCGAGCACATGGGGCTGATCACCTTCGCCTTCGGGATCGGGACCCCCCTGGCGACGTTCGGCGCCCTGATCCACATGGTGACCCATTCATTGACCAAATCCGCGATCTTCGTCACCGTCGGTCACGCCACCCAGATGGCGGGGTCCCAGCAGATGGACAGGATCCGCGGCCTGATCCGCAGCCGCCCCGGGGTGGGATGGGGCCTGCTCATCGCCACGGTGGCGATATGCGGGTTCCCGCCGTTCGGCGTCTTTACCAGTGAATTCCTGGTGCTGACGGCCACCATGAAGAGCTGGCCGTGGCTCACCGTGCCCCTGGTGGCCGGCCTGGTGGTGGGGCTCGCGGGCCTGTTTCGCCACGTCCACCCCATGGTGTACGGCCCGCCCGGGGAATATCAGCACCCCGCCGGACCCGGCATGATGCCGGTCTTTTTGCACCTGGCCCTGGTCCTGTGGCTCGGTCTGTCCATCCCGGGCTTTCTGGCCCAGTGGTTCAGCCGGGCCACCGAGATGATCACCGGCAGCGCGCTGCTATGAGCGGCTTCGAGTGGCTGCCCGAGTTCGCCGCCCGCCTCGACCGCGGGCACCCGGTCCTTTCGCAAGACCCGGCCCTTAAGCTGGGCCCCGGGCGCATGTACACCGTGGACCGGGACGATTGGCGGGCCTGCATCGAGGCGGCCGCCGCGCACGGCCTGCGCTGGGCCGGCATGTGGGCGGACGCCCTGGACGACGGCTTTGCATGCACCACCTGCTTCGCCAGGGGCGGCGATTACCTGTTGCTTCGCACCCGGCTCGATGGGTCCGCGCCCCGGCTGGCCTCCCACGCCCATGCCTACCCGGCGGCCGATCGGATGGAACGCCATATTCACGACCTGTTGGGCGTCGAATTCGTCCGCGCCGAGCCGCCGCGCCGCTGGACCCGCCACCAGGCGTGGCCCGCCGGCCGCTTCCCCCTGCGCCCGTCCGAGCCGGTGGGCGGGGCACCCCCCGCGGCCACGCCCGCGGACACGGAATATCCCTTTGTCCAGGCCCAGGGGGCGGGGGTCAGCGAGATCCCCGTGGGCCCTGTTCACGCGGGCATTATCGAGCCGGGGCACTTCCGCTTCCAGGCGGTGGGCGAGCAGATCCTGAACCTCGAGGCGCGCCTGGGTTACGTGCACAAGGGCATCGAGAAGGTCGCGACGGGCCGTGACCCGCGGGGGCTTGCACGGCTGGCCGCGCGGGTGTCCGGGGACAGCACGGCGGCCCACGCCTGGGCCGCCTGTATGGCCATGGAAGAGGCGGCGGCCGTCGCCGTCCCTGCGCGCGGCCAATACCTGCGGGCGATTCTGCTGGAGCGCGAGCGCATCGCCAATCACCTGGGCGATATCGGGGCGATCTGCAACGATGTGGGCTTTTCCTTCGCCTATTACCAGTTCACCCGCCTGCGCGAAGGCTGGCTGGGCACCCATGGCCGGGTCTTCGGCCACCGGCTGTTGATGGACCGTATCACCCCCGGCGGCGTCAGCACCGACATGGATGAGCACGCAACGGCCGCCATGGCCGCCGAGATCGGGACGCTGCGCCGCGAACTGTCCGAGATCCTGCCCATCGTCGACGACCACCCCTCCCTGGACGACCGGCTCATGGGCACGGGGATCCTGACGGGCGAGGCCGCCGCCCGCCTCGGCGCCCTGGGCTACGTGGGTCGCGCCAGCGGCGTGGACCTTGACGTTCGCCGGGACCGGCCCCACGCCCCCTACGACACCCTGACGGTGGATGTCCCGGTCTTGCACGGCGGCGACGTGGCGGCGCGGATCAAGGTCCGCAGCGAAGAGATAACGGTGTCCCTGGGCCTGCTGGAACACCTGCTGGCACGGCTGCCCGACGGACCGGTCACGGTCCCCTGCCCGGCGCCCGCGGACCGGGAGGGCCTCGGCGTCGTCGAGGGCTGGCGCGGCGAGGTCCTGGCGTATGTGCGCTTCGGCGAAGACGCCGCGGTGGCCCGCTACTTCCCCCGGGACCCCAGCTGGTTCGCCTGGCCGGCCCTGGAAGAGCTGATCGACGGCAATATCGTGCCCGACTTCCCGGTCTGCAATAAGTCGGTCAACGGGTCATACTCGGGTCATGATTTGTAACGCCATGGTGCCGCCGGTGGGGAGGACCGCGACGTGCTGAGGATTCTGAACAAGCTGCGCAAGATCGGCATCGTGACCGAGCCCCTGCCCGCCCGGGAGCGCCCCGCGCTGGAAGGTCTCGGCGAGCGCCTGGGGCGGGAAATCCAGGGGCGCTTTCGCGGCAGCCTGGCCATACGCCACGTGGATGCCGGCTCATGCAACGGCTGCGAGCTCGAGATCCACGCCCTGAACAACGCGGTGTACGCACTCGAGCGCTTCGGCGTGCACTTCGTGGCCTCGCCCCGCCACGCGGACATGCTCCTGGTGACCGGCCCCGTCTCACGGCATATGGAAGCGGCCCTGCGCCGCACCTACGAGGCCATGCCGGCGCCGAAGCTGGTGCTCGCCGCCGGCGACTGCGGGGCCGACGGGGGGGAGTTCGGGGTCAGTTATGCCAGCTGCGGCGGGGTGACCAACGTGATCCCCGTGGACGGCGTCATCCGCGGCTGCCCGCCGGCCCCGTGGGACCTGGTCGCGGGGATCCTGGAGGCGATCCAGCGCCGGGACGGCTGAACATCAGGACCCTTGGTCTTCCTGGTCCCCGAATTTCTTGTCGGCGAGCTTGCCGATGGTCTCGGCCACTTTGCCCTTGGCGTTGGTCTTGAAGCTGCTCAGGGCCACCTTGCGGGCGCGCTCGTAGTTCTGGATGGGATAGGAAATACGCACCTCGCAGTTGAAATAGAACTTGGGGTGCGGCAGGTCCCCGACCATGATGCGCTCCTCGTAGGTATTGTCGGGCCAGTTGCCGTGAATCTTGACGTGCTCGCTGGTCAGAGACGCCAGGGTATTGAGGTTCTGATCAAGCTCCGCCTTGGGCAGGCCCGCGTCACGCACCGCATCCAGGAACTCCGACCGGGCCCGCTCGCCCAGGCCCTTGAGCAGGTCCTCCCGGGCGTTGTCCCGGGCCATGTGGATGCACTGGGCCATGCTGTAGACCTTCAGGGCGCGCCCCACCACGTAAAAGCGGTCCCCCTTGAGTTCGAACGGCGAATTGAGCCAGTCCGGCGGGTCGCTGGGGAAGCGGTCCACCACCTGTTCTCCGCCGCCGGTAAACGGCAGATACGCACAGGACGAGAGCATCAGGGCAACGAACGGTGGTATAATGGTTTTTCTGACACGCATGGAACTTTCCCCCCAAAGTCATATGGTTGAGTGTCGGTCACTCCCGCTGGACATGGCATGATAGTAAATCATTGCAGGATTTAATTCGACCTTCTCCTGAATCCTGCCGAGACACGCCCGATCCCCATGCGGACCTTGAATTTCGATGTACAATGGGTCTTGATCCTATGCAGCGACAGTCGATCTTAACGCCAGCCGCCCGTTTCGCCCTGAAATCCGCCTCCCGTGCCGTGCTGGCGGCGGCCGTGTTTCTGGCGCCAGCGGTCCAAGCGGCCCCCGGCGATTTGGATACCTCGTTCAACGGCAACGGTATCGTCACGGACCCGTTCGGATCCGGATTCAGCGAGGCCTTCGGCGTGACGGTCCAGACCGACGGCAAGATCGTCGTGGTGGGCTCGCACAACAACGAGTTGGCCTTGGCCCGCTATAACGACGACGGCAGCCCCGACGACACCTTCAATCCGAGCTTTCCCGGGGGCACCAATTCCACCCCTATCGGCTCGGGCGCCAGTGTCGCGCGGGCAGCGACCATCGGGGACGGCGGCACGATTCTGGTCGCGGGCGAATCCTCGACTAGCGCCTATAAGAACTTCACCGTGGCGCGCTATACCTCCGACGGCCTGCTGGACACCGGCTTCAATAGCGGAAGCAGCACCGACGCCGCCGGCACCCACGTCACCTCCATCGGCACCGGAGACAGCGTCGCCAACGCCATCGCCCTGCAGGCGGATGGCAGCATCGTCGCCGGGGGCTATGCCACCAACAACGGCATCCAGCAGTTCGCCCTGGCACGCTATACCTCGGGCGGCGATCTGGACACCTCATTCAACCCCCATGGCGACAACGGCGCCGCGCCGGGGACGGTCATGACCGTCGTGGACTCCGCTATCAGCGCCGTCCAGGCCCTGGCCGTTCAGCCCGACGGGCGAATCGTGGCTGCCGGGAGCTCTACCGGCAGCACGCCTTTCAAAGTGGTCCTGGTGCGCTACGACCCCAACGGCACGCCGGATACCCACTTCGGTCCCAACGGTGACGGACGGGTCGCCACCGCCATGGGCACGGGCGACAGCCTGGCCTACGGCATGACCCTGGACGCCGACGGAAAGATCATCGTCGCGGGCCAGGCGAGCCAGGGCGGGAGCAAGGGGTTCGCCCTGGCCCGCTACAACACGGACGGCACCCTGGACACCGACTTCAACGGCAGCGGCACGGTCATCACCCCAATCACTGGACTCACCGACGCCAGGGCCGAGGCCGTGGCCATGGAGCCGGACGGCAAGATCGTCGCGGCCGGCTTCGGGGTGAACGCCAGCAACCGTACGGTCGTGGCCGTGGCCCGCTACACGGCGAACGGCACCCTGGACACCACCTTCGGCTCGGGCGGCATACAGACCACCGCGATGGGGGCGGGCGATGCGCGGGCGCATGCCATCGCGCTCCAGACCGACGGCAAGATCATCGTGGCGGGAAAGGCCGTTTCCAGTACCAGCAGCGCGCCATACGTCATGGGGACGGCCCGTTACCTGGCGGCGGACACCCCCTGGGACCTGACCCCGGATGCTTTTCATTTCGACAACGTCCGGCGCGCCGTGGTGCCCAACACGGTGCAGACCTCAAAAATGATCACCGTCAGCGGGCTTGGCCAGGGGATCCAGGTGCCGGTCACGGTCAGCGATGGGGAATACGCCAAGAACGGCGCCAGCGCGTACACCGTCAATATGGGCTGGGCCAAGGAAGGCGATCAGTTCAACGTGCGCCATACCTCCATCGCCGGGGAGATCAACACGACACTCACCATCGGTGGGATGGTCAGCGCCAACAATAGTAAGATCGTATTGGGCAAGACCACCGCCGACGCCTTCAGCAGCCTGTCCGTCAGCATCCTTGGCGGCGGCAGCGGGGCTCTTGCCGGACTGTCACTGGCGATCCTGGCATTGGCTTGGGGCGTTAGCCGGCGGCGCTCCGGGCCGTGAACCTGCGGGTGTCCCCCTCACTCATTGCCCCCATCCGCAACGGCCACGCCACTGTCCGCCGGCCCCGGAAACACGGACAACAGCCCCGGATCATCCAGGAGCCGCTTGGCGAAGATAAACGCCGCCGCGGACCACACCTGATTGAGGTTGGCGCGCCGGCCGATCAGGCGGCCGGACCGGCCGTCGTAGTATTCCGGCCACTGGTGCCCCTGGAGCTTGTCCGCGGCGATATCGAAGGCCCGCTGGGCCAGGTCCCGGCGCTCCGCCTTCAGCGCCGCCGCCACAAACGCCCATAGCAGCACCGGCCAATTGCCGCCGTTGTGGTACGACCAGGGTTCATTCTTGGGGTCGCTGCCCGTCAGCACCCTCCATTCCTCGCCTTCCACCGCCGCGTAACAGATCTTGAGGGGCATGGCGCCCACCAGATCGTCCCACCGGGCGTCATACAGCTCCATAATGTGCTGGGCCTGCTTCTCGGTGGCGAGACCGAACAGGATCGCCAACAGATTCCCGAGGGCGAAGAATCGCACGTCCATGCGCTCGGGTCCCAAATTGCCCATCAGGTATCCGCCCTGCTGGGGCAGCCAGTGCTCGATCCAGCCGGGCAGGGATTCCGGGTAAATATTCAGGGCGTTGACGCTGTCCGCGCCGAACTCTTCAGTACGATAGCGATGGATCCGGCTGAGCTGAGCGATATCGAGCCAATAGTACTTGCGCACGTAATCGCGCAGCTTTTCCCGGCGTTTGTGTGCCTGACTGATCAAGTGCCGGCTATCGTCGCTCACCACACACATGTCGGTCACCGTGTGCAGCATGCCGTAAAACAGCGCCTGAATCTCCACCGGGTGCCCATAGACCCCCATGCGCCTGTCGATCATACAGGAGGCGTCGGGCACCAGCAGCGTCGGGTAGACCTCAAAGGACCCCGTCAGGCACAGGGACAACGTCGCCTGCAGGACACGCTGAACATCCCCGCGCTCGGCCAGCGCCTTGTCGCCGGTGACCTGCACATAGGCGTGCAGCAGGACCATCCACCACATCATGGCGTCCACCGGGGCCACCCGCCCGATGGCCCGATTGCCGAAATCCGCCACCAGCTCCTCCCGGTGTCCGCTTCTCTTCACGCAGAAACTGGCCGGCATGACACCCGGCTGGATCTCATGGCCGTCCATGGTCAACTCCTGGTCCAGCACGGTGACCACCGTCTCGAGAAAATTGCGCACGATCTCGGGCTTTCCATCCGCCAGATAAACCAGCGCAGAGACGGCGAAATCACGCACAAAACACTCTTCGTAGTTTTCCGCCGCCGGCGCTATCCGGGGCACGGGCGGCCACCGTCCCTATCGGACGCCCCTCATAGACCATCACGGCCTGATCCAGCAACCGATAAGCGGACTCGAGCGGAGAATCGGTCATCGCGCAAATCTCCCTATTGATATTTGTGAATTTCGCATTGTCCGGCCGTCACCCCCGGCAATCCGTCCAAGGGTTACACCAAGCCACATACCCTTCGACACCCTCTACCCACGCCCCGTTCAACCCAGACAGTTTGGGGGATACCCTGGCTTGGGGACACCCACGATTGTTTTGGGACACTCACCAGTTCTGGCGATTTCAAGGGGGATGGATTGGGGACACCCATCATTTATACCCACTCATTTGGAATTATTTGGGGGTACCCACCAGTTCCGGCATTCGCAGCAACCATCCCCAGGATTTATTTGACAATTCAAAGTTAATCGCCAACAATTTCATGGGAATACTCGCCAAACACAAGGAGGTGTTTGCCATGACCGTTGCCCGCCAGCAGCAGGTATGCCTGCAAGCCACGCCCTTCTATCACTGCGTCACCCGTTGCGTACGCCGCGCCTTCTTGTGTGGGCAAGATCCTGAAACAGGACGCAATTTTAGCCATCGCAAACAGTGGATCGTGGACCGGCTCAAGAAGCTGGCCTCTGCCTTTGCCATCGATCTGTGCGCCTATACGGTGATGAACAATCATTATCATTTGGTAATCCGCATCGACCAGGCCCGAGCTCTGAAGTGGTCGGACCATGAAGTCATTGAGCGGTGGAAGAATATTTTCCACGGCCATGAACTGGTGGACCGATACGTTTCAGGCGAAATACTTTCGCCCGATGAAGATGGCGCGGTCAGGGACGTTATTGCCCTCTGGCGCAGCAGGCTTCATGATTTGAGCTGGTTTATGCGCTGCATCAACGAGCCGCTGGCGCGATTCGCCAATCAGGAGGACAACTGCAAGGGTCGTTTCTGGGAGAGCCGATTCAAGTGCCAAGCCTTGCTTGACGAGGCTGCGCTGATCTCCTGCATGGCCTATGTGGACCTCAACCCTGTCCGTGCCGGCGCATCCAAGACACCGGAGACGAGTGATTTCACGTCCTTTAGGGAACGCGCGAGGCAATACAAGGCACGCAGCAAATCACTGGACAAAAGTCCTAAAAGACACCCCACCCCCCAAGGATTGTGCCCCTTTAATGGCGGTAACGATCGGACTGATCTGCCGATTACGCTGCCCGCCTACATTGAACTAGTGGACTGGACAGGCCGTGCCATACGCAGTGATAAAAGAGGCCATATCCCACACGACATATTACCTATCCTGGTGCGCCTGAATATCGCGCCGGACAAATGGCTTCAGACTGTCTATCACTTCAGCCGTCGATTCCATTGCGTGGTAGGGGGCCTCCAGCGGATCCGGGAATATAGCGACGCCATCGGCCGCAAGTGGATGAAGGGACTGTCGAGCAGCCGACAGTTCTATCGATTGGTTGGGGCCTAGCATCATCATCATTGTGCTGGAGAGGTTGCAATTAGCCGTACTCCCAACTGACGTTACATTTCAATCACCACGAACGGGACACCCTAAGGCGGCTCCAGCATAGCCGAAATTGCCTAAACACAGTTCTGTCATCCTTCCGCTGCATCCAATGGGACTTTAAATTTTGGTGTCCTCGATTCACTGCGCAGCACAAATAGCCGGGAACTTTTGGTGGGTGTCCCCAAAGCTATCCTGGGAATATTAAAGAACGCCCTGGTTTGACCGGGTACCCCACAGATTCTGCTGACGAGCCGACATTTTGATGGGTGTCCCCAAAGACAATGTTGATGGGTGTCCCCAAAGACAATGGGAGGGAACTTCCTGAAAAATTGGGACTCGATTTATAGACAACAGGTTCTAAACAAGAAAGCACAAGACATGTCCTCGCCATCCTCGACAGAATCGGCCGATCAGTCCTGCCACACCGTGACTGCCTCATTGGAAGACCAATACCCGCCCATCGGCGATTACGCCCTGATCGGTGACTGCCGCACGGCGGCGCTAGTGTCGTCCCGCGGCTCCATGGACTGGCTCTGCCTGCCCCATTTTTCAGGCCCTGCCGTTTTCGCCGCATTGATCGACCGGGAGCGGGGGGGCTACTTCGCGGTTCACCCGGCAGGGGCGTTCACAAGCAGACGCCGCTATGTGCCCCATACCAATGTCCTGGAGACCACCTTCACCACCGAAAGGGGAGCGCTGCGCCTTACCGACTGCCTGCCCATCGTCAATGCCAAAGACCGCGAACAGACCCTTCAGCCCCAGCGCGAGATCCTGCGCATCGTGGAATGCCTGGAGGGCGAAGTGGAGGTCCACGTCACCTTCCAGCCCCGCCCGGACTTCGGCCGCAAGCGCCCACGCCTGATTCGGCGCGGCGCGCTGGGGTGGGCCGCCGAGACGGGCAGCGAGATCCTCATGCTGCACGCCGACCTGCATCTGGAGTCGGTGGGTGATGCGACCCTGGAGGGACGCATGCGGATGTTCGCCGGGCAGCGCCACTATATATCCTTGACCTACGCCTACCACCACATCGGCATAATACCGCCCCTCGGCGAGTACGCCGAGGGGCGCTGCCGCGATACCGTACAATGGTGGCGTGAGTGGTGCGCCGGCAACACCTACAAGGGACCATATGCCGACGCGGTCGAGCGAAGCGCCTTGACCTTGAAGCTGCTGACCTTCGGGCTGTCCGGTGCCATCGTCGCAGCCCCCACCACCTCCCTGCCGTCGGTCATCGGCGGGGTCAGGAATTGGGACTACCGCTACTGCTGGCTGCGTGATGCGGCCCTGACCCTGAGCGCCTTCCTGGAAATGGGCCACCCCGGCGAAGACGAGGCGTTCCTCGGCTGGCTGCTGCATTCGACCCGGCTGACATGGCCCCGGCTCCAGGTCCTCTATGACATCTACGGCGAGACCCGGCTCAAGGAACGGGAACGCAATGACCTGGAGGGATACCGGCGCTCCAAACCGGTGCGCATCGGCAACGGCGCCTGCGACCAACAACAGCTCGACGTATACGGCGAGGTCGTTGGAGCGGCCTATGATTACGTACAGCGCGGCGGGCGCCTGCAGCCCGATGAGGCGCGCCTGCTGTGCGGTTTCGGCCGGGTGGTCTGCAAAGACTGGCGCCTGCCCGATCAGGGCATCTGGGAATTCCGCGACGAAGGCAGCCATCATACCCATTCCAAGCTGATGTGCTGGGTAGCCCTGGACAGGCTCATCCGTCTCCACGAACAGGGACACTTGAAACTGGACATCGACCACGCGCGCCAGGAACGCGACGCCGTACGTGCCGCCATCGAGGGCGATGGCTTCAACGAGCAGGCCGGCACCTATGTAACGACCTTCGGCGGCAGCGACGTGGACGCCAGCCTGCTCCTCATGGCGCAGTACGGCTATAAGGATGCAAGCGACCCGCGCCTGCTGGCCACCTTCAACCGCATTGACCGCGAGCTCGGCGTCGACGGGCTGATCTATCGCTACCGCGAGGGCCTCGATGACTTCCTGCCGCCGGGGGAGAACCCGTTCGTAATCACAAGCTTCTGGGCGGTGGATTACCTGGCCCGGCTGGGCGACCGTGACCGGGCCTTCCAGCGCTTCGAGCGCATCCTGTCCTGCGCCAACGATCTGGGCCTGTTCGCCGAAGAGATCGAACCCAGCACGGGAGAGGCCCGCGGTAACTTTCCCCAGGCCTTCAGCCACGTGGGCCTGATCAACGCCGCCTTTTCACTGGCCGCTTTGGTCACCCCGGCGGGACCCGGGGCAGGCGGCCACGCACAGGGAGGGGCATAAGATGCTTACGGTCTCCGCCTATAACGCCGTTGAGGGCATTTTCCTGTGGGGCCTGGTGGCCACCATCATCATGACCACTATCATGCAGGGCAGTCTGGGCATGGGGTTTTCACGCCTGAGCCTGCCCTTCCTGATAGGCACCTTCTTTACCTCAAACCGCCGCTGGGCTTCGGTGATCGGGATACTTTGCTACCTCGGGGGCGGCTGGTTTTTCGCTACCCTCTATTTCATCTTGTTCCTGCGGATCGGCGAGGCGAACGCCTGGCTGGGCGCGCTGATCGGACTGGTACACGGGGTCTTCCTGTTGGTCGTCATACTGCCCCTGCTGCCCGAAGTGCACCCGCGCCTGGCGAGCGAATACGACGGACCGTCCGAGGGGCAACGGCTGGAGCCGCCCGGGTTCATGGGGCTCAATTACGGGTATCGGACGCCCCTGGTGACCCTGGTGGCGCACACCGCTTACGGGGCGCTGCTGGGGGCGTTGTTCTCGTTGCCGTAAGGGCGGCTGTCCCCGGTCACTCCCCGCCCGGCCGGGGCCCGGCGCTCATGGCGGTACGCAGCCACGTCCGTACGGCGTTGACCAGGTCGTGACTCGCCTCGCTCAATGCCTGCGCCCCCCCGTCCGAGTCGGCGCTGGGCGCCGGCACTTCGAATCTGAAGGTGCGCTGGGCGCGTACGGCGTCGTGCCGGGCATCGATGAGCGTCCCCCTGGCCAGCAGCAGGCCGAAACTCTGTTTCTCACTCGCGAACGTCTGCTGAAACTCCATGAGCCGAAGGTGCATGACCCAGTCGGCGCCGGCATTGTCATCGGGCCCAATCACCGCCTTCCAGCCGCCTGACGTTGACAGGCCTTCGAGCAGCAGCCGCTGGAGCATCACCGGCGGCGGCGCCAGCCAGCGGGACTCGCTATAGGCCGAGACCCTGTCCCGGCTGCTGTAGGTCAGCTGATAATACATATCCCGGCCGGCCAGCCAGGTGGGGGCATCCACTGCGGCGACGCGCAGTGTCGCAGGAACAGGCGTCTCATGGGCCCGTCCGTGCTCGGGCGGCGCAGGGAGCGGCCGCAGGGCGTAGTTGTTCTTCCAGGTCTTGGGCGGTGCCAGGGAACAGGCGGCGGTCGCAAGGCAACACAAGACAACCAAGATAAAACGCATGCTCATAATCTCATTCCTTCGCCGATGGCGGCTTAAACCCCTTTTCCCCCGGCCCGGGCGGACGCCCGGACGGCCCGAAGATAATGCTTTGGGGCTGTGACTGCAGCTGGCGGGTCAGTTGATTGACCTGCGTGATGCTCTGATTCATACGCCGCGCCAGGGTATCGATCCTGGGCAGGACATCCTCTCGCAGCCTCTGTACCAATTGGTCGCCGGAGTTGCCCGCCTGCTTGACTGACCGGGCGGCATCGCCGATCTCCTTGATGGGCCGGTCGGCACTGCGGGTCAGCCGGTTCACGGCCGATTCGATCTCCCGCGTCTGGTGGAGCAGCCGGCGGGTCTCGGCGGTGATCGTCGGCATGGACTTGAGCGTCGGCTCAAGCTGCTTTTCCAGGGCCACCAGTTGTCGGCTGGCCTGATCCAGGTGCTGCAGGGTGGCGGCCAGGTGCCGGCGGTTGTCATCGCTCAGCAACCGGTCCACCTGATCGATGATGCCACCGATCTTTTGCAGGTCGGCCTGACCGGCCTGTTCCACGGCCTGGAGGAGCCCCTGGCGCATGGGGATGGTCGCGGGATGAGCGGCACTGGTGGTCAGGGGCGTATGCGGCCCGCCCGGGGCGTTGCCGAGGGTAATGTAGGTCATGCCGGTGATCCCCTGATAGCCCAACTGCGCATACGTCGCCGCCGTAATGTAGGCGTCCGGGAACACACCGATGCGGATCAGCACCTTTTCCGGATCCTGCGGGTCGAACCGCAGATCCTTGACGTTGCCCACGCGCAGCCCCTTGTACTTCACCGGCGCCTCGGGCTGAAGGCCGCCTACCGCGTATCGCGAAGTGATCTCATAGTACCTGTCTTCCTGGGGACCGCGGTGCATCCACATATAGATCACCACCGCCGCGATGGAGAACACGACCAGGAACGTGACGGCGATGATGGCATGGGACTTGTTTTCCACGTCCGCTCCGATCAGTAGGACGGCAGGGAGCGCAGCTTCTCCTGCCCCCGCCGGTGATGAAAGAACTGACGCACGAATGGGTGATCGAACCTCGCCACCTCCTCCAGCGTCCCGATGGTCAGCACACGCCCCTCCCCCAGGATGGCGACCCGGTCGCTCAAGGCGGCGAGGCTGTTCAGGTCATGGGTGATCATCAAGGCGCTCAGCCGCAATTCCCGGCGCAACTCGAGGAGCAGCGAATCGAACTCCGCCGCCAGTATGGGATCCAGGCCGGTCGTCGGCTCATCGAGGAACAGCAGCTCCGCCTCCAGGGCCAGCGCCCGCGCCAGGGCCGCCCGCTTGGTCATGCCGCCGGACAGCTCCGAGGGGAATTTCCACGCATCCTCCACCTCCAGCCCCACCATCGCGAGCTTGAGGAAGACAAGTTCGCGTATGCTCCCCTCGTCGATGGGCTCCCCGTCCTTACGCAACTCGCGCATGGGAAAGGCCACATTGTCGAAGATGTTCAGGGCGCTGAACAGGGCGCCCTGCTGAAAGAGCACCCCCCAGCGCCGCCCCCGCCGGCGCACCTCCGCCGGGGACAGGTGGTGAATGGGATCGCCGAGGACCCGCACCGACCCGGCGGCGGGCCGGCGCAGACCGAGGATTTGATGCATCAGGACAGTCTTGCCGCTGCCGCTGCCCCCGACCAGGGCCAGCACCTCGCCGCGCCGCATGCGCAGATCCAGGTCTCGGTGGATCCACTGCCCGTTCAGCCGGGTGCTCAGCCCCTCGACCTCGACGACCGCCTCCCCCGAGTCACCCATGGTCACACCAGACCCACATTGGTCAGCAACGCACCGGACGTGGCGTCCAGGATCAGGATCAGGGTCAGGCCGGTAACCACCGAATTGGTGGTCTCCTGCCTGAGGCTCTCGGTATTGGCGCGTATCTTCAGGCCGAAGTAGCTGGATACCGTGGCGATGATCAGCCCGAACAGGACGCCCTTGCCCAGGCCGATCCAGAAGTTCACCCACGGCACCGCCTCCGGCAGCCGCTCCACAAACATCTTGTATCCCACGCCCAGGCTGGCGTCGGCGGCGACGATCCCGCCCACCAGGCCGGCAAAGTCAGTCCATACCACCAGCAGGGGGATACTGATCGCCATGCCGATCACACTGGGCATGATCAGGCGCTGTGTCGGTGACGAGCCGAAGGCCCGCAGCGCATCGAACTCCTCGGTGACGTGCATCGCCCCGATACCCGCCGTAATCGCCGAACCCGTCCGCCCGATGACGATCAGGGCGGTAATCACCGGCCCGAGCTCACGCATCATGGACAGGCCGAGCAGCCCGATGATCATGGTATTGGCGCCGAACTTGCTGATGGACATGGCCAGCTGGTAGGTCATCACGATGCCTATCAACACCCCCACGGTGCCAAGCAGCGGCAGGGCCGATGTACCGGTGCGGTAGATACTGGCCGAGATCTCCTTCCAGGGCATCAGGCGCGGATGCGCCAGGGTATAGCCGAAGTCCAGCATCAGCCGCCCGACCAGTACGAATATTCCCCCCGCATCCCGGAAGATCCGCGCGAGCTGCCCCCCGAGGCCGTCAAGGGGGCGCCACAGCCCCCACTTGCCCGCCTTGCGCCCCGGCGGAAGGTTCTCGAGGCGCTTGAACCACTGGCGGTGCTCGGGGCGGCAATTGAACTCCCTGGGGACCGTCCGCCCCCACAGGTGCCACAGCAACAGGGCGCCGGCGCTGTCGATGACGTCCACCCGGGTCAAATCCCAGCCCAGCTGCGCCGGACTCTGAATCTCCTTCAGGGCGGCGGCGAGGCGTTCGCGCTTCCTACCCTTCGCCAACAGATTCCAGTAGCCCGCCAGCCGAACGGTGCGCCCGCCGGGCGCTTCGACGATTTCCCAAACGGCCTCTTGTGATGTCTGGGTCATAGGGCACTCGTAACGCCGGTGGGTGAAAGCCATGGCAAAGTGGTCATTGGGGCGCGGCGGCGCGCCCGCTCATCGGGGTTAATGCTTGCATTAATACCCCTACGGATCAACCACCAATTCCCAGGCTGCCATGGCATGGGGCCATTTTGATTCCTCGAGGCGCTTCGGGCATTGATATTCGTCATGCCCTTTTGGACCTTTACCGCCGGGCGTGGACAACCCCTCCGGCAAGTCACGGCCGGACCTCGAAAAACCGCGTCTTTTGCCCGTTGACCGCCCTGAAGCACCGGATTGGAGCCCGGAAAAGGAGTGCTATAATGCCGCTTAGTGATGCCAACAGACCAGATTCGATATTTGCGCCGCCACACCTTCGTTGCGGGCAACCGCAACGCCTGTCAGGCCAGCCGCCCCCGCCCGAGCGGCACCCACGGGCCGGGAGGCTAGCCCTATGGACAAACGGCCGAAGAGCCGGCCTTTTCAGCGCATTATCCTGTTCGCGGCCGGGACCCTGTTCGTCGTATCCGCCGGCGCGGCGACGAGTCTCACGGGCGCCATCGACCCATCCCTCGCCGGGGGCACACTGACGGCGGACTTCACCGGCGACGATCAGGCCCAGGCGGTGGCGATCCAGGCCAACGGCCGAATCGTCGTGGCCGGGCATACCACGGACGGAAATGGCAATACGGACTTTGCCCTGGTTCGTTACATGGCCGACGGGACGCCCGACAAGACGTTCGGGACCGCCGGCAAAGTCACCACGCACTTCGCGGCCGGCAGCGCCTTTGCCGAGGCGCTGGTGATTCAGCCCGACGGCTCCATCGTGGTAGCGGGGTATGTCGATCACGACGGCTACGGGCAAGGACTTCGCCGTGGCCCGTTACACACCGGACGGCAGCCTCGATCACCTGCTTCAACAACCCCACCTCGAACAGCACTACTTGCGCCACCGAGCACCACGAGGCGGCACCCTCACCACCGACTTTGGCCTGCAAAAGGATGATATCGCCCGCGCGGTGGCGCTGCAGCTGGACGGCGCCATCGTCGTGGCCGGCACCACGGACAATGGCACCGACACGGATTTCGCCGTCGCGCGCTACACCCCGGACGGCGCACTGGACCCCAACTTCGGGTCGAGCGGCCTGCAGCACACTGATTTCGGCCCCGGCAACAACGATTAGGCCTACGGCGTCGTGGTGCAACCCGGCGACGGCAGGATCGTGGTCAGCGGCTATACCACCAATACGGTTCCCTCGCCCCAACCGCCCAACAATCATGACTTCGCCCTTGCCCGTTACGATGCCAAGGGTAACCTGGATCCGGCCTTCGGCGGGGGTCAGGTCACCAGCGCCTTGGGCTCGCAGTTCGACGAGACCTACGCCGTCGCCCTGCAGCCCGACGGCAAGATCGTCGTGGCCGGCCAAACGGAGATCCGCACCAACAATACCAGCCACAAGGAATTCGCCGTGGCCCGCTACGACTCCACAGGCGGTGCCGATCGCGGTTTCGGCATCAATGGCAATGGCGTCGTCACCACCTCCATCGGCGGCACCAGTAACGCCACGGCCCGGGCCCTGGCGGTGCAGCCCGACGGCAAGATCGTCGTCGCCGGCGTTACGGTCAACAACAATCTCAAATCATTCGCCCTGGACCGCTACAATCCTGACGGCACCCTGGATACCACCTTCGGCGGCGCCAACGGTGCCGCCCCCGGCACCATCGTCCAGGACTTCGGGGCCAGCGCCACCAACGAGGCCGATGCCCTGGCCCTTCAGCCGGACGGCAAGCTCGTGGTGGCCGGGTATACGCATGCGGCATCGACGGGCGATGACTTTGCCGTGGCCCGCTACTTTGCGGCGGACAACGCCTGGGGCCTCGCCCCCAGCGGCACCATCGGCTTTGCCGGCGGCTATGTCGCCCCGCCCGGGTCCGGCGGCACGACGACGACCTCGGGCATGCTCACGGTCGCCGGGCTGGGCACGGCCACCTGCACCGCCGGGGTCAACGATTGCATCAACGTCCCCGTCGCCGTTACCGGCGGAAAGTACGCCGAAAACGGGGCCACCGCTTACACCAGCGGCTATGGCTGGGCGAAGAACGGCGAGCAGTTCAATGTGCAGCAGGATATCGCCGCGAATGCGCAGCACGGCGACACCATCACGACCACACTCACCATGGGCGGCCTGACGGCGGCCAACAACTACGCCGTGGTCCTGTGCCCGACCCAGCCGAATACCTGCCCAAGGCAATACACCTTCACCAGCATCGTCGACAACGCCCCTACAATCAGCGGCACGCCCGCCACGACCATCCAGGTGGATACACCCTACAGCTTCTCGCCCACCGCCAGCGATCCGGACCCCGGTGACAGCGCCTTAACATTCAGCATCCAGAACCCGCCCACCTGGGCAAGCTTCGACCCCGCCACCGGCACCCTCAGCGGCACCCCCGGCAACGTCGATATCGGCACGAGCGGTGCCATCCGGATCTCGGTCACCGACTCCCTGGGGGCCACGGCCGCCCTGCCCGCATTCGGGATCACGGTTACCGACACCACCCCGACGACGACCGGCAACGGCGGCGGCAGTAGTAGCGGATCGTTGGGACCCATGGCCCTGTTGCTGCTCGTCCTGAGCGTTTTACTCAGGCGCTCGACAGGGGCTATTCGTTAGACCGTCGCCTCGGCCCCGCTCGGGTCTGCGTAAAAGCATGCCTCGGCCCTGCCGCGCACCGCATCCCGGGAAAAGCGGATCAGGTGGTGGCCGACCAGCCCGATGTGAATCACTTCCTCGATGCGGCCGGCACGCAGCAGGGGGCCCGCGTACTGCCAGAAGGTTCGCCGGTAGTCCGAGCGCACGCCCACCTGCCATAACACCCGTGCCAGGATTTGCAGCCCGAACGCCACCTGGGAGGCCGTGACCTTGCGCGCCGGGGCGATGCGGTTAGGGAAGGTCATCTCCGTCTGATAGGCGAAGCGCTTGAACAGCCTGGCCGGGTCATAGGCCTCGCTGATTGAGCGGTTCCACATGTCGATCACATGCTCGTACGGCATCTTGAAAGACACGTTCGAGGCCTTGGCCGGGTCCTGCTCGAGCCGGCCCTCGGCCTCCAGCCGCCGGTACAGGGGCGTGCGCGGCAGCGCGTAGAGCAGGTTGATGGTCAGCATGGGGATATTGGTCCGATCGATGAACGACAGGATATTGTCGACGGTGTGGGGCGTATCGGTATCCAGCCCCAGGATAATGCCGGCGACCACCTCCAGCCCGAAACTGTTGAGGGTCTTGACCGATTCCTCGATGGGGTGACGGATGTTGTGCTCTTTGTGGATGGCACCCAGGGCCTCCGGCTCCGGGGTCTCGATGCCGCAGAACACCGTGGCGAAATTGGCCTCACGCATCATCGCCAGGATGTCATGCTGCTGGGCCAGGTTGAGGGTCGCCTCGCAGGCGAATTCCACGGGAAATCCGCGCGTGCGCTGCCACTCGATCAGGTGGGGCAACAGCTCGCGGGCGGCCTTGCGATTCCCGATAAAGTTGTCATCGACGAAGTACACCGCCCCCGGCACCCCCGCCGCCACCAGGGCATCGAGCTCCGCCTCGATCTGCGCGTAGGTCTTGAACCGCGGGCGGCGCCCGTAGAGCTCCGGTATGTCGCAGAATTCGCACAGGTAGGGGCAGCCGCTGGAGAACTGAATGCTGCCGAGGAAATAGCGGCCCAGATCGAGCAGCTCGTAGGCCGGCAGAGGAAAGCGCTCCAGGGGCACCCGCTCCGCCGTGTCGAAGCGCCGCTGCCCCGCGGGCCTGGCGGGATGCTTGTCGATGTACTCGATGACAGCGTCGGTGGCGTCGCCCAGCTCACCCACCTGGAGGATATCAATGTCGGGATAATACTCGGGGCAACCCGAGACCGAGGGCCCGCCCAGGACCGTCAATTTACCCTGGCGGTGCGCCGCCCGGTTGATGGACTCGATGCCGGCACGCTGCACGTGCATCCCGCTGATGAGCACCGCATCCGCCCAGCGATAGTCGCTGTCCTTGGCCGGGCGCATGTTCTCGTCTACAAAGCGCACCTCCCATGTCTCGGGCAGATAGGCGGCAATGACGAGCAGCCCCTGGGGAGGCATGAAGGCATTGACCCGGGGGATCAATGGATAGGCATGCTGAAAGGTACCGAAGGACGGCGCATAGCGGGGGAAGACACAAAGAATCCGGCGGTGCGCATTGGGCCGGTATTGCGTTCGGTGCTGTGGATTACGACCCGCCGTCCCTTCCATCGTGACCCTCCGTGAGCGATTGCTGCTTCTTAGTATATAAGACAACCCTGCGCCTGGGGCTACCCCGGCCTCCCAGGACATACCACGCCTGCCGGTACATTGCAAAGCACAACGCCGACCCGTCGCCTACGGGATACCATGATTCACATAACCCTGGGGTTTGTGGCGCTTGCCTCAGGGGCAACGTCGGTCCCGTCACCGGTGAGCGGCTGTAGAGAATATAGACAGCAATTGAACGGTCTCGTTCGAGCACCGACCCCGGCACTTCACGCGTAACGACCGAAGGGCTTTCGCGCCATTGGTCCCCGGCTCAGCGTATGCACCGGGCCACACCCTGTCGCCTGTCAGTTCCAATAATATAACTGATTGAATGGAAGGAGATTACCCGCGCGGGACGGGCACGGCGGCATGTCAAGTGAGAACTCCTACGCCGCGGCACCCGCCCGTGGTCTCGATGGGCCGATAACCCCCGGATGACGCCATCCGGGGCTCAGGGGTTTTTCACGGCATCCACGTTGACCCCGATGTGATAGACCAGCTCCCCCCCGTGATAGGCGGCGGCGATCAGGATACCCAGGCCGATGATCCCGAAAACAAAGAACGCCCATCCCCGGGAGCCGGCCAAGGGGATGCGGCGCCACCAGGCGACGAGCTGCACCAGCGCCAGGACGCAGAAATAGAACATCGTGGTCATCCCGAAGCCCTCGTGCTCCTCGAGGGGACCCTTGGCAAACCCCCGGTCAAGCGCCTTGTCCAGGGCGATGTCGCCGAAAGTGGCCGCCACCACCGCCGCAAGGGCGGCCAGCACCAGGGCGCCCATGGCGGTGTTGGAAAGGCATTGGCGGGCCGCCAGATCGCCCTTGCGCCCGAGCACGATCAGCTCCAACCCCAGGGCCGTGATAAAAAAGACGATCGGAAAATGCACGATCATCGGATGAATATGGGCTATATCAATCATCTCTACTCCTTTTCTTATGGTCGTTATCGCCTCGTCCCTGAGCCATCGTCAACATTCCCTCGGTTCAGAAAACCCCGAACCATCAACTGTACTTTGACCAATTCGGCATCAAGAATTCGCTGCGCCGCATACGCCCCTCTCCCTCCCCGGCCCACACGACGGACAGCCCTGACCCCATGATGTCATTTCCAGGGCAGTCCGTACTTGCCGTCCAGGCTGATCCTGCCGGGTCCGTAGGCCGTTATAAACAAGAAGCCCCCGCACATGGCCAGGTTCTTCATGAAGTTGATCATCTGCATCTGGTCACCGGGATGATAGTGCACGATCACCGCCGTCAGGATACAGAATCCCGCCAAGGCGAAGGCCACGAAGCGGGTGAACAGACCCAGTGCCAGGGCGATGCCGCCGCCCAGCTCCAGGAGGATCACCAGCGGCAGCAACGGGACCGGCAGCCCCAGGTGCTCGAAGTATTGGGACGTCCCGGCGTAATTCGTCATCTTACCGTAACCCGCGTGCACGAATATGGCCGCCATCAAGATCCGGCCCATAAGATTGATCAGGTCTTGCATAACAGCTCCTTTGTACATATCCAGGGGAGTAAGGAAAGGCGGTCGCCGGGCCCCATTGAACCATTGCGGGCTGTGAGCATACAGCGCCCCTCTCGCCGTCGTCAATGACGCCCCGGGGGCGGTGGGGCACAGGCAGTACGCCACCGGCTTCAGCCGCCGAGGCGTTTCCCCTGCCTTGTCGGCCCGACCCGTGACAGCGAGAAGCACTTGCCCGTGCGGTGAACCGCAAACGCCACCACGACCCGGCGACCCCCTATTTAATCAAAGGCTTGCGATACCCATCGGGCCGGCGGCAAATCACTGTTCGGCGATACCCAAGTCCTCCAGACAGGCGTCGCACATGGTATGGGTGATGTGCGGCAACGAGTCGCGCTCGAAAAGCCGCAGTGAGGCCACGGCCTGCTCAATCTCCACCCAGTGACCGGCCCCCACGTCGACCTTCTTGCACCAGCTGCACATGCGGATCAAGTCCTGACCGGCGGGACGACCGGGGACCAGCAGGGCAACGGCGTCTCGAGGCTCCGTCTTGATTGTTCGGCAGTGAAACTCGACGACGCCCCGCGCCAAGGGCAACAAATCCATCTCCATGAATCTGCGCAGTGCAGGCGAGTCGCACCGGAAGGGCAGGTTCAGTATCTTCTTCTTCGCCCTGACGCGGTGAACCAGCGTCTTGTGCAGGTGACGGGTTTCGGGATCCTGGATAAATGTCCACAGATTACGACGCAGGACATTTTGCTGAACAAGGTTCGGGCTCTTGTTCCGGATGGCAAAAGCGTCCCATTGCTCGTTCACCTCGACCAGGGCATCATTGCCGTCGATTCGATAAATGACTTCGCCGTCCCTGTTTGTCATCCCGGCACCCCGACCAATGTTCATTAATTAGAACTTCCCCTCGTGTATCATATAGGGAGATAGGGGCCGATTGAAGCCCACCCTGCCCCTTCTCACGGGGCGCGCTCAGGGTCAGCGATACAACGGGTGAACTTCGCGCTTCTGCGCCCGTCCAACCCGGGATGCGGCGCCGAGCGCGGCCCGCCGCTGTCGCGGGCCCCCGTCGGCTCGTACCCCGAGCCGCCATGGGAATGAACTCACATCAATCACCGGAGACATGAAAGAATGAGGCACAACAAGACGACCTCCCTGACCCTTGGCCTTCTCATTATGGCCGGCCTGTCATCCCCTCCTGCCCCTGCCGCCGGGCATGGAGCCGACGCCGATGCACTCGCCCACGCGGCCCGTCAAGGTCACCACCTGTTCACCCACGAGACCTTCGGCGGCAGCGGCAAGACCTGCAACAGCTGCCACAGCAACGGCGGCAAGGGGCCGGGCAAGCTCCCCAACGGCAAGCCCCTCCCCAGCCTGACCAATGCGGCGGCGATATTCCCCGTATACAAGGCCAAGCTCGGGCATATCGTGACCCTGGAGGATCAGATCCGCCGCTGCATCGCCAACGCCCTCAAGGGCACCCCTCCCCCCTACGACAGCGCCGAGATCCGCAATCTGACCGTCTATATCACGTCCCTGGCCGAGGGCACTCCCATCAACATGGGAGGCAAGCCGCGCTGAGCCGCGCCGCCGCGGGAAGGTGGCAGTCGCTCAGGTTAGAAGTTATAGACCAGGTTCACGGATGTTTGCGTGAATGTCTGGGCGACGCCCTGGGGGACTTTGGATGTGTACTCGAAGGTGTAAGAGACGCTGGTGGCGAGACTCCCGACAAGCTGGGTCTGGAGGGACGTCACCGACCGGCTCACCGACCTGAGCTTGCCGATATTCGATGACAATTCCTGAGTGAATTGCGTATCGTCGCTGATATCCCACTCGAAACCCGCACCCAGGTGCAGCTGGGCCTCCACCTGCGTTTGCCCCGTCCCGATGATTTTGAGCTCCCGCGAGCCGGCACCGATCTCCAAATCCAATCTCACCGAATCGTTGTTAACAAGTCTGCGGCCGTAACCGAGGGTATCCGTTACGTTGTAATGAAACCCACTGAAGCGGTTGTTCTCGTAGGTGACCAGACCAAAGAGATAATTGTGCTTGGTGATACTGTAACGGCTGTCGCCTTTGGCGTAGTAGCGCTCGGCAGTGGTCGTCCCCTGGTTCGAAGCATTCAACGCCGACAGGTGGATATGATGACGCCACTTGTTCTTTTCCCGGATGACATCCGCCTTGGCGTTGATATTCTTGCTCTTGGTATTGCCCGTAGTGGCCGTAATACCAAGCTCGACACTGCCCTTCCAGACTCTGTGTTTAGCCTTTTCCTTCTCGGTGTCGGCGCAACCGTCATGGACACCCGATAAGCAGATGAGCGCGACCGATACAACTGGCAGATTTTTCATTGTTTTCTCTTATTCTTTTATCTTGACTGAAATCGCCCGACATCCTAATTCAATTCACTAATGATTTACAGGGGATCGAGTCCTTTCTGCCGGCGGCGATATCAATGACACCACCCATGGCGCGCAAGCCGGGCATTAGCCGCTCATTCGGTAGGGTTATCAGGGAGAGGGTGGGCGGACGAAACTGCGCCCCCGTATTGTTGTCGAATTATTTTGAGTCCTTGGGCGCGGCCCACCCGTGGGGCCAGGCGTCAACACCGGACCGCGCTTTCGATGGGCAGGCGACAGAGCAACGCCGTCGCGCGATGGCGTGCGCATGTACAGCCTGCCCCGTTTCATTGTATCGTATGGCTCACCAAGTGATTGTATCTTGTAACGCAAGCACACACGAAAGGAGACAGAACCATGGCATTACAGCTGGGGGATACCGCACCTGATTTCACTGCGGAGACGACGGAAGGGACAATCCATTTCCACGAGTGGATCGGTAATGGCTGGGCGGTACTGTTTTCCCACCCCAAGGATTTCACCCCGGTGTGCACCACCGAATTGGGGGAAGTGGCCCGGCTCAAACCCGAATTTGAAAAGCGCAACTGCAAGGTTATCGGCCTCAGCGTCGACCCCTTGGAGGATCACAAGGGCTGGGCGGGTGACATCAAGGAGACCCAGGGCCACGCCTTGAATTTTCCTCTCATCGCCGACCCGGACCGCAAGGTGTCGGAACTCTACGGGATGATACATCCGAAGGCCGACAATACCCTGACCGTGCGGTCGGTGTTCATTATCGGTCCCGATAAAAAGGTCAAGCTCACCATCACCTACCCGGCGAGCACAGGGCGCAATTTCGAGGAGATCCTGCGGGTGATCGACTCCCTGCAGCTCACCGCCGAACACTCGGTGGCCACACCGGTCAACTGGCATGAGGGTGAGGACGTGATCATCGTGCCGACCATGTCGGACGAAGATGCGAAGAAGAAATTCCCCGGCGGCTGGAAGACCCTGAAGCCCTACCTGCGCCTGGTCAAACAGCCCAAGTAACGCCCCGCCGTCACACAGTACGGCTGAAAAGGCCCGTCAAGCACTGCGCCCGCGATGAGGGCGCAGTGCTTTTTTTGCGCCCGGCGAATGTCAGTTGAAGAACTCATATTCGAAACGAAAGGCCAGCGTTACGTCCGAGCTCGCCGCCGTCAGCCCGAATAACAGGGCGGTGCTGTAGTAAAACGTCCTGCCGTTGTTGAAATAGCCGACGCCGTAAAAGGCCGGCCCGACCTGTTGTCGCTGGGTCGGCATGGCCCCGAACCGGCCGATAGGCCCGGGCTCGCCATGAAATTCGAGCGCGGGCGAAAAGGGCCGGTACAGCAGGTATTCGAAGCGAACGCGGTAACTGAAGATGGTACCCGACTCACGGTTGGCGCCGAATTGACGTTCGAACGACAAATTGGCCGCGGCGAGTGCACGACCCACCTGCTTTTCAACAATCGGCATCAGCTCGAACTCATAGGGCTGACCGGATTCCAGAGGAATCTGAAGCCCTTGGAGCAGACCGAAGTTCGCCCAGTACTTGCCCAAGGGCGTGAGCTGGAATCGGTTTTCCATCTCAAGCTGTCGAGAGCGCAGGCTCTGACCCGGCGCACGCGACACGATATCGTAGAACTCAAATGCCCAATTGTTGGTGATTCCCCGACCCACGGAGAGGCGGTACTGCTGACTGCCGTCCTGTGCCGGGGAATTATCCTTCTTGTAAAACCCCCGCATTTCCAGCTCGTTTTCCCCTTTCACCACCAGCGGCGTGTAGATCTTGTATTCCTCGGCGCCGGCAACGGACGAACCCATCACTAAGCCCAGGGATAGAAGAAAGGCCAATGTGGTGGCCATGGCACCCGCCCATGGGCGGCGATTAGTCGAACCGGGCTCCCGACTGCCGGCCAGGGTGACCGGCGGCGTGAAGAACCTGCGCTGATTGCATTGATGCATTTACCCCCGCTCCCCTGCCGTAAAACACGGCGATATCACAGGCATGGCGATAAGCCCGAACGGCGACCGCCCCGCTGCGGTACTACTCGGCCGTCACGGTCCCCTTGGTATCCCGATGAAAATCGTCGAAAAACTTGTAGGTGCCAGGATCCATGGGCGACAGATAAATCACGATCTTGTTGTGACCGGTAACCACCTTCTCCCGGTTGAGGGGGAAGCTCTCGAACTCCGCCGGCATATCCTGCTGATTTTCCACAATCAGTTTCACACGCTTGTGCGCCGGGACCTTAATGTTGGCAGGGTGGAACTGGTGATCCTTGAGCACCAGATGATAGGTCGGATCGTCATCAGCGCGGGCCGTGAAGACGGCCAGGCCCGCTATCAGAAAAATCAGCAAACCCAGGCTACGAGCGGTTGGCATGTTCAACTCTCCAAATAGTGACTAACTAAACAGTACGAGGCACCCATAATTGCGAATGATAATGATTCTCATTAATAATTACAACCCCCCCATCCCCCGGGCAACACCTCATCCGATTTGGGGACATCCACCTTTCTTCCTAACTGGGGCAATTCGGCAATTTGGGGACACCCATCTCTCTTCCGTGAGGGACGATTTGGGGACATCCATCTTTCTTCCGGTAAGGGCGGGAGAATACCTACAATTGATGGCTGTCCCGATTTCCCGCGATTTTCCCGTCCCGACATTCCATATCCTCGGCGCTCAGCATGTACTGGGTGTACCTGACACTGGTGCTGAGTGGTGGGTGTCCTGAAACGGCCTGAGTGTAATGGGTGTCCTGAAACGGTTTGCTGAAAAGGTTTGGTGGGTGTCCCGAAATGGAGGGATGGGGGACCGTTAGCGAAGGGTTGGCAGGACAGCCTTGGTTTCGGCGAACCCAGTGATTGCTCCGGCAAGGGCAACTGAGTTACAGGCCGCCAATACCGCACTCCACCCGGGCACTCTTGCCGGGAGGGGGGAAGGTGCCTGCATGGCGGTGTCAGAAAGCCTCGTCGTAGTTATAGTTGACCCGCAGCATGAACACCCAGGCGTTGTCATAAATGCCCGAGGGATGGACGATGTACTGGAAATCCGGCTGCAGTGACAGGTCATCCGCCAATGCGGCGACATACGTCGCCTCATAACTGGTCTCGGCGGGCAGATCACGCAGATCCTGCCGCGTGACCCCGACGCTGAGCGTATCATGGGCGCGAAAGCTCAAGGGGGCGGGCAGGTTGAAGCCCGCCGCCGTGGCGAGCGGCGCGACACTGTCCTGACTGGGACTCGCCGCCAGATGGGCAAAAAGGGATATCGGGGCCCCGGCCCGCCTGCCCATACTCACCTGCACACTGCCATAACCGCCCCACAAATTGAGCTGACTGCCGCCCGGCACGCCGCTGGCACAGTCACATTGCCAGGCGCCGAGCTTCAACGTATACGGGTGATCCCGGGGACCGACCCCGAGGTGTTGCCACTCGCCGATCAGGGTCTGCCCACCGTGGAATACCGTCCTGCGCTCCAGGGCATTGCCCTGAAAGACCCCGAAACGTACCGCGCTGTCTCCATGCGCCCACAGCCCCATGGCGCCGTAGCCGGGCTTTGGATAGGTGGACACGGCCGGTGCATTGGCGGTAATGGCCGGCGTAAAGCCGAAGCTGCTGTTAATGAGTGTGCCGGCGCTCTCTGTCACATCAAAGTGCAGGTTCATGTCTATCACCCCGACGCGCAGGCGCAACGGCAGCCCGGGCACATCCTGCCGGTACCAGAACTGGTAGATGCGGGTCGCCGTGGAAGCCGATATGTTGGATGCGATCTGGGCATCGCCGATATAGTTGACGCTCGGCAGTTGGCTGTCGATTCTGATCAGCGAAAGATTGAAGCGGCTGTGGGTTGGCAGGCCGATCACACTGCCATACATGGCCCCGATCACCTGTATGAGCGAGTCGAACGAGATGCCGGTGCGGATGCCCCCCGCCATATTGCCGACGGCATCCGCGGTGACCGACACGGCGGCGAAAAACGGCGTGCCTTCATCCTCGGTGAACAACCGGCCCGCATAGCTCTCCTTTTGCCCCTCGGAGATTTCGTCCGCCTTGGCCAAGTCGGGGGACCACCACAGGCCGATCGCCACCGCCATCAACCCCAGTGCGCTGATATATCCCAGCGGCATTGAGGCAGCCAAATGCCCGCTCAGACCGCCTCCCCTGGTTGTTCTCCCGTCGTCTCTCACGATAATATAATTATAATTATGATGATTTGGTAATGGTTAAGAAATCTGAAAAAAACCATTAATATATTCGCGTCATGGAAATGTAAAATCCCCGCCATATACCTTGACGCCGGCGCCATGACATGGTACCCACCCAGACCCTCGGCAAAGGCCGCTTCGCTTGCCCCGCGCAAGGGGCGCGCTGCCGCCAGATCACAGTCCGGCGGGCACGTGCCTGCCGCCGGCGCCCGGGACGAACGGCAAGGCGGCGGCTGCCCCGGGGTTCAGCCCCTGCCCACCCGGTTTAGATTGATGTTGAACGAGATGCTTACGCGGTTATGACCAGCCTGTCGGCGGTTGCCGGGCTGTCATGGCGGGTTGAAAAAGGATTGGCGAAACGAACCGCCGCGGCCTGCCGGCCACGACGGCTCACTCCGCCAGGAGTCACTCCGATTAGCGCTGCTGCGACGACTCCTGCCGCTTGTGCTTGAGCACGGCCAGTTTGACCTTGACCGTCTTCTTGTGCCCCTTGTGAAGCACTTCGAGCTTGATGACATCACCGGCCTTCTTGCTGAAGACGAGCGACTGCAACTGGGCCGCGTCCCTTATCGGTTGACCGTCTCCTTCCAGGATGATATCGCCTCCGGCCGGCCATTGCTGCCCGCCGACGCCCACAGTGAACTGGGCGCCCTGAAGGCCAGCCTTGTCCGCCGGGCTGTCCTTCAGCACCCGCTCAACCATGACCCCCTTATCCGGCAGATTCAGCGTCTGGCGCACTGCGTCGGGGTAATCACCGAGGGAGATTATGCTCACCCCCATCTCCGCCTTTTTGATGAAGCCCCCGCCCTTGAGCTGGGCAAGATGCTCCGCGATGAGGTTGCTGGGGATGGCAAAACCGACGCCGATGAATGTGCCATTCGGCGCCAGGATTTGATCATTTATACCGATCACGTGACCGTCCGAATCCAGCAGCGGACCGCCGGAATTTCCCGGATTGATCGCGGCATCGGTCTGGATGTAGGCGATCGGCACGCCGCTTGCCAGCGCTTCCTGGCGGCGGTTGATGGCCGATACGATTCCTTGCGTGACCGACGACTGCAATCCGAACGGGTTGCCGATGGCGACCGCCTTCCCGCCCACTTGAACCTGGTCCGAGTCGGCAAGCGGAATCGGGGACACGTCGTCCGGCATCTTGGCCTTGTCCTTGACCTGCAGCAGCGCCAGGTCATAGGTTTGGTCCACCCCCACTATCTTGACCGGCAACTCCTCCTTCACGCCCGGAAACCGCACGGTCACCTTCGCCCCCTCGGCAAGCTTGGCGGAATCGCCGTCCAGGGCATTGCGGACCACGTGAAAATTGGTGATGATCTGGCCTTCTTTATCCACTACAAAGCCGCTGCCGGCGGCGCGCTCAATGCTTTGTTGGGGCTGGGACAGGTCGGGCGGGATCAACTGCTTGAAGAAAGGACGCAGCTGGGGCGGCACATTCTCCAGCGGGTTGACGCGGGTCCCTTTGACGGTCACGTTGACGGCGACCACGCTCGGACCATAGCGCTTTACGATATCGATGGTGTTTTGTTCATACGCCAGGCGCCCGCCGGAGTCGCCGCCCTCGCGAGCGGACACCGGGTTCCCCTGGGCATGGGCCGGGCTGATCGGGCCGTGATAGGGCACTGCAAAGACAAAGGCACCCACGCTGACCGTCAGTATTATCAGGCCCAATGCGATCCTCGATTTCATCGTTACTCGTCTCCTATTGTTGCATTGTTAAGCGGCCACACCTCGAGGGCGCTGCCCCTATTGATGTGGATATAGATATACCCTCGCGCACGCACCGTTTATGAATCGGTTTCGGGAAGGTCTGGGTAAAGCAGCGGCTTCGGCAGGTGAACAGGGAAATCCGTTTCCCTCCGGGCGCACGTTTTCTCAGCATTACTGTACGTATGTCTTTTCTTTTAGAGGGATAGAGGTTGCTCACCCCGGCATCAAAAGCTGATGCCCGTGCCGATGCCGAAGGTGAACCGGGGGTACATGAGTCCCGGCGGATTCTTCCACAGATGAAGCATGGTCCCGTCCACCAACGGGTATTGGTAGGGCGCCTCGCCGACCATGCCCTTGCGTACTCCCTTGACCTTCCCCAATACCGTCACGGGCCGGCCCTGACGATACATGAGCGGGTCGAGGAAGCCATCGTACTGCACGATGAAACGCCCCGTGGCCTCCTTGGACGACTGGGGGTAACTGCTGTCATCGAGGGGGTAGGACAGCACGGCGATCTCGGTACTGTCTGCCAGGTTGTGCACGGCCACAATGGTCCCTCCCCACAGCACTGACCGTCCCTGGGCCTTGGCCGGCGCAGCCACCGTCTGTAACGGCGTGGCGGCCCGATCCAGGTCGGGCGGCAGGTGGCCCTTGAACGGGTCGCTGGCGCACCCGCCAAGCAGGGCGAGCGCCACGATCCATACGCTGTGACGGGTCCGTTTGGAACCGGCTCGATTCATGAATACCTTCACCACCAATAAGGCGCACAGCCCCACGGTCCATAGAACGGTCCGCAGAAGGGACTGTAAAAGGGGCTGTAATAGGGATAGTTATAGGGGTAATAATAAGGATTGGCGGCCGGCGCGTACCTGGTCTCCTTCGGCCACAGGTAGATCTCGGAGGCCGCGACCTTGGGATAGTGATAGTCGTACTGGCCGATCTTCCTGGTGGTCGTCCCCACCAGGTCGCCGATGACCGTCACCTGCCGTTTCCTGGCATAGACCTCCGGATCGTAAAATCCATCCCCGCAGGCGATAAAACGCCCCAGGGTCTTGTCCCCCTCCTCGGGGCGACCAGTATCGTCCAGCGGGCGGGACAGGACGGTGAAGCAGGTCTGCTCCTTGCCGGGGGTCACATCGGCGATGTCCCCTCCCCAGCGCACATGCACGCCCTCGTGATGCCCGGGACCGCCGCGCACCTGCTCGGGTGTCACGTCTTTAAACATTCCCTTCAGGGACGCTGGTGTTGTAGCACACCCCGTCACTATCAAAGGCAGGGCGAGTATCCATAACCGGCGCATATCATGCTTCCTCGGCAAGTATTTTGCTATTTGTGACTATATAAGACAGAAAAGATCAATGACTGTTCCGTCGGTCCCGGCACGGGACACCCGAACAACGCCGCTTGGGGGACACAGGGGCACCACAGGGGCCTGGGGGAGGTGTTATACGGTATGTTATACCTCGCCCGCCCGGCGTCCCGGGCGCGGCCGGGCAAGCCGGCCGCAGGCGGTTACGACAAGGCCTGAAAGAGTTCCGCCCGATAGTACACGAGCAGCAGCACACCGAATACGATCCTGTACCAGGCGAACACGGCGAAGCTGTGATGGGAAATGTATTTCAACAGGGCCTTGACCGCGAAGAAGGCACTGATGAAGGCGGTCACGAAACCCACGGCAAACACCTCCAGGTCATGGGCGTGCAGAAGGCCCCGGTGCTTGAAAAGATCGTAGAAGGTGGCGGCAAACATGGTCGGGATGGCGAGGAAAAAGGAAAACTCCGTTGCCGCGGTACGGGACAGACCGAAAATCATGCCGCCCATGATCGTCGCCCCGGAGCGGGAAGTACCGGGGATCAGGGAAAAGGCCTGGGCGAATCCGATCTTCAGGGCGTCGCGCCAGCTCATCTGATCGACGCTGTGGATACGCGGCGTAAATGCCCTTTTCTCCACCCAGAAGATGACCAGCCCCCCGAGAATGAAGGCGATGGCCACGGTAAAGGGTTGAAACAGATGGGCCTTGATGGCCTTGATGAAGATCAGGCCCAGTATCGCCGCCGGAAGAAATGCGACGGCCAGGTTGATCACGAAGCTCTGCGCTTGAGGGTCGCGGGTCAGCCCCCGCGATACCCGGCCGATCCGTTCGCGGTATTCCCAGCACACTGCCAGAATGGCCCCCAGCTGAATGACGATCTCGAAGACCTTGCCCACTTCATCATTGAAGTTGAGCAAGTCGCCGGCGATGATCAGATGACCGGTGCTCGAGATGGGCAGGAATTCGGTAAGGCCCTCGACGATACCGAGCACGAAGGCCTTTACAAGAAGCAGTAGATCCACCTTGTTGTTGTCTTGTTAGTTGGCTAGCCGTTGATCACCCTGCCCATAATACCATTGGCAGCCACACTCTGACCGTGTGGCTGCCAACCCCGGGCGCGCCTTGTGTTTGATAATGAGGGCTCGACCGATCCCCCGCTTCGCCGACCGTAGGAAAGTACTACAGTCAGCACTTCAGCGGAAGGGCCGGCGCTAGGAATAGGAGTGAGCGGCCTCCAACTTCGAGCGGGCGGCGTTCTTGGTACTCTTGGAATCGGAGTTCACCGTACTGCTAACCAAGCCCACCTTCTTCAGGCCGATCTTCAGCTCCCTGGCCAGCAAGTCCTTGATGTTGCCTTCCAGCTGTTGCCTCTGGTCCTTCGGCATGTTCTTGAAATCCGTGTTCCAACCCGCCGTGTAGTAGGACATGTACTGGGACTCGGCGTGCTGCGAGATGGGCTTGAGCGTCTTGGCGTCGAGCAGCATGACCTTGACCCCCACATAGGGCGCGCCGATCTGCTGCGACATCAAGGTCAGCCGGTACATGCCGTAGCCGACCAGGGGCTCGCTCTTGCCGGAAATCAGGTCATCCTGGGTGGTCGGGACGATCAGCACCACCGCGTCGACGCGTCCGTCCACGATCTGGTGGAGCTTGGCCTTCACGTTGGACAGTTGGAAGCGCTCGGACTTGCTCACCTCCATCTTGTCCTCCACCTTCTCTGCATCATAGTGCAGCGGGACATATTGGTAACGCTTGGCAAGCGACTGGCGCACGACCTTACGGGCATAGCCGTCGATCCCCCACTGGGGTACCGCCATGAATTCGTGTTTCGTGGGCATCATCAACGGGCCGGCGCGGTAAAATCTTGCATCGTCGCCCAGTAGCGACACCACCCCGACCTTATGAATCGAGGTCCGTTCCTTCTGCATTGCCATATGATTGGGCATTGTCGAGCACCCCGCCGTAATGGCGGCGGCGGCGACAATCAGAATTACATTGCGCATCCACATACTTGTCTTATCCAATACCTTTTCCGAATTTTTGTTGATCATCTTGCAACTCATAGCGTAAACCACCGAATGTGAAAAAATGATTAAAGAACCCTGTGTGCACCCTGAATATGAAACCGACTCGTCAACTCTGACCCGGCCACTTTCGGCACCGAGGCTTCACAGCACACTGCAAAGGCGTTGGTAGATCTCCGCCCCCGACCTCGCTGGGCCCGGCTGCCGGATGACACGCTGCATCATCCACTTGGTTTACAATTCGTCCTTCATTACTTATAGATTGAATCACCCTGTAAAAGTTCTCTATAGCATCCCTCTTTATTCGCTCCGGCTCTGTGAACCGTTCCTCAGGCCCGAATATGGGATCGTTTCGATCAAAACCAAGCCCCGCCCTGCACGGCCCGGACTAGGCCAGGGTCGCTGAGGCCGAAAAATAAGGATTTGGTTATGTAGACAACCCGAGCGGGCCGTTATTGAAGCTGTATGCCCCATGGTATCGGCCGCGCCCCTGCAGGACTTTAGTCGACCCCATAGCTTCTGACCCTTCTACTATATCACAAACGACGGCCCGATTTCATTATAAAACAA
Organism: uncultured Gammaproteobacteria bacterium; assembly: GCA_963844825.1. Classification (GTDB taxonomy): domain Bacteria; phylum Pseudomonadota; class Gammaproteobacteria; order CAWJPQ01; family CAWJPQ01; genus CAWJPQ01. The sequence continues at coordinate 168,356 of CAWJPQ010000002.1, forward strand.
AGGGGTATACGGCCCGTCCGCCGGGTGAAGGGCGCTCACCGGTCAGGGTCGGCCGCGGCACCGAGCACCTTCCGCGGGCCCTTGGAGCGGCCCGCCGAACGCCAGGGCCCGCCGCCATTCGCCCCGGCCGGCGGCCGTGCCACGTACAGCAGGTCCTCCAGGTAACGAAAGGCATCGGCCGTGAATTCAAGAAACATCACCCCCACGCCGTTTCGCCCCCGCCTGACCACGCACGCCTTCACCCGATGGGTGCGGGCCTGACGGCCCCTGCCCAGCGCGAAGATCAGTTCCACCGGTGCATTCTCCTCAAGGCGGTGGACCGGGACCCGCAGGTACATGCCCTCCAAACCCACATCCTGAGTTCGTGCCCGAATCCTTCCGTCATGACTCTCGACGGTCACGTCCAGCTCAATTGCCTTGCGGCTGCTCCATCGGTGTTCCATGGCTTGCATCCAGCTCATTTGGGACTCGGACAGCTTAATGCCCCAAGATGACAAAACGATGAACCGGGCCGCGGTCGGCCCCTCCTGCGCCGGTCCGCCCCTGCCGGGAAGGGCGGGCCGGCACGGGGACTATTGACCTGCACCCCGGATTCACGAATCATTAGAGGCCAATGGGATCCGTCGAGCCGCGCCCGCCGAATCCCTCTGTGACCTCATGGATACATCCGCCGTGGCATCGAAATACCCAACCGCCGAGCGCCCGGGCAGGTACCATGGCGCCGCCCTTGCCCTGCTGGTGGCCCTCCTCACCGGCCGGGCGGGGGCCGCCGATTTCGACGGCTTCCCGTTCATCAACGACGACGGGACGCTGCAGATCCATCAGGCCACCATTCACCTGTACGGCATCCTGATCCCGCCCACCGACCAGACCTGCACCACGTTCATACGGCCCATGCCCTGCGCCCCGCGGGCGGTCCTGGCCCTGAAGTTCAATGTCGGATCGGAGTACGTGAAGTGCGACCGCAAGGCCCGCAACCAAGACGGCACCTACGTCGCCCGGTGCACGGCCAACGGCGAGGACATCTCCGCCATGATGCTCAAGCAGGGTTGGGCCGCCGCACTGCCCGATGCGCCCTACGAGTATCAGGTCCTGGAGAAGATCGCCCGATCCCGGGGAATAGGCATATGGGGCATACCACTGTTTCCGACCTTTGACTGACCGCCGTCACGGCCCCCGGCTCACCCTCCGCGAGAACACGCATCCATCTGTTTATCTAGTCATTTTTTTGATTACGGCCCAGACCAACTGCGGCGCCGGCACGCCCCTTCCGTGGCACCGGGCCCGAGCGGGCGCCTGCGGCTAAACAATCTGTAAATTTACCGATATAACTAACATCCGGACCATAGTCTCATTCACGAAGGGGACCACAGGCGATGAATGACCAATCGCTCTCACTGCACGGCGTCCATACCCGGGCAGACAAGCTCATGATGCTGATGAACTGGTTTTTGTTCGGCATGGCGGTCGCGCTGGCCGGCTGGCACGATACCTGGTTCTACGCCTTTTCCATCGGCCTGCCGCTGACGCTCGCCTCCACCGCGCTCTATATCATGCTACCCGGCACCTTGACCACGCGAGTGGCGAACGGCGCGATCTTCATGATCATGACCGCTCTGCACATCGATCAAGGCCACGGCGTGATCTCCCTGCACTTCGGGGTATTCGTCCTGCTGGCCACCCTGCTCTTCTATCGCGACTGGGTACCCGTGGTCACGGCGGCCGGCGTCATCGCCGTCCACCACTTCCTGTTCAACTACCTACAGGCCCACGACTACCCGGTCTACATATTCGCCAACGGCACGGGGATCGAGGTCGTCCTGATCCACGCCGCCTATGTCGTCTTCGAATCAGGCGTATTGGTGTATTTCGCCCTGCAGCTGCGCAACGAGACCATCCGCAACTCGGAGCTGCATGAGATCGGCGAGCACCTGAAGGTCATGGACGGAAAGATCGACCTGTCCTATCGCAAGAAGGATCCCCAGAGCGATTTCGCCGTCAGCTACAACAACTTTATCCAGATGGTCCACGAGACCATCGCCAGCGCCCACAAGATCGCGGACACCTTGAGCAGCTCCACGGGCCACATGAACAACCTGGCCGAGCAGGCCAAGACGAGCACCGAGAAACAGCAGCTCGAGACCGAGCAGGTGACCAGCGCCGTGCGCCAGATCACCATCGCCATCGAGGACGTGGCCAAGAACGCCGAAGAGGCCGCCGGAGTCACCCAATCCGCCAATGAAGAGACCAACGCCGGCGAGAAGGTCGTCATCAACGCCGGGGCCGTCATCAACGACCTGGCCGACAAGGTGGCTCACACCGCCACGGTGATCCAGGCGCTGGAAAAGAATGCCCAGGACATCACCATGGTCCTCGATGTCATCAAGAGCATCGCCGAACAGACCAATCTGCTGGCCTTGAACGCCGCCATCGAGGCGGCCCGCGCCGGCGAGCAGGGCCGCGGCTTCGCGGTGGTCGCCGACGAAGTCAGGTCCCTGGCGTTCCGGACCCAGGAGTCCACCAAAGAGATCAACTCCATGATCGAGAACGCTGCAGGCGGGGACCAAGGAGGCGGTGCAGGCCATGCAGAACGGTCAGGAACAGGCCAGGCTCGGGGTCGAGCACGCCACCAAGGCGGGCGAGGTCCTGCAGGCCATCAACCTTCAGATCACCAATATCCGCGAGATGAACGACCGGATTGCGTGCGCCGCCGAGGAACAGAGCTCCATGGTCAAGGAGATCGACCACACCATGTCCAATATCAACCGCGTGGCCCAGGAGACCGCCTCCAGCATCAAGGTGGTCGCCGAGGAAGGGACCGAACTGACAGAGCTCGCCGACCAGCTCAACAGCTATGTCGACCGCTTCAATATATAACCCGCATTCGCCGCCGCTGTCCGAGCGGGGCTGCCGGGCCTCATAACTCGCGCAGCGCCACGGTCACCGGGATACTCGCCGCGCGCAGGGCCGGGAACAGTCCACCCACGAACCCGATGGCCAGTGACCACTGCATCCCGCGCAACAACAGCTCCGGCGTCACCCGGAACTGGAACACCACCTGGCTGAAATTGGACCCCAGGGTCGAGACCGTGTAGCCGTTGAACACCGCATAGGCCAGACCCGCCCCGAGGGCGCCGCCGAGCAGGGCCAGCAGCATGGCCTCCAGCAGCACGCCCACCACCACCGTCACCCCCGGAAAGCCCAGGGCGCGCAGCGTGGCCACCTCCCGGGCGCGCGACGCCACCGCCGCGTACATGGTGTTGAGGGCGCCGAAGACCGCACCGATGGCCATGATGATGGCCACCCCGGTCCCCAGGGTACGGATGGTACGGGTCAGCCGCTGGGACTGTTTGGTGTAGTACTCGCGGGTGGTCTGCACATCCACCTTGAGGCGCGGATCATCGGTCAGGGCCCGCTCGAGCCGCCCGATCGCGGCGGGGCCGATCAGCCGCACGGTCACCGACTGGAAGCCGTTGCGGCGGTAGGCGCTCGCCACCGACTCCGCATCACCCCACAGCTCGGACTCGTGGGTATCGCCCGATGCGAATATGCCCACGACCTTCCAGCTTTGATTGTTCAGGCGAACCGTCGACCCGAGCGCCAGACCGGCGAACTGGCCCAGCGCCCCTTTGCCCACCACCATCTCGCGCAGGCCGGGCCTGAAGCGCCGCCCCGCGATGATATGCACCTCGGGGCGCAGGGCCCACACCTGGGGACCCACCCCGCGGACCTCCACATTGGCGTCCGTGCCCGTGGATCGCTTGGGCAGATTGGCCACCACCACCACCTCGGCGGAGGCAATGGGCACGTCCCGGGCGTCATGGAGGATCCCCGGGGCCTGGGCGATCAGGGTTGCCGCCGACCGGTCGATCCCCGAGGAGAGCTCGGCGTTGGCCCCGGCCCGCAGGACAATGGCGGCGTCAGCGGCCCCCGCCTGCCTGAGGGTCGCCTGAAAACCCTGGGCCATGGCGAGCAGGGCGATCAGCACACCCACCACGCCGCCGATCCCCACAACGATCACCGACGTGCCCCCCAGGCGCCGGGGCACCGTGGACAGCCCCGTCCACGCAATGGCCAGGGTCTGCTTCCCCTCCCGGGTCAACAGCAGCCATGCGATCAGCACCGCGACCGCGGCCGCCATCACCAGCGGCCGGATCATCCATACCAGCAGGCCGAGCACCACCAGCGCCCCGATGCCGATGCCGCGCAGGACAGGAGCGGCCTTTCTCCTCACGGGGGCGCGCCTCATGCCTGCGCCAGCGCGTCGACGATCTTGATGCGCATGGCGCGCAGGGCCGGTGGCAGCCCCACCAGCACCCCGATCACCACCATGAGCGCCGAGCCCAGCAGCCAGGTCTGCCCGGTCATCGGCAGCTGCAGCTGCCCGCCGGTGGCCTCGCCGATCACCGGCAGGGCCACCCGGGCCGTCGCCAGCCCGGCCAACCCGCCCGCCGACAGCATGAACACCGACTCGCCCATGACCATCAGCATCACCGCGGTGTTGCTGAACCCCACGGTCTTCAGGACCGCCAACTCCGGGATCCGGTCGCGAATGCCCTGGGCCAGGGTATTGCCGGTCAGCAGCACCAGGGTAAAGAACACCGCGGCCATGATGGCGCTGACGATCAGACCGATATCGCCGATCTGCTTGGCGAAGGACAGCTGGAACTCGCGTTCGCTCTGGGTCTTGGTCTCATCGTTGGAGTTGGCGAACATGTGATCGATGGTCTGGGCGATGCGGTCGGCATGGGCCGGGTCGTCCACCTTTACGATGTACCAGCCCACCGTCCCCTGGCCGAAGGCGCGGGCCTCGTCGAAGTAGTTATAGTGGAACAACATCTCCTGCTCGATCCCGCGCAGTTCCGGCTCGGCGGCGTGAAAGACCCCCACCAGGTCGAAGGTCCACAGGTTGGTGCCGTCCTTCTTGGGGAAGATGGTCCCCTGCAGGGGGATCTTGTCCCCGACCTGCCAACCGAAACGCTCGGCCAGGGTCTCGCCGACGATGGCGCCGGTGCGGGTCTCCAAAAAGGCCTGCTCCTGCTTCTCGGGCAACACGAACTCCGGGTGGATATCCAGAAACGGCTTGGGGCTGACGGCGATATTGGGGAAGAAGTTCTTCGGGTCCTGGTAGATCCCGCCGAACCAATTGGCGTAGGCCACCTCGCTCACGCCGGGCACCCGCAGGATGCGCAGTCGATAGGCATAGGGCAGCGGCTGGATGATGGAAAAACGCGAAGAGACGATCAGCCGGTTGACCCCGGCCATGCTGTTCGGCGTCTGGAACGCCACGCGCACCGCATCGAGCATGCCGAACAGGGCAAAGGCGGCGACCACTGACAGCAGGGTCAGCGCGGTGCGGGCCTTCTTGCGCAGCAACGCCGCCAGGATCAGGTGCAGGTATTTCATGCCATCCCTCAGGCGCGCTGCTGGTCCACCAGCGTCCCCTTGTCCAGGTGCAGGGTGCGCCGGGCATACTCGGCCGCCTTGGGGTCGTGGGTGACCATGACCATGGTCTTGCCGTAGACCCCGTTCAGCTCCTGCAGCAGGGTCAGCACCTCCTCGGCGGAGTGACGGTCCAGGTCGCCGGTGGGCTCGTCGCACACCAGCAGGGTCGGGTCCGAGACAATGGCGCGGGCGATGGCTACGCGCTGCTGCTGGCCGCCGGACAGCTCGCCGGGCTTATGGGACAGGCGATCCTCCAGAGCCCACCAGCTTGAGGGCGACAGTCGCCTTGTCCCGGCGCCGGGCGCCGCCGAGCGCCGTCAGCAGCAGGGGCAGCTCGACGTTCCTCAGGGCGGTGAGCATGGGCAGCAGGTTATAGAACTGGAATACGAAACCGATATGGGCGGCGCGCCAGCGGGCCAGTTCCCCCTGGGTCAAGGTGTCGATGCGCCGCCCGGCGACGGTGATGCTGCCGTCGGTCGGCGTATCGATGCCGGCGATCATATTGAGCAGGGTGGTCTTCCCCGAGCCCGAGGGCCCCATCAGGGCCAGAAAGTCCCCCTCGGGAATATCCAGGTCGATGTGGTGCAGCACCTCCACCCGCTGGCGGCCGCGCTCGTAGACCTTGCTCACACCGCGAATCTCGATCAATGCCGACATGTCCCGGTCTCCGCTGAGGTATCAGCCCGCCGCCGGCTTGATGCGCGCCCCGTCGGCGAGACCGGCCGGCGGGCTGCGCACCACCTTGTCTCCCGCCGTCAGACCGCTGCCCACCAGGCGCCGGTCACCGTAGGTCTGGCCGGGGCTGATCACCCGCCGGCGGACGCGCCCGCCGTCGACCACGAAGACCACGCTGTGACCATCCCGCTCGACGATGGCCGTGGCCGGGACCAGTACGCCCCGGGGAGCCTTACCGGCGGCCTGGGATTGATCTTCATAGAAGGAGACCCGCACCCCCATGTCGGGAATGATACGCGGATCCTTTTTCTGCAGCGCGATGCGCACCCGCACGGTGGCCTTGCTGCGGTCGGCCGTGGGGATGATGGCGATAACCTGCGCGGGGATCTTCCAGTCCGGGTAGGCATCCAGGACCGCCTCCACCGGCTGGTCGAGGCTCGACCCGATTGATATAGGCCTCGTTGACGTCCACCTCCACTTCCAGGGAATCCATGTCCACGATGGTGCAGATGCCGGTACGGGTAAACCCCCCGCCGGCGGAGATGGGCGAGACCATCTCCCCGGGCTGGGCCGTCTTGGCGATCACGACACCGGAAAACGGCGCGCGGATGACGGTGTCGTCGTAGTTCACCTGCGCGATGCGCTCCTGGGCCTCGGCAACGATGATCTGCTTGCGCTGGGCCCGCAGCTGGGCGGTGAGCGACTCCACCTTGGTGCGGGCGTCCTCCACTGACTGGGTCGTGGTGAGGTGCCTGGCATCCAGGTCCTGCTGGCGCTTCAGGTCCCGCCGGGCCTGGCGCAGCTGGACCTCGAGGCTACCCAGCTGGGCCTGCGCGGCCGCCACCTCGGCCCGCCTGAGGCTGAGCTGCGCGGCCTCATCGCTGTTGTCCAGGCGCGCCAATACCTGGCCCTCCTTGACCCGGTCGCCCTCCTCGATGAGCACGTCCGCCAACTTGCCCGTGATCTTGGACGACACCGTGGCCTCGCGCCGCGCGGTCACGTACCCGGTGGCGTCCAGGACCACTACCCGGCCGCCGGCCCCCTGGAGCGGCTCCACCGTGGCCGTCTCCACCGTCACCGCCCGGCCCTTGAGGGCCGTCAGCGCGGCAACGACCAACCCCGCCACGACCAGTGCGAGGATCACGAACCAGCGCCAGCGCCTTCGCGTCCCGCCCCGGCGCTCGGCGGGGTCGATGCGAAGCTGCGCCATCAGGTCTCGTTTGGATTCGGGGGCGGACATGCTCGAGCTATATCACCTTAAGGACAGAGGATAACGCAAAGGCGGCAAACAGATACTCTAACCAGGATAATAACCCATTGCGCCGAAATATGAACGGCGCGCGCCCCGGGCCGCCCCTCACCCGCCGCCCGTAAGCGCCTCCTGCGACTCCCTGGCGAGGGCCTCCAGCTCGCCGCCGTAACGCGCCGAGTAGTGCATGGAAATTAGGCGCTTGACTCCGGCCCGCCGGCCAAGCAGCCCCGCCTGACGCGCGGTCAGGTGGAACCTGGCCGCCGCCCGGTCCCGGTCCGCGTCCAGAAACGGGGTCTCGATGAACAGCAGGTCCGCGCCGCCCGCCAGCTGGACGATACGCCGGGCATTGTCCTCGTGGTAGACCACGTCCACCACGTAGGCGATCTTCTGCCCCGGCTCCATGCGCAGGATGCGCATCTTCAACGCCCCCAGTGGCAGGTACTCGGGCCCGGCCGGCGCCTCTTCGCTCCAAACCACCCGGACCGGTGTTTCATCGGGGTCGCCGCGCAGCACGGCCTGCTTCAGCCCGCGCAGCCACGGCCCCAGCGCCAGGCCCTGCTCGGCCAGGCGATTTTTCCAGATATTGACGTGAAGGTACTCGTCAAGACAGTAGGCCATACAGGGGATCCGGTGATCGAGCACCGCGCAGCGTACAGAGAATAACGCCTCTTTCAGGAGGACGCCGTCCTGGAGCGGGAAGCAGCGCTCATCCTCCCGCTCGAAACCCGTGCGGCAGCGAAACCGCGCCGACCTCGCCCGGTACGCCTCGTCGATCTCGGTCACCGAGACCGTGAAATCCGTGGCGTAGTTTTCGACCAGATTCCAGGTATAGGCCTGAAGCTTGTGCTCCACCTGCCCGATCAGGTCCCTCGGGCCCGTAGAGTCGCACGCCCGTCTGACGGCCCAGGCAGACACGCACCAGGTGATCCAGGCCGATGAAATGATCCATATGGGTGTGGGAAATGAAGATGTCGCTGACCCGCAGCAGCTTGCGCCCGGCCAGGGATGAGATCTCGCCCACATCGAACATCAGGGCGCGCCGCTCGAACAGCACCTCGACATAGACACAGGGATCGCCGGTGGCGCCGTTGACCAGGAACGGGTGAAAAAGGGGACGCATGGCTCGCGGTATCGTATGGTGTTTAGCCGAATTGCCCTGGCTTGACCCGATAACGAGGATAGACGGGGACGGTCCGCGCCGCAACAAGCCCGACTCGCAGGCACGGCCGCCCCCGCCCTACGGTGAGATATCCACGGGCAGGCCGGTCATCTCTTCCACGTACTGGCGGATCTCCTCGTTGGAGATGGTAGTGGCCAGGGCCAGGCGCATGATGACCAGGCTGAACACCGCGATGGCGCCCATCCCGGTGAACAGGCCCATGGTGCCGTTGCCGCCCACCGCCGCCGGGCCGAGCGCCGTCAGCAGCCACAGGCCGCCGAAGTAGGGAAACAGCCACCAGGTATGTGCCCACCCGAGGGACCCATTGGCGCCGCGCCTGAACAGGTAATAGAACACGAGATAGAAAATGAACAGCACCAGCAGCAATCCGAACATGAAATTCAGCGTCCCCAGTCCGGTCCAGAAGATAATCCAGTTGGAGACGACAAACGCGGCGGGCGCCAGCACCCGGGGCATCCACAGGCGGAACGGGCGCGGCGCATCGGGCATGGAGTGCCGGAGCTTGAGCAGCACGATGGGCCCGATGCTGTAAGACAGCACCGTCACCGAAGAGATGTAGCTGACCAGCTTCTGCCAGGACGGGAACGGGAAGAAGAACAGCGCCCCGGCCACATAGGTGACCAGCAGCGCCACCCAAGGCACCCCGCGCTGGTTGATGCGCGCCAGGCCCGCCGGACCGCTGCCGATCTCCCCGGTGGCCATGGTGATGCGCGAGGCGGCGGTGACATAGATGAAGGCCGTACCGGCGGGAGAGACGATGGCGTCCAGGTACAGCACCACCGCCCACCAGGTGGCGCCCACCACTGTGGCGATGGCGGCAAAGGGGCCGGTGATGCCGGCAAAGTTCACGCCGGCCCAGCCCCCCTTGGCCAGCTGTGCCGGATCGATGGCCAGGAGGAATGCCAGCTGCAGGCCGATGTACAGCACCAGCCCGATCACCACCGAGCCGATCACCGCCAGGGGGATATTGCGCGAGGGGTTCGCCGTCTCCCCCGCCAGGTCAATGGCCTGGCGAAAACCGAAGTAGCTGAAGATCACCCCCGCGGTGGCCACGGCGGTGAACATGCCGCTCACCTGGGACTTGGACGAGGCGGGGTCCGGGTGCAGGTTCTCGGGGTGGAAGGAAAAGCCGATCAGCACGATCACCGTAGCGGCGGGCACGGCGAGCTTCCACCACGTGGCGGCGCTGTTGATGAACAGCACCCAGCGGATCACGAGGAAGTTCAGGGCCACGAAAAAGCCGAGAAATATGATGGACACCACAAAGCCGGTGCCGGTCAGCAGCCCCGACTTGGGTTGGATCAGGCCGGAAATATAGTTGTTGGCATAAGTCAGTACCGCCATGACCTCCACCGGCGCCACGGTGACATAGGCAAAGAACAGGATCCAGCTCCAGATGAACCCCAGCAGGGCCCCGTGACTGACGTGACTGATATGCACCAGGGCGCCGCTCCTGGGGATCATGGTGGCCAGCTCGGAGAAGACCAGGGCCAGCAGCATGATCGCCCCCGCCCCGATCACCCACGACCAGATGCTCAGGGGGCCTGCCTGCTGCGCGGCGTGCAGGGGCCCGAACAGCCAGCCCGACCCCACGATGCCCCCCACGCTGGCATAGAGCAGGCCGATGAGCCCCGCCTCTTTGCGTAACTTACCTTCGTGTGCCACGGCGTAACTCCTTCAATCCCCGAGCTATACTGTCGCGCGCCGGTCGTTGGGGCGGTGTGGTGCTCCGCAAGCGAGGGAAACGGGGCCCGCACGGGCCGCCCGGCACGCCGCGAGTCAACATTGAGAGCACAACCGGCAAGGAAAGATCAGTGGATTAGTTGGTCTATTGTTGTTGATCAGCTAGATTGTACACATAACGCCTTTCTGATTGTAGACACGCCGCACGCGGGCGGGCACTCACCGGCCCGGGTGCCCCCGGGCGGTCAGCGCGCCTTGCTGAACACCCGTGGATCACAGGCCCCAGCGGGGGTGACATCCCCGGGGCTACATTAGTGTCAAACCATAAATCAATCAGTCCTGCCCGGCGAAGCGTTTCCGTGGCGGGCCCGTAGACCGCAACGATACAGGAGATCCCCCCTTGAGCCATCTGTTCACCCCTTTGACGCTAGCCGAGATCACATTCCGCAACCGCATCTTCGTCTCTCCCATGTGCCAGTATTCCAGCCGCGACGGCCTGCCCACGGACTGGCACCTGGTCCACCTGGGCAGCCGCGCGGTGGGCGGCGCGGGCATGGTGACCGTGGAGGCCACTGCCGTGACCCCCGAGGGGCGCATCTCCCCCGACGACTCGGGGCTGTGGTCCGATGAGCACACCCAGGCATTCAAACCCATTACCGGGTTCATCCGCGACCAGGGGGCCGTGCCGGCCATCCAGTTGGCCCACGCCGGGCGCAAGGCCTCCACCGACGCCCCCTGGCGCGGCGGCAAGCCCCTGGGACCCCGGGCGCGGGGCTGGACGCCGGCGGCCCCCAGCGCCCTGCCCTTCGACACGGATCATCCGGTCCCCGCCGCCCTCGATGCCGCGGCGCTGCAGGCGCTCACCGAGGCCTTCGCCGCCGCTGCACGGCGCGCCAGAGAGGCGGGCTTTCAGGCCCTAGAACTGCACATGGCCCACGGTTACCTGCTGCACGAATTTCTGTCGCCGTTGGCCAATCAACGGCGCGACGAGCACGGCGGCAGCCTGGAAAACCGCATGCGCTTTCCCCTGAACGTGGCCGCCGCGGTACGCGACGCCTGGCCGAAAGAACTGCCCCTGCTGGTCCGTATCTCGGCGACGGACTGGGCCGAGGGCGGCTGGGACCTTGATCAGTCCGTGCAGCTGTGCCATGCGCTCAAGGCCATCGGGGTGGATCTCATCGATTGCTCCAGCGGCGGGCTGGTCCCCTATGCACGCATCAGCCCAGGCCCCGGCTTTCAGACGCCCTTCGCCGAGCGCATACGCCGGGAAGTGGGCATCGCTGCCGGGGCCGTGGGGATGATCACCGAGCCGGTACAGGCCGAGCACATCCTGCGCACCGGCCAGGCCGACGTGGTTTTCCTTGCGCGCGAGCTGCTGCGCGACCCATACTGGCCCCTCAGGGCCGCCCGCGAGCTGGGGGCCGACATCGACTGGCCGGTTCAGTATCAGCGCGCCAAGATCTAGGCTCTTAAGGAGGACATCATGAAAACCGCATTCATCGGCCTCGGCGGCATGGGTGCCCCCATGGCCCGGCTGCTCATCGACGCCGGTTATGACGTCATCATTTACAACCGCACCACCGCCAAGGCCCAGGCCTTCACTGAGAGCGGCGCCCGGGTGGCGGCAACACCCGCCGAGGCCGCCGCCCAGGCGGACGTGCTGATCACCATGCTCGCCGACGAGCACGCCGTGCAGACCGTCCTGGACGGCGGGGACGGCGCCCTGGACGCCTTGCCGGCCCAAGGGATCCACGTGGGCATGAGCACCGTCAGCGTGGACTTCTCCCAGCAGCTCGGCACCCGCCATAGCGAGCGCGGCCAGTACTATATCGCCGCGCCGGTGTTCGGGCGGCCCGACGCCGCGGCGGCGAAGAAGCTGTGGATCGTGGCCGCCGGTGGCGCCGACCCCCTGGCCCGGGTGCGGCCCCTGCTGGATGCGATGGGCCAGGGCGTCATCGAGGTGGGCACCGATCCCATCCTCGCCAACACCGTCAAGCTCGCCGGCAACCACATGATCGGCGCCATGATGGAGGCCCTGGGCGAGTCCTTTGCCCTGGTGCGCAAGGCCGGTCTGCCTGCCGAGCAGTTTCTCGACATCATCAATCGCCTGTTCCAATCCCCCGTCTACGAGAATTACGGGCGTCAGATCGCCGCCGAGAGGTTCACCCCGCCGGGATTCAAGCTGCACCTGGGCCTCAAGGACATGCGCCTGGTCCTGGCCGCGGCCGATGCCAACGGCACCCCCATGCCCCTTGCCAGCCTGGTGCACGACCGCATGCTCGGCGCGGTCTCCCGCGGCATGGGTGAGCTGGACTGGTCGGTGGTGGCCCGGCTGGCGGCGGACGAGGCAGGGCTTTCCCAGAAAGGTGAATGAGGCGATGGCACTGCCTCGCCGGCGGGCGGCCCGCCGCGGGCTGCTTCGAGTCGCGCTGGCGCTAAGCACGTGGCTGCTCGCCTCCTGCGCCGCCACCACAACCACCGACGTCACCGACCAATGGCGCGACCCCCAGTTCCACGGCAAGTTCGCCAAGGTACTGGTGATCTCCATGGCCGAGGAGGCGTCCATACGCCAGTCATTTGAAAACACGATGACGGCCAAGCTGCGCAAGCAGGGAATCGAGGCCGTGGCCTCCTCGGATATCATCCCCCTGGATCAGAAGATCGACCGCAAGACGGTCAAGGCCGCCATGGCCGGCAAGGGCTTCGACACGGTCCTGGTCTCGCGCCTGATCGGTATCGACACGAGCAGCGACTATGTTCCTCCCAGCCCCTCCCAGGACTTCGACAGCTTTTATTCCCACGCCTACGCCATGGTCTACTCCCCCGGCTACCTGGCCCGCCGCACCGTAGTCTCCGTCCGGATCAACGTCTACGAGACCCGGCACGGCCGCTTGATCTGGTCCATGACCTCCCGGACCTTCAATCACAGCAACGTCGCGGACGTCATTCAGTCTCTGTCCGGCACCATCACCCGTGAGTTGGGTCAGCAGGGTTTGCTTTAATATCGCTTGGAAGGGTTGTTCAGGCCCCCCGCAATCACAGCCCCTCCACCCGACGAACCCGCGGCCTTAAAGATTCCCTCCCCTGGGACGATAACCACACCTGATTCATGGTTATATGGGCCATGGGTGCGCGCACGCCCCCGATGCAGGCCACTATTCGGAAAAGGAGCAGGACAAAAACATGAAAAAGAATTTCCCCATTACAGCCAACGAAAGGACGTATTCCGCCGGCGAGCAGCTGATTTCGTCCACGGACCTGAACGGCGTCATCACCTACACCAACAAGACCTTCGCCGATGTCGCCGGCTTCGCGGTGGACGAGCTGGTGGGAAAGAGCCACAACATCGTGCGCCATCCTCACATGCCCCAAGCGGCGTTTTCAGACCTATGGTCGACGATCCAGGCGGGCCGCCCATGGATGGGCATCGTCAAGAACCGCTGCAAGAACGGCGACCACTATTGGGTGGACGCCTTCGTCACGCCGGTGTTCAACAGCGGGAAGGTCGTGGGCTACGAGTCGGTGCGCACCAAGCCCCAGGTTCGCGACCGCGACCGGGCCGAGCGCCTTTACAAGAGCCTCGGCCCCGCCGCCGGCGAAGACGGCAAAGCGGTCTCCTCAGACCAGGCGGCGAAACGCGCCGCCCGTCTGGGCCGGCGCGGTCTGTTCGATACGGCCGAAGCGCGGCTGATCACTGTGAATCTCCTCCTGTTCGGCGCCATGGTCACCGCCGGCGCCCTCGGTCTGGCCGACAAGTGGCTCGCGATACTGGCATTGACCCTGGGTATCATGGCCGTCGCGGCGGTGAAGCTGCTGATGGCGCCGATTCGTACCGTGACCCGAGAGATCCGGGGCGTTGTCGACAACCCGGTAATGCAGTTCGTCTATTCGGGCCGCAAAGGGGAAGCGGGTCAGATCGAACTGGCCCTGCGCATGCTCGAAGGGGCGCAGCGCACCTTCCTGGGCCGGGTCGGGGAGCAAGCAGGCAAGCTGCGCCGCTCGGCGACCGAGTCCTCTTCGATCCTGGCCGGTGCCGTCAAGGGAATCGAACAACAGCGCACCCAGACAGATACGATCGCCACGGCGATGCACGAGATGACCGCCACGGTGAACGAGGTAGCGCGCAATACGGCCGCCGCGGCCGAAGCCGCCCAGAACGCCGAGCAGGAAACCGGCCACGGCAAGGCGGTGGTTGACACCACGTCCCAGACCATTGAGCAACTCGCCGTGGAGATTGATCGCGCCGCGCAGGTCATGGGCAGACTCATCGAGGGCAGCAACCGCATCAGCAACGTGACCGACCTGATACGGGAGATCGCCGACCAGACCAACCTGCTTGCCCTCAATGCCTCCATCGAGGCCGCACGCGCGGGGGAGCACGGCCGCGGATTCGCGGTGGTCGCCACCGAGGTGAGATCCCTGGCCACGCGTACCCACCAGGCGACCGAAGAGATCCGCCACGTGGTGGACGAGCTCCAGGGCGTGGTCAATCAGACCGCCGGCGGCATGGAGGCGAGCAAAACCCTGTCGGAGCAGGGTGTGGAGAGCACCCGGCAAGTGGTGGGGGCCCTGGAGTCCATCGCCAAGGCCGTCGGGGTCATCAATAACATGAACGTGGAGATCGCCACGGCCGCCGAGGAGCAAAGCGCCGTCGCCGAAGAGATCAACCGCGGCATCGTGGCCATACGGGATCTGGCGGAAGACACCAATGACGCCGCCCACAACACCCAGGTGACGTCCGAGAACCTCAATCAATTGGCCGGGGAGCTGGACTCGCTGGTGGCCCGCTTCGCGGGCACGGGGCTGTGAGCAGGTGCGCCGACAGTTCCCAGGCGCGGGCGACGAGGCGGGCTACAGATGCTTGAAGTGGCGCCGCACGTACCAAACGACGGCGGCGACCAGAGCAACGCCGATTACGGCGTCGAAGCGGTGAAAATACACGCCCAGGGTATCCCAATGCTCCCCCAGTTTCAGCCCGATCCATGACAGGCCCAGGCACCAAAGGAACGACCCCAAAAAGGTATAGAGGCTGAAGCGCCATAACGGCATGCGGGCGACGCCGGCGGGAAATGCGATGAAGGTGCGCACCACCGGCAGCAGGCGGCCGACGAGGATCGTAATGTCCCCGTGGCGCGCGAACCAGCGCTCGGCGAGGCTCAGGTCGCGATGAGAGATGAGCACATACCTGCCGTACTTCTCGATGAGCGGCCGGCCGCCCCACATGCCCAGCCCGTAGGCGACCCACGAGCCGAGAACGCAGCCCATCGCCCCGGCCAGCGCCACCGCCCACAACTTCAAGGCGCCCGTCGAAACCAGGTAGCCGGAGAAGGGCATGATGATCTCCGAGGGCAGCGGGATACACGCGCTCTCGACCGCCATGAGCAGCACGATGCCGCCGTAATTCAAGTGCAGGATCGTGGCGGTGATGAATCCCGCCAGGGAGCTGATCAGCTTTTCGACCATGGATGATCTTTGTCACGGAAATAGGGCTCAATAGGCTATTTCAACCGTCGCCGGGCACCTATCGCATCCTATAAGCCCGACCCGCCACCGATGCCCGTCGTGAGGGCATCGAGTTGACGCTGTGGCGCAATGCACGGACCGCAAGACGGCGCCGGTCCCACCCCTACTCCGGGAAGCGTGTCTCCTTCAGGCTGGGCTGCTCGGCCACACTGGACAGCCAATGGGCGAGGCGCTTGTATTGCGAGCGCCAGTCGTGGGCATAGCGAAAGTCAATGTATTCCAGGGCCACCGCCATGGCGATATCGGCGATGCCGAACCGCTCGCCGAACAAGTATTCACCGTCGGATACCCGCTCGTCCGCGAACTTCAGGCCGGCGGCAACCTTGCCCTCCTGGCGGGCGATCACAGCCGGGTCCTGCCTTTCCGGCGCGCGGCGGGTTTCCATCAGGCGCGCCACAGTCGCGTCACACAGGCCCTGACCCAGGGCGCGCCAGCGCTGCACCTGCCAGCGGGCCTCACTGGGTGGCGGATACAATGCTTCGTCCTTCAGGGAATCCAGGTATTCGATGAGCATGGGCGAATCGAACAGAACCTCGCCGTCATCCCTCACGATCAGGGGGACCTTACCCAGGGGGTTGAGGCGCGCCACGTTGCCCGCATCATCATGGGGCCCCTCGACGATGAGTTCACAGTCGATATTCCGCTCTTTCATAAAAGCCCGCACCTTGCGCACGTAAGGTGACGTAAGCGAGCCATACAGTTTCATGATTAAGGTTCCTCCCAGGTCTTGATACCACCAATGTCTTGACTACCGTCCACGCACTAACACACCCGAAAGGCCGTGAGCGCAGTCATGCGACTGCATTTCTTGCCCAAATTTTGGGTATCCGTCAGCCATCCGCCGACCCCGAAGCCTGCAGTAAGGACTGAGTGAAAGAACGAGCAGCCTAATGGAAAAACGGGAATGGCGCCATAAATGATAATCATTTTCACCAAAACCAAAGGCGCCATTTGCGCCCGCCAGTGTATCGCTTCCACAAACCCCTGAACAGGCCCCGCCCGCCGGCATTCGGCAATATTCAATTTTCGGGACACCCACCCCAATTTTCGGGACACCCACCAATTACGCCCAGCGAATATTTCGGGACACCCACCAATTTACGCCCAGCGAACGCAATTTTCGGGACACCCACCAATTATGCCCAGCGGCAATTTTCAGACAATTTCGAGGACACCCACCTATTTAGCCCTAGACCACGGCATACGCCCTTGGCCAGTGAGCGGGTCCCGCCTTCTCGAGTTGATGAGTGTCCCAACGTCTCTTTGCCGGAAAATGGTGGGTGTCCCCAAAGTTTGGTTAGCGTTTCCGTCGCCGTGGCAAGCCAGGCCGACTTTGGCAGGATGAAACATCAGAAGATCGGGAACTGATCATGCGATATTGTCGAATTTTCCTACTGGAGTTATAAACCGTTGTGAGGTTATCACTATAAGATAATGATTTAAATACAAATAATAATTGTATCGCTAATTCAACAGCCCCCCGCGATGCGACCTACCTCTGCGCGCCCTTGAACCAGTCCGGCCCCGGGCCGGTAGCCGTGCAGGGGCACCCCCCTAATACCAGGAAACTGGTATCGGCCCCCGGGGCTGCACCTACCCGGCCGAGGCCTTAGACGGCTTTACAGCCAGCGGCACAGCCACTTTGGCGGGGTCGGCATTTGAACGTGCCTCACAAGGAGGCTGTGGGTGTTTACCGAACCGGGGGAAGTCCACTTCGGCTTTACCCAAGAAACCATTCCCGCCAATTCCGTCCCGGCCGCCCGCCGCCGGCCCCATCACTGTAACGGTCACCTGCCGAATCCCACGGGCCCGGCAGGCGATTGCCGGCATCGACCATCGCTGGTCATACACGCCGGGCATCCTCGCCCGCAACCGTCGCCCATGTCCCACACATACACGGCCCCGACACCACCGCCTGCCCCTTGCCCGCGGCGGCGCAACACGGCGCAGATACCATGTCCCTGTCGCCGAATTGATCCGCCTCCCCTGCCCGCGGCCCTCGCCCCCCGGCCCGCGCAGGTAACGCTGGCGCAGAGTTTGCATCGTTCCCCGCCGGGACCCTGACAGCCCCTGATACAGACGATGATTCGACCGCACCCAAACCATGACGACAGCACCGTATAGCACGCCCTTGCCGCCTGCGGCGGCAACCACCCGGACATTAGGCCCACGCCCATGACCAGACAGGAAACCCTCGACCCCGCCGATTGGGACGACCTCAGGCGACAGGGGCACCGGATGCTCGACGATATGTTCGACTATCTGGAGCACCTGCGTGAACAACCGGTCTGGCAGCCCATACCGCCCACCGTGCGCGACGGATTCCGCGAGGCGCTCCCGCGGGCCCCGGGCGAGCTGGCCGCGGCCCACGAGGCATTCATGCGCGATGTGCTCCCCTATGCGGTGGGCAACGCCCACCCGGGCTTCATGGGCTGGGTGCACGGCGGGGGGACACCCATCGGCATGCTGGCGGAGATGCTGGCCGCCGGGCTTAACGCGAATCTCGGCGGACGGGATCAGATGCCCATCGAGGTGGAGCGCCAGGTGCTGCGCTGGATGCGTGAGCTGTTCGGCTTCCCCGACAGCGCCAGCGGCCTGTTCGTCACCGGCACCTCCATGGGCAACCTCATCAGCGTGCTCACGGCCCGTACCGCGGCCCTGGGGCACGACGTGCGCCGCCTTGGCGCTGCCGCCGGCGGCAGGGGCTTGACCGCCTATACCTCGGCCGCCGCCCACGGCTGCATCGCCCAGGCCATGGACCTTTGCGGACTGGGGACCGACGCCCTGCGCGTGATCCCGGTCAACGAGCGCCACCAGATGGACACGGCGGCCCTGGCGCGGGCGGTCGCGTCCGACCGGACCGCCGGACGCACCCCCTTTCTCCTTGCCGGAACGGCCGGCACCGTAGACACCGGCGCCATCGACGATCTGGCCGCCCTGGCGGACATCGCCCGCCGGGAAGGCCTGTGGTTCCACGTGGACGGCGCCTACGGCGCCCTCGCCATGCTTGCCCCGGAGATCGCCCCGCGCCTCGCCGGGATCGAGCGTGCCGACTCCCTCGCGTTCGATTTTCACAAGTGGGGACAGGTCCCCTACGACGCGGGCTTTGTCATGGTCCGGGACGGTTCCCTGCATCACGACACCTTCGCCTCTCCGGAGGCGTACCTGAAACGGGAGATCCGGGGCCTGGCCGCCGGTTCCCCTTGGCCGTGCGACTTCGGACCCGATCTTTCCCGGGGCTTCAGGGCCCTCAAGACCTGGTTCACCTTCAAGGTCTACGGCGCGGAAAAGATAGGCCGGGTGATCGCCAACACCTGCGACCTCGCCCAATACCTGCGCCGGTGCATCGAGGCCCATCCCGAGCTGGAGCTGCTCGCGCCCGTGTCTTTGAATATCGTGTGCTTTCGCTACCGCAGCGCGGACGCCGACCGGGTGAACCGGACAATCGCCGCTGCCCTGCAGGAATCCGGCATCGCGGCACCGTCGACGACCACCGTCAACGGCTCGCTGGCCATCCGCGCCGCGATCGTCAACCACCGCACCACCACCTGTGACATCGACGCCCTGCTTCAGGCGGTCCTTGCCCTGGGCAAGACCGACGGACATACCACCCCACTCAGGAGGACCTCATGAATCACAATGCCCCGGCACACCCCCTTGCCGCTGACGAGGAGTA
The DNA here is from genome assembly GCA_963844825.1 of uncultured Gammaproteobacteria bacterium. GTDB lineage: Bacteria > Pseudomonadota > Gammaproteobacteria > CAWJPQ01 > CAWJPQ01 > CAWJPQ01. The sequence goes on from CAWJPQ010000002.1 coordinate 187,790, forward strand.
CACGGGACTGATGGGCCTTGCCTCCCTGTTGAGGCTGTCGCTGTCCGGGACCGACATATCGCCCCTCGGCCAGAAGCTGCTCGAGCGCGCCCAAGCCAACCCCGACGATGCCAACAGCCTGATGGACCTGTCGACCGTCCTCCAGTTCATGGGCGATCGAGAGCTTGCGCTCAGCATGCAGGCCGAGGCCCTTCGCATGCAGCAGCTGTATCGCCTGCCCGCAACGGTCGGCACCCCGGCGATCCGGCTGCTCGCCATCATGGGGCCGGGGGATCTGATGGCGAACACCCCGCTGGAGTGCCTGGTGGAAGACTCGGACGTGGACCTCAGCATGCTGTACCTCGCGCCGGACCTGCCGCTGCCGCAGACCGTACCCGAGCACGATGTGCTCATCGTCGCCGTCGGTGAATCCGACGACAACCGCCCGCTTTTAAAGATGGTCGAAGAGTTCATCAAGGACTGGCCCCGTCCGGCGCTGAACACGCCCGAACGGATCGCGCACCTGTCCCGCGATAACGCTTACGCGTTACTGCAGGATGTGCCGGGCATCATCATGCCCGCCTCGGCCCGCATCGACAGGCAGTCCCTGGAACAGGTCGCGGCGGGCGAACAGCCCATCGCCGCCTGGCTGGACAACGGGCTTTTCCCCATCATCATCCGCCCGGTCGGCTCCCATGCCGGCCAGGGGCTGCTCAAGCTCTATGAACCCGGGGCCATCACGGACTATCTCAAGATGACGCCGGGCAATGAATTCTATCATATCACGCTTCGTCGACTACCGCGCCGGCGACGGGCGGTTTCGCAAGTACCGGATCGCCCTCATCAACGGCCGCCCCTTCGCCTGCCACATGGCCATATCCGATCATTGGATCATCCACTACCTGAATGCGGGGATGACCGAGAGCGAGGAGAAGCGGGCCGAGGAGGAGCGGTTCATGACCGAGTTCGACGCGGTCTTCGCCCGCCGCCACGAACAGGCCCTGGCCGCCATCACCGAGCGGGTCGGGCTGGACTATGTGGGGATCGACTGCGCCGAGACCCTCGACGGACAACTGCTGATCTTCGAAATCGACAACGCCATGGTCGTCCATGCCATGGATCCGGTCGACCTGTTTCCCTACAAACAACCCCAGATGAAAAAGGTCTTCGGGGCGTTTCGCCGGATGCTGATCGACGCCAAAAACCGTATGGGACGGAACTCATGAGCACACCCTTGCCCCTTGGAGACACCGCTCACCAAAGACGACAGGCCCGGCCCGCCCTGCCCTCCACGGCGCGGCTGCTGACCGATGGCGGCGATGCCCGTATCGTGATCGAACCCGGCGCCGGCGCCAACCAGTACGGGTGCCCCCCGCAGCCCGATCCGGCCCTGGCGGGCCTTGGATCGTCAACCGCATCGGTGGTCTCCGAGGCGGGCTTTGCCGCTGCCGAACAACTGCGCGCCCGTCTCCTGGGCACTGAAGGGACGGTGCCCGCCGCCGTCACCTATGCCCGCGAGCTCAATCGCATACGCCGCGAACTCAAGACGTTGTGCGGCGTCACCGACCTGCCCGGCCTGGAGGTGGTCTTCGGCGCCTCGGGCACCGACCTGCACCTGATCGCCGCCCAGCTGGCGGCCGCCTCCACGGACAGACCCACCCTGGCCATCATGATGGATGCCGAAGAGACCGGACGCGGAGTGGCGGCGGCACTGGCCGGCCACCACTTCAGCACGCGGTCGGCGCTGGAGGCGCATGTCAACGAAGGCACGCTCATTGCCGGCGGCTACCCGCTCGAGGTGGCCAACGTGCCCATTCGACTCGCCAACGGCGCCCCCCGTCAACCGGGGGATATCGATGCGGAGGTCGAATGCCTGGTCACCAATGCCGTTAATCGGGGCTGGCGCGTGCTGCTGGTCCTGATCGATGTCTCCAAGACGGGCGCCGTCGCGCCGAGCCCGGCTTACGTCGCCTCCCTGCACCGGCGCCTGGCAGGCTCTGTGGAGGTGCTGGTCGATGCCTGTCAGTTCCGCATCGCCGCACCCACCCTGAGGGCCTATCTGGATCAGGAGTTCATGGTGGCGCTGACCGGCTCTAAGTTCCTGACCGGCCCGTGCTTCTCCGGCGCCCTGTTGGTCCCCCCGTCCCAGGCACGGCGTCTCAGCAAACGCCCCCTGCCGCGCGCCCTGCGCCCCTTCTGCGCCGCCGCCGACTGGCCCCTGCGCTGGATCACCACCCGCGCCCTCGACAAGGCCGCCAACTATGGCCTGCTGCTGCGCTGGGAAGCGGCGCTACAGGAGCTGAGGGCATTTCGCGCAGTACCGGAGGCGCAGGTAAAGAGCTTCCTGCAGGCCTTTGCCGGCGCGGTTCAGCGGCGGCTGACGGACGATCCCGCTTTCGAGCCGCTGACCGTGCCCCTCCCCGACCGGCGGCTGCTGAGCGGATCGGACAGCTGGGACCAGGTCCCCACCATCTTTCCCTTTGCGCTGCACCGGGCAAGACCCCGGGGCGGGCGAACGCTCCTGAGCCCCGAGGAGACGGCCCTCGTCCACCGCCTGCTGCAACTTGACCTGCGCGGCACCGAAGGACCCGCAGCCGCTCCCATGGACGCTGACATCGCCGCCGCGCGCTTTCACCTGGGCCAGCCGGTGACCTGCGGCCACCGCCAAGGCATGGCGCTGAGGGCCCTGCGCCTGTGCGCCAGTGCGCGGCTGATCGTGGAGGCCACCTGCGAGGACGGGCGTCACGCCCCGGTGGTCATCGAACGGGCCATGACGGCGCTGGATAAGGCCGCTCTGCTCGTCTGAGCCCCGCCCACCGGCATTGCGCGAAGGGCCGGCCGTGAGCCGCACCCCGCGGGGGTTCCGCGCCGGCCCGAAGTCCATGGCCGTTTTCAGGCCGCATCCACCATCCCTGTCCAACGGCGGGCGCCGCGCCGCAGTCGCCGACGAAGGCGAGCACACACGCGCATAAGCATAACCTGACTGACACCGCGCCGCCCGCCCCCGCCCCGAGGCGGCCGGCTTGAACAGAATCAAACCAAGTCACTCCAACCCAAATTACATTAAAAATGTAATTGACATACAGATTACATGACAATACAGTAAAATCTGTTTAATGTATCTCATTTACATTTTTAATATAGGAGGAAATCATGAGCCAGCAACACATCGCATTGGCGTTGACGGTGTTGGGGACGTTGGGCGTGGCATCGGCCTTTTTCTATGTCGCGCTCAATTCGCGCCACGAGGAGAATTACGACAGTGTCATCAAACGGTGCTACCGGACCCGCAATATCTGGCTGTGGGGTCTGATCATTGTCGGCGTCCCACTCATGCTGGGGACCCTCTCCGGGCTGCCCTACGCGATCGCCTCCCAGGGCAAGCCGCTGGGCGTGGACGTGGTAGGGCATCAGTGGTACTGGGAGATGAGCCGCAAACAGGTGCCCGCGGGCAAACCGGTGGTGTTTCATGTCACCAGCGCCGACGTCAACCACGACTTCGCCATCTACGACAAAGACATGCACGTGGTAGCCCAGGTGCAGGCCATGCCCGGCTACACCAACAACCTCGCCTACACGTTTAAAAAGCCCGGCATCTACCAGGTCCTGTGCCTGCAGTACTGCGGGGTGATGCACACCCATATGACCACCACGATTCAGGTAACCGGCGGGCAGGCCCAAGGAGGACAGTCATGAGCACCGACACCCAGGCACAACCCATCGCACCCGGCGCCCGCGGCGCCGTCCTCGCGTACGTGGGCACCGTGGGCGCGGTCATTCTGCTCATGATGGTCATGGGCTTTATCATGCGCCTCACCGAGGGGAAGGTTGTGGACGTGAGTCTGCAGCACTTCTATCAGATCATGACCGTGCACGGCACGGGCATGGTGGGCATCGTCGGGCTCGGCGGCGCGGCAGTCATGTGGTACTTCCTGAGCCAATACGTGCGGCTGTCCACCAAGGTCTTTCTGCTCGATCTGGGCTTGTTCCTCACTGGTGTGGTGATGATTCTCGGCAGCGTCGCCTTCGGCGGGTTCGCCGGCGCGTGGACCTTCTGTACCCCCTGCCCGCCCACTCCATGGGCCTGTGGAGCCATAACGCGGCGGCCTTCTTCCTGGGTGGCCTGACCGTGATCGGCGTGGGCTTCCTGGTGCTGCACCTGGACGTGGCCCGCGCCATACTCAACCGCTACGGCAGCCTCGGCAGGGCCTTGGGCTGGCCCCAGCTGTTCGGCCGGGAGACCGGCGAGGCGCCGCCGCCGGCGGTGGTGGCCAGCACCATGGTGCTCATCGTCAATATCCTCGGCATCACTTCCGGGGCGGCGATTCTCATCATGAGCCTGGTAAACCTGTACGTTCCTTCGTTCCAGATCAACGCCCTGCTGGCCAAGAACCTGATCTTCTTCTTCGGTCACGTGTTCATCAATGCCACCATCTACATGGCGGTGATCGGCGTCTACGAGATTCTGCCCCGCTATACCGGGCGTCCCTGGAAATCCAGCAAGTGGTTCCTGGCGGCGTGGAATGCCTCCACGGTCATGGTGATCATCGTCTACCCCCATCACCTGCTGATGGACTTCGCCATGCCCACGTGGATGGAGATCATGGGCCAGATCATCTCCTACCTCAGCGGCCTGCCGGTGCTGGTGGTGACCGCTTTCGGGGCCCTGACCATCATTCACCGCTCGGGGATCCGCTGGGACATGGCCTCGGGGCTGATGTTCCTGTCCACCTTCGGCTGGGCCGCGGGTATCATCCCGGCCATTATCGACGGCACCATCCGCGTCAACGAGGTGCTCCACAACACCCTGTGGGTCCCGGGCCACTTCCATTTCTATCTGTTGCTGGGCGTGGGCTCCATGCTGTTCGGGTTCATGTACTACCTGGGCCAGCAGGAGGTGCAAAACCTCTCGGTCAGCCCGGTGGACCGCACCGCCTTTTGGGGCTTTGTGGTCGGCGCCCTGGGGTTCGTGTTCACCTTCCTGTATTCGGGCTCGGTGGGCGTGCCTCGGCGCTACGGTGAGCATCTGGCCATGTGGGTGGGCTACGATCGGATCGCATCCCTGTTTATCGTGCTGATCCTGGCCTCGGTGCTGGTCTTCGTGGTGCGATTCTTCTTGAGCCTGCTGGCCACACCGACCTCTGCGAACGCCTACAGCCGATCCTGAGGCGGCCATGCGCAGCCTCGCCACAGGCCTGCTCATCGCCCTCCTCGGCGGCTGGGTCTTGTGGAGCGCCACCGACGGGGCGCGCGCCTTCACCAGCGAAGGCGCGCGCCGCCTGTCGGTCCACACGCACCCCCGACCGATCCCGCCGGTACTGCTGCGGGACCAAACCGGCACAGACCTGCGGATGCAGGACCTGCGCGGCCGGGTGGTGGTGGTGGATTTCGTCTACACCCAATGCCACACCCTTTGCGCCGTGATGGGGGCTACCCTGGAGTCCCTGCGCGATGCGCTGGCGTCCAAACGGGTGGGCAAGGACGTGGTGCTGCTCAGCATCAGCTTCGACCCCGAGCACGACACGGTGGAACACCTTCGCGAGTACGGCGGGCGTTATCACGCCCGGCCAGGGAACTGGCACATCACCCGCCCGGTCAACCCCGGCGCACTGCCCGAACTGCTGCATACCTTCGGGATTACCGTGATCCCCGACGGCATGGGCGGCTTCAAGCACAACGCCGCCGTCCACGTGGTGGACAGGCAAGGGCGCCTGGCAAGGATCGTCGACTATGATGACCCCGCGGCCGCCCTCTCGGCGGTAAAGGATCTCCTATGACGGTCGCGCGCCGGCGGACCCATCATGCCTGGCTCGGCGCGGGCCTGTGGCTGACCCTGGCGGCCCCGTCCGCCAGGGGCCTGCTGGAGGGCAGCATGGTAGGCCACATGGGCGTGCAGATTCCCCTGCTGGTCGCCGCCGGCTGGCTGCTCGGCCGCGGCCTGCCGGGTGGGCCCCGCCGGGTCATCCGGGCCTACAACGGCCACGGCGTCCCGGGCCTCGTGCTGGTGCTGTTCACCGTTGCCTACTGGATGCTGCCGCGCAGCCTGGACGCGGCCCTGGGGCACGGCTCCATGGAACTGATCAAGTTCACCAGCCTGCCCCTGCTGGCGGGCGTCCCGCTCGCCCTTAGCTGGCCGCGCCTGTCCCTCATCGGGCGGGGGGTGATCTGGAGCAACCTGCTGGCCATGCTGTTCGTCATGGCGTGGCTCTACCTGGAATCGCCCGTGCGCATCTGCAACTTCTACCTGTTCAATCAGCAGACGCTGCTCGGCTGGTACTGCTTCACGGTGGGCGCGATCCTGGCACTCGCGCTCGCCGTACGCGCCTTTACCCTGGATCTGCATAGCCGGCACTGCGCCAACCCCGGCATCGACCCGGCGCACCACAATCATCACTCTCCCCGGCACTTCTTCTGAGGCTCCCCCACCGCAGACCGGCGACGGATACCGGCATGATTTTGGTGTTAGACTCACCCCTGATCAGGTCACTCATCGATAACGGCATTGCCGGCGGAGGCACCCATGAAGAAAACCGTGTTAGGTCTATTGGTCCTGTTCAGCAGCGGCGCCTTGGCCGCCCCGCCCATGGATTCGGGAGACAAGGAGCGCTCACTGCATATGCTCAAGGGCATGCCCATGGGGCCGGTGGGCCGTTATCAGATCGTGCGCCTCATCGAGGGCGATCAAAACCATGCCGCGGTCATGATTCTCGATACCGCGAACGGTCACTTGTGGGAATGGCGCGAAAGGCCGACCGGCAAAGGCTCCGAGGCCAAGGCGGCGGTGATCTATATGGGTCATGTGGAGCCGGCCGCCAAACCCGGCCAGGTGATCGAGTCCTATACGGTGCCGAGCCGCTAGGGAACCTCTGCACAGGCGGCTGAAGCGGCGCTCACGGCGTTGCACAGGGGCTCGGAATGCTCATTTACAACTTGTAAACTCCGCTCCCTCGCCCCTGTGCGCCTTGTAATCATCCCCTTGATCGACCTGTGCAGAGGTTCCCTAGGGCGTACACTAAATCACTGGTCAGGGTCGGATTCGCGGTCCCTGCGGTAGGCGCTCGGCATGACCTCAACCCCGAGTATCTGTCCGAGCTTGACGATCAGCGGAATGCTGACCGGGGCCATAGGCAGCACCAGCAGTATACCGAGTCCCATCATCCTGATCAGGTCCTTGAATTGCTTGTTGGCACGGCGCATGTCCTCGCGGGTGGCGCGGTTCATCGTGTAGCGGTAGTAGACCTCCAGCATGTCCCGGGTCTCCTCGGTCTCTTCCTGAAGACCCTCGCGCAGCAATAGCAGCGCGGCTCTGAGTTTGTCCTGGTAACGCACGACGAAGCCGTCGGACTGTTTCAGCGTGCGGGGATCGGGTTCGTCCATTTTTGCTGGCGCACTGGGTCGATGAATGCTTCGGGGCCGGTCGGTTCAGCATCACCCGTTACATTGACCCTCAGGGGGAGGGCGATGACTCCGGGCGTTTACAACGCTGATTTTGGCACAAAATTACCACATTTCGTGCGCCTGCGGGCGACGCCCGGCTAACCCATTGTATTAGGGCCTAAACGCTCCCTTCGCACACGGGCGTTCGTTGCCGGGGTGTCGCCTCCCGGGCGGTCGGATGCGGTACCCCATCCCGACCGCCCCTCGCCTTTGCCGCATCCGTCACCGACCTTGCGCAACGAGCGACGAACCAATGGCGGGCACAGGAGTAGAGCAACCCCCTCGCCGAACCATGCAGGCGCCCGCGCCAACCGGTGAGGCGGATTCATTAATATAATAATTTTCGAACATTTAATATTCCTGCCGCACCCCGGATTAAACGCTACGATCAGCGCATCTATTTCAGTCAAATCGCATATACCTTTTATCAAAGGCGACACGAGGGGTCTTGTCTTGCACACTTTAGAATTATTTTAATTGAAACTTACACCCTACGGACGATCTAATAATAAGTTGACGCACCCAAAATGGGCGATGAACAAAAAACCCCAAACAGGTCCGTCAATGGCACATCCAGGAGCGGAACCGGAATCGAGCAACACCCGCACCCTAGCGTGTGCCCTGGTATCGAACGTGATCATATTGCCAATACACCTATGACCAGAGGGGGGAACTCGTGGACCAGCGTGTGTATGACCCATTAGAACAACTCCAAAGGGCGAGACAGGAAGGGAGATATGCCGACATCGCCGACCTCATTCCGGACGAACACCGCGGCGAGGTACACTTTGAAAATTGGTTTCCCACCATCATCTCTGTCATGGACGCAAGGGATTACAGGACCAGAAACCGCCGATGGATCTCCCAAATCCTAGGATGGCGGGCACAGGACCGGCAAGGCATCGTGCGCTCCAACTCCCGCGGCTGGCACAGCACGGTGGACATGCATACCCGGGAAGAATTCATCCCCATGGGTCAGCAATTTCTCCTCCAGGCCGAAGAGGTCGGCAGACGGATGGGACTCCACGAAGACTGCGAGCCCTTTATCGGCAACATGTGGGCCAACGTTTCGCCCTACGGCGCCCACAACCGCAATCACAATCATCCCGGCACGATCCTCAGTCTTGCCTACTACCTGCAGACGCCGCCCGGTTGCGGGAAGATCTGGTTCACCGACCCGCGCGTCCAGGCGCACCTGATACTCCCGCCCTATGCCACCGACAAACCGCGGGTTAATGAGATGTTGAACGAGGTGTTCTATGAGCCCATTCCGGGAAGGTGCATTATGTTCCCTTCCTGGTTGCTGCACGAAGTGCAGCCAAATCTCACCGAGGTCGAGGGGGACGATGGACTTCGAATCAGCGTGTCGGCCAATATCTCCTTCAGGATGAAGCCAGGCAAGGGGAAAATGCCCGCACCACGCAAAGGGCTCGATCACAAAGGCATTCTCACCAGGGATGGCGTCGTCACCGATTTCTGACTCGAACCCACCCGGTTCCCGAGGAAGGACCGGGGCGTGCTCCCCTAATCGTCACGGGCATCAGCCTGTCCCCGGGGATTACCCGGATGGTCATCGTGACCGCCGGGATGCTCACCGGCGGGGTATTACTCGAAAACCGCGAGGTTGACAGCCCCGGGGCGGATCGCGCTGTGGTTCTTCAGAATCACTCTGTGCTGGCGTGGCTGACGGTCTATGAAAGCGTCCGCCTGGCGGTCGACCATGCACAACCTGGCCTTGGTCAGCATGAACCACGCCGGTGACAAGCGCCCCGGGGCTATCTCCGCCGGCGAGATCCAACAGATATAGCGCTCCGTCCGGCATCGCCCCATCGCCTGGACCCGCCGCTGCCTCAAACCCGCCGCCCCGTCGCCCCCCGTGCGGACGCCCGCTGGCCGCCATGGCGCGATATCGATAGAATGCATAGCCACCCGGCGCCATGCACCGCCGACGCGCCACCCAGACAACAAGGACCCCGGACTATCCAAAGGGAACCATCTTGAAGCTGCTTTGCGTGGGAGACATCCACCTGGGCCGCCAACCCTCCCGGTTGCCGGCCGCCCTGCTCGACCGGGTCGGGGGCCGGGCACTGACGCCGGCGGCGGCGTGGGACCGCACCGTCGCCCTGGCCCTGGGCCAGGGGGTGGACGCCGTGCTGCTGGCCGGCGATGTGGTCGAGCAGAGCGACGACTTCTACGAGGCCTACAACGATCTGCGCCGGGGCGTGGAACAGCTTACCGCCGCCGGTATCCCGGTCCTGGCGGTGGCGGGCAACCATGACGTGGAGGTGCTGCCCCGCCTGGCCGATGCCGTCCCCGCCGTCCGCCTGCTGGGCCGGGGAGGCAGGTGGGAATCGTACACTCTCCGCGGCGGCGGGACGGCGGTCGACGTCCTGGGCTGGTCCTTCCCCGAGGCGACGGTGACCGCCAGCCCGTTGGCGGTCGGCCTGCCGGCGACAGGCGCAAGCACGACCATCGGGCTGCTGCACTGTGACCGGGACCAGGCCGGCAGCCGTCACGCCCCGGTGCGCTCCTCGGAGCTGAACGACGCCCCCGTCGACGCCTGGCTGCTGGGACACATCCACAAGCCCGACCCCCTGAGCGCCCCCCGGCCCATGGGTTACCTGGGCTCCCTGAGCGGCCTGGACCCGGGCGAGGCGGGCCCCCGCGGCCCGTGGCTGCTCGAGATCAGCGACCGGGGCGGCCTGTCCATCGAGCACCTGCCCCTGGCCCCCCTGCGCTGGGAGGAGATCGAGATCCCGCTCGATGAGCTGCGCAACGCCGAGGACATCCACGGCCGCGTGGTGGAGGCCCTGGCGCGGCTCCATGACCGGATCACCGCAGCGCCTTACACCCCCCGGGCGGTGGGCTGCCGCCTGCGCCTGGTGGGCCGCACCGCCCTGCGCCAGGCACTGGAACGCACCCTGGCCGCGGCCGACCCCCGCCGCAGCCCCCACGAGCGCGGCGAGATCATCTACTTCGTCCATGACTGGCGGCTCGAGGCGCTGCCGGCCGTCGACCTGGAGGAGCTGGCCCGGGGCACCGACCCCGCGGGGCTTATCGCGCGCAAGCTGCTGGTGCTGCGCGGCGCCGACTCCCCCGAGCGCCGGGTGCTCCTCCAAGGCGCCCGACGCGCCTTGGAGACCGCCTGTAACAGCCGTGAGCTCACTCTCCTGGCCGCCGCGCCCCCCGACACCGCACGGACGGCGGCGGTCCTCGAGAGCGCCGCCCTGCGCGCCCTCGATGAGCTGTTGGCGCAGCGGGAGGGGGCCGGGTGAGGCTGCGCGAGCTGCGGATCCAGCTGCTGCCCGGCATCGCCGAGGGCTTTGCGCTCGAGGGCCTCGACCCGGGGGTGAACGTCATTGTCGGTCCCAACGCCTCGGGCAAGAGCAGCGTGCTGCGCGCCCTGCGCGCAGCCCTGTACCCGGAGGAACAGCGCGACGCCCCCCTCCACGTGGAGGCGCTGTTCGAGGATGCTCAAGGGGAGCTGAAGGCGACGCGCCTCGGCCGGGAGCTGACGTGGCAGCGCCACGGGCAGTCCGTCGCGCCGCCGCCCCTGCCTGAGCACCGCTTCCTGTCCTGCTATACCCTGCGCATCGAGGACCTGCTGGACGCCGACGGAGCCACCGACCAGGAGATCGCCCAGCGCCTGGCCCGGGAGCTGGCCGGCGGCTATGACCTGCACGCGGTGCGGGACAATCCGCCCTTCCAGCTCAAGCAGACCCACGGCCGGACCGAACGCGTGGCGCTGGAAGGGGCCCGGAGGCGGCAGCGGGAAAAGCAAATAGAGCACCAGGCCCTGCGCAAGGACGAGGAGCGACTGGCCGGCCTGCGGGCGGACAAGGACGCCTGCGCCGCCGCCGCCCGGGAGGCCGAGGCCCACGGCAAGGCCCTGGAACTCCTGGACGCGCGCCGCCGGCGCCTGGCCCTGGAGCGGCAATCGGCGGCGTTCCCCACGGGCATGGACCGGCTGCGGGGCGATGAACGCACCCGCCTCGAGCGCCTGCGCCAGGCGCGGGGTGCCGCGGACCATGAGCTCGAACAGACGCGTCGCCAACGCGATGACTCACTGCAAGACCTGACCCAGACGGCCCTGGACGAGGCCGCCGTGGACGAGGCCGCCGTCGCCGACCGGCACCAGCAGGTACAGCAGCTGCAACGCCTGGAAGGTCAGATTGAACAGCTGCGCGCCAAGCTGGATGAGGCCGCGGCCGATCGACAGCTCGCGATCGCCGGTCTCGGCGGCGCGCCGGAGCGCCCCCCCCGACTGCAGCCTGAAACCCTCCACCGGGTAGAGGAGCAGTTGGCGGACAAGCGGCGCCTGGACGCCGAGCTGCGCGATCTTGACGCGGCCCTGGCCGGCCTCCCGACCCCTTCTGACGATGCCCCCCGGGTCGACCCCCTGCGCCAGGGGCGCGATGCGCTCCTGAGCTGGCTCGGCGCCTCCCCGGAGCCGGGGCGAAACGGGGTACGCGCAGCCGTCATCACGGCACTGACCGTGGCCCTGATCCCCATCGGCGCCGCCGCGGTGCTGGTGCATTGGGCCGTCGCCCTGCTCGGCGCGCCCCTGGCGGCGGCCGCGTACCTGCTGCTGCGGCCCGCGCCCGGGACCCGCACCCGCGACGAGGCCCGCCGGCGCTTCACCGCCTGCGATCTCGCCGAGCCGTCTGCCTGGCGAACACCTGACGTCATGGCCCGGCTCGGCGAACTCGACCGCGCGCTGCAGGCAGCCGAACGCCAGGCCGCCGATCTGACCCGGCGCGAAGCGCTTGAGCGCCGGCGGACGGCCAAGGCCGACGAGCTCGGACGCACCCGGGCGGCCCTGGCCGAGATCGCGGCACAGGTCGGCTTTGACCCCGAGGCGCTGGACAGCGCGTTCGACCGCTGGCTGCACCTGGTCAGCGACTATGACCGGGCGCACGGGGCCGCCGAGGCGGCCCGGGCGGCCCTGGAAGCGCGCAGCGCCGAGGCGCGGCAGGCGCGCACCGCCCTCATGGCGTTTCTCGCCGAATACAATGAGGCGCCCCCGCCGGACAGCGCCGACAGCGAGACCCTCGGCCGGCGCCTGGCGCGGCTCAATGAGCGGGTCCGCCGACGGGACGCGGCACGGCGCGACATGGCGGCGGCGAAGCGGGAAATCGAGCGGGCGGCAGGCGCCATCGAGGATGTCGACGGGCAGGTGCGCGAGCTGTTCGCGCATATCGGCCTGGAAGACGGTGACGATGCGGGGCTCGCTCAGCGCCTGGATCAGCTCGACAGCTGGACGAAACTCAAGGGATCCCTCCAGGAGGTCGGCGCTCTGGAGCGGGACCGTGAGCAGGCCTTGGGGGACCGGCCGGACCTCGCGACGCTGATCGACGCGGACGACAGGGCGAGCCTTCAGATGCGCTGCGAAGATCTGCGGGAACAGGCCGCCCAACGGGACCGGCTGCTGCATGAGATCGCCGGCATCGAGAAGGAAATCGACCAGGCCACGCGCAAGCGCGAGCTGGAAGAGGCCCGCGCCGCCTCCCAGGCCGCTGAAGACGCCCTGGGCGAACGCCTCGACGAGGCCCTGTTCGCCGCGGCCGGCGCCTTCCTCCTGGATCAGGTGCGCGACGAGCACGTGCATGCCAGTCAGCCCCCGGCCCTGCGCCGCGCCGCCGAGTGGTTCCAGCGCTTCACCCATCATCAATTCGCGCTGGAATTCGCCGCCGACGGGGAACAGCGCTTCGCCGCCCGGGAGACGGCGACGGACGAGCGCCGCCCGCTGGCCGAGCTGTCCAGCGGCACGCGCATGCAGTTGCTGCTGGCGGTGCGCATCGCCTTCGCCCTGGAGGCCGAGCGCGGCCGCGAGCCCCTGCCCCTGGTGCTCGACGAGGCGCTCACCACCGCCGATCCCGAACGCTTTGAGGCCGCCGCCGGGAGCCTGGCCACCCTCGCCCGGGAGGACCGGCGGCAGGTGTTCTACATGACGGCCCAGCCGGGGGACATGGGCTATTGGAACGCCCACGGGATCGACGCCCACCGCATCGACCTGGCGAAGGTGCGGCGCATCGGCCGGGCCGTCACCGACGGGCGCCGGATCGCCCTGCCGGCGTCCCCCGAGGTTCCCGACCCGGGCGGGCAATCGCCGGAGGACTACGCCGTGACCCTCGGCGTGCCCCCGGTGGACCCCTGGTCACCCCCCGCCGCGGTGCACGTGTTCTACCTGCTGCGCGATGACCTGGCGCTGCTGCGCCGCCTGGTCCAGAGTCGCCACCAGCGGGTTGGACCCCTGCGCGCCCTCCTCGGCTCCCCGGCGGCGGAGACTCTGCTCACGGAGCACGAACGGCACAAACTGCAGCGGCGCATCGCCGGGGTCGAGCCCTGGTTCGAGGCCTGGCGCCGCGGCCGGGGCCGCCCGGTGGACCGCCAGGCCCTGCAGGACTCCCAGGCGGTCAGCCCCACGTTCCTCGATAGCGTGACCGCGCTCAACGACCGGCTCGGGGGCGACGCCCGTGCCCTGCTCAAGGCACTCGAAGACGGCCAGGTGGACCGGTTCCGCGCCAACAAGCGCGAGGAGCTGGGCACCTGGCTCATGGACCACGGCCACCTGGACGAGCACCCCACCTTGACCGATGCGCAAATCAGCCACCACGTGCTGGCCGTACTCGCCCCCTTTCACGACGACCCCGAAGCCGCCCTGGGCGAGGCCCAGTCCCTGGCGGCCAGCCTGGAAGCGGGGCTGGCAAGACAGCCCCCTGATAGAGACTAAAAGCGTCGCCCGTCCTGCACCCGGTAGAACAGCGCCAGTTGCTCGTAGGCGGCCGGGCAGTGCTCGCGCAATACCCGGGGCGCGGTAAAAAAGTATTCACTCAGCACGGCGAAGAACTCCGCCGGGCTCGTGGCGGCATAGGCGTTGATATAGCCCCCATGGCCCGCGTGCAGCTGCTGACGCAGCCCATCGTACGCGCCGCTCAGGGCGCCGGTCCATTGCTCGATCTTCATATCGGCGTGCAGCGGCGGCATGCCGTTGGCGGCGCCGTTGAGCGCATCCAGCTTGTGCGCAAACTCGTGCAGGACCACGTTGTATCCCGGATGACCGTGGAAGGTGTCCCGCGCTACATCGTCCCAGGACAGGATCACCGGGCCCCGCGACCATGACTCGCCGGTGAGGTCAGTGTGCTCGTCGCGCACCAGCCCGCCGGGATCCCGCTGCTCGCGGCGCACGCGAAAGGCGCCCGGATAGAGAATGACCTCGCGCCAGCCGTCGTAGTAGTCCAGCCCCAGGTGCAGGACCAGCAGGCAGGCCTGGGCGGCCACGGCGACCTGCATCGGCGCACTCACCTCCAGTCCCTGCGCCCCGCTGAAGGACTTGCGATGCACGAACAACGTGGTCAGCTCACGCAGGTGCGCCAGCTGCACGGCGTCCAGGCCTTGCAGGGCCAGGGCCCGGCGCGCCACCCCCTGCCACGCCTCGTGGGGCAGGGGGTGGCGCCGGAGGATGCGCCGGATACGCCAGTGGCGAAGGTATTGTCCCAGGCCGATCGTCATATTCGATTTCCTTCCAACTGTGCACTGATCGCCGGGTGCCCCATGGGGCCCGACCCGCTAACCTCGGGAACGATAACAGGAATTCAGGCAACCCATGCAGGGGCGGGCATTTTTGTATATATTGGGTAATCGCTACAATATGCCCCGTGCAACCCCGTCCGGCCCCACGTCTTTCCTGAGACAGCCCCGGCCGGGGGCGCACGCGCCGCCCCCGCGGTGACGCATTACGTAAATATGTACTGATTGACAGAATCTTGGTCATTCCCAGCTGTCTCAACAGTTCGAGGTACGCCGCGCATACCGGCCCGGCCTGCGCCTGCGCGGCAGGGGCGGATCTCAAGCCGGAAAAATCCGGGGCCATGGAATGATGCGGCAAGCCCCGTTTCGATGGGGTCGTCCCCGGGACCCTGCACCCACCCTGACAACCCAATTTGAAAGAGACGCTCGATATGCATGACATTGACAAGGCCTGGAGCACACTGCAGTTCGGCGGCCCCATGGTCTATCCCCTGTTGATCCTGGCCATCGTCACCCTCGCCATCCTGCTGGACAAGACCTATGTGTACTGGTACTACACCCGCCCGCCCAAGGCCCTGCTGCGCCTGGCGCAGAATCACGCCTCCGGCTGGGACGCCCTGGAGAGCCAGGTGGCGGCACTCAACCCCCACCACCACTTCGCCCGCTTCCTGGGCGTAATCCTGCAGCACCGCGACGGACCGGCCTGGTGGACCGAGTCCCGGGCCGGCGACGAGGCCCAGACCATCGAAGGGGCCCTGGGGCGCGGGCTTTGGATCCTCGAGACCACCGTGACGGCGGCCCCGCTGCTGGGACTGCTGGGGACCATCTTCGGCATGATGGACGCCTTTCAACTGATCGGCAGCAAGGGACTGGTGGATCCGAAAGGCGTGACCTCGGGCGTCGCCGAGGCCCTGATCGCCACCGCCCTGGGCCTGCTTATCGCCCTGGTGGCCCTGTTCGGCTTCAATCTATTCTCACGCCTGCAGTCGCGCACCCTGGACCAGATGGAGCGCATCGGCACCCGCCTGGTGGACCGGGTGCGGCTCAACGGCGCCCCGGACGAGGCCGGCCATGAAGCTGCGTAGATCCCGGGAGTATCGTCGCGGGCGCATCGAGATCATCCCCATGATCGACGTGATGTTCTTTCTCCTGGCGACCTTCATGCTCGCCTCCCTGTCCATGCAGAACATCCACTCACTGACGGTCGACCTGCCCAAGGGCAAAGCGGCCGCCACCCATCCCCGGGAGCCCGTGACCCTCACCGTCACCCGCAAGGGCGAACTGTATCTCAATCACACCCGCGTGACCCTGGACACCCTGACCGCCACCCTCAAACCCATGCTCAAAGACCACGAGGGGGCGGTCATCGTCAATGCCGACCAGGGCGCCCTTAACGGGACGGTGGTCCAGGCCATGCTCAAGGCCCGTCAGGCCGGCGCGGCCCGCCTGCTGATCGCCGTCAAGCGCCCATGAGCCAGGCGAGCCTGTGGGGCGCCTTCACCCCGGACGACCCCTCGCGGCGCCTGCCATGGGTATTGCCCGCCGCCGTGCTGCTGGTGCTGCTGGCGTTCCTGGGCATGGGGCATGTGATGCAGCGCCCGGCAACGCCTGAGGCGAAGCCCAAACCCATGGAGACGCAGATTTACGAGCTGCCTGACTCGCCCGGCTCGCTGCCCGCCACATCCAAGGGCCGCAAGCCCTCGTCTCAGGCCGCCAGGCCCTCGGCCAAGACCGGCCAGCCGGGGACCGTCAAGGCCCGACCGACACCCCACCCCGCCACACCGCCCTCCCCGGCCACCGGCAAGGCCGGCGGCGGCCGTCACCCCCCGGCCAAGGCCGAGCGCTCGCCGGCCGGTCAGCCCACGACGCCCCCGCAGACCAAGGCCGGCCAGCCGCAACCCGCGGACAACGGCCCGGCCCCCGCCGAATCACCGCCCAAGGCGCCCCCGCAATCACCCCCCAAACTCGACTGGTCGACGCTGCGCGCCTCGGTCAATTCCGCCGTGGCACAGAGCGCCGCCCGCGCCGACGCCGCTGACCCCCGCCCCGAGAGCGAGCCCGCCGACAGTCAGGCCTCCCTGCCCAACGTGCACGACCCCCATACCCTGGTGGCCCGCTACTACATCGCCTCACTGCTGCGAAAGCTGCAGCGGGTCGGCGACATGAATTACCCCACCGACCAGATCGGCACGCCCATCCTGCGCCTGGTGGTGGGGACCCAGGGCGAGCTGCAACACGTCTCCCTGGTGCAGTCGTCCGGCAACGACACCCTGGACCGCAACGCCGTGCAGATCGCACGCCAGTCCGCCCCCTTCCCCCCGTTCCCCGACTCCCTCAAACGCAAGACCTCACACATCGTACTCATCTGCCACATGAGCTTCGAAGGCTACCGGCAGATAAACCCCTCGTTCTGAGAGTCGCCCATACCCCGGTCTTGACTTGACTCCAGGCAGCCGGCCGGCGACACCTGTCAAATTGGCCGCAAGGCGGAGGCACCCCCCTTACAGGGCCTTTTTATACATATTTAATACATTTTTATCCAGACCGTCACGCGCGACTCAAGGCTCGCATATTTTCTTGACAGTGTCCCGTATCGTGTAATAATGTATTTCGTATGCATTATTGATGAAATCATATTCAGGGAAATTAAGACGCGGATTAAAACGCAGACTGAAGCTTGGCTGCGCCGCGCCCCACGAACCAACGACAGGAGGGTCCATGATGAGAGCCATTCGGCACACCGGGCGCGAGGCGCCCCTTGCGCGCTACCTCGCAGCGGCCATAGCGGCCGCCACGATCCTTGCCCTGTGGACGGACAGCTCGGCCTTCGCCGCCAAGCGCGAATTCAGCATGACCATCGAGGAGGTCAAGATCCAGGTCGCACCGGGCCTGAAATACAATGTCTTCGCCTTCGACGGGCAGGTCCCCGGCCCTCTCATCCACGTCCGACAGGGCGATGACGTCACGGTCCATGTCACCAACAACACCTCCCTGCCGCACACCATCCACTGGCACGGTTTTTACCAGACCGACAATTGGCGCAACGACGGCGTACCGGCCATCTCTCAGCCCGGGCCGGGCATTCAGCCGGGCGACACCTATACCTATCACTGGACGGCCGAGAAACCCGGCACCATGTGGTACCACTGCCACGTCAACACCAACGAGCACGTGGGCATCCGGGGGATGTGGGGCCCCATCGTCATCGACCCCAAGGAGCCCTCGGCATTGGAGAAAAAGGTCACCAAGGACGTGATCATGATGCTGAGCGGCTGGGAGTCCAAGTACGCCGATACCTACGGAAAAGGCGGCAAGCCCACCGACCCGGACGATTACTTCTCGATCAACGCCAAGTCCTTTCCTACCGATCAACCCATACGGGTGCAAAAGGGCGATGTGCTGCGCATACGCTTCATCGGCGCGGGTAACAATCTCCATGCCATGCACAGCCACGGTCACGACATGCTGGTCGCCTTCCGGGACGGCCTGCAGCTGAAAGATCCTTATCCTGTGGACACCCAGCTCGTCTACCCGGGCTCCCACAACGACGTGATCATGTACATGAACAACTCCGGGCGGTTCATCTTCCATGATCACATAGACACCCACTCCACCAACGGGGGCAAGTACCCGGGAGGCGCCGTGACGATCATCGAGTACACGGACTCCAACCCCAAGGACGACTGGTATGTATGGAAGAACAAGAAATACGACCCCGACTTCTTTTACACCCAATCCATGAAGAAGGGCTACGGCAAGTTCGATCACGCGGCCTTCAGGGGCACCCCGCTGACCAGCAGACGCCGCCACCACGGGAGGAGACACTAATGAAGACGAAGGCCCTGATACTACTGCTCGGCGCGGCGCTGCTGACCGCATCGGGCGTTGCCGCGGCCGCCGACGGCAAGGCAATCCTCGAGAAACAGTGCGCCGGCTGCCACAACCTGACGGGCCCGGCCCCCACAACGCTGCAGGGGGTCTGGGAGCGCAAGGGGCCGGACCTGTTCTACGCCGGGAACAAGTACCGCCACGACTGGATCGTCGAGTGGCTTCAGCACCCCACCCGCATCCGCCCGGCCGGGATGTACTACGGCAATCACATCAAGTCCGGGGTCGACGGCAAGGACGTCATTGACAAGCCCACCCTGGTCACGCACCCCACCTTGTCCTCGGGAGACGCAAAGGCGGTCGCCGACACGCTCATGACCTTCAAGGCCAAGAGTAACCTGATCAAGCCCGGCGAATACAAGCCGGGGACCATGTCCCTGACGTTCGGTGATCTGATGTTCGACAAATTCAAGGGCTGTATCGCCTGTCACCGCAGTGATCCCGACTACGGCGGACTGTCAGGGCCGGAAGTCTATACGGCGGCGGTTCGCCTGCAAGACGACTATATGATCAGCTACATGCGCAACCCCCAGGCGTGGGACCCGCGCAGCTTCATGCCGGCACGGCACCTCAGCGAGCAGGACCTGCAGAAGTTCGTTCGCTACTTCCACGGCCTGTACGAGGCCGAGTCCAAGGAGACGTCCGATGAGTAGGACCAACAAGACCCTCTTGATGATCGCGGGCACCGTCGCCCTGAGCACCGGCATCATGACGAGCGGATACGCCGCCGAGCCGGGTGCGGATCTGTACAAGACCTACTGCTGGCAGTGCCACGGATCCCACGGCAACGGCAAGGGCATCAATGCCGGGGACAACATGTCGGTGGGCCCCCGCAATCACACCGACGCCGAATATATGAGCGGGCGCACCGACGCGGAGCTGTTCAAGGCCATCAAGGACGGCGGGCCGGCGGTGAACAAGTCCGTGCTCATGCCCCCCTGGGGCGGCGTCCTCACTGACGATGAGATACATGCGCTCGTGCGTCACCTGAGGGTGCTGTGCAAGTGCAAGTACGGATCCGCCTCATGAGGGACCAGGCGGCAACGGAGGCTCACGGAGCGAGCCCGAACCAACCCTTGGCGAACATGCCAATTTACAGCGAGCGAGGTAGAGAAATGAACGGAAAATTCGGAAAATCGGTGCTGCGCACCGCCACCCTGGGACTGGGGCTCGTGGGCGTGTTGCTCATGGGGACCCAGAGCGCCATGGCGAAGACGGTGCACGTCACCCTGACGGCCAAGGAGACCACCGTCAAGATCGACAACAAGGGGACCGAATACCCTGCCTGGACCTACGGCGGTCACATACCGGGACCCGTGGTGCGCGTCCGCCAGGGGGACACGGTGGATTTCAAACTGATCAACCCGTCCACCAACAAAAACTCCCATTCCATCGACTTTCATGCCGCCCAGGTGGACGTCCTCAAGGAATTCGCACCCATCAAGCCGGGGCACACCAAGCACTTCACGTTCGTCGCCCACTATCCGGGCGCCTTCATGTATCACTGCGGGGCCCCCACCATGGCCCAGCACATCGCCCGCGGCATGTATGGGATCATCATTGTCGATCCCAAAAACGGCTACAGCAAGCGATTCCCCAAACCGGACCGCGAGTATGTCCTGATCGAGGGGCAGTATTTCCCCAATGCCGATGACGCGACAGCCATGATCGAGAACAAGGGCTGGGCGGGCACCCTGATCAACGGCAAGATGTTCCACTACGACCCCGTGCACGACCCCAACGCCAGCCTGGCACTGCAGTCCAAGCCCGGCGAGCGGGTCAGGATCTACTTCGTCAACGCCAATATCAACATGCCCGTGGCCTTTCACCCCATCGCCGGAATCTGGGAACGGATGTACGTGGACGGCAATCCCCGGAACGTCCTCTACGGTGTACAGACCTACAACGTAGCGGTGGCGGAGGCCGACATATTCGATATCGTCTCCCCCAAGGATCACGACACCAACAACGCCATCGTGGATCACACCATGAGCGCGGCCATGCGCGGTGCGATCACCGTGTTGATGAACACCTCCGACGCCGACCCCAAGCTCGGAAAAGGTGACAATATCCTGTTGCGGTAACAGTGGCGCAGCACCCCTTCTGCAGCCACTGAATTGGGGGGACGCCCGTCCCCCGGGGTATGGTGCAAGGGAATTTAGTTCCGCTTTTTGACCACACCCCATAGGCCGCTACCAGATGATTGGTAGCGGCTTTTTTTCTGCTCAAAACTTCTAAGCAAATGGTTGGCGAAGACCTTAGACGTCCATTTGCGACGCAACGCAGACCCTTGTTATATGCGGATCCCGCTGCCCTCAGGGCCAGAAACGCCAAACGCGTCTGGCTCTACAAGGCCACCAGACAGCGCGATAAACATAAAAAACCCGGAAGAATCAGCATCGGCATTTCCATCTTTAATTTTTCTCTACTTGAAATGAAATTCATATCGCCTCCACATTTAGGGTATGGCTCGGCGCTATGTTGTTTTGTCATTTCTCAATCTAACGCTGCGCGTGAGCGGCGAGCGGAGGCGGCGCGAAGCGCCGACGTAGCGAGTCCGACTCCACGCGCTTGTTAGACCGCACTTATCCCACGATATGGAGCACCGTATTGCGGGTCATTAGTCCTGAGCACAAAGCGATCATTAGTCTCCCCAATTCATCCAATCAATGGCACTCTCACAGAATCCGTCGCGCCAGATTCGCGTGCGGCCCGGGTTTAGAAATGGTATTCCCTCCAGTACGTCGCGATCTGAAGCTGCCAGAGTCACTATCTGTAGAGGAGTCCTAGGCTGGCGCCAATAATTCTTATCTCCTCCAGCTTGATAGTCGAGAATTAATTTCCCAAGCGCCTCATAAGCATAGCTGTCGTATGAAGGCATTGAGTACCCGATCATAATAATCGCCGAGAACGACTCCATCGTTCTATGCATGTTGCTCCAAAGCTCTCGAATCGGGTCGTGTCCGAGAATCTTGTCGTAAGCCGGAGGTAACAGGAAAGGGACTTCAGAAAACGAACCTGACCGAAACGGAAAATACTGCCGATGATTTGGAACGCGGAATACGCGCGAGAGCAGTTCATGGCCGTATTCGCCCTTAATTGCGCCTCGATTTAGAGGCTCTATAGGCACCCAAGCGTTTTCTCCAAATAATGGGTCCTTATCAGGTACTTCGGCTCCAGTAGACTTGTAGTAAGCTCGGCTCTCATCGTAGTACTGTCTGTCGTACCAATCGATTGACCCATGAAGCTTTAATACATCAACAAATTCTGCCTTGTGGTCGCGCGGTCGTTTCCCACGCTTTTCATCATCTAACCACCACTCTGGCGACAACGAATAAGCGATACCAAGTCGGTCCAACGTGTCTTCTATGACCGTGTCGTAGTTAAAAGTTAACACAAGGTCATAGGGCGTAAGGTCGGCACAAAATCGCTCATAGAGCCCTTTAGCACTTGCTTCTACATCCTTCGAGAGTATTTCTTGAATAATCGGTCTCGCGGATGCGATTGTTCGGCTTCCGTGTTCGAAATATCATCTGATCGAATCAATTTGAGAAAGTGCTTTCTATGGCTGTATGCAAGAACGGATTCTAGAGTTACTTCGCAATTCGGGTAGAGAGCCGTCCACTCAGATATCTCATTTTCTAGTGGCCCGTCCCAGTCGTATGCCCGGAAATGATCGCGCATTCGAGCCCTCACCATTTCGAGCAGCTCGATTCCCAATGGGTGGCCGGCGGGTTTCGAAAAACCAGAGCCGAGGATGAATAAACGAAATCTCGGGAGCGAGGCCGCCAGAGAATCATCGGTAATTTCGGAAGTGTCAGTGTTCAAAGCGGTCTAACGCCTGAATTCAGCGGCGTTTGAGGCGACGCCTTTTTTTGCGGCAGCAAAAATGGGTGGCGGGTCAAACGTCCGCTGCAATGATTTGTTAGAGCGCCTACATCGGGCTCTTGAACTCAGAGTGCACATTCCTAAATCTCGGTTGTTCTTGCTTGGGATTGTAAGCTCTAGCGTCCTTCTGTTTGATCACCCGACTACCCAAAATATCTCGTGCTTCACCCAAGGACCAAACTGTTGCAAGATCGCTAGTCAGGTTTCGGTAGGCCGCCCGGAAACCTCGGGGCTGTTGCAAATTGGCAAAAAATTCGGGCAACGGCACTTTCAACCCTAAGTCAGGAGCCGGTGGCAAGCCTCTGAGTGCGGCATATGAGTTGTAGATTTGCACGAGCTTTGTTATCGGAATTCCTTGACGGGTCTGAACTCCATACTTAACTCGAATGTCATTCGAACCTCGCTGGATATCGCGCATTAGCTTTGCCACAGCTTGATTCGCCTGAGCCACGCCAGATTCATCAAACAAGCGCCTTACTTCACGAAGTTGTGCCCTGACTTCGACAATTTCTGGAGCATCTCGAACTTGGCGAGCAGCCGCCACGATCTGTGCTGGGTCTGAGGTTTGTTTGGCCAGCCACGCGGAAAATACCGGCAACTGGAGGCCAGTAGTTGCAGCTAAACCAGCATGATGAATTTCGAAAACGTCCGCTGAGACTGAGCTTGAGAACTCGTTGACAATATGACGGGCGTAATCGAAACCGTAATTGCAGGTTTGGCTTAAGTAGCTTTGCTGATAGGTTTGCCTGATTGGATATAAGAAAGTGTCAGCCTGAAGGTGACGCCCAGCCATGCAGTAGAAAATTGAGCGATTCGCAAGCCAAACAAGAGATGCAACGAATGCTTTAATTGCAGCCGACGCTTCCCCAGTTGACTCCCCACCGTTATTCCACTTCGCCCCTGGAACCGCATAGCCGTTGGTGATCGGCTGGCCGTATCGATCAACCAGCTCAACATCACTACTTGATCTATGACCAGATTCGCCTGCATCTGTAAGCTCGGAAAATATAGCGGCGGCGATGTTTCCGTACTTTGAAAACTCCTCCGAGTTGTCGGATAAGCTCTTGAGAGTAAGGTGATAGACGCTAGAGTTGATATCCCAAGTACAGACAATATGGGTTTGCAGAAGCTCAATAAGATTTCGAAAATCTTGGTTAACAAACTCGCCGCCCTGAATTTTTGGCCTTAACTGACTTGCTTCTCGCCCAGCCAACTCTTCAAGTTCGGTGAACCTGTATCCATTTTTATCCAGAAAAGTTATCTCAGGGAACGCCGCCTTTCGAGGACCTCGATACGCTTCGATGTAATCATCTACAGCTACTAATCTGTCATAGAACAACGTCGCTTGAACGAAGTTTTCGAGTGCGACAATATCAACGTCCACGGAATCATCCGTTTTTGAAAGCGCATCGCCCGTCAGCCGCTGCACCGCAGTCAGAGTTGCATTGTCAATTAAGGCATACGTCAACGTTCACTCCTCGGTGTGGTAGCAGGGCGCTCTAACGATGAAGCTCAGCCGCCGCGCTGTTTGCGGTCGGCTGCAGCGCATTGTTATATGAGCGGAGCAACCTCGCCGATTTGCGACCGCCTTCCTTCGATACCCTCTTGCCACCCATGCGCCTGGTAGCCGCGATCCCCGCAGCGACTACCGTTCCAGCAACGGGTGAGCGAAATGCGGGGCGGCCATCTATCAGTGGCCACGGGCCGTGAGGATACTGCGGGGGCGAAAGACACCATGTTCCCGCTGCGCATTTTGCCCATCGCAAATCAGCGAAGGTACCGTCGTCTCCGAGCAATGTCGCTGAGCTCACCAATTCATTCTCGATGTCATCCGCATATATAACAGTGAGTAGACAGCACATAGCTGTGTTTAAACACAGACCTTTGCGGTATAGCCCCCATGGGTTTCCCTCCAACCCTTGGAATATACGGAGTAAATGTATATCTAGTGCCGTATATACCGCAGATTACCCCGAGGTAACGGTGCATTCAAGCTACGCGGGCATAGACCGCATTATATTCAGGGGGGTTATGGTGCCTTGATTAGGCGAAATGGCTAAGCCGTGGTTGCGTTCGATCTGCGAACCCCGATGTTGATAGGCTGAGGCCACAAGGCTGTACTGTGCCTTCGGTCGGGAACGGACTCTTAATGGTTAGACTAAGTCAAAAAATATAGGCAGAAAAAAGCCGCTACCGATCATCTGGTAACGGCCTGTTGTTACGGCCTCGGTGGGGTGTGGTCAAAAAACGGAACTGAATCTCCTTACACTATACCCCCGGGACGCCCGTCCCCTTTTTTTTAATGCCGGCATGCCCGGCCCCCCTCGCCGTCCGGCGCGCGCCCAGCATGGGCATCGCGATTTACCCCAGGGACGCCCGGTCCCTCTGTGCCCGCGTATCGCCCCGCGACCGGTATTGGTTTTCAAAGGCGAGCGGCTTGTTTATGCTTGAGCCATCCCACGGGCAACCACAACGGGCGAAGGCGGGTGAAAGAGCTTATCCTGGCGATCGATCAAGGGACCACGGGCACCACCGTGTGCCTGCTGGACGCCGCGGCGAATGTCCTGGCCGCCGTCACTCATGAGCACCCCCAGTATTACCCAAGGCCCGGCTGGGTCGAGCACGACCCCGAGGCCATATGGCAGACCGTCGTGGGGGGTATCGGTGATGTCCTGGCCAAGGCGAAGATTGCCGGCGAGCGCATTGCCGCCATCGGCATCACCAATCAGCGTGAGACGGTGGTGCTCTGGGACAGGGACACCCATGCCCCCCTCCACAACGCCATCGTCTGGCAGTGCCGCCGCACCACCGATTATTGCGAGCAGCTCAAGCAGGACAGCGCCGCCGGTATCATTCAGGAAAGGACCGGTCTGATCATCGACCCGTACTTCTCCGCGTCCAAGTTCCGCTGGCTGCTGGACAACGTGAAGGGGGCCCGGGCCATGGCGGACCAGGGCCGGTTGCGGGCGGGCACTGTCGATGCCTTCCTGCTGTGGCGGCTGACCGGCGGGCGCGTGCACAAGACCGACATCTCCAATGCCTCGCGCACCCAGCTCATGAACATCCACTCGGGCGAGTACGACCCGGAGTTGCTGAGCCTCTTCCGGGTGCCGGCGCACATCCTGCCCGAGATCGCCCTGTCCAATGAGGTCTTCGGCGCCACCCGCGGCGTGCCGGGGCTGCCCGATGGGATCCCTATCGCGGGCATGGCGGGCGACCAGCAGTCGGCCCTGTTCGGCCAGGCCTGTTTTGACGTGGGGATGTCCAAATGCACCTTCGGCACGGGGTCCTTCATGGTCATGAATACGGGGCGCGAGACGGTAGCGTCGCAATCCGGCCTGCTCACCACCGTCGCCTGGCACCTGGCGGGCGACAAGGCCCGCACCTACGCCCTGGAGGGAGGCGCCTTCGTGTGCGGCGCCGCCGTGCAGTGGCTGCGCGATCAGATGCAGTTCATCGAATCGAGTGCCGAGGTGGAGGCACTGGCCGGGCAGGTCACCAGCAGCGAGGGGGTGTTCCTCATCCCCGCCTTCGTCGGCCTCGGGGCACCCTACTGGAACCCCCATGCCCGCGCCACGCTGCTTGGCATGACCCGCGGCACCACCCGCGCCCACGTGGCCCGGGCGACCCTGGAGTCCATGGCCCTGCAAAACGCCGACATCCTCATGGCCATGGAAAAGGACCTGGGGTGCCGGACGAAGGCCCTGCGGGTGGACGGCGGCGCGGTGGAAAACGACCTGCTGATGCAGATGCAGGCCGACTTTCTCGGCGTCCCGGTGCAGCGGCCCAAGCACACCGAGTCCACGGTGCTGGGGGCCGCCTTCCTGGCCGGCCTGGGCGTCGGCTACTGGCCGGACCTGGCGGCCCTCGAGAAGCTCTGGACCCTGGACCGGGAGTTCACGCCTCGAATGAGCGCGGCCGACCGGGACAGCCACCTGGAGCAGTGGCACCGCGCCGTCCAGCGGGTACTCTAAACGCCCCCGTCCCTTGTGCCGCCCCCTCACCCCGGCCCCTTTGGGGAGAGGGAGTAAAGAACAGCCCCGCGGGTAACGCCGTCCTGCCCCTTCCCCTCCGAGGGAGGAAAAGGCCGGGATGTAGACAGCAAGAACTGGCACCGCCGTCTGTTGCCTCTGCCTCCAGCCAAAAAGGGCATAGGAAAAAGAACCGCGCCCCGCGGGTACCGCCGTCCTTCCCCTTCTCCCCCCTTGGGGGGAGAAGGCCGGGATGAGGGGGGGCAGGAACGGGCACTGCCGCCTGTTGTGTCTTGCCCCCTGCCAAAAGGGAATAGAGGGAAAAGGGAAGCGGCTGGCCCGGACGTTACGCCGCCCGGGCGCCCCGGGTGGCGACCCGGTACAGGGCATAGCACAGCCCGGCCATGACCGCGACGCCGGGCCACTGGCCGAGGGGCTCGTTGGTGACGGCGGTGATGCCGAGGTGCGCCAACACATTGTGAACGGAAAGCACATCGGGCTCGCCGCTCATCACAATCGGAACCGCCAGCACGATGCCCAGCAGGGCCTCGCCGGTGATGAGTCCGGCGGCGAACAGCATGCCGGGGCGCAGTCCCGCTTCCGCCTCCTCGGCGCCGCGACGGCGGTGCGCGAAACGCCGCGCGGCATGAGCAATGAGCCCGCCCGCTAGGATCGTCACCGACAGGTCCAGGGGCAGGTAGATGCCCACGGCCACCGCCAGCACCGGCGCCCGCCACGGCCAGCCGCGGGTCCTGGCAGGCAGATCCACCAGGATGATGAGCACGCCGATCAACGCCCCGATGGCCACCATGCACCCAGGGCAGCCCGCCGTGGAAGATGCCCCGGGCCACCGAGGCCATCAGCGTGGCCTGGGGCGCCGTCAGGGGATGCGGGTGGACCTGGTTCGCCGCGCCGATGCCGTACGCCGCAAGCAGCAGGTTCAGCACCGGGGCCATGACGAGTACGCCGGACACCACACCCACGGTCTGCATGACCTGCTGCTTCCAGGGCGTGGCCCTCAGCAGGTGGCCGGCCTTGAGGTCCTGCAGGTTGTCGCCGGCGATGGCGGCGGCGCAGCACACCACCGCGCCCACCATGATGGCGGCGGCGGGTCCCGATGGGGCTGTCGGGGCCCATGAGCCATAGCAACAGCAGGGCGGTGACCAGAATGGTGGCGATGGTGACCCCGGAGATGGGGTTGTTGGACGAGCCCACCAGCCCCGCCATATAACCGGCCACCGACGAGAACAGAAAGGCCGTCACGACCATCATGACCGTCATGGGCAGGCTCACGGTAAGCGTGCCGGTGACCGACTGGTACAACAGGAACAAGGGCACGATCAGCACCAGCACCGCCGTCCCCACCCACTTCATGGGCAGATCCTTGTCGGTCTCCGCGACGGCCGCGCTGGCCAGGGTATGCCCGCGGTACTGGTGCAGGCCGGTTCTGATACCGCTGAAGATGGAACCGCGCATGGCGATCAGGGCCCACAGGCCGCCCACCAGCATGGCTCCGACCCCCAGGTAGCGGATCTGCTGATCCCAGACGGCATTGCCGAGGGCCGCCGCCGAGGCGCCGTCAGCGGCGAGCCGCGACAGGTCCGGGTCGCCATCCAGGAACCAGGTGGTGTAGACAGGAATCGCCATATACCAAGAAATGACCCCGCCGGCAAACACCAGCGCCGCGATGTTCAGCCCGACGATATAGCCGACGGCGAGCAGGGCCGGTGACAGGGTAGCTCCCACATAGACCACGGTGCCCTTCCCCGCGTAGCCCGCCCCACTGGCCGTGCCGCTCCACAGGCGCAGCCCCGTCTCGCAGAGCTTGACGGCGGCACCGCTGAGCGCCGCATAGGCCAGGGCCTTGATGCCGGCGCCACCCTCGCCCGCCTTCAGCACCTCGGCGGTGGCGGCACCCTCCGGAAAGGCCAGCCCCTCTTCGATGATCAGCGAGCGGCGCAGGGGAATGGTGAACAGCACCCCCAGCACCCCGCCGATGCCGGCGATGGCCAGGACCCAGCCGTAGTCGAAGGTCTGCCAGAAGCCCAGCAGCACCAGGGCCGGCAGGGTGAACACCACCCCCGCCGCCAGGGCCTCGCCGGCGGAGGCCGCGGTCTGCACCACGTTGTTCTCGAGGACGTTCGAGCCGCCCAGCAGGCGCAGAACGGCCATGGAGATCACCGAGGCGGGGATCGACGCCGAGACGGTCATGCCGGCGAACAGGCCCAGGTAGGCATTGGCCCCCGCCATCACCATGGCGAGCACCACGCCGAGAATTACCGCTTTGACCGAAAGCTGCGGCAGACCAGCTCTGTCGTGCACGTCCGTACCCCGCAAGGCCGCATTGGGCGTTCGTATCGTGTTGCGGCCGCCGTAAGGAATCCAGCCGCGTCGGAAGACGCAGCACAACTGCCCAGTATAGCAGGTGGGGACGCCCGGATCTCAGAGGGACTTATAACCCTGCAGCATCTTGATGTAGTTGGCTCGCTCGAAGGCGGCGGGGTCCGCCACGTTGCGGTGGCTCATGCGTCCGCGGATGGCATCCAGCGAGTCCAGCTCCCGGGCGCCAAGCCAGTGTTCGAGGCCGACCAGCATGCGCTTGATGTGCCCGACCCCGTGCCTCAGCAGTGACGAGGTCGTCATCACCACGTCGGCCCCCGCCAGCAGGCACTTGATGACATCATCGGCGCCCTCGACGCCGGTGCTCGCCGCCAGCGAGGCCTTGACCCGGCCGGACAGGATCCCGATCCACAGCAGGGGCAGCCGCATCTCGTACGATGTGCTCAGCTCCAGATCCGATACGAGCTCCAGCTGCGCCAGATCGATATCCGGCTCATAGAACCGGTTGAACAGCACCAGACCGTCGGCGCCGGCCTCGTCGAGCCGGCAGGCCATGTGGCCGATGGCGCTGAAATAGGGCCCGATCTTGACCGCCACCGGGCAGCTCACCGTCTCCTTCACGCCCTTGACGATGTCGATATAGCGCTGCTCCACGTCCCGCCCCGACAGACTCAGATCGGAGGGGATGAAGTAGACATTCAGCTCGATGGCGCCGGCGCCGGCCTCCTCGAGCTGGCGCGCATAGTCGATCCAGCCGTGATTCGTAATGCCGTTGAGACTGGCGACCACCGGGATGTCCACCGCCTCCACGGCGCGGCGAACCAGGTCCACGTAGCGCTGGGGGTCCATGGCGTAGGTAGCCTGGGCGGGAAAGTAGCTCAAGGCCTCGGGAAAGCTGTCGGTGCCGGCGGTGGTCAGCTCGTCGATCCGGTCCCGCTCGTGCTCCATCTGCTCCTCGAAGATCGACGGCAGCACCACGGCGCCCACCCCCATATCCTCCAGGCGCCGGATATTGTCGAGCTCGCCGGTGAGTGGGCCGGCGCCCGCCACCAGCGGATTGGCCAGCTCCAGTCCCAGATAGCGCGTTGTCAGGTCCATAGGGCCGCTGCTCCTCACGAATCGTTGCCGCCACGGTCCGGCCGGCCGGGCGCCGGCCCGCCGTCCAGGCTCGCCAGCTGTTCATAGCTTCGGTACTTGTCTTTAACCCCCGCCTGGGCCTGGCGCAGCAGTGCCTCGGCGTCGGCCGGCCGGGTGAGGGACAAGGCCCGGTACCGCAGCTCGTTGTAGGCGTAGTCCTTGAGCGGGATGGTCGGCCGGGGCGAATCCAGCCGGAAGGGGTTCTCACCGATCCCGCGCATGGTCGGGCTGTAGCGAAACAGGGGCCAGTAGCCGCTGGCGGTGGCCAGGTCCTGCTGCTTCATGCCGTAGCGCAGATCAAAGCCGTGGGCGATGCAATGGCTGTAGGCGAGGATCAGGGAGGGACCCTGATAGGCCTCGGCCTCGCGGAACGCCTGCAGGGTCTGCTGGGGATTGGCGCCCATGGCGACCTGGGCCACGTAGACGTTGCCGTAGGCGACGGCCTGCAGGGCCAGGTCCTTGCGCGGCACGCGCTTGCCCGCGGCGGCGAACTTGGCGATCGCCCCCAGGGGCGTTGCCTTGGAGGCCTGGCCGCCGGTGTTCGAATAGACCTCCGTGTCGAGCACCAGGCAATTGACGTCGCGCCCACTCGCCAGCACGTGGTCGAGACCGCCGTAGCCGATGTCATACGCCCAGCCGTCGCCGCCCACGATCCAGACGCTGCGCCGCACCAGATGGTCAACCACGGTTAGCAGGTCGCGCGCCGTCTCGTTGCCCTCAGCGAGCTCCAGGAGCCGGGTCTTGAGCTCGGCGACGCGCACCCGCTGGGCGCGGATCTCGGACTCGCGCACCTGGGGCGCGTTCAGGATGGCGTCCACCCGTTCCCCGCCGAGCTCGGACGACAGGGACTTGAGGCGGGCGGCGGCCAGGTCCAGGTGCTTGTCGGCCGCCAGGCGAAAGCCCAGGCCGAACTCGGCGTTGTCCTCGAACAGGGAGTTGGACCAGGCCGGGCCGCGCCCCTCCCGGTCCTTGCTCCAGGGGGTGACGGGCAGGTTGCCGCCATAGATGGACGAGCAGCCCGTGGCGTTAGCCACCATCGCCCGATCGCCGAACAGCTGCGACAGCAGCTTCAGGTAAGGCGTCTCGCCGCAGCCGGCGCACGCCCCCGAGAACTCGAACAGCGGCTCGAGGAACTGCACCCCGCGCACGTTCTCGAAGTCGACCCGCGCCCGATCGTTGACCGGCAGGCCCTCGAAGAAGGCGATGTTGGCCCGCTCGGCCTCCACGAGCGGGGCCTTGGGTTCGAGATTGATGGCCTTGACGCCGGATTCCACGGGACTGTGGGCCGGACAGGCCTCGATGCACAGGCCGCAGCCCGTGCAGTCCTCCACATAGAACTGCAGGCTGAAGTTCACGCCCGGATAGCCGCGGGCGTTGATCGGCGCCGATTTGAAGCTTGGCGGCGCCTCTGTCAGCCGCTCCTCGTCGTAATACCGGCCGCGGATGACGCTGTGGGGACACACGAAGCTGCACTGCCCGCACTGGATACACAGGTCCGGCCGCCACACGGGGACCTGGTCGGCAACATTGCGCTTTTCCCACATGGCCGTCCCCGAGGGGAAGGTCCCGTCCTCCGGCATCAGGCTTACCGGAATCCGGTCACCCAGGCCCCGGAACATCTCGGCGGTCACCTGGCGTACGAATTCGGGGGCGCTGTCGGGCACCGGGGGTGCACGGTCAAATGTGCTGGTCGCATCAAGCGGCACTGTCACCTCGTGGAGCTGCGACAGGGTCTCGTCCACGGCCTTGAAGTTGCGCCGCACCAACTCCTCGCCCTTCCTGCCGTAGGTCTTGCGGATGGACACCTTGATCTGCTCGATGGCCTCGTCCCGGGGCAGGACCCTCGAGATGGCGAAAAAGCAGGTCTGGAGCACCGTGTTGGTGCGGGTCTTGAGGCCCACCTCCCGCGCCACCCGGGTGGCGTCGATGACGAAGAACTTGAGCCGCTTGTCGATGATCTGCCGCTGGACCGATCGCGGCAGGTGATCCCAGACCTCATCCGGGCCGTGGGGGCTGTTGAGCAGAAACACCGCGCCGTGGCCGGCCAGTCGCAAAACGTCCAGGCGCTCGAGAAAATGGAACTGATGACAGCCGACGAAGTTCGCCGACTCGATCAGGTAGGGGGAGCGGATCGGCCGCGGCCCGAAGCGCAGGTGCGACACCGTCTGGGCCCCGGACTTGTGGGAATCGTAGACGAAATAGGCCTGGGCATGGAGACCCGGCTGTCCGGCGATGATCTTGGCGCTGTTCTTGTTGGCCCCCACAGTGCCGTCGGCGCCCAGGCCGTAGAACACGGCGCGCACGGCGTCGTCCGGTTCGATGCAATAGTCCGGCTCGATCTCCAGGCTGGTATGGGTCACGTCATCGTTGATGCCCACGGTGAAGCCGTGCCGGGGCTCGGACTTTTTCAGCTCGTCGAACACCGCCTTGGCCATGGCGGGGGTGAAGTCCTTGGACGACAGCCCGTAGCGGCCCCCGATGATCTTGGGCAGGGTCGCGCGCTGACCCGACGAGAAGGCCCGGGCCAGGCATTCCACCACGTCCAGATACAGGGGCTCGCCCCCGGCGCCGGGCTCCTTCGTCCGATCGAGGACGGCGACCGCGCGGCAGCTCTGGGGCAGCGCCGCCAGGAAATGGGGCGCCGAGAAGGGGCGATACAGGCGCACCTGCACCACCCCGACCTTCTCGCCGCCGGCCCGCAGGGCCGCAGCCGTTTCCCGCGCCGTCTCGGCCCCGGAGCCCATCAGCACGACCACCCGCTCGGCGTCGTCGGGACCGTCGTAGTCGAAGAGCCGATACTGGCGGCCGGTCAGGCCCGCAAAGTCATCCATGGCCGCCTGTACGATGTCCGGCACCGCGGCGTAGAACCGGTTCACCGCCTCGCGCCCCTGGAAGAAGGTGTCGGGGTTCTGGGCCGTGCCGCGGATGAACGGGTGCTCGGGATTGAGGGCCCGGAGTCGGTGCTCGTGCACCCGCGCGTCGTCGATCATCGCCCGGATGTGGGCGTCGCTAACCAGGGTCAGGGTGTTGATCTCGTGGGAGGTGCGGAACCCGTCGAAGAAATGGAGAAAGGGCACCCGGGTGCCCAGGGTGGCGGCCTGGGCGATCAGCGCCGAATCGTGGGCCTCCTGCACGGAGGCCGATGCCAGCATGGCGAAGCCGGTGGTGCGCACGGCCATCACATCGGAGTGATCGCCGAAGATCGACAGGGCCTGGGTGGCGACCGAGCGCGCGGCGACGTGAAAGACGCTGGAGCTGAGCTCGCCGGCGATCTTGAACATGTTGGGGATCATCAACAGCAGGCCCTGGGAAGCCGTGAAGGTCGTCGTCAGGGCGCCCCCCTGGAGAGACCCATGCACCGCGCCGGCGGCCCCGCCCTCGCTCTGCATCTCCTGGATGACCGGCACGTTGCCCCAGATGTTGGTGACGCCCGCGACCGTCCACTCGTCGGCGAGCTCGGCCATGGGCGAGGCCGGCGTGATAGGATAGATCGCGCAGACCTCGTTGACCCGGTAGGCGATGTGGGCCACGGCCGTGTTGCCGTCCATGGTGGCGACCTGTCCGTTCATCTCACTCATCCCCGCCGGGCTCGGCCACCATCTCGATGGCGTGACAGGGACAGGCCTCGAAGCACACCGCGCAGCCTGTGCACTTGTCATAGTCATAGCGATAGCGCCGGCCGGGCCCGAGCTTGACGATGGCCTCCTCCGGGCAGGCGGCATAGCAGTTGTCGCACTCGAAGCAGTTGCCGCAGGACAGGCAGCGCCGGGACTCGAAGCGCGCCTCCTGTTCGCTCAGGCCGCCGACAATCTCCTCGAAGCCGCGCAGCCGCTCGGCGACGGACAGGGTCTTCTGCGGGCTGGACTCGGCATCACTGTAGACGGGCAGACGCATCATGTCGAAGGTCACCAGCGGGTGCTTCTCGTCCCGCTCGAAGGTTTCGCCCCGCAGCCACGCATCGATATGCCGCGCCGCCCGTTTGCCGTGCCCCACCGAGGCGGTGACCGAGCGCTCGCCGGACACCAGGTCGCCGCCGGCGAACACGCCGGGGCAACCGGTCATCATGTCGGGGCCGACCTTGACCACCCCGTCCGCCCCGATCTCGACGCCCGGCACCTGGTTGAGAAAGGCGCTGTCGGTCTCCTGGCCCACCGCCAACACTACCGCGTCGGCGTCGAGGGTCTCGAGCCGGCCCGTCGGCCGGGGCTGTCCGTTCTCGTCGAGCTCCATGGTCTCGACGGTGAGCTGCGACCCGGCGATCCCGCGGATCGTGCTGAGCCACTTGACCTTCACGCCCTCCTCCCGGGCCTCGTCGATCTCGAAGGCATGGGCCGGCATGTGGGTCCGGTCGCGGCGATAGACGATGAGCGCCTCCTCGGCACCCAGGCGCCGAGCCGTGCGGGCCGCATCCATGGCCGTGTCGCCGCCCCCGTAGACCACCACCCGGCGCCCCAGGCGCGGCGGCTCGCCGCCCGGCACCTCGTGCAGGAGGGACACGGCGTCGAGCACCCGGGCGGCGTCGCGCGCGGGGATATCCACATGCTTGCCCACCCCGGCACCGATCGCGACGAACACCGCGTCGAAGCCGCCGGCATCCTTCTCGCCAAGCAGGTCCCGGACCTTGTGGTTGGTGACGATCTTCACGCCCATGGCCTCGATGCGCCCGATCTCGCGCATCAGGTCCTCCCGCGGCAGCCGGTAGGCCGGAATGCCGAAGTGCATCATGCCGCCGGCCAGCGGTCCCGCGTCGTGGATCTCGACGGTATGGCCGAGACGGGCCAGGTGATAGGCGGCCGACAGCCCGCTCGGCCCGGCGCCGACCACCAGCACGCGCTTGCCGGTGGGCGCCTTCTCGATCTTCAGGGGCCAGTCTTCCCGGGCGGCCATGTCCCCCAGAAAGCGCTCGACGGCGTGGATGCCCACCGCCGCGTCGAGTTCACCGCGGTTACAGGCCGTCTCGCAGGGGTGATAGCAGACCCGACCGTGCACCGCCGGCAGCGGGTTATCGCGCACCAGGGTCTCCCAGGCCCGGCGGTACTTGCCCGCCTGTGCCAGCTCGAGCCAGGCCTGGATGTTCTCCCCGGCGGGGCAGGCGTTGTTGCAGGGGGGGAGCAGATCCACGTAGACGGGGCGCCTCACGCGCACGGCCCCGGCGCCCTTCTCCCGGGTCAGGTCAACCACCGGCGTCATGTCCCGGCGCATGGCACACATCAGTCCGTCAATCTCCGTGCGGTCGTCACTGTACCCGGTTCCCCGCGCCCCTTGATTGCGATCACCGGCGGCTGCGCCGATGATGCATCACTGTGAATGGATGCTGCTTCATTGTCGACGGTAGAAGTCAACATAGCGAGTCTTATAATCGATTGCAATCCTGCCGCCCCCCTTCGATTTAGCATTTATTGATAAAGATCGAAGCAATCGCAGTTACACCGATCGTTGACACACAACCTAACCCACCGCGCCGCGTCATGGATTGACATGCATCAAAAGACAGCCCCTGCGCACGATTCGTGGGAGGACCTTACTCGCCGTGAGCACCAGGCGTGTGATGTTAAAGGTCAATGGAACCGCAACGGCCTATTTGGGAGCGCATTTTTCGCGATCGGATTTTTGCACTCTCGCCAAGGCGCCAAGAACGCCAAGAAATCAATATTTGTGTTCCTGCAGCCGTACCATTTTGGGCTTTCCTCGCCAACACGCCGGGATGGAAACCCTTCTGTTCCCTTGGCGTGCTTGGTGTCTTGGCGAGAGCATAGAGATACGCCGCCGGTGTTTACCCGCTTCCCCCCAGTTACACGGAAGGCAATAAGGGGTAAGGAAAACAACACCCTCCTGGGGAAGAGGGGATCCATGGAAGCAGGTCCTTGTATCGATCCCCTCAACCTGTCTTCTACCCTAACCTGTACGCTTTACGTAGGTGGCCCGCGACAGCTCCGGGATCGCCGCCACGTCCCGGGGATCGGAGCGCACCAGCACGATATCCGACGACTCCGATCAAGGGATCAGAGTACTTGAAAGCCACTTGATCGACCACCTTGATACGCTTTATCCACCATAAGGGGGGCATAGGTGCCTGCTGCCTGGGATCCATTCGTGGACTTGGGGCGGAAAGGGCGCTTATCCTTCTTGTATGCGCTAAGCGTCACCGAAAGACATATGCAGACGGGAGGTGTGAGGATGTGAGGTGGTATGGGCCGGTTGGCCGCTTTTCCAGCGTGGCTGGGCCTCGCTGGTGAACCGCAGCCTCAACATGTTTACCCTGATCGCGCTGGGCGTCGGTGTGGCGTGGAGTATACAGCGTGGTGGCGCTGTTGCTGCCGCGCTATTTCCGCCGGCAATGCGGCATGAAGGCGGCCGGTAGCGGTGTATTTTGAGGCGGCCGCAATGATCACCGCATTGGTGCTGCTGGGGCAGGTGCTGGAACTGCGGGCGCGCAGCCAGACCAGCGCGGCTATCAAAATGCTGCTGGGCCTGGCGCCCAAGACCGCGCGCATCGTGCGGGACGATGGCAACGAAGCAGGATATCCCGCTGGAGCAGGTCCAGCCGGGCGATATGCTGCGGGTTCGTCCCGGCGAAAAGGTTCCGGTGGACGGCGTGGTCATGGAAGGGAGCAGCAGCCGTCGACGAATCCATGGTCACGGGCGAGCCGATCCCGGTGGAGAAAGCCACAGGGCGACGGCGTGATCGGCGCGCACGGTAAACGGCACGGGCTGCCTGCTGATGCGCGCCGAGCGAGTGGGCGCCGGATACGCTGCTGGCACAGATCGTGCACATGGTGGCCGAGGCCCAGCGCTGCCGCGCGCCGATCCAGAAACTGGCCGACGTGGTGGCCGGTTACTTTGTGCCGGCGGTGGTCAGCCGTCGCCGTCGTCACGCTTTGTGGTCTGGGGCCTCTGGTGGGCCGGAGCCGCGGCTGGCCCACGCCATGGTCAACGCGGTGGCGGTGCTGATCATCGCCTGTCCCTGCGCGCTGGGTCTGGCGACGCCGATGTCCATCATGGTGGGCACCGGGCGCGGCGCCACGGCCGGGGTGCTGATCAAGAACGCCGAGGCCCTGGAGATCATGGAAAAGGTCGACACCCTGGTGGTGGACAAGACCGGCACGCTGACCGAGGGCAAACCGCAAGCTGGTGGCGGTGTAGGCGCTTGAGGGATTGGATGAAGACGAGGTAGCTGCATCTGGCGCGCCAGCCTGGAGCGCGCCAGCGAACACCCGCTGGCGGAGGCCATCGTGCGCGGCGCGGAACACAAGGGTGTGAGCCTTGACCAGCCCAAAGACTTTCAGTCGGTTACCGGCAAGGGGGTAACGGGCGAAGTGGACGGGCGCAAGGTCGCTCTGGGAAACATCGAGTTGCTGGAAACTCTTGGCATCGACGCAGGTGAACTGCCACAGCGGGCGGAAACCCTGCGTCGCGAGGGGCAGACGGTGATGCTCCTCGCAGTCGACGGCAAGGCCGCTGGACTGATCGGCGTCGCGGACCCCATCAAGGAGACGACGCAGGAGGCGATCCGTGACCTGCACGCCGAAGGCGTGCAAGTGGTGATGCTCACCGGTGACAGCCGCACAACGGCCGAGGCCGTCGCCCGTCATCTGGGCATCGACCGGGTGCAGGCGGAAGTCCTGCCCGATCAGAAGGCGGCGGTAGTAAAGCAATTGCAGGCCGAAGGCCGGATCGTCGCCATGGCCGGCGACGGCATCAACGACGCACCGGCCTTGGCGCAGGCCCAGGTGGGCATCGCCATGGGCACCGGCACCGATGTGGCGATGGAGAGCGCCGGTGTGACCCTGGTAAAGGGTGATCTGCGCGGTATCGTGCGTGCCCGGCGCCTGAGTCGCGCCACCATGCGCAATATCCGTCAGAATCTGTTTTTCGCTTTTATTTACAATTCTCTTGGTGTGCCCATTGCCGCCGGCGTGCTCTACCCGGTCTTTGGCTTGCTGTTATCACCGATCATCGCCGCCGGGGCCATGAGCTTCAGTTCGGTTTCAGTGATCAGCAATGCATTGCGGCTGCGCAGGGTATCGTTGTGAGATTGCCTCTTGGTCCAACCCGCAGAACGAGGGTCATGGCGGTGTCGCTTGTTCTGGCAGGACTGAGCCCCTTGCTTGTGGGTTGTGACCGGGCGGGTTCCGGCCATCATATGATGGGGGGCGGCATGATGAGTCAAATGCCGCTCGGCAATGGCAATCAGGTTTTGCCGGAACAGCAGTCGGCCGGGGCACGGTTGTTTCGAACTAATTGTGCTCAGTGCCATGCGCTTCCCGCACTGACAGCGCACACCGCGCAGGACTGGCCTCAGGTCGTGGCCCGGATGAAACAGCATATGGTGACACAGGGCAGGACTGTGCCGGATCGCGAACAGCTTGAGAACTTAATAGAGTACCTGCAGCGGCATGCGGGGTGACTGCGGCCAGGGTTTCAAGGAGGTATCCTGCATGAAGCACCAGCAGCTACGCAGGGTGGAAGACCCATGTGCCATCCCACATTGTTGATGTCAGTGTGTGTCGGCGGTTTTAGGGAATTGACAGCGCAAGCCGCCTTGGCGCGTTTACGCCCTTACCGGCCAGTCCTCACAAATGAGGCGTTGAAATGCTTGATGGGGTAATGCTGCTTTGGTTCGCGCTTACTGTGCTGTCTCTGCTGTTTGTAGCGGTTGATATTCGCACTACGCCCGAATCCCCGGTCCTCAAATGGGGCTTCGTATTGCTTACCGCATACACAGGGCCATTTGGTGCCTTTCTTTACGTCCTCGGCTGCCGGGAACCGCTGCCGGGACTGCATGAACGCTATGTTGCAGTGCGCTGGCGGCAGGTCCTCGGCTCGACGATGCATTGTGTGGCGGGCGATGGCGTGCAGCTTCTGGCCGTAGTACCTGCTGGGCTACAACCTGTCCGTGGCGGTGGCGGCAGGCTTCGTCGCCCTCGCCGGAGTGACTGCGGAGATCGGGGTCGTGATGGTGACATACCTGAATCAGTCCGTACACGGGGGCGTTGCATGTCGTATCCCCTTTACCTCGGCTCTCTCCCCAGAGGGGAGAGGGGACACGTAACAGTTGCGCTACTCGCAGGGACGAAGAGGAAAAGGGAATTGCCCTCGCCAAAAGGAAGACGGGCATGATGACCGATGCACTGCGGGGATCACATCAGAACAGGCCGAACAGGCGCTTGCCGGGCTTGGGGTGGCTGTCCAGCAGTTTCACCAGGTCCTTGCGCCCCAGGGCCTCGGCGAGGGAGCGGGCCTGCTCGCGCTTGTCGTTGCGGATATCCGGATCGGCGCCGGCATCCAGCAGCGCCCGTGCCGCCTCCACGTGACCGGCGGCCACGGCCAGGAGCAGTGCGGTGTTGCCGACCGCATTGCGGGCATTGATGTCCGCCCTGGCGGCCAGGAGCCGGCGGATGACCTCGGCATGGCCCTGGTCCGCCGCGAGCATCAGGGGGGTGTTGCCGCTGTCGGTGCGCCGGCCGGCGTTCGCGCCATGGTGGAGCAGCGCCTCCACAACCTGGGCGCTGCCTTGAAAAGCGGCGCGGGCCAGGGGCGTCACTCCGTCCCGGTCGGGGCTGTCGAGGGCGGCGCCATGGCGAAGGAGCACCGCCACCCGAGCCATGCGGCCGGCGTCGGCGGCGTACCATAGGGGGGTGCGCCCCACCCGGTCCCTGGCATTGACCCCGGCGCCGCGCTCGAGCAGGGCCTGCAACAGCCCCGGTGTCCCCCTCTGGGCCGCCCAGACCAGGGGGCTCGCCCCATCGCGGGCGGCGATGCGGGCATCGGCACCGGCGCCGAGCAGCGCCCGGGCGGCCGCCTCGTGGCCCTCGCGCACACTGATCATCAAAGCCGTCTCCCCGTCGTCGCGGCGGGTGTTCACCTTCGCCCCGGCCCGCACTAAGGCGCGGATGGTCCCGGCATGGTCGTTTTGCGCGGCCCACATGAGGGGCGTCATGCCGTTGGACTGGCGGGCGTTGACCTGGGCGCCCGCCGCCGCCAGCCGGGCCACGATCTTTGCGTAGCCCTGCATCGCCGCGCGGCTCAAGGCGGTATGGCCGTCCGCATCACGGAAGTTCACATCGGCGCCGGCGGCGAGCAGGGCCCCCACCGCCTCGGCCTGGCCCCGCCATGCGGCCACCATCAGGGCGGACCAGCCCTTGTAGGCGGCAATGGTCCCGTCGCCGCCCCGGGCCATGGCCGTGATAGCGCTCAGGGGCACCTTTTTTTCAGTCCCCGCCGGGCGGGCGGCGGGGGCGGCGCCGTGGGCCTTCAATGCGGCAACCAGCAGAGGCCGGTCCTGGTCCATCGCCACGTCCATGGCGGTCCAGCCCTTCTTATTCTTGATGTCCACAGCGGCGCGGCGCGCCAGCAGGGCCTGCGCCAGCGCCCGGTTGCCCTTCATGACGGCGATGATCAAAGGGGTGTTGCCGTTGGCGTCCCGGACATCGATGGCGGCCCCGGCCCCGAGCAGGGCGTCGACAACCGCCTCGTGCTCTTCGTTGACGGCGGTAAGCAGCGCATCATCACCGTAGCGGTCCTTGGCGCGATAGTCGGCCCCGTGGTCCAGCAGCAGCTTGACCATCGCTTCGTCAGCCCGGCGGGCAGCCGCCATCAGCGGGGTACGGCCATAACGGTCCGCGGCATTGACCGGGGCATGGCGGGCCAGCAGGCGGCGTACCGTGTCGCTGTCGCCCTGCTCCACCGCCCAGCGCAGCTGCGTCTGCAAATCAGGCGCCGCGCCGCGGTCCGACGCGGGCGGCCCATCATCGGCCAGGCGCTTGAGCTTGGCCCGGGCCATGGAATGGCCGGCGGCGGCGGCGCGCCGGTACCACGCCCGGGCCTGCTCGGCGTCGGCCCGGGTCCCCCAGCCGTGCTCGTACATCACGCCCAGGTTGTACTCGGCCTTGGCATTGCCTTGGCGGGCCGCCCGCTGCAGCCAGTAAAAGGCCCGCGCATGGTCCTTGGGCACGCCCCGGCCGGCGCGGTACAGGGCCGCCAGCTGATACTGGGCCTCGGCGTCCCCACGCTCGGCCAGCGGCTTCAATAACCGCGCCGCCCGGTCATAGTCCCTGAGGCGGGTGGCGGCCTCCACCTGGTCCATCGCCTGGCTGCCGGCATGGGCAACGGGCACCAAGAGTGAGCAGGACAAGGACGGCCAGGAGCAGGGAGGCGGCGGATTTCATGGTCTCACGCGGTCCCGAACTTGGTTTCCACTTCAATCCCGATCGCCTTTAAAAACGGCGTCGGCAGGATGCCGCCGGCACACACGATGACCGCGTCGTTGGCCACCTCCAGATCCTTGCCGTCCTGGGCCAGGACCACCCGGTCCGCACCGACCTCTCGCACCTCGGAGCTCAACAGGACCTGCAGGCGCCCGGCACGCCGGGCCGCTTCCACCGCCTGGCGGTTCTTCTCCTTGGCGCGGCCGAAGGCGGCGCTGCGATAGGACAGGGTGACATGGGTGCCCGGCTGCTCGGCGATACTGACCGCCGCCTCCAGGGCGCTGTCGCCGCCGCCCACCACCAGTACGCGCCGATCCCGATACTGGGCGGGATCGATGAGGCGGTACACCACCTTCGATTGGTCCTCCCCGGGCACGCCCAGGGTCCGGGGCGTGCCGCGGCGGCCGATGGCCAGGAGCACGGCCCGCGCGGTATAGCGCCCGCGGGGGGTGGCGACCTCGAAACCGGCATCGGTCCTGGCAATCGATTCGACCCGCTCGTGGTAGTTGATCCGCAGGCCGGTCTGTTGCTCGACGCCCTGCCAGAACGCCAGCAGGGCCTCCTTGGTGGTCTCGGTCAGCTTCACCTTGCCCACCAGGGGCAGGTGCACCGGCGCGGTCATGACCACTTTGCCCCGCGGGTAGTGGGACACGGTCCCGCCCAGGGAGTCCTGCTCCAGGGTCACGAAGCTCATTCCGAGTTCCATGGCGGCCAGGGACGCGGCGATGCCGGCGGGTCCGGCACCGACGATCGCCACATCCAACACCCCCTCGTCCCGCCGCCCGCCGCCGCTCGCCCGGCGCACCGCCTCCATGGCCTGGCGTCCCTGCTCCACGGCGTTGCGGATCAGTCCCATGCCGCCCAGCTCGCCGGCGATGAAGATGCCGGGCACCGAGGTCTCGAAGTTGGGTTTGAGCAGCGGGATATCCACGCCGCGCTTCTCGGTGCCGAAGACCAGGGTAATGGCATCCACGGGGCAGGCCGCCCGGCAGGCCCCGTGACCGATGCAGTGGCTGGGATTGATCAAGGCCGCCTTGGTGCCGATCAGCCCCAGGACCTTGTCCTCCGGGCAGGCGCTGGCGCACGCCCCGCAGCCGATGCAGCGCATGGGATCGATCAGCGGGTGCAGGGAGACCGGGTCGTTCAAGCCGGCGCTTTCGGCGGCCTCCTGAAGGGCACGGTTGGCCCGCTGCTTCTTAGACCAGCCCCGGATATAGGCGAGCCAGATCAGCACCAGGACACCGATATAAACAACCGTTTGCAGATCCGCGACGTTCATCATGTCAGGGCCCGACTATAGCCCGGGTCTTTGGCCGACAACGTGAACTCCATCAAACAACTCCTCTCGGTGTTCGGCTTTAATCTACCCACACCCCCATACCCTCCCCCGCTGCCGTAGATGCCCCCTCATGAAGGCATGCCCCTTGCCGCTAATGAGACAATAGTTTACTAATATGGGCAATATTTCCCAAATTTTTAATTTTTTTCTATATAATGGGCCCCTAATCAAAGGTACGCGGGTATGGCAAATCAAATACAAACAACCATCGCCGCCGCCAACGCCGCCGATCCGGGGGTCGGCGGCAGCACCGCGGCCCCGGCGCCGCCCCCCAGGCGTCGGCCGCTCCGCCACCTGGGCACCCTGCTGTTTTCGGCCATGGTCCTGACGCTCCTGTGGGCGGGCTGGGAAAATCGCGACTATCACTACCTCACCGCCAAGAACGGCCTGGGCTATGCCCTGGGCATTACCGGCGGGGTATTGATG
Source organism: uncultured Gammaproteobacteria bacterium (assembly GCA_963844825.1). Classification (GTDB taxonomy): domain Bacteria; phylum Pseudomonadota; class Gammaproteobacteria; order CAWJPQ01; family CAWJPQ01; genus CAWJPQ01. The sequence goes on from CAWJPQ010000002.1 coordinate 230,932, forward strand.
CTGGTGCTGCTCCTGTACCCGGCGCGCAAGCGCGTGCGCTTCATGCGCCGCCTGGGGCCGGTGAAGTACTGGTTCAAGAGCCACATGATGCTGGGCGTGCTCGGCCCCACCTGCATCCTGTATCACGCCGATTTCCACCTGGGGTCGCTGAACAGCAACATCGCCCTGATCTGCATGCTCATGGTGGCCGGCAGCGGGCTGGTGGGACGCTTCATCTACACCAAGATCCACTACGGCCTGTACGGGGGCCGGGCAACCCTGGAACAGCTGCGCCGGGACAAGGACGAGACGGGGGGCCAGTTAGCGACACTGCTGGCCCTGGCCCCCCACCTGGGCGAGCGCCTGCAGGCCTATGAAAACGCCGCCCTGGCGCCCTCCCGGGGCATGATCCACGGCCTGGTCAAGCGCCTGACCCTCGGCCTGCGCGCCCGCTGGACGCGCTTCACGCTGCTGCGCCGCCTGCGCGGGGCACTGCGCCGCCAGCGGCGCGACGCCGGCCTCGACACCGCCACGATGCGCCGTCATTACCGCAGCGCACGCCGTTACCTGGACACCTACCTGGCCACCATCCAGCGCATCACCGTGTTCAGCTTCTACGACCGGCTGTTCTCCATGTGGCACGTCCTGCACCTGCCCCTGTTCCTGATGATGCTGGTGTCGGGGATCATCCACGTGATTGCGGTGCACATGTACTGACGGCAATGGGCAGAGCAAGATCAATCTGGCTGATACTGGGGACCGCCCTGATGATATTGAACACACACCCCGCCGCGGCGTTCAGCCTCGAGACCCTGATGATGCCCGGCAAGCTCATCCAGGGCCACGCCAAGGTGGAGGCCCAGTGCAAAAAGTGCCACGAGCGGTTCAGCAAGCGCCTGCAGAATCCCCTGTGCCTGGACTGCCACAAGAAGGTGGCCGCCGATGTGCGCCGCCATCGCGGCTTTCACGGCCGGATCCCCGACATCCAACACACCGAGTGCAAGCGCTGCCACACCGAGCACAAGGGGCGCGACGCCGATATCGTGGGACTGGACAAGGAGACCTTTGATCACGGCTCGACGGACTTCGCCCTCAAGGGCGCCCACACAGACGTGCCATGCGCCGCCTGCCACAAGCCCGGCCACAAGTACCGGGAGGCCGCCCACCGGTGCAACAGCTGCCACAAGAAGGACGACCCCCACGAGGGGCGCCTGGGGACGGACTGCGCCAAGTGTCACACGGTTCGGGCATGGCGCAAGGTCGGCTTCGATCATGAAAAGACCGACTTTCCCTTGAAGGGCAAGCACCGCAAGGTCTCCTGCAAGAGCTGTCACCCCAATCAGCGCTACAAACACGTCCCGACCGATTGCGTCGCCTGCCATAAACTGGAGGACGCCCACGGCGGGCGCTACGGCGCCAAGTGCCATACCTGCCACACGGCCAGGGACTGGAAGCACGTGACCTTTGATCACGACCGGGACACCAAGTACAAGCTCAAGGACCGGCACGCCAAAGTCGCCTGCGACAGCTGCCACAAGGGCCGTCTGTACGAAGACAAGCTGGGCAAAGCGTGTTTCGACTGTCACAGGAACGACGATTATCACAAGGGCCGCTACGGAAAGAAGTGCCGCACCTGCCACGCGCCCACCCGCTGGTCCAAGGCCCGCTTCGATCATGACCGCCGGACTGATTACCCCCTGCGCGGGCGCCACGCGAAGGTGCAATGCCGGTCCTGCCACCGCGGCGACCTCTACAAGGACAAGCTAAAGAGCGAGTGCGTCTCCTGCCACCGCCGCGACGACGTGCATCACGGTCAGGAAGGCAAGGTGTGCCGACGCTGCCACACCGAGCAGGGCTGGGGCCACAAGGTGGTGTTCGACCACGACCTGACCCGCTTTCCGCTCATCGGCCTGCACGCCACGGCGCCGTGCGAGGAGTGCCACCTGTCGTCGGCCTTCAAGGGCGCGCCCCTGGACTGCCACGCCTGCCACCAGGCCGACGACACCCATAAGGGGCGCCTGGGCCCCGACTGCGGGCGCTGCCACAACCCCAACGGCTGGAACCGGTGGCGCTTCGACCACGACACCCAGACCGATTACAAACTCGACGGCAAGCACCGCGGCCTGGACTGCAGCGCCTGTCACAAAACGCCGGTCAAGGGCCGCATACGGCTTTCCCGGGAGTGCGTCTCATGCCACCAGCGCGACGATGTCCATGCCGGGCGTTTCGGCCCGGCCTGTGGCCGCTGTCACGTAACCGATTCTTTCAAGAAGGTAGCATTGAACCATTAATCAATAGATCAGCAGCGACAAAAAATAATAACCACAATGAAGACTGACGCATTGATCAATCGGCTCCCGCCGGCGGCGGGCGGCCATGCCCGGCGGCCCCTTGTCCTCAAGGCCGGGGGCACGGGAATCGGCACTTGTCTGTTGATCGCCCTGATGCTCCTGGCAGGGGCCTGGGCGAGCACCGGGGCCCAGGCCGCCGTGCCGGGGTTCAGCCGCTTCGACCACTTCAGCACCGGCTTTCCCCTGACCGGCTACCACGCCCGGGTGGACTGCGAGCGCTGCCATATCGGCGGCGGGTTCCGCAACACCCCGCGCCAGTGCGCCGGCTGTCATACCCGGGGCAGCCGCGTCAGCGCCTCGGCCAAGCCCGTCAATCACATACCCTCAACCCAGAATTGCGGCGATTGTCATACCACCAACACCTGGCGCGTCGGCCGACGCATGAGTCACGTGGGCGTGATCGGCACCTGCTCGCGCTGTCACAACGGGGTGGTGGCGGAAGGCAAGCCGCCCGGGCACCTGCCGAGCACCGATACCTGCGAGCAGTGCCATACCATCGTCAGCTGGTCCAATACCCATTTCGATCACCGCAACGTGGCACCGGGCAGCTGCGTGACCTGCCATAACGGATCCCGCGCGAAGGGCAAATCGGCCCGCCACATCCAAAGCACCAATACCTGCGACGACTGCCACAACACCCGCCGATGGGCCGTGGGGCGGGTCAATCACGATGCCGTCCTGGGCACCTGCTACAGCTGCCACAACAACCAGATTGCACGGGGCAAGCCCGGAAATCACCCCGCGAGCTCCAATGACTGTCAGCAATGCCACAACACCAGCGACTGGGCGGCGGCCGGCTTCGACCACCGGGGCGTGGCGGCGGGCACCTGCGTCAATTGCCACAACGGATCCCGCGCCACAGGCAAGTCCGCTTCGCACATCCAGTCCACCGACACCTGCGACGCCTGCCATACCACCCAGCGCTGGCGGCCGGTCAGCCAGGTGAATCACGCCGCGGTGCTGGGCAGTTGCTACAGCTGCCACAACAATCAGATCGCACGGGGCAAGCCCGGAGATCACCCGCGCACCAGCAATAACTGCCAAGAGTGCCACAGCACGAACAGTTGGCATGCGGAAGGAGGCCGCGACTGATGAACAACCATAATCCCGGTTTTATTACACACCCGCGCGGCCCGGCCCTTTGGCTGCTCGCCTGCCTGGCGCTGCTCGCATTGGCCGCAGCCGGTACCGCCCGAGGGGCGGTGACCACCAGCTTCGACCACTTCACCACCGGCTTTCCCCTGACCGGCGCCCATACCCGCGTGGACTGCGAAAACTGCCACGTGGGCGGCGTATTCAGAAACACCCCGACCCAGTGCGCCGCGTGTCATACGCACGGCGGGCGTATCGGTGCTTCGGCCAAACCCGTGGATCACATGCCCTCCACCGACGCCTGTGCCTATTGCCACACCACCCGGGCCTGGCGGCCGGTAGCACGGGTGGATCACACCGCGGTCATCGGGACCTGCGTGCGGTGTCACAACGGCACGCTCGCCCCCGGGAAACCGCCCCATCACATCGCCAGCAACAACAACTGCGATGACTGCCATACCACCAGCAACTGGCAGGGGGCGGTCTTCGACCACAGCGGCGTCGCCGCCGGGCACCTGCGCCACCTGTCACAACGGCAGCAAGGCCACCGGCAAGCCGGCGACGCACATCAGACCACCAACACCTGCGATGCCTGTCACAGCACCCGCGCTGGAATCCGGTGACCCGGGTGGATCACATGGCGGTGCTGGGCACCTGCTTCAGCTGCCACAACACGGTGGCACCGGCAAGCCCGCCAACCACATCGCCAGCGCCAACACCTGCGACGACTGCCACACCACCAACACCTGGCAGGGAGCGGTATTCGACCACAGCAACGTGGCGCCGGGCACCTGCGCCACCTGCCACAACGGCACCAAGGCCACCGGCAAGCCGGCGACGCACATCCAGACCACCAACACCTGCGATGCCTGTCACAGCACCCGCGCTGGAACCCGGCCACCCGGGTGGATCACACCGAGGTGCTGGGTACCTGCTACAGCTGCCACAACAACCGGCGGCACCCGGCAAGCCCGCCAATCACATCGCCAGCGCCAACACCTGCGACGACTGCCACACCACGACTTCGTGGTCCAATGCGGTCTTCGACCACAGCGGCGTCGCGCCCGGCACCTGCGCCACCTGCCACAACGGCACCAAGGCCACCGGCAAGCCGGCGGGCCACATCAGCAGCACCAATACCTGCGATGCCTGCCACAGCACCCGCACGTGGAACCCGACCACCCGGGTCGACCACACCGCGGTGCTCGGCACCTGCTACAGCTGCCACAACAACTCGGTGGCACCGGGCAAACCCGCCAATCACATCGCCAGCGCCAACACCTGCGATGACTGCCACACCACGACTTCGTGGGCCAATGCGGTCTTCGACCACAGTGGCGTCGCGGCCGGCACCTGCGCTACATGTCACAACGGCACCAAGGCCACCGGCAAGCCGGCGGGCCACATCAGCAGCACCAATACCTGCGATGCCTGCCACAGCACCCGCACGTGGAACCCCACCACCCGGGTCGATCACACCGCGGTGCTCGGCACCTGCTACAGCTGCCACAACAACTCGGTGGCACCGGGCAAACCCGCCAATCACATCGCCAGCGCCAACACCTGCGATGACTGCCACACCACGACTTCGTGGGCCAATGCGGTCTTCGACCACAGCGGCGTGGCGGCCGGCACCTGCGCCACCTGTCACAACGGCACCAAGGCCACCGGCAAGCCGGCGGGCCACATCAGCAGCACCAATACCTGCGATGCCTGCCACAGCACCCGCACGTGGAACCCCACCACCCGGGTCGATCACACCGCGGTGCTGGGCACCTGCTACAGCTGCCACAACAACTCGGTGGCACCGGGCAAGCCCGCCAATCACATCGCCAGCGCCAACACCTGCGACGACTGCCACACTACGACTTCGTGGTCCAATGCGGTCTTCGACCACAGCGGCGTCGCGGCCGGCACCTGCGCCACCTGCCACAACGGCACCAAGGCCACCGGCAAGCCGGCGACGCCACATCAGCAGCACCAACACCTGCGATGCCTGCCACAGCACCCGCACGTGGAATCCCGTGACAAAAGTGGATCACCTGGAAGTGCTCGGCACCTGCTACAGCTGCCACAACGGCACCGTGGCCACCGGCAAACCAACCAATCATATTGCCAGCAACAACAACTGCGACGACTGCCACACCACCACCACCTGGGCCAATGCGGTCTTCGACCACAGCGGCGTCGCTGCCGGCACCTGCGCCACCTGCCACAACGGCACCAAGGCCACCGGCAAGCCGGCGGGCCACATCAGCAGCACCAATACCTGCGATGCCTGCCACAGCACCCGTACCTGGAACCCGACTACGCGGGTCGATCACACCGCGGTGCTGGGCACCTGCTACAGCTGCCACAACAACTCGGTGGCACCGGGCAAGCCGGCGAACCACATTGCCAGCAGCAACTCCTGCGGCGACTGCCACAGCACCTCCACCTGGGCGAACGCCTCGTTCAACCACAGCGGTGTAGCCGCCGGCACCTGTGTGACCTGCCACAACGGCTCCACGGCCACCGGCAAGCCCAACAACCATATATCCACCACCGATACCTGCGACGCCTGCCACAGCACCCAGACATGGAACCCCGTGGTGCGGGTCGATCACTCGGCGGTGATGGGAACTTGCTACAGCTGCCACAACGGCACCATCGCCCGGGGAAAGCCTCGCGATCATCCCCGCACCAGTAACGACTGCCAGCGATGCCACAGCACCAGGACATGGGATCGATGAAAGTGACCTACAACAGCACAACGACGAGACCGGCGTCTCGCCGTCGCCTGCCCTGGTACGGTCTTATTACCGGCCTGCTGCTGATGGCGGCTAATTCCAGCGCCGAGCCGGCGCGCAACCGTATCCTGGATCAGGTGCATGTGACCGAGCAGGCACACTGCGCCGTCATCGAAGTGGGCTTCACGCTGCCGATTCGCTATGTGCGCCACTTTCCCTATGACGAGGGGAACGAGCTGCGCATCAAGCTGGATCCCATCTCGGTCAGCGCCCTGGACCGACCCGCCCTGGCCATGCGCGAATCCCTGAGGCCGGCCCGCGGCGGTGACTTACCCCTCTATGAAGTGGTCTACGAGGGCGACATGGAGGGGGGGCCCTTTCTGACCCTGGAGTTTCGCCGCGCGGTGGCTTTCACGGTGCGCCAGGGACCGGCATTTCGCAGCGTGGTGATCACCGTATCCCTCAGCAGGAAATCGCCCGGCCGTACCTGCCCCTTGGAAAAGGCACGGGCGCGGTAAGATGACACAGGCTATCCCATGGACCACCTCAATGGGTAAGGACGGGCATTGCCTCGGCGAGGTCGCGGCGCGCACTGCAGGCGATTGGCGGCGGATACCGGCCGGACGCTGGCTGCGCTGTCTCGGTGACAAAGTGCTCCTGCTGCTGTGCCTGGCAAGCTGCGCCGCTAGCGCCCATCTGCTCATCGTCGATGCCAAGGCCGACGAGGTGAAGGGCAGACGGTCCACGCTCAACGCCGGGCTCTACGCCATCAACCTGGAGTCGTCCCTAACCCCGCCGGCGGTCGACAAGATTCCCGCCAACAAGCTGCTGCGCCGGTACCGGCTCTACACGCAACTGTACAAAAAGGACGGCCGGGTCTGGCACCGCCTGCGCCTGGGATTTTTCGACACGCGCGCCGCGGCCAAGCAGGTACAAGCGGCCCTGCGGTCCCCCTACCCCCGCTCGTGGGTCACCAAGGTCAGCGCCGCCGAGCACGATGCCTCGGCGGCCACGGCCATTGCCCTGCCCGGCGCTGGTGCGGCGCCGGCGCCTCAGCCGGTCAAAGTCGCCGCGGCGGGCCGGTCCCAGCAACGACAGTGCGCGCCTGGCCTCCTTGATGGAGCGCGCGCGCCGGGCCATGGCCGAAGGCAATTACGACTTTGCCGTCAAGGCCTACACGGAGGTGCTGCAGTATCCCCACAACCAGTACAGCCAGGCGGCCCAGGAGTTTCTCGGGCTCGCCCGCGAGCGCAGGGGTCAGGTGGCCCATGCCAAGGCCGAGTACGAAACGTACCTCAAGCTCTATCCCAAGGGCGAAGGGGCGGACCGGGTGCGCCAGCGCCTGGCGGGGCTGCTCACCGCCCGCAAGCCGCCCCCGAAGAAGCTGCGCCGGGCGGCGCCGACGGCGCATGAGGCCCCCGTGTGGGACACCTTCGGCAGCTTTTCCCAATACTACCGCCGGGATGTCAGCGATGCGGGCAATACGGGCCAGCAGGTCAATCTGTCCATGCTGTCGTCCTATCTGGACGTGATGACCCGCCGGACAGGCTCCGAGGTGGAGGTGCGCACGCGCTTTACCGGCGGCTATGACTGGGATTTCCTGGATTCGCGCTTCAATCAGACCCGTATCACCTCTCTTTACGCTGCCATGAGCGACCGACGCCTGGGGATCGGCGGCCGCCTGGGTCGCCAGTCCCTGAGCACGGGCGGTGTGCTGGGGCGCTTCGACGGGCTGTCGCTGGGCTACCAGCTGACCCCGCGGCTGAAACTCAACGCCGTGGCCGGATTCCCAGTGGAGATCAACACCCTGGAACAGATCTCCACCGGCAAACGGTTTTACGGCGCCAGCGTCGATGTCGGGACCTTCGCTAACGGGGTCAACGTCAATACCTACTTCATCCAGCAAACGGCCCACGGGATACTCGACCGGCGTGCGGTGGGCAGCGAGCTGCGCTACTCCAAGGCAAACCGCTCCCTGTTCGCCCTGGTGGATTACGATATTTACTTCAACACCCTGAATACGTTGTTCGCCTTCGGCAATTGGATATTCGCCGACGACACCAGCGTCAATGTTACCATTGACCTGCGCAAGAGCCCGGTTCTGACCACCAGCAATGCCCTGCAGGGTCAGACCGTGGCATCAGTCAACGATCTTCTGAGCCAGTTCAGCGAGCGGCAGATCAAGCAGCTCGCCAAGGACCGCACCGCCGACAGCCGAACCTTCACCGTCGGCGTGACCCGGCCAATCAACCGCATGCTCCAGGTTAGCGGAAACGTGACCATGACCCACCTGAGCGGCACGCCCGCCTCCGGCGGCGTCGCCGCCATCGATGGGACCGGTAACGACGTCTACTACACCATGCAGCTCATCGGCAGCAGCCTGATCAAAAAGGGCGACCTGGCGATCATCGGCCTGAACTACGCCGACGCCAGCACCGCCAAGACCGCGAGCGTGACGTTGAACACCCGCTACCCGGTGAATCACACCTGGCGCATCAATCCGCGTTTCAGGGTGGACCTGCGCCGCTTCACCCGGGACAACAGCCACGAACTGCTCCTCGCCCCGTCGCTGCGGATCAACTATCGTATCCTCCGGGTGGGCCAGATCGAGCTCGAAGGGGGCGGCCTGTGGTCGACCCTGCATGTGACCGGCGATACGCAAAATACCACCGGGTACTACATCAATGCCGGGTATCGGTTGGACTTTTGATCGACGGCGGACGCGGCCGCAGCGGGAGATTGGCGTCAGTCATCGGCCAGGCCTGAATTCGCCGCCGCCAAGCGGAAGAAGTTGTTAATATAAAAAAATCCTCAAGCATCGCCCGCTGACACAATCAGCGGCAGGTGTTATAGTCGCAGGCGATGTCTGTTCGAGTTAGACGTCCCGGCGACAGGTAAGCAGTTCACCATCTTTCCGCTTCCCCATTAAGCATGTTCAGTACCTGTCGGCTTGGTCTCAGATGTATGGTTTCTGATCGGCCACACCGACAGGCGATACCCGCGCACAACGCGTGACCAGAGCATTTCCCAATGCGCAATCATGACAAGGAGGCCACGTCATGAATACCCCGTCTGCATCCGACCCGCGTCAAGACACACCAACGGCGCATGCCCATCATGAACTCGTCTGCCCCCGCTGCAAGGGATCCGTGGTTCGCACACGCCGCCGGGTCATCGACCGGCTCATCAGCCTGGCTGTCCCCGTTTGCCGTTACCGGTGTACCGCAATACGCTGCCAATGGGAAGGCAATCTGCGCCAAAGACGCTAAAAACGGAACAGATCCATTTCTTGGACATGCGTCTCCAGGCGCACGACTTTCAAAGCGTCAATACCGGCCGCCGACCTTGGAGACGTAGTTAACCAGTTCCCGGCTTTCATGATTCATGCGCATCAGGTTCGCGTGGGTGATGCGGAACAGGGCCCGCATGACCTTGTAGACGATGCGCGGATGGGGCGCCAGCAGCGCTTCGAAATCGTCGGGCTCCAGGGTGTATACCGTGGCGTTGCCCACCGCGCGCAGGGTTGCCTTGCGCGGGGCGTGGTCAACAAAGGCCCGAGTGCCTGCGCACTCGCCCTGGGTCATGGTATAGACCTGGACTTCCTTGCCCGCCACGAAGTTGGAAACAGCGAGCCTGCCGTCGATGAGGACAAAGAGGGTGTCGTCTTCCTGTCCCTCGCTGACCAGCAACTCCCCGTCTGACAGGCGCATCACGCCCATAATGCCGGCCAGGACCCGGCATTCATCCTCTGCAAGCTCTTCGCCTATGCAGGAGTTGCAGATCGATTTGTAATCCAGTGTGTCATTCATACTTTGAGCCTTGATCCTTGGAAATCCGTGAAACAGGGGTCACCCGCAGCGATGCAAATGTCGTTCCCTCTCATATGGGGCCGAAACGCCACGAAAACCAGGCCAGGCCAAGTATTCCGCACCCGTTTGGCACGGGCCGCACCAAAGAAGGGCCGTGGAGGAAGTCGTGCAGAGTTAGATCCATTGCTTGAGCCCGGAGCCATCGGGTCGGACCTGACCAACCGCCTGATCCAATGGTAATTTCCTGAAAATAAGCCTGTCGCTGAAGGCTTAGACGGCCCTTTTCCGGGGTGATTTGGTGCAATGCGCAGGACGCGGCGACTGCCCTGCGGCTAGGGCAGCTACTGCCCGGCGGTAGGATGACACGACACTGTCTTTCCCCGCACTGCTGTTGCTTCACTGCTTAAAGGTGGCATTTAGCCCAGAAAAAAACCCGTTTAAGCTTGATATGGGCCCCCTTTATGGCGCCATCGGCTTGGATTTCATTGGGTTAGCTGGGTCCGACCCCGGCGTGCTGCCGGGGTGAGGACTTTCTCGGCCAGGCCGATGGCGCCCGTCTCGGCATTGGGCGGCATATTCACCAGGCTTTGCCCCGGCCAAGGCCCGCGTCGGGATAACCGGAGGCGCTACTGTTTGCCGGCGTCGACGGTAGCGACCCAGGAGCCGGGGGCATTGAAGCCGGTTGTATTACCCTTCAGGCCGTTGCCGCCTTTGGTGTACTGACCCTTGTAGTGCTGGACCTTCCCGGTATTCTTGCCCGCCAGATGGCGCACCAGAACGATCTCGCCCCCTTTGGTGATATGGCCGTCTATCTTGTTGGTCTTGCCGGAGACATTGGGGTTGCCGGACGAGTCGTGGGCATCCCAGTTGGAGATACCGGTCACTTTGCCGTCGTCGGAAATGTTGACATGCCAGGTGGCCTTGATCTCCGTCAGCCAAGGGGCCGGCCAATAGGTCAGTTTCCAAGTCTCTTCCCGTCCGAACGCCTGATAACTCGCCGAGGCCAAAACCACCCCGACTAAAACCGCCTTGGTCCACTGCCGCATCAGTCTTTCCTCCTATCGCTTGGTTTTACCGAAAATACGCCTTTGTCAGGGGCAGGTTTTACCACAAATCGGCGGCCGAGGAAAAACGGGCCCGGCCAAGGCCGCTTGCCGGCGCGCCCTATCGCACAATCGAGCAGGCGATCGGCGCAAACGGCATATCAGGCTTCAAGGGGTGACCCCGCGGTCTTGGACAATGAGGACACGGCTGTCGACATACGGCGGCGGGGAATGGGTACCCGCCGGCGGGTGCCGCATTCCTTCTCCCCCTTGGGGGATTTATGCCCTTTAGGGTAGAAGGTTAGGATGAGGGGGCGAATGGATTGGCTGCAGACCCATCAACCCCCTCACCCCGCCCCTCTCTCCAAAGGGGAGAGGGGGCTAAAGCCGCCTGAGCGGCATAACCCTTCCGGATCACACCCGGCTCTGCACCCACGCCACAATGTCCCCCTCCCCCATGGCGCCCGCCTGGCGGGCCACCTCTCGACCGCCCTGGAACAGGGCCATGGTGGGGATGCTGCGAATGGCCATTTGGGCGCCGAGCCCCTGCTGCGCCTCGGTATCGACCTTGGCCAGGCGCACCCGCGGCTCGAGCCGGCCCGCGGCCTTGGCGAAGTGGGGCGCCATCGTCCTGCAGGGACCGCACCAGGGGGCCCAAAAGTCCACCAGCACCGGGATATCGCTGCGGGTGATGTGCTGCTGGAAGTTGGCCGCGGTCAGCGTCAGGGGCTCGGCCGTGAACAGGGCCTGGTGGCACTTGCCGCACTTGGGCCTTTCGCCGAGGCGCGCGGCGGGGATGCGGTTGACCGCATCACAGTGCGGGCAGACGATGTGCAGTGATTCGCTCATGGTCCTCTCTTTGCATCAATTGCAGCGGCCGCTGAAATGACGGCGCAACGGAAAAGCGACGGCCGAACGCCGGCGCGATGAAAGGGGCACGTTCCTCACTCATCCAGGCGCTCCAGCCGTGCACGCAGGGCCTCGATCTCCTCGAGCAGGTCCAGTGCCAGGGCCGCCCCCGCCCAGTTGACGCCCAGGTCACGGCGCAGCTGCACCGCGCGGCGCACCCGGCGCACGCTGGTCCCCCGGAACCGCCAGTGGACGCGGGTGCGCCCGACGGGTTCGATGATCCCCTCCTCCACCAGTTCAAACACCTGTTCGGCGGGCAGGCGCGAGACCCGGCACAGCTGCACCAGGGTCAGCTCCACCTCCTCTTCGACCACCTCGCCCGACAGCAGGGGCGGTTGTTCGTTGTCGGTCATCGTTCAGACTCCCAGGCGTGCGCGCGGATTGAAATTGAGCGTACGGGCCATCTCCCGATAGGCCTCCTTGGCGGCCTCGCTGTCCGCCGCCGGCAAGGCGATGCTCAGCACCACGTAAAGATCACCGGGCTGATCGCCGGGGATGCCGCGCCCCTTCAGGCGCAGCTTGCGGCCCGCGGCCGAGCCGGGCGGCACCTTCAGGTCCACCGCGCCGGTGGGGGTCGGCGCCTTCACGGTGGCGCCCAAGGCGGCCTCCCAGGGCGCGACGGGCAGATCCAGGTACACGTCCCGGCCCTCGACCTTGTACAAGGGGTGGGGGCGAAACGCCACCTCCAGATAGAGATCGCCCGCCCCTCCCTTGCCGAGACCGGAGCCGCCCTGACCCGCCAGCCGGATGTGCTGGCCCTGACGCACGCCCTTGGGGATGCGCACATTCAGGGTGCGCTCCTTGAGATGGGGCCGGCCGTCGGCGCCCAGCTCGCTGTGGCGCAGGGTCAGGGTGCGGGTGGCGCCATGGTAGGCATCGTCCACGTCGATGAGCACCTTGGCATGAGTGTCCTCGCCCCGGGCGTGGACCCCGGCACGTGCGCGCGCGCCCTGGGCGAAGCCCGCCTGGCCGAACAGGGACTCGAAGAAATCGCTGAAGCCGAAGGCGTCGGCTTCGGTGTAGCCGCCGCCGTGGAACTCGAACCCCTGATCCCAGCCGGGCGGCGGGCGAAAGTCCTGACCCGCCTTCCAGTCGGCGCCCAGCTGATCATAAGCGGCGCGCTTTTCCGGGTCCTTGAGCACTTCATAAGCCTCGCCGAGCTCCTTGAAGCGCGCCTCGGCCTCGGGCTCCTTGCTGACGTCGGGGTGAAACTTGCGCGCCAGCTTGCGGTAGGCCCGCTTGATCTCGTCCTGGGTGGCGTCGCGGGCGACGCCCATGATTTGATAATAGTCTTTGTATTCCACTTTCCGCTATTCGACCTTGAGGGTGCGTCGTCTGGTCCTGTGCGCCTTGGACAGCATCAGCGCCGGGACCCCATCCTAACGGGAGTGAGGAGGCAGGCGGCCTCCTGCCCCTTACCGATTTCTGGTGCCTGCACCTGATTTACCTGTTCATCAGCCATGACGTCCACTTCCAGTTACCTATGCTGAGCCGGGACCGGGACTTTGGCCCATCTATATGGAAACACCTAACAAAAATCAAGCCCGCCCCCCTTACCGGCCGTCCGCTCATGATGTATGCATGGAAATTATACATTGGCGGACGGCCGGGGAATTGACCGGCATCAAAGTGTGCCGCCTCAAATACCCCGAAACCGGTTCATGCATAAGACGACGATCATGGACGCGGACCCCGCGGCCGCCCAGACGGCGGGAGACAGGCGTCACACAATCTGAAAAGACCGCACAGTATCCGCCCTATTCGCGGCATATTTCTCAGTTTCCCAAGTGTAAGGCGGATATATTCCGTCCTGCCCAGGCAAGAGCCCCCGGTCATTCCCCAAGGTTGAGGTGAACATCAATGATGGAGCTACGCGAAAGACTCCCGGTACTGGACACGCTGCTCGGTGAATCCGATCTTCGCGGCGCATTGCGCCGCGGCATCATCAATCTATCCGATCGGCATCCGCGCACCTGGATGGCGTTCACCGTCATGGTCGCCGGCGCCGGGTACGCCTTGGTCCTGCTGTTCCCCTATTTTCTTGTTTCAACAGGCAGACTCGTATACCCGGTGCTGATGTCCGGCCAAGTGCCCCAGGACTGGCCGCTGTTCGTCTCCCAGGTCTGCTCGCTGTTGATCAGCGCCGCCTTTACCTATACCCTGCTTACCATGCGCTTTGCGCCCCCCGGCCGGGTGCTGACCAGTGCAGAGGCGCCCCTCCTGTTCGGGCTGGTAGAGCGCCTTCGCCAGGCCTGGGGCAACCCGCGCATCCATCAGCTGATACTGGACGATGGAGACGATGTGCGCATCGTGAAGATACCGCGCACCGGCCTTCCCTTCTTCAGCACCACCGCGCTGGTTATCGGCCTGCCACTTCTGAAGACCCTGTCGGCGCGCCATCTGCGGGTGCTCCTGGCGCGGCGCATCGGCGAGCTGTCCCTACGGCACAACCTTGTCGGCACACGACTGTGCCTGCTCAATGGCATATGGCTGCAGTACGGCGAGCACCGCGGGAAAGGCCCGCTGCCCGCCAGGATGATCGGGCACTTCTTCGCCCTCTACGCGCCCCTGTACAGCACACTGACACTTGGAATCCGCCGCAGGGAGGAGATGAACGCCGACCGCCATGTTCTCGACATCATCAACGACCAGGATATCGTGGAGGCCATTTCACTTCACGCGGTAAGCCAAGACTTTCTCGCGACCACATACTGGCCGACCATTGGACGTATGGCCAATAATGAAGGCGGCCCGGCCGTCCTGCCCTACGAGCAGATGACGACAGTCATGCGCAAGAGCATGAGCACCGAGCCCCCGGATGCCGTGATACACCGGCTCTTTCTGTTCAGTGAAGATGACCCGTACAGCGACATCCCCGTACTCAGGGACCGCCTGGACAATCTCGGCTACAGCGCTCCCATTCCGGTAGGGTCGCTGCACGAAACGGCCGAAAAGCTCGTGCGAAGCGAGTCACTCGCCGGCATCGTCGAGGCCTTTCACGAAAGGTGGATCAACAGGTCCGTCGCTGCGGGACTCGGGGAGACGTCAAATGGTCGACGCACTTGAAAGTCACACAGCACCAGCACTGAACTTCCACAATGACCGCCGCCCGTCACGGCAGGACGTCCCATCGGCGAATGACCGCCGCCTGGCCGCGATGGCGGCATTCGCCGTCGATAAGGTTCCACAAGGTGGCCCCGCGAATCATGAACCGGCGGCCGGTTTTAGAAATGCGCACCCCGGAGTAATTGTCTGTATACCCCTCACTGCTCACCCGGGCCAGGAGGCGGTTCCGGTCCTCTTGATCTTCAGGCTCCGCGGATAACCGCGAGGGCAGTGCCGTGAATTCATGCCAGTCCATCTCGAACAGGTCCAGGGCCAGGCGGTTGCCGTAGGTAAAGACCGGGTCTCCGTGGGCGCTGTGGGAGACCACCGCGAACGGCGCCTCGTACAGCGCCCGCACCGCCGCCGCGGTATCGAGCACCGGCGCCACCAGGTCCTGGCCCGCCCAATGACGGTAACTGGCGCGCAGCAGGGCGGTATGGGTGAACAGGAACGGTGAGTCGAGATCCGGCATAGGGGCACCACCCTTGACAGGACCAACCATATGGTCGGTGAGCGAGGCACCACTGCCTTAGTGCATCCCCGCATAAACCCTTTATACACCAATATGCCCGAGGAAAAAAAGAGGCGGGTGTCCTGTCAATCCCCTCCGGTTGACCATCAGCCCCTTGATTTTCCGGCCATTGACCGCAGGACGGCTGACGATCACGCCCCGGCGAAAATCACAGAACGCCTATGGAGTATGCGCTTGTTAGTTGTTGCCCACCCGGGGGACGCGCGCTAGCGAAACGGCTTGATCAGTTCGCGGACGATATCGTATGCCGCGTCGCTGGCAGGGGCAAAACCCGTATAGTTATCGTCGAGGGCATGGATGACGGCCAGGTGTTTCGGATCCCGGCTGTTCAGATTCAGAAACAGCGCCTTGAGCCTGTCATACATCTGCGGCGACACGCGCTTGCTGACGGCAACATTGTAGGGCGGGAACGCGGGCGAGGCATAGAGAATGCGTATGCCCTTGCCCTCCCACATATACGCCATGGTGTCCTTGACGATGCCGGCGTCGAAGTCGCCATGGAGAACCGCGCGCACGATGTTGTCATAGTGGCCAATGAACTTATAACTCTTGAACTCATCCAGTCTGATGCCCGCATTGACCACGGTCGCTCGCTGCAGCAATGCCGCCCGGTCGCCGAACGCAAAGGTCTTTCCCTTCAGATCCGCGACAGATTTGATGGGGCTGTTGTCCTTGACCACGATCATCAGTTGGAACGAGCCCCTGCCGTCCGTTACGGTCTTCGCCAACAGGCGGGCACCGCCTTGCGCATGGGCCCTGATATACGCGACGGGGGTGAGATAGGCCAGGTCGACGGCCCCGGTGGAGATATCCTGAATGGCCTTATCCATATTGGGGTCCAGCCTGAGCGTCACGGGCCGACCGACCCCCGCACTCAGATACTTGATTAAGGGGTGCAACCGCGAGTACATCACGGCGGGGATATCCATGGCCACGGATCCGAAGAACAACTCGGCCTTGTTCCCTGCCGCTCCAAGCGCCGGCCAGAGCATCATCAGCGCCACGACGATACGGGCCCATGGGCTCGCTCTTTTCATTCCGCCGGGACGACCGTATGCCAACGCCCTAGGCCGGGACCGTGGCACGGCTTGCGTAATGGGTTACGCGGTTGCGCCCCTCGCCTTTGCTTTGATACAGCGCGATGTCGGCATAGCGGTAGAAATCCTTCACCGCACTTGTTGCGCAACTGTCGGGAATAGTCGCCGCGCCGATACTGATGGATACATTGACCGTGTCGCTGCAAAGGTTGAACTCGGCCTCCGACAACGGCCAGGCGCAGCTTTTCCGCGAGACTGATCGCCTCGTCCCTGGTTTGTATTCTTGCACAACGCCACAAACTCCTCTCCGCCCAGACGGCATAAGGTGTCGGAGACGCGCATCACGCCTTTCAAGCGGCCCGCGACTTCCTCGAGCACTCTGTCACCTGCGTGGTGTCCATAGGTATCGTTGACCTTCTTAAAGTAATCGATGTCGATGAGCAGCAGGCTGGTTGGGTTGCCGTGGCGCACGGACGCAGCCATCTCCGCCTCCACCATGGACTCAAAGAACCGGCGGTTGTACAGGCCGGTCAGCGGATCGGTAATCGACAAATGCTTGAGTTCCTCATTGAGTCTCTGCAGTTCGTCGGATTGTTGCGTCAACATCCGGTTTTTCAGCTGCAGCTGCTTGTCGGCACTGACCACCCTTTTGCGCAGCCGGCCGTTGGCGTCATTCAGCTGTCTTCCGAGGGTGTTGAACTGGCGCGCCAAGTCGCCGAACTCATCATTGGAGATCACCGGCAACTCACCAACGGTCTCCCCGCTTGTAATGAAGCCTTTGCCCAGGGCCTCCGACATGACCCGCACCGGCCTGATGATAAGATACGACAAGGCCATGAACTCGCAGACGGCGATCATCAGGATAATCGAGGCTTCGCGCTCCATCAGGTGCAGTTTCTGAGATGCAAGCCGCTTCAGGGTGGTGGCCGGGCTGATGCCGGTGGTCAGATGCCCGACAATATCGTTGTCCACGATGATGTCTTTGTGAAAAGCCAGAAGGTGGGGGTCGCCCGCCTGTTTAAGGGTGCCGGCTGCGGCCATCGTGCTCCCCTTGGCATTGACGACTTTGGCATAGGCGACGATCTGGGAACTGGTCATCTGGTCGAGGAGCAGCTGGATAGTATGGTAGTCATAACCGACCACGCTGTAGGCCAATGACTTGGCCATGAATTCGGTGATCTCGGATCCGTGCTTGTGGATTTCCTTCACGGCATCCCGCTCTTCCTGTTCCATTGCCAGCCAGGCACTGATAGTCAAGGCGCTGAGCAACACCGTGACGAGTATCAGGACCACTTTCTGCCGGATACCAAACTGGAATATCTGATTCTTTGAGTGCATGGCCGCGGGCGATGTTATCCATATGATTCCCTCTTTGCACGCACGGCTAGCGCAGCCAGTGGGGGCACCCACAGGAATATATGATTTTTGTCCCTATTATAGCGGTATGCGGGCCCATTTCTTGAG
Source organism: uncultured Gammaproteobacteria bacterium (assembly GCA_963844825.1). GTDB lineage: Bacteria > Pseudomonadota > Gammaproteobacteria > CAWJPQ01 > CAWJPQ01 > CAWJPQ01. The sequence continues at coordinate 248,982 of CAWJPQ010000002.1, forward strand.
AGGCGGCGCCGAGCGGTTACCTCGATGACGCGGCGGAGGCCTTGGAATCGGATCGATCAACAAGACCTGGACCTTCCGGTGGACGGGGCCGATGGCCGCGCCATGCGGCTCCGTGACCGAAACGAGGCAAACAACCCCGCGCCCACCTCAAGTTGAGGACGGCGCCCCGACGCAGCGCGTCTCTGAACGGCGTTCCCCGGATTGGCAGCATCCGCCTGGCTTAAACGAGGGACAACAGCGGACGAGCCTTCCAAAACCGTTGACACAACTGGCGCGCCCGAGGCGATAAAACTGGGCACTGGACGGACCGTTTTTTCCTCGCTTGAGGGGCAGAAAACCACGAATATCCGTAATCACACAACAACCTTGCGCAGCGTGAAGATTAATTAATCGCACGGGCCCCTTGTGCTAGGTCATTCTCAATAAACATGTATCTCGTATGTTTCTTTTATTCATCACATTCGGCGATCTCTCTCGCCAAAGGAATTAAAAAGGCGTACAGTTGGTGAGGACATTCGGGATTTCTCAAGACATAACGCCGTCGAAACTCTCGCGTTACGCATTATCCGAGTGCCATTCGCTTAATCAACGACAGGAGAGAGAAGCCATGAAAGATTCTCAAGCCAGTTCGCGCCACTGGAACGACAACCCCGTAAAGCAAGCTGGTCAGATCGACAGTGATCTGCAAGGCTGGATGGCCTTCCTGCTGATAGTAGTGCTGGGTGCAGTAGTGATACTTTGGGGCTTGGCTCATTCCTGAATAGGGTTTCCCTGCGCACGTTGGGATTGACCCGTGCACCAGGATTGGGATGGATGCCTGGTGATGGCCGGTTTCGATCCCTCACCGACAGGCTGCTCGCGACCCGAAGCAGGCGTTTATGCCACAGGCGCCCTCTAGTGATCGTTGATATCAAGGGCGGCCAGGTTATTGACACCACTGTCCGGGTATCGGTATCTCATGGAAGGCTGTCGGTGGGGGGTCGTTTCCGAGGACGACGCTTTGAGAGGCACAGAACAGTTGACTTGCGGCCCTGCCAATTGAACAGGCGGAACAGGGAACCCTTCTGCCCGTTGGTGCCACAAAACGCCTGCAGCAGAAGTGCACCGGCCGCAGTACTATAAAGCAGTACTATTTTTAGAAACCACCCAGGTACAGGGTGCCTCAGGATTCAGTGTCCTGCGCCAACCACGCTGGAGATGTTGATCGTGGACGCCTGCGCACTGGCACTCCACAGCAGGGCGTTGATGCTGGCGGTCACGTATGCCTGAACGCCGGAATTCGCACCCGACTGATCGTTGGCGCCCTTATGGTTGCTGCCGTCAGTTGAGTGGTCGCCATTCCATTGGTGGGAACCGACCTGTATACTACCCGCGTCATCGCCGCCGTTACCCATTTCACTGATCAGGCTGCTGTTGCCAGTGATGGTGCTGATGTTGTTACCGTTACCGGTAATGCCGTTAAGGGCGCTGTCACCAAGGCTTTGTTTTGCAGCGTAGACCGGGGCAACCATCAGCACGGCCAGAGCACCGGAAACGCCAATCTTCCAGATCGCATTCATCATTATTTCCGTTCACATATTGCAGAGTCGATTTGTTTCCCAGAAAACCTTTAGCTAACAAATGGTTACTTTACCAGTATGCATCTATTCCTATTGAGGCAGACCGGTCCGTGTATCCAGAACTGTATCGACGGGTTTGAGCGGAACTGAAGCGTCGGCCACCAGCAAAAAAGATGTAGAGGATATTTCACATTTAGGAAGGCAAAGCTCGAATGGCCGCCTCTGGATGGAAAATGGCCATGCTATAAGATAAGATTTCCTGTCTATTCAATATTAGCCGTATTAGCCGTGGGTATATACCAAATGAAATTGGCTATAACGATTGGCTTTGTAATATTTTTATTCATTGCCATAGGTTTTGTCCGCTACCTGATAAAGCTAAACCGTCGGGCGAAGAAGGAGCAAAGCGCTGTCGATCCGGCCAAGCTGCGCAAGTGGGACGACGATTGAGACGACCCTGACGTCAATTCTTCCAACCAATCAGGCTGATTCCCATATCTCTCCACGCCCCTACGTCTGGCGCGGACCCGCACGCCTTCAGCCGACTTAACCTACGCCGTCGCGCCGCTCGTCGCCCGAATGACTCGGCCTACCGTCAAGCCCTGCACAAGGATCGAGAACACGACTACGAAGTAGGTCAGGGTCAGCACCAGACTGCGCGAGTGGTTGGCCGGCACCGATAGCGCCATGGCCACAGAAATGCCTCCGCGCAATCCACCCCAGACGAGGACCGGTATCGCCCCTTTCGACTGCGCCGTCACCCGGCTGAGTAGTCCGATGATTCCCGCGACACTCAACCCGCGCGCCGACAACACGATCGGTATCGCCAGGATCCCGGCCACCAGCCATCTACGTTCGATTGGCAGCACCAGAAGCTCCAGGCCGATCAATAGAAAGAGAATCACGTTGACAAGCTCGTCGACAATTTCCCAGAAGGCATCGACCTGCTCGCGCGTCTTCTGCGTCATGGCAAACGCCCTCCCCCGATTGCCCACCAACAGCCCCGCTACTACGACGGCGATCGGCGCGGATAGATCCCAGGCATCCGCCAAGGCATAGATCCCCATGGCCAGGGAAAGCGTGAGCAGCACCTCGACTTGGTAGTTGTCGACGCGCTTGAGCATCAGATAGGTAACGATTCCCGCCGCCAGCCCCACCACCAGGGCTCCGCCCACTTCCCGAAGCAACAGCATTCCCACCGCGCCCACCTCGATGGATGGGGGCGCCGCGGTTCCGCTGCCAGGCGCTCCACTCAAGCCAGCGAGCTGCAGCAAAACCAGAAACACCACAACACCCAATCCGTCATTGAACAACGACTCACCGGCCATTTGGACCTCCAGCTGGCGGGGCGCACCGACGGACTTCATGATTGCCATCACCGCGATGGGGTCTGTCGGCGAGATCAGAGCACCGAATAACAGCGCGTGCAGGAATGGAATTTTCAGTTCCAGCCACCCGAGCACAAGCCACGTTAACGCGCCCACCATACAGGTGGAGACGAGCGTGCCGAAAATAGCGAGCAATGAAATGGTCAGCCATTCCCGGCCGAGATCCTCAAGCTTCACATGTATCGCGCCGGCGAACAGCAGGAAGGCAAGCATGCCATGCAGTACCACTTGGTTGAAGTCGATCCGCGAGACCAATGTCGCTGCCTGTTCACGGAACCCCCCGGCGTAGGGACCGATAAGGACCAGCGTAAGCGACCCGACCAGGGCCACCAGCATGACGCCGACAGTTGTCGGCAGCTTGATATAACGGTAATTAATATAGCTCGAGACCCCTGCGAGCGAGATCAGGATGCTGATCAGGGAAAAGAAGCTCATCTCCCCTCCGGGAACTGTGCCGCGACCGTGATCGCAGGTGTTCACGATTCGCTTGCTGTTAAGGCCTAGGAAATCCAAAGGTTCACAACCGCCCATGCTTTATCCTTCTACGATTCCTATAACATTAGTTCCGGTACCCGTTCCGTATTTCCGGAAAGTCCTGCCATTGCCTGGCAATAGGCTGCTTACGTTCGATGCGCTTATCGCGCCAATGGCACTGCTTGGTATAGGCAGCACGTGGCTAAAGGACCGGCAATCGGTAAATGCTGATCTGGGATAAAAGAACACTATCCTGTTCATTGTTCATCATCGTGTCTAACGCCGTCGGGGCGTACCTCTTTTCTTGACCCCGCACGCGCAGCTCCTTATGATCAATTTTGCGCGCCCACCAGCGCCTCAAAGCCAGCGATTACATCGAATAGTTCCTCGTCTATGTCACTCTGGCGCATACGGTGGAATGTGCCGTTAAGCCCCTCCAGAAGTTCATCGATATTCTTGTCGGCACGTTGCATCGCTGCGAGACGGCTGGCGTTCTCGCTGGCAAGGGATTCGGCGCAGGCCCGGAACAGGGATACGAAAAGATATTCACGGATCAGTGCCTGCAAGGTGGCGGTGCCGCCACCCATCACCTCGGGCAGGTTTGCCGTCGGCCAGGGGCGTTCGGCCACCGTGCGACGCCAGCTTTCGTCCAAGGGTAACAATCGCTGACTGACGGGCGTATAACCTGCTTGGGAGATGGGGCGATTGTAAAAGAGGTAGAGTTCGGTGATATCACCCTGGCTGCGGTGCATCTCGCTTTCCACAAGAATCTGCCCGACCAGCGGGATGATGGCCTTGACGGAGTTGGGCACGTTAAAGAGTCCCATCAACGCCGACCCGGCATTCGCCAACTGCGCGTCTTGCAGATATGCGTGAACACGCTCTCCGACGGCCCAGACCCGGAATTCGCCCGGCAAGGCTGAGAGCGTCATGAGGGCATATTGACCCACCACATCATTAAACTGACCCACCAATCCCTGGTCTGAACCAAACACCACGGCCCCAACCCTACCCGCCTCCATCCGTCTGCTCGCGCCCGGCGTCGATGCTATCGAACCTATTTCCCTGAAACACAGACTCAAGCCCAGCTCCACCGTGCGATAGTAGTCGCCCAGGGCATGCACCGATTGCTCATATTGACTGATACTGGACGCGGCCAGGGCTTTCATGGTGCGCACGACAGATTGGAGATCGCCGGCGCTGGAGATCTTGCGGCGCAGGCTCGCTGCGGTGTCGCTCATGACAGCGCCCTGAGTGCCGCCTTGGACCTGGCCTCTGATTGGAAAGGAGCCAGCGCCAATCGAGCGATGTCGATGATAGTGTCACGATCCTCATCGCTCAATTTTTGGGGGCCATCCAATCGCGCGCTTAGCTCCTCCGGGATCTCCTCCGCCGCCTTGCGCACGGCCTGCTCGGCATCCGTCATCCACTCCAGCGGCACGCCGTCAAACAGTTCCCCGGTCAACGCCAGCAGGATGGTGATCTGGGCCGCCACAGACACCGGGGCGAATTCCGGCTGCTTGAGACAGGCCCGGATGCGTCGTCCATGCTCGATAATCTTGCGGGTATCCTCATCCAGGCGGGCGCCGAACCGCGCAAAGCTTTCGAGTTCCTCGAACTGCGCGTAGCCGAGCTTGAGGTCGCCCGCCACCGCGCGGTAGACCGCCCGCTGCGCCTTTCCGCCGACGCGCGAAACGGATTTTCCAACATCGACAGCAGGCAGCACCCCCAAATCGAACAGTGATGGCGAGAGATATATCTGCCCGTCGGTGATGGAAATCAGATTGGTCGGGATGTAGGCGGAAATATCCTGCGCCTCCGTCTCGATGATGGGCAGCGCGGTAAGCGAACCACCGCCCCGCCCCGCGCGTAGATGCGTCGCCCGTTCCAGCAGTCGCGAATGTATATAAAAAATATCACCGGGGAAGGCTTCGCGTCCGGGTGGCCGGCGCAGCAGCAGGGACAGCTCGCGATAGGCCCGGGCGTGATGGGTAAGATCGTCATAAACGATGAGCACGTCGCAACCCCGTTCCATAAAATGTTCAGCGATACTCGTGGCGGCGTACGGCGCGATGTAGGCAAGGCCCGGTGCTTCGTTGCCCTCGGTCACGACGGCGACCGTGTAATCCATCGCCCGCTTCTCCCGCAAAATAGACACGGCCTTCGCAACGGCGGACGCGCGCTGACCGATGGCGCAATAGACGCACAGAACATCCTTACCGCGCTGATTGAGAATGGTGTCGATCGCCATGGCGCTTTTTCCCGTCTGCCGGTCACCCAGAATCAACTCACGCTGTCCGCGTCCGATGGGGATAAGTGCATCGACCACCTTGAGACCTGTCTGCAGAGGCACACGCACGGGCGCCCGGTCCATGATCGGCGGCGCGGGACGCTCGATGGGCAGGCTCGCGCTGGCATGCACCGGCCCATGACCATCAAGCGGCCGACCGAGCGGGTCAATCACGCGGCCCAGCAGACCGTCGCCCACTGCTACATCCATCACCCGGCCCGTGCGTTTAACTTCGTCGCCAGCGCGCAGATGCCAGTATTCGCCCAGCAGTACCACGCCGACCTCTTCCTCATCCACGTTGAACGCGATGCCGAACACGCCGCCGGGACATTTCACCAGCTCATCCACACCCACGCCAGGAAGTCCGGAGATCCGGGCGATGCCCGTGGACACGCTGGTGATCGTGCCTACCTCCTGCATGGCCAGCCGCGCCTTGAAGCTTTCGCGCGCCTGGCTCAGGCCAGTAAACGCCCCGTCAAAGGCACTTCGCAATGAATCAGGGGGCGCGTTCATTCCGGCTTCTCGCGCGCGGCAGTTTGCGCACCGGAGTTCGGCTCAAGCTCGGTTTTGGCTCGCGGGCTGGACGGCTCCAGCAACTCGCCAACCCTCTTCTCCAGTGACCCGAGGTAATCTTCGATGCTCCAGGCGATCTTGCGTCCCTTGGCGCTGAGTTCGATGCCACTGATCACGTCCGGTACGGTGTCGAACCGGACCGGGATTCCGACGAAAAGGCAGCATTGAGCGCGGTTTGAATTGCCGCGCGTTGCTCGGCAGGCAGTTCGAAGGCGCTGCGCACGAGCACAGGCTCGCATATTGTTTCAATGGCCTTGGCGAGATCTTCCTTCTCATCATCGTCAAGCGCTCGTAGGCGGCGCGCAAAGACTTCGGTTATGCGCGCTTCCAGACTTATCCCCGCCAGGTCGGTTAGTGTCTTGTTCGCAATGGCAAACACTTCCTCCCGGGTACGGCGGGCGATTTCGGCATTCAGGTGTTGTTGTTCTCGCTGCAAGGCGCCTTGCCTTTCGGTACGCAGGGCCTCAGAATCCTGACGCGCTTGATCCAGCAATCGCTCACGTTCACCTGTTGCCTCGTCCGTTGCCTGCCTCAAAAGAGCGGTGCGCTGCTCGTCGAACGTCTCATTCCTATGCTGGAACTCATCGCGCTCCTTTTGGGCTTCGGCCTTTTTTGCCTCGGCGTCCGCGAGCGTCGCCGCGATCTCCTGCTCCCGCGCGTCAATGGCCCTGAGGATAGGCTTGTAGAGAAATCGTTTCAGCAGCCACACCAGGATCAGGAAATTGACCACCTGCGCAGCGACGGTGAACCAGTCGATCAGCATGAGATTATTTTCCGGCGGTTTGCGCGATCACGTTGTTCCAAAAAGGATTGGCAAAGATCAGGATCATCGTGACCACGAAGCAGTAAATCGCCGTGGACTCGATCATCGCCAACCCCACGAACAGGGTCCTGGTAATGGTGGCGGACGCATCGGGTTGCTGGGCCAGTGACGTCAGCGCGGTTGAGACCGCCTTGCCCTCGCCCAGTGCCGGGGCCATGGTGCCGAAGGCGGTGGTAATCCGGCGGTGACAATGGATGCCACCGCTATGATCGTCATGTTATCCATGGTGTCTCCTTCTTTTGTTGTCGTGCATTCTTCACTGTTTTTCCTCAGGTCTTGGCGTGCGCACTCGCGTGGCCGCCGCGATGTATACCGCAGCCAGAATAAAGAATATATAGGCCTGCACCATGCCTGTAAGAAGACCGAGCGCGGTCATGATGATCGGGAAGATCAGGGGCGTGATGCTGAGCAGAATAGCGATGATCATAGATCCGCTCATCATATTTCCGAACAGGCGCACGGCCATGGCCAGCGTGCGCGAAAGTTCACTGATGATGTTAAACGGCAACATGAAAAATGTCGGCTTCACATACGACTTGAGGTAGCCCCCAACACCCTGCTCTCCGATACCGAACAGCGGCACGGCCACAAATACACACAGGGCCAGCCCCGCCGTGGTTGACAGCGAACCGGTCGGCGGCTGATAGCCGGGCAAAATGGTGCACAGGGCGGCCATGGCGAGAAACAGCAAGAGCGTAGCCAGAAAGCTCAGATATTTTCTCGGCTGACTCAGGCCGACGTCTTCAATCTGTTGCATGATGGCGATGACGATGATTTCCAGAAGATTTTGCCAGCGGGCCCGTTTCAGACCGATGGAAAGTTTTCGCGTAATGAGCTTCGCGCCCACGGCCAGCACTAACATAACCCCCCAAGTGAAGACAATGGTGGCGTTAAGCTTGATAAAACCATATTGCCAGAAGATGATCTCGTCGGGACTAAGGTGCATGACCGGACTCCTTCGCTGGCGAGTCGTAGTGTTCGAGCGGCGGGCCGGCAATTCGGGTCACGATGAAACGCGCAATGGTAAATCCGAGCAGACAAGCCAGCAGCGACTGCCAATGACCATCTGAAACAATATAAAACCCAGAGACGACTACGACGGTCCGCAACAGCAAGCTACCCAGGAATAAAAGTGCCGGTCGTTTCGACGATACACCCCTGCGCACCGTCCACCACAGGCCACCAAAGAACACTGCGCCGAGCACCAGTCCCGCACCCAATGCCAGCGCCAGTGTCACCCATTCATTCATCCTTATCCTCCTGTTCTTCCCGCATGGCCCTGTCTTCCCGGGTGACCCAATGCCATGCATTCAAACAGCCGATCGTCAGCCCGGCCACCAGCAGCACCAGTGTCCAGGAACGTCCGCCAGGATAATTATGGTCCAACCATAGCCCGAGCGCCGCGCCTAACAGCGTCGGTATAGCCACGGACCAGCCGATAATCCCCATCATGCCGAGGCCAAACCAGACACCCGGCGCGGGGTTGCGCTGCGCCTTAAGCTTGCGCTTAGCCTTCGCGCCGACCTCCTCGCTCAGCGTTCCCTTCGTCTTCACGGGCTTGGTTTGGGGTTCGTCACTCATTATGAAACGCCGCCATGCGTCGGATGAAATCGCTTTCCATTTTCTCCAACGCCGATCGCAGGATTTTCTCGTGCTCGTCCAGCGTCAGAAACTCCTGCTCAACCGCATCGCGCAATAGGCCCAGGTCGACTCCACTCAGCGCCCGATGCACGGAAACCAGTACGTCCGTGCCGGTCTTTACCAAGACGCCCTCATCCACCGCCACGTAGACCTCACCCTCCGCTTGGGTCTCATAGATCAGAATGCCAGGTGTCAGCGCTGCCACACAGTCGAGCCGCTGGGGCAGGAGTCCGAACATGCCATTGATGGTCTCCGCAACGATTCTCGCCACACCGGTCTTCTCGGCGAAAATGCCGAATGGCAGGAGAATCTTAAGATGCATGCTTGGCAGCTGTGGCATGTTCGACCTCCGTCTTGGATTGCGGATCAGAGTTCTCCTTTTCCTTGGCTTCGCCAATCTCCCCTATCATGTAGAGCGCACTCTCCGGGTAGTCCTTGAACTCATCGCGGAGGATGCGCTCACAGCCGTCCAACGTCTGTTCGAGGCTGACCAGCTTGCCTTTCAGGCCAGTGAATTGTTCGGTGGTAAAAAACGGCTGAGTGAGAAAGCGCTCCAGCCGGCGAGCGCGGGCGACCACGTTGCGGTCCTGAGGCGAAAGCTGTTCCAGACCGAGCATAGCGATGATGTCCTTGAGATCCGTGTATTGCGCCAGCGTGCGCCGGATCTCCTGGGCCAGCCGATAATGCCGTTTCCCGACAATTCCCGGCGTGGCCATTTTAGAACTGGACTGAAGCGGATCGATGGCAGGATACAGCCCTTCACTGGCCCGCTTGCGCGACAGCACGATGGACGCGGAGAGATGTGAGAAAGTGTGTACCGCCGCCGGGTCAGTGAAATCGTCCGCCGGCACATAGACCGCCTGGATCGAGGTGATGGCGCCGCTCTTGGTGTTGGCGATGCGCTCTTCCAGCTGCGATAGCTCGGTGCCCATGGTGGGCTGATACCCCAAACGGGACGGCATCTGCCCCATCAAGCCGGACACCTCCGCGCCGGCCTGGATAAACCTGAAGATATTGTCTATGAGGAGCAACACATCGCGCCGCTCATCGTCCCGGAAATACTCGGCCATGGTCAACGCGGCATGGCCGACACGGAAACGGGCACCCGGCGGTTCGTTCATCTGACCGAACACCATCACCATATTTTCCAATACACCGGCTTCCTTCATTTCGCGGTACAACTCCTCGCCTTCGCGACAGCGCTCGCCGATACCGCAAAAGATACTCACACCTTCGTGTTGTCCTACCATGTTATGAATCATCTCGGTGAGCAGCACCGTCTTGCCGACACCCGCCCCGCCGAAAAGACCCGCCTTGCCGCCACGCTCCAGCGGCATCAGCACATCAATGATCTTGATCCCGGTCTCGAAGATCTCTGATTTGGTGGATCTTCTCGCTAAGGCGGGCGGCGCACTATGCACTGTGCGCCATTGCACATCCACCGGCGCCGGCAAGCGGTCTATCGCATTGCCAAATACGTCGAACATGCGCGACAGAACGCCTTTACCCACCGGCGCCTGTAACGGGCCGCCCGTGTCCTCCACTGCCATTCCACGGGCCAGGCCCTGGGTTGGCGTCAACGCAATCCCCCGCACGCGATGAGCATCCAGTTGCGCCAGCACCTCGACTACGATCTGTTTCTCCACTCCCGCGCGCAAAATCGTATAGATCGCCGGCAGCAGTTCCTCGAACCGTATATCTACGACGCTGCCGCGAACCGAGACGACCACGCCGAAATTCGAAAAACCGACGTTACCTGGCACTTCTCTGTTCGTTTTCATAACACTATGCCTTCTCTTTCTCCTACGAACTGGAGATCTCCAACGTTGCTGTGTTCGGTGGGGGACACGAGGTGGTGTTGCTCATGTGCGTTTTCGCTAAGGATTTGGTTCTTTCGGCTGTTTCTTGGCGAGGGTTACGGAAGCACCCGGCAATAGATTCTCCCCTTCCTTTAGCGGTTGTGCCTGCCGTGCCTGTTCCTCGATAACGGTGGCCTCGCTATATAAGCCGGCTTCCGCTTTCGTGGACACCACCTCCAGTTCTTCATGCCGCCCTTCAGCGGAGACCCGTTTCCCCTGCGCAGCAGCGCGCCCCTCTGCCGGCTTCCCCTCGAACATGGTGACGGGGATACCCTGCGGGAAAACGATCTCCCTGGCCTCGTCAGGCATCGAGATGTCATGTTCCTGAAAGGCACGTTTCACCAGCCGGATCACAGAAGACCGCACTTTCAACCAACTGTGTTCGCGGCCGTTAATCCAAAAGTAGACGCGCAGGTTGACGGTAGACGTCCCCAGACTGTCCGCCAACACTGCGGGCTCGGGATCGTTCAGAACCGCCGGATGATCCACCAAGACCCCTCGTGCAATCTCCTGAGCCTCGTTGATGGCATCATCGTAGCCGATTCCGACAACAAAGTCCTCGCGCCGGTTGGCATTGGTAGTAAAGTTGCTGAGGGTGCTCTTGTAAACGCTGGCATTCGGGATCTGCACGAGATTTCCCGCGAGGGTCATCAAGATCGTGGTGCGCATGTTCAACTGCTGCACGTAGCCGGTCACGCCGGCAATCTCGGCCAAGTCACCGGTCTCAAACGGTGGCTGCATGCTGAGAAAGATGCTGGCCAGGAAATTCTCGGTGATGTCCCGAAATGCGATACCAATGATCAGACCGACCAGACCGGTTCCGCCGACCAGCGTCAAAGCCAGTTGCGTCAGGCCGGAGACTCTCAGAATGAGATAGACGCCACAGATGACAACGAGTCCGCCCGCCGCACGCGCAATCACATTTTGCAGGAGTTTGGTCCGAATCCGCCGGCGCAGCATCGATTGGAGGCTGCGAATTGTCAGCAGGGCACTCCCAACCGACAGCGCCAGAATGAGCAGTGCAAAAACAAGGAAGGGCAGCGCGCGGATGAAGTCGCGCCATAATAGCCTTACGCCGCTCCACGCTTGGCGGAAATCCCATACAGACTGCTGGGTCACCTGCATCCGGTTGGCCACGGCGACAACATCCTGCGTGTTGTGCGCTAGATCGCCAGCCCATTTCTTCAGCTCATCGGACTCCACCTTGCCATTGAGAAAGACGACGCCTTCTTCGACCCGGACTTGTGGGTCGGTGAACCAGTCGGTGGCATCCAGAACACGCTGAAGTCGCTTGCGGATCTCTTCGTCGTGTGCGAGCGGTTTTACGTCCACCTTTGCGGGTGCCAAGGAGCGATCTTCTTTGGCGGGTGCGGGTAGCTTCCGCGCTTCGCCGGCCTTTCCGACGGGTTCCTTCGCCATGACCGTCAATGGCAGAAAACAGCACACAGAACCGAGCAACACTGCTTTCAGAAACAGGTTATGACCACTACGAGCCAATGGTTGCGCGGGAACACGCTCGCTCGGAACCGCTGGATCGCGGTTCGTGCTTCGGTACTTGCCCACCGCACTCTCAAGGTAAGCGCCGAACCCGAACCGCATTGCAGACAACCGCTGACCGGTGAATTCTGCCTCGCCACAAAAGAGCTGCGTCTTCCCGCCTTGCAATGTAACGCTCACGCCCCAATTCTCCAAATGGGTTTTCCTCTCCATTTCACGGTCGGGCTTCATAACGCTACCCCCTCTCTTCTCCAGCGTTCACAGCAAGCTGGGCCTCGAGCGCTGCGCGCACATCCATGAGCCGCTTTGCAATCCGCTCGCGTTCATGTTTGGATTCGATGGTGCGCCCGGCCAGCTCTGCAAGCCACTGCACCTGGTCACGGATCGCCCGCCGCCGGCGTGGGCGATCCGTGAGATCGATCAGCGTCTCGAGGGCGCTGAGCATGCGCGCCATGATAGCGACATTGCCTCCGGCGCTGCCCCTGATCTGGTCGAAGGCCTCAGACAGCAGACCTTCAAATGTCGGGGCTATCGTGATTACGCGCAGTTCGTCCCCCTCGTAGCGTTGCAATGCAGGGAATTTCCGGGGCGCCAGCTGCGCCAGAATCGCCGTCAGGTAATCAATGCACATCACCGCTGTCGAGGTGTCGTTGATACCGGGCGAAATTGCCTTCAAGGCCATATCCACGAGCTGCCGGATGCCGAAAGCAGGGTCCTGTTCGACTGTGCGATAGCGGCCAACGCTATAAGCGCCATTCATGTCGTCGATCGTCTCTTGATCCGGCGGCTCTTCCAGAGCAAGCGAGGCCAATGCGGTATTTTGGACAACGAACGTGCCGATGCCGCGCTCCATGCGTACCACGGTCTTCCTGTCCCGCGCCAGGCGCAGCAGCGCTTCATTATCCACGCTTTGAATGTAGCCGTTCAGCCTCTGCTGGCACTGGATACCAGCTCATCTCTTCCACAGACTTAAGCACCTGATCCTGGTCCTCATCTTCATCTGGCCCGTGCCCCAGTCTTTCCGGAAACAGTCGCTCAATGGACTCCGATGGTATCCTGAGCTATCGAGGCGATGATGCTGGACGCCTGGATCGACGAGGCGATGTGATGAATAAAGAAAACCAGGACGCCGATGCCGCCGAGCGCCTGCACAAACGCAAAGAACGACGCCAGGCTCGGCACGAACTCCACATCGCCGCTGCGGACGGTGCGCAAAACGATCAGGCAATAGGCGAAAATGGCGGAGAAAATCCCGAGCGTGACCTGCGTGACGCGGCTGCTCATGAAGGTCCTCAGAATGCGCGAGGTGTTTTGGCTAGAAGCCAGAGCCAACGCAACCAAGGTCATGGAGAAGGTAATGCCCATAATGGACATCATCGAACCTGCTAGGGTCGACAGCATCGCCCGCGCCCCATCCGCTCCCACCCCAAACAGCCGTGGCCATTGGCTCAGCCATCGGTCGCTCCCAGCGGAGTCTACTTCTACCATCACGGCTGCGAAGGCCATGTTGGCCATGACGATCAGCGACGGCACAAACCAAAAGCTCGACTGCAGATTGCTCCAAAGTTGTCTGAACTTATACATGGGTCAAGCTCCCAATGCGATGGCGAGAGAGCGCACGAAGCTAATCTCCCCAATCAAGGGTCTGTCCGCAGCCCCTCCAGTGATAAACAATATCACTGAAAGGCGCCAATCAGCCCAAAATATATGCCGCCCGCTTGCTTTGTTTCATTACACTTAGGCATTGCTGCAGTCCAAACCCGACTTGCGCGCAACGACTTCTGCAGTGGCGCAGCGGTCATTCGCTTGACCCCTTCCATCGCCAATTTCGAATCTCCGGCAGGTCCTGGCCGTGCTTGTCGATGTATTGCTTGTGCTCGATGAGCTTGTCCTTGAGCTGCTGTTTCAGGTAGATGCCCTGGTCACCGGTCTTCGGCAGGCGGTCGATGGCGTCCATTACCAGGTGGAAGCGATCCAGATCGTTGAGCACCGTCATGTCAAAGGGCGTGGTGATGGTGCCCTCCTCCTTGTAGCCGCGGACGTGGATGTTATGGTGGTTGGTGCGGCGGTAGGTCAGCCGGTGGATCAACCACGGATAGGCATGGTAGGCGAAGATCACCGGCTTGTCCCGGGTGAACAGTTCGTCGAAATCCATGTCGCTCAAGCCGTGCGGGTGTTCGCTCGGTGGCTGTAGCTTCATGAGGTCCACCACGTTGACCACCCGGATCTTCAGCTCGGGCAGGTGCTCGCGCAGAATGGAGACGGCGGCGAGGGTCTCCAGCGTGGGCACGTCGCCACAGCAGGCCATGACCACATCGGGCGCGCCGCCCTGATCGTTACTGGCCCACTGCCAGATGCCGATGCCCTCGCTGCAGTGCTTGACGGCGGCGTCCATGGTCAACCATTGGGGCGCCGGGTGTTTTCCCGCGACCACCACGTTGACGTAATGGCGGCTGCGAAGACAGTGGTCCATCACCGACAGCAGGCAGTTGGCATCCGGCGGAAAGTACACCCGCACCACCTCGGCCTTCTTGTTGACGACATGGTCAATGAATCCGGGATCCTGGTGGGTAAAGCCGTTGTGATCCTGACGCCAGACATGGGAGGTCAGCAGGTAGTTCAGCGAGGCGATCTTGCGCCGCCACGGCAGGTGGGCGGTGACCTTCAGCCACTTGGCGTGCTGATTGAACATCGAATCGATGATGTGGATGAACGCCTCATAGCAATTGAAGACCCCATGGCGTCCGGTGAGCAGGTAGCCTTCCAGCCAGCCCTCGCATTGGTGCTCGCTGAGCATCTCCATCACGCGCCCGCTGGGCGCGAGCCATTCGTCATTTGCCACGGTTGCGGCGTCCCACTGGCGCTGGGTCACTTGAAACAGCGCCTCCAGGCCGTTGGAGAGCGTCTCGTCCGGACCGAAGACCCGGAAATTGCGCTGTTCGCCGTTAAGCTTCATCACATCGCGCAGGAAACGTCCCGAGCACATGGGTATCGCCGATGCCGGGCGTCCCCGGCACCGGCACGTCGGCCGCATAATCGCGGAAATCGGGCATGCGCAGATCGCGCAGCAGCATACCGCCGTTGGCATGGGGGTTCGCCCCCATGCGGCGTTGGCCCTCGGGGGCCAGTTCGGCCAGTTCTGGTTTCAGGCGTCCCTGCGCATCGAAGAGTTCCTCCGGCCGGTAGCTCCTCAGCCAGTCTTCCAACAGCTTGAGGTGTTCGGGATGGGTGGCCGGGTCGGAGAGCGGCACCTGGTGCGCACGGAAGGTGCCTTCGATCTGCAGACCGTCGACCACCTTGGGTCCGGTCCAACCCTTGGGTGAGGCAAGGACGATCATCGGCCAGCGCGGCCGCGTGGTGTCATTGTTGTGGCGGGCATTGCTCTGGATTTGGTGAATGTCCTCGATGGCCTTTTCCAAGGTAGCCGGCCATGAGTTGATGCATCGCCTCCGGCTCGTGACCTTCGACGAAGTACGGCGTCCAGCCGCAGCCACGGATAAATTGCTCCAACTCCTCACGCTCGATGCGGGCCGAGACGGTGGGGTTGCTGATCTTGTAGCCGTTTAGGTGCAGGATCGGCAGTACCGCGCCGTCGGTGATCGGGTTGAGAAATCTTGTTCGACTGCCATGCCGTCGCCAAGGGGCCCGTCTCCGCTTCACCATCGCCGACGACGCAGGCGACGATCAGCTCTGGGATTATCGAACACCGCCCCGAACGAATGGCTGAGCGAATAGCCTAGCTCGCCACCCTCGTGGATCGAGCCGGGACATTCCGGCGAGGCGTGGCTGGGAATACCGCCGGGAAATGAAAACTGCTTGAAAAGCTTCTGCAGTCCCGCCTCATCCTGGCTGATATTCGGATAGATCTCACTGTAGGTGCCCTCGAGGTAAGTATTGCCCACCACGGCCGGGCCGCCATGCCCGGGACCTGACACATAAATCATGTTAAGGTCATATTTCTTGATGACCCGGTTCAAGTGCACGTAAATGAAGTTCTGTCCGGGGGTCGTGCCCCAGTGTCCCAGCAGCATATGCTTCACGTCCGCCAGCGTCAGCGGTCGCCTCAGCAGTGGATTGTCGTACAGATAAATCTGGCCGACCGACAGATAGTTCGCGGCGCGCCAGTAGGCATCCATCTTGTACAGCAGTTCCGGCGAGAGCGTATTGGTGTTCATGGGCTAAATCTCACGAATTGAGCCGAGGTTGAGGAAATCGGGAATGACCCTGATTGGTGGCTCGACCGATACATAATAGACATCGAGTGCACCCCCCTGTCCCGGAGGGAGCGGGAAGTAATCATGCCCGCACTAACTATGCTGTTCCCCTGTATTGGCTACACGACCCGACGGCCTTGGATGATACGAACCACAATCACCACGACGGCGATGACCAAAAGAATATGAATGAATCCACCCATGGTGTACGAGGTGACTAAGCCAAGCAGCCATAGAACAATCAGAATGATTGCAAGAGTCATGAGCATTTTTCCATCCTCCTCTGTTATAACCAGTACAAGACCCGAACCGCAGAGACCGCTACCGGTTACTCCCACCTGAGGTCAGCAACATCGACCGCTCCGTATTCCGTGGCATCGAACCCCACGAATAGGCTCAATTAGACCACGCCTTGGAGCCTATCATCATTGATCTCAGTCAATTCCCATCAAGGGTCATCGACTAGCGGGTACCATGCCGAAATCTCACTCGGACTGGCTAGGGTACGGATTTCAGAACGAGCGCTCCCAGCGCAAGCCGAGGAAATCGGGCCCAATGACCGGCGCCAGGTGGATCGCGTGTTCCGGCGTAACCGTGAGCAAGCCCACGCCATAGGACAGTAGCGTACTGGCGATGATATCGCGCCAGTGATGCTTGCCTTCGTCGACTCGAACGTACCCGACGTAGGCGGCCCCCAGATATGCGGGGAGGCCCCACTTCCAGCCATAGCGCTCGCCCAGGAACACCGCGCCGGACATCACGAATGCCTCATGTCCGGAGGGAAAACTATAAGGATCGCCGTTGGGCCGCTTACCCAGGCCGGTTTGGTTGAATGCGAGTTTCAGGGCCGACGTAACCACCAGGCTCACCCCGGCGTTGCGCAGCCATTGCTTCTCGCCCTGGGTATCGCCCGAGAAATAGGCGACTGCGAGGCCGGTTACCGGAATAACGCCGGTCAGAACGTCAGCCGTCAATAAATCGGGGTCATTGCCTGCCGCGGCGGTGGCCGGGCACAGGCTCAACAAGGCGACCAGCACGGTTGAGACACAATGATGGAATCCTCGCATAGCACACTCATATGTGGCGAACGGCTGAACAGCGCTGCGGGCACTGAAGTGCCTGGCGCATGCCTCCTGGATTCAAGGGCCACCAGCGGCGGCAGTGCGCCAGTCCACGGCGCCGAACCGGGTCTGCCCCAGAAACGAATAGACGATGCTCACGGTTCCGACGCTCTGGTGGGTAGGATTCCGGATCCCATATCGCGCATCTCGGTGGGACTCAACGTACCTCAAGGTGATGCCGTGCAACTTGTAGACGCGCAGAGTAAACGAGATGTCGAGACGGCTTATGTTTTCCGTGCCACTGCTCTCGGTTCCGCCAAACTGGCTGACATAATAATCGCGCGCCGACATGTCGATCGAAGCACGGTCCCCCAATATCAGACGAAGCGCAACAAGGCCCTGGGGCGTGATGCCGTAGTGATAGTCGCGTTCGCCGCCACCATTGGCGGCGGGACCGCCGATTCCACTGGCGCGAATGGTCCCGGCGGCACCATAACCCACGCCGCTTAGCGCCGAACCCTGAACGGCCACCGCGCGAGACAGCCATAACTGGCCGGTGGTGCCCACTGAGGCAGCCGTGCTCGATACGCGGAAGACTTGCGGTGCGATGTAATCGTAGCTCCCGTACAGGCCCCACACGCCGCGATAGTTGTCGCCGACCGCGTAGTCCGTGCCGTACAGAAGACCGCGACTCAGGATGTTTTCAAAAATGCTGGCTGTGGACGCCCTGAACTCGAAGTCGAAGTAGTCGAACGGACGTTTGTAGCTGTATCCCGGTTTTCCGGGGAGCCCATAGGCCATGGTGAAATCCAGGTCTGCCTCATGCCGGTCGAACTTCTGCCCGATCGGCGGCCCGCTGAATTCCAGATCCCGGTTCACGTTCGAATGCACGAAAGAGTTGAGGCTCGCACCGAGTTCTATGCGCGTGTAGACGGCAGGGGCGTGGCTGCGGAATACCCCGTCGAAGCGACTGCCGAAGGCAAAGCGGTTTAACCCGATGGACGGCGATATCGCCGCCGCCCCCAACTCGCGCCAGATACTTGGGTTTCCGCCGCCGCTTTCCAGCAACAGGCTGGCGATGCGGAACAGCGGTTCGCCGAGCAGGCTGCCCCCGATGCCGCTCGCCACCTGATCGTTGATCGAGGGTTTGGTGCGCTCTCCCGCGATCTCCCAGAGTACGCTGCCGGCGGTCGTATAGCCGAGCGAACCCCAGAAACCAATACCGGCCGAGCGGGCGAATCCGTGGTACAGGGACCCCTGATACGGATGCATGAATTGGTTGACGGCGAACGGGTCGGTATCAACGACCCACTTGCTGTTCAGATTATCCCAGATCGACGACGCGTCGGAGCCATAGGCCTCAGAATCGACGAAGTGGCGGTTGAACTGAGTCAGCAGGAAATCGAAGCCAAAGATCTCGGATGCCGGCACCCAGTAGCTCTTGGCTTTACCGACCCCCCAGTGCAACACCGGCTTGGGCTGGGCGGCGGCAAATGCCGTCGGGGCGGCCTTCTGCGACTTGGAATCAAGCGCCGGGCTCGGCGGGGCGGATGTCGCGGGCGCCTTGGTGTCAGGTTGTGGATCCGCGGCGTAGCTGGCAGACGGGATCAGCAGGGTGATTGCGAGGACAATATTGACGAGCGTCAAGAGATTCTGGTGTTGACCCTGCGTCGACCTCATAGTGATTTATTTTTTGATTTTTTATCGCTCTTGCTTGTTACTGAGCGCGCAACGAGAGGGTGGGCATGAATTTCGAATATCCCCCCGGCAACGGCGCCACTAATATGGCCGCTATCGCGCATCCCTGCGCTTCGCGGCAGTTAGTGCGTCCCAGCACCTCTTCGTCCCTGCACACTGCCTTCCCTGTATATCATCGCCCTTCAGAATCAACCCTGGCGAATCTGAAAGATGAATCTAAGTCCATGTTTACACTGAAAGACCCGGTGGGTCTGTGCGTTATCGAACATAGCCTTGCTTGCTTGATAGTTGCGGGCGACATCGGGGCACCCTGCTTACTGATGCCGCCGCACAAAAGTGCGCGCCATTGCCTCCTTCTCGCTTCGGATCGGGTTGAGCCGGAACCTTCAAGACCGCTAGACGATTCGGCGGCCTTGAATGACACGAATCAAAAGCACCACGACAGCGACGACCAAAAGAATATGAATCATTCCACCCATGGTGTAGGAGGTGATCAAGCCAAGCAGCCATAGTACAATCAAGATGATTGCGATAGTTACGAGCATTATTCTATCCTCGCCTGTTATGAGCTGACGATGACACTACCCGCAGGGCAGGCCAGCGATATCTGTTGCCTGATTAGCCTCACAACCTACAAAGCCACCCTATTGAACGATACTTGTGATGGATTCAACATTGATCTCAGTCAATTACCAGTCAATTACAATGAAGGCCCATCAGCATTGAATACGACATCCAATATCACTTCGATTCCACCTTGATGGAGCGCCCGGACCAACTCCTTGAACTCCAGCGTCTGTTGACCGAGGCCTCCGGCACTGCTGTAGGACGCCTTCGGCGCAAAGAAGGCTACTGGATCGTACCCCAAGTAATTTCTCAGGGGCTTGCCGGTTTGGGGGTTGACCCGGGGTACCTGGGCATCGTTGAACTCGTGTACGGGCATCAATTCCACCGCCGTCACGCCCAACTCTTTCAAATAGGGGATCTTTTCCATCAGGCCACGGTAGGTGCCGGGATGCTCCACGCCGGAGTTGGGATGAACGGTAAAGCCGCGGACATGAGTTTCATAAATCACCGTTTTTGACCAGGGGTGTCGCAGCGGCCGGTCGTCATGCCAGTCGAAGTGCTCATGAGTGAACACGCATTTCGGCATGGCGCCGGCATCATCGTCTTTCGAACTGACCAAGTCTTGCTCCAGCGCAGACGGGTCGTACCCGCGGGCCGGCCCGAAATCCCAGTTGGCCAACTGCGAGATCGCTGTCGCGAAGGGGTCCAGGAGCAACTTGTGGACATTGAAACGATGCCCTTCCCTGGGTTGATACGGACCATCCACCCGGTAGGCATAGAGTTGGCCGGGACGAATGCCTTCAAGCCATACGTGCCAGACATCACCCGTGCGGTTGCGTGCGGGATCGAGATCAATCAGCCTTGCCGGCGCTGGGTCTTGCGGTTGATCAAACAACTCCAGACGAATTCGGCAGGCGTGACGGCTAAATAGGGCAAAGTTGACTCCTCCCTCAGAGTCATGGGGTCTTAAGGGTAAGGGAACGCCCGTGCGAACGTCAGTGTGTTCGCAGACGTCTGCGACACAATCATGCAGTGGACGTTCCGGCGGAATGCCCGCGGCGCACGCCCGAGAACTTCCCTTGACCGGGTCTGATGACACGGATGACGTCTGGCCCTTTGATTGTCCTCCAGTCTCCCGACTCAGCGGCAATTTCGTTGTATATCTTTTGTTCATTCTCTTGCCCTTCGGTAGAAGATGACCGTTGCCATAGGATGTGGGGGGCTTCCAGAGGAATCGCGGCGTCATGACGGTGCGGCACGAGTCGTACCGTATAGTCCGTCGCCGGACGGGCTGCAGGCACGCCGACGCCATAGGCATAGCCGCTTGTAGCGCCGACCAGCTTCCGCCATACTTGGTCGGTGGCGTGATTCCACGATGAACGCATATCCAGGGCAAGCTCGGCCAGGGAATCGAACCCCTCCACGGCCGTGGATGACAGACGCTTGTCCGAGGGACTGATTGGTCTTTGTTCGCTCACCGTCTCTCCGTTACCTTTGTCCCAGGCGAAATCCTATCATGCAGCGTTGGTACCGCCAGGGCAGCACGACGATCCTCTGTGCTTCCTCCACGAGGCGGCGATGTCGAAGCAGTTTTTTAGGATCGATCGAACTCCGCACTGCGTAGGGCGAAGACCGATCCATGCGAATCTGACCGTCCCAAGCGACCGTCATGAAGCGCAAGGTCGGCGCGACGGCTTCGTTCACAACCGTGAGATTCAACCCATGGTGCTCGGCCATCCGGCGCCAATAATGGCCGCCCAACACAACCCAGAGCATCTCCCCCAATTCGCATATTCTCGCCGCGAATCGCGTCTATATCGAGTACCCTTCGGAGATCGTTCACGTAAACGCTGAGATAATCATCACGGCGGGTCGCAGCAGCGCGCAGGCCTTCTCGAAAGGACCTGGGTTACCCGCGGGGGCTATCGGTACAGGTCATCCCGGCGTAGCGGGGTAACCAGGGGTTGTCTGACTCCACCGGCGAGCACTTGATAGATCCCGCATGTGCCACGCTCGAAGCAATGGGCGGAGCCCGCCATGTACAGACGCCATAAGCGATAGACGGATTCCCCCACCAAGGTGACCGCTTCCTCACGGTGCTTCTCCAGGGCGGCGACCCAGCGCCTCAGCGTTAGGACATAGTGGGTCCGCAGCCCTTCAATGTCGATCAGCTCGAAGCCCGCCCGTTCCATGGCGGCGCACACCCCGCTGATGGGGGACAGCTCGGCGTCCGGGAATACGTAACGATTGATAAAACGCACCGTGGCACCCGGTTCCCAGCCGCCGTCGCTGGAGACACCGTGATTGAGGAACAATCCCCCCGGTCGCAGAGCGCCGCGGACGATGTCGAAGTAAGCGGGGAAGTTGGCGATGCCGATGTGCTCGAACATCCCGACGCTCACGATGCGTTCATAGCAGGCTTTGGGCGGCAAGTCGTGGTAATCGCGCAGCTCTATGCATACCCGCCCGTCGTCCAGACCCTCGCGCCGGATACGCTCGCGGGCGTATTCATACTGTTGCTCGCTGAGGGTGATGCCGTGCGCCTTCACGCCGTAGTGGCGGGCCGCCCAGCTCACCAGGCCCCCCCAGCCGCAACCGATGTCGAGCAGGTGCTGCCCGGGGGCCAGCCGCAGTTTTCGGCAAATGTAGTCGAGCTTATCCCGCTGGGCTTGCGCCAGGGTCTGCGCCGGATCCTTGAAATAGGCGCAGGAATAGACCATTTCCGGGTCGAGCCACAGCTTATAAAAGTCATTGGAAATGTCGTAGTGATGGGCGATGCTACAGCGCGAGTTGTGCCGCGCGTCATTGGCGGCGCGCAGGTCGAAGGCGGCCGCCGTGGTCCCCTGAGGCAGGCGAAAGGCGTTCCCCAGCAACTGAACACGCAGCGGCCAGGACATATCCCTGGCCTCCAGAAAGTCTACCAGCTCGAACAGGCGTTCGATGTCGCCATGCACCTCAATGTCCCCGGAAAGATAGGCCTCACCGAGGCGCACCGGATCCCGGTGCAGGACCAGCTCGCGCAACGGGTAGAGCTGTCGCAGCTCCACCCGACAGGGGGCCCCGTGCCTGCCGGTAACCGTCTTACCGTCGGGGAGCACCAGCGCCACTGAACCGCGGTAGTCACCGAACACTTTTTCAATAATACCTAGCGCGGCCGTGATCTCTCGGCTCGGGGCCGCTTTGCAATACGCGGCATCGCCTTCGCCGCCGCCTCGGTCGACAGGAGATGGGGTTGAAAAACGGTCGATTATACGCACCATGCTGAATTTCCTTCCCCGTTCCTGTATGTCCCGTTCAAGGTAGTGCGCGGCTCGACGCCGCGCACTACGTATAATCGGGTCAGTGGGTACTCTCGGAACTCTTCGGACGGTAGTCCTTGTTGGATTCCTCAAAGCGCTTGATCTGCTTCTCGGCCTCTTCCTTGGTGACGCCGTAGACCTTCTGAATCTTTCCAGAAAGCTCAGTACGTTTACCGGCAATTACATCGAGTTGCTCGTCCGTCAGTTTTCCCCACTGAGCCTTGACCTTTCCCTTGAACTGTCTCCAGTTGCCTTCAACCATATCCCATTTCATAGGAAACTCCTTCTGTGTTTAACCCGACCGGCGGAATTGCCAATCGAGCATCGTTGCCCGCCGCCACCCTCAGGCCGCACACCCACCCGGCGCAGCGACCGCCTGGATTAAGTTCTTGGCGACGAAGTGCGAGGTTATCCGAATGATCAACCGAGTTCGGTACGGTGGCGCACATAGACTTCCCGCCCGCCACTGACATCGTTCCCGGTATTACGATAATCGCAGCAGCGCTGCAGTCCTTGGGGCAGAAACAGGGCAATTGTTTACGGCGAAGAAAACCGGACTCTCTGTTCCCTAGCGCACAGACGATTTCCGTCGTTTAAGTAGAATTACGGGCAAGAGCATGGGAGTTGATGGTAACGATCACCGCTGATCGCCATCGGGAAATACTCAATTTTCCATTAAATAAATCATTTTTAAACGAAGGGAATACAATATGACGCATCACACAATTACTCGCGGACCACCAGGCGCCACAAACGACGCCCTTGAACCCAAATGCCCACGGTGCGCGGCGCATTCTAATCCGTATTCGCCGCCGCCCTATCGATCGCCTATTGAGCCTATTCGTAAGCGTCCGCCGTTATCGCTGCCAGCATTTTTCGTGCCAGTGGGAAGGCGTTCTTCGCAACCACGGTCCTGACAGGCGTGCAGCGCCTGGAGGCTAGGTTAACGAGCGCTGACGCGCCCTTGGATTTTCCCGCCCCCCAATGGGCAGCGACTCCTGCGTTCGCGTTCAACGACTGCCCCCGGTGGAGTCGCGTAATCCGGTCGACGTAATTCACCTCTTCATCTGGAACGCAGCGTCGATATCTGATCCATCAAGGCCCCAACAAGGACTACCGTCCGACAGCCTCCTCGCAGCCCCGATGACGCTGTGCGCGCGGCGGCACCGCACACAGCGCCACCCGGGACCAGTTGGAACCTAATCAGCTTCGACGATCAGGGAATCCCCGATCCTCAACTCACGTAGTCCGGTTAAACTACTAATTTAGTGGGCGCTCTTATGGGAGATGTGCCCCCTGTGCCCTTCAATGAATTAATTTGAGGTATCGCCACCGACATGTGCGTGAACAAAACTGCGGGCAGTGCTTACAAAGCCGGTCGAGAAAATGACCGCCCCATGAGCCCGTCAATTCCATAAGTTAATTTGGAGACACTCATTTATGAACACAAAGACCATTATGGGTGTCCTGCTGGTCACAGTGGGCATTGTTGTGCTCGCATACTCAGGCATCACCTTCACGACGCCGGGAAAGCCACTCAATGTCCTCGGAATGCACTTTGAAACCACGGTTAGCCACTTTGTGCCGCCAATCGCAGGAGTGCTTGCCCTCGTCGGCGGGATCGTGTTGCTGCTGGTAAAACCACGAGCCGTCTGATGATCCAAGTCGAGTTCTCGGCCTCTAGGTACGAGTCTAGAGTAGCCTGACAGGCAGGAGGACGATAGACGTCTCCTGCCTGCGCCCAGCTATCGATATCAGGCCACTGGAACAATATAACTACCTGGATGCCTCATATGTCTTCTCCCCACCCCACAAACAATGACCTTCTTGCCGCGCTGCCCGAGCCCGTACGCCAGCGCCTCTATCCCCATTTAGAATCAGTGCACATGCCACTAGGCAATGTTCTTTACGAGTCCGGGACCCAACTGCACGATGTGTATTTTCCCACGACCTCCATTGTGTCTCTCCTTTACGTCATGGAAGATGGCGCATCGGCCGAGATAGCAGTGGTGGGCAAGGAGGGCATACTCGGCATCGCCCTGTTCATGGGCGGCGAAACCACACCGAGCCGGGCCATCGTTCAAAGCGCCGGCCACGGATTCCGGCTGAAGGCGCAGTTGCTCAAGGACGAATTCAATCGGGCCGGGCCGCTCATGCATCTATTGCTGCGTTACACCCAGGCACTGATTACCCAGATGTCCCAGACCGCAGTCTGCAACCGCCATCATACGGTACACCAGCAACTGTGTCGTTGGCTGCTGATGAGCCTGGACCGGCTGCCTTCGCATGAACTGACCATGACTCAGGAATTAATCGCCAATATGCTCGGCGTACGCCGCGAGGGAGTGACAGAGGCTGCCGGAAGATTACAACGCGCCGGTTTGATTATCTACAATCGCGGACACATCACCGTCGTTGATCGCCCGGGGTTGGAGGCGCAGGCCTGCGAATGTTACCAAGTGGTTAAAACGGAATTTGACCGCCTTCTCCCCCACGCCTTCGCCGCGTGAGGCGTGCATTGCCCAGTTACCTGGGAACCGAACGTTGGCCTTTCTACAACACTACTGCAGGCTCCGATGCCCGCAATAGGCACGATCCCCAAGAAAAGGGACCGCTCGCCACGCTGTCCCGAACGGATAAGTACCATTTTATTTCGGGCGATTAAAAACCGGACGGTCACCGACGAATTGCACATCACCCAGAAATTCCTCGCTTACATGCCGGGCGCGTGCCGGGCCGGCCTCTCCAAGGCACTGCGCTCCCCGGCAAGGCACACGCTGGTCGGCTATAGCGGGCGAACTATCACGATTCACGATCGCGGCGGCCGGGAGCCGGCTTCTTGCGGCCGCTATCGGACAGACAAGGCCACTTAACCGCCGGCATCGCACCGATGCCGGCGGTTCCCAGTTGCCCTATTTCACTAGCACTAGCGATAAACGGGTTTGACTTTTCTCTCTATCTCTCTCTCCGCCTGCAACCAATCGCGAGTTGTGTCGCCGCCCTGGAAATGGCGGTGCTCTGCTATGTAATAGGCGGCTTCTGCAATCATATGTTCGCGCTGTTCCTGAGAAACCTGCGCTGATGCATGCTGCTGGGTCCCGAATCCGGAGCCTTTGCCGGATTCCTGAGAATGAGATTCATATTGCTGAGTGGTCATATGGTTATCCTCCTGTTTCATTTGATTGTGAAATGGAATGGGTATTGACGGGCGCAGTAACAGCCAGAGGAACTTCGAGCCAACCCTCGCGCCTTACGCTGGCACCTGCCATTACTGTCCCCAAGCGCCTTTGAGCACCCTGTCGCTGCGAACTGCTCACCGCAAGAGGCCGACACCGGCAGGCTCGATTCGTGCTTGACTTCATATTTCCCTGTTCTTCCTTGCAATTGCGGCGACTGACAGTGCCTTGTCGCGCTCCATTCGCACTCTATGGCTCGTCGAAGGGATACGTTACATCTGTCCGTTGCCTAGGTCTGTACGGAATCGCACACACCATTTCTTCTTTGAACGACCAATTCAATTACAGTCAGCACTCTGATGCCCGGATGAACCTTTTTTGATAAAGATCAATCTAAGATACGAATGACCTTGGTATTTTTCACAAATTTAGGGCTGTGGAATCTCCCATGCCATATTCAGGGAAGCAGCAATGTTAGGAAGTGGTACGTTTCGGCCGGATCCAGAAAGCCACTTAGCGCTCAGGAACGGCATACATGCCGACCTAGCACGACATACGCCTAGGAACAACCATCTTCTAGCAGCGCTGCCGCGGGATGATTATGAGCATCTGCTGCCTTATCTTGAGCCCATTCCTTTGCCGCTGGGTTGGGCCGTTTACGGTAGCGGCGAACGGCAAAAGTATCTGTATTTCATCACCGCCGGCACCGTTTCCCAACTTTATGTGACAAAGAACGGAGAGTCGGCAGAATTCGCCGTCACGGGCACAGAAGGGGTGATCGGCACCGCGGCGTTCCTGGGTGGCGAAAGCACGCCTGGCTGTTCGGAAGTGGTGATGGCCGGTGACGCGTATCGGGTACAGGCAGATTTGATCAAGAAGGATCCCATACACAACGGTCCGCTGATGCATTTACTTCTGCGCCAGACCCGGTCGCTGCTTGTGCAGACCGCACAGATTGCTGCGTGCAACCGACACCATTCGGTCCACCAGCAACTGTGCCGCTGGATATTGTCAAGGCTGGATCGGACGCCCTCGAACGAGATGGCGGTGACGCATGAGTTGATTGCCGCAATGCTGGGGGTGCGCCGCGAAAGCGTCACGACGGCCGCCGGAAATCTGCAAGATATGGGGCTGATCCATCAAAGCCGCTGCCATATTACCGTACTCGATCGCTTCCAACTGGAAGCACAGGCATGCGAGTGCTATGGTGTCGTCAAACGGGAGGCTCATCAGTTTATCGGCCCGGAACAATACCCGAGGCAAAAACAACCTCCATGGAAAACGTTGAATCGTACGGAATAGTTTGGTCAGTTCTCAGGCGTGCACCCAATTAACCTGATGCCAGCCATGAATGGAAATTATTTTCCATTCCCTCGCACTCTCTATTGCGCCCGCACTGCTTCATCAGAGTAGCGTATAATTTCGGCCTCCAGGGACAAGGCCCACCACGCAATCACTCAAATCTCGAAGTCGCTTGATCTATGCCGTCCCTAAGGTCGTCCATAACCTTGTCTGCGGTCACTTTGACCTTCTCCCAGGCATAGCCAGTGGCATCATCCAGTTCGCTGAGCTTTTTGCTGGCCTCGCGCTGTTTGGCGCGTAACATATCGAGTTCCTGGGAATAGGTGAGCTTAACCTCCTCCCCGGCATTTTCCACCTTTGCAGCCAATAGATCGATTTTGGCGCTCAATTGTTTCAGTTGCGCCTCCAGCCTTTGCTTATATGAATCTTTTGTTTCCATGGAATAGCCCTTTCAGGGGTGAGGTAAATGACCGTAGGCCTAGGCTTTGCGCCACCGCTTGGCTATGGCGGCGAGCGCTGCAAGCATCCCCCGAGCAATGAATCCGATAGCACCGCCTCCGCTGGAGCTCCCTGCGCTACTCTGGCTCACCCTCAAAACCGCCACGGCAGTGAGGGCATAAGAAAAGGTCGTCACAGACCGCCCTGTATAATGTGAAATGCAGCGGGTCTGCCCATAAAATGCCTGTCAATCTCCTGTTCCAGCCAAACGGCCAAGGGATGGAAGGCGTCGCCGCCATTGTTGGCGAACATCAATGCTACGCCATGGTCCTCGCTGCGCAATACCAGGGCATCAATGACAAGAGGAGTCTTGAGCGCGGCCTCCAGCGTAAGACGCACCAGAGTCCCCGCTTGGATGTTCAGATCACCACCTTCAATGAACGCACCACCGGAGCTCATGTCGCGTGTGGCCGCGTTCACCCAATTAGTTTCAATGCGAGGTGGCAATTCGAGGATTATAGGAAGGTGAACGGCAATTCGAGCATTCGTGCGGTGTTCCAGCTGCTGTAGCGTCTGCATATATATCTCCTTGGTACAACTTATCCGCTCGTTTTAAAGGCTAATTTCATGTTCAAACAATCAGCCTAAGAAACGCCAGGGCCGCATAAGAATAACCACCATCCCTTGCTACTGCATAGACGCACAGCCGCTGCGCTCAAAAATCGCATTAACCTGATCGCAGTGTGCCGACCAGGGTAATGCGGGTGTTGCGGTATCATGATCACGCAGCGCGTTTCATGACATCATCCTTCCGTACCTGTTCCTTGTGAGCCTGCTCTTTGAAGTATGTGTTCAACTGAGCATCACTCGGATATATCATGGGCTCCTGGTCCACTTTCCACGTTGCATGATGAGGCTGTTCTTGCGGCGTATCGTGGCAGGCTTCAAGGCTGTGCTCAACGCCGATTTCGTCACTGTCGCAGTAATTCGGGTCACGGCCTAGCATTGCCTTAACCTCGTAGGGAAATGTTCCGCATTGATTTCTGCCGGTGGCGCTGCCGCTCCTGACATGAAGTAACGCATAGAGCGGATCCCAGCCAATTATTGCAGTCATCAGAGCGTACGCCGATATCCCTATCATAAGCGTCTGCTGTCCCAACGTGAGCGGAGTGCCCCATGACGCGTACGGGGGCACAGCGTAAGCTAGCATAGCGCCGCCAATCACAAATCTTGCTACTCGATCGATAAGGCCCATGTTCTGTAACACATATACTGAGTTCTTAGCTGACAACTTGATCATACTTTCTGTATCCTTTCATTCAACTTCCTATCGCTGATAGTCCATTACTAAGAAACTACATTCCCTTGTTAATTACCTTTTTACACCCCTCATGATCGACGGTCTGTGCGCTGACACGCATAAGGTCCACTGACATGAGTCGTTTTTTTGCCACGTTGGCAGGCTGCCTGTTTTGACCGTCGCGTTAACGGAGACGCTGGAGTTTGTCCTCGTGGGCACCCGTGCATAGGACAGATTCGACGCGATCACAGCCTTTGAACATGTTCCCATTGAACCGCCCCGGGATTCCCGGATTTACCTCGGTGAATTACAGAGCAATTCCCAACTGGCTGCTAATCTTTGTCGATAATTCTGGAATAGGGTAAGTTATCGACTTCCAGCGGATTTCCTGATGCGATTACTTCTCGCCATTGATCAAGCTCGGACGATGCCCCTCGAAGCATCAACACATATTTTCCTTCTTCTACGGCCTTGTGTAGAGATTCTATTTTCTCTTCTGGAATTCCTGCCCGGTGGTAGGCGACAGCCAATTGTGACAGTGCAGCAGCACCGCCCATGGCTCCGGCTCCTAGCACTGAACCGCCGACGATAGCTTCCACTATGTAACCGGCCGCCGCCACAGCACCAACCCCGGGAATCATGAAAAATCCTGCAGCTCCCGCAAGCATTCCCCACAGCCCCCCCAGAATATGCCTTGTTTCCCCCAAGCCTTCATACGGTCACCGACGTTCAGGTGATAAATCCCCAAAGTATCGTCACCCGATGCATGTAGCTGTCCCAGGACGGAGATTAGATCCATCTGATAACCCTTATCGATCAGCTGCTTCACAACGGCCTCCGTCCTTTTTTCATCTGGATATACAGCGACTAGAACCCGGTTTTTCTCACGCCATGACGCCCTTTCCGATTCAGACATGTTGCACCTCAGTCTTGTCAGTTGGTGGATGATCAGAGCCCGCGAAAGCCACACGCTTTCTACCACAGGCGACCTCTTGTGTTGCATTACTTCCTGATGCGGCTAGGATACCCCTTTACAAGCTCTCTGAGCAGCACCCATTGATGGATGCATCAGGCGCCTTTGTTCAGCTTTTGCAAAGCTGACTAACCCGTGTTTAGATTTACCCTATCCAACGCTATGTCGCGCTAATACTGTCGCAAGGCCCGCGCACCTTCGGTAATATCCTCGCACGGGCCCTCTCGACAGCCATAGCGCATCAGTCGCTGACAATGAACAGCGCCCCATTGCCGGCGCGGCCGGCTTGCCCGCCCGGGGACTTGTTTTCATTTCCGGGGTTTTTGCGAGGCTCATTCGGTACCTGGTGAAGAATGGAGCAGCGCCTTAGCTCTGGCACAAACGTTGTCAACGGTGAAACCGTATTCACGCAGCACAACAGCGGCCGGCGCAGAAGCGCCGAAGCGTCCCACTCCGAGCATGTCGCCGCGCGCGCCGGTGTAACGATCCCAGCCTTGAGGTACACCCAATTCGACCGCGAGCCGGGCGCCCACAGAGGGCGGCAGCACCGCATCGCGTTCGGCCTGCGGCAAGTCCTCGAACAATTCCCAGCTTGGCATCGACACACAGCGCACGGCGATGCCTTGTTCCTGCAAACGTTCCGCCGCCGCCACGATCAGGCCGACTTCTGAGCCGCTGGCGAGCAGGATCAGATCGGGTTTGCCATTGGGTGCATCGCTCAACACATAGGCGCCCCGACGCAATCCATCCGCCGCGGCATAGCGGCTGCGATCGAGCGTGGGCAGGGCCTGGCGGGTCAACAACAGTATTACCGGACGATCGCGCATCTCCACTGCGATGCGCCAGGCGACCGCGGTTTCGTTGGCGTCGCCGGGGCGGATCACGATGAGATTCGGAATCGCCCGCAGGTTTGCCAGTTGCTCCACCGGCTGATGGGTGGGGCCGTCCTCGCCGACAGCGAGGCTGTCGTGCGTGAACACGTACACGACGTGCAGCCCCATCAGTGCCGCCAAGCGGATCGACGGACGCATATAGTCGGAGAAGATCAGAAAGGTCGAGCCATACGGAATAAAGCCGCCGTGGGCGGCCAGGCCGTTGACGATGGCCCCCATCGCGTGTTCGCGCACGCCGAAGTGCAGGTTGCGTCCGGCATAGCTCCAGCCGCCGCCGTCGGAGCCTTGTTCGTCCGCGTCTTTCATAGGCGCCGGATTAAAATCCCCCAGGCCCTTCAAGGCCGTCTTCGTCGATGGGTCGAGGTCGGCCGAGCCGCC
Organism: uncultured Gammaproteobacteria bacterium; assembly: GCA_963844825.1. Lineage (GTDB taxonomy): Bacteria > Pseudomonadota > Gammaproteobacteria > CAWJPQ01 > CAWJPQ01 > CAWJPQ01. The sequence continues at coordinate 280,385 of CAWJPQ010000002.1, forward strand.
GGTCAGCACCGGCAGTTTGGGTGCGATGGCGTTCATCACCATGCCGGATGCGTCGCGTGTGGCAATGCCCTCGGCATCTGCGCCAAATACCGGGATGCCCGCATCCCAGCCCGGCGGCAATTCCTCGCGCAGGCGGCACTGCAGTTCTTCGGACAGGTCTGGAAACGCCTTGGCGTAGCTGCTCAGCGACTCGTTCCACGCCGCTTCGCCCTGCGCGCCGCGTGCCACCGCCGCCCTGAAATGCGCCAACACCGCATCCGGTATCAGGAAGTCCGGCGCCGTCGGCCAGCCCAGTGTCTGTTTGGTTTTGCGCACGTCGTCCACACCGAGCGGGGAACCGTGCGCCTTAAAGCTGTCCTGCTCGGGCGAGCCGTAGCCGATATGGGTACGCACCAGGATCAGCGACGGCCGCGCGGTCTCCGCGCGCGCGGCGGCCAACGCGGCGTCGATCGCGGCGAGATCGTTGCCATCCGCCACCGCTACGGTGTGCCAACCGTAGGCCTCGAAGCGTCGCGCGCGCTGCTCGGAGAAGGTGATGTCGGTGCCGGCGGCCAGGGTGACGTGGTTGTCGTCGTAGAGGCAAGTGAGCTTGCCGAGCTTGAGATGGCCGGCCAGCGAGGCCGCTTCGGAGGCCACGCCCTCCATCAGGTCGCCGTCGCTGACCAGGGCATACGTACGGTGATCGATGAGCGCATGGCCGGGACGGTTGTAGCGCGCCGCGAGTTGCGCCTCCGCAATCGCCATGCCGACCGCATTGCCGAAGCCCTGCCCCAGCGGCCCGGTGGTGGTTTCCACGCCAGGCGTATGGCCGCGCTCGGGATGCCCCGGCGCCTTGCTGCCCCATTGGCGGAAGCGCCGGATGTCGTCCAGAGAAAGGTCATAGCCGCTCAGGTGCAGCAGACTGTAGAGCAGCGCCGAACCGTGCCCGGCCGAGAGCACGAAGCGGTCGCGATTGAACCAAAGCGGATTGTGCGGGTTGTACTTGAGCCGGCGCGTCCACAGCACGTAGGCCATCGGCGCGGCGCCGAGCGGCAGGCCCGGATGCCCGCTGTTGGCCTTCTGCACCATGTCCACCGACAGGAAACGGAGCGTGTTGATGCATTGCTGATCGAGTTCGCCGGACATGACCGCCTCCTGATTGAGTGCATGCATGCTGCGTGAATCGCGGGCACGCATTATTCCGGTCACGCGCCCGTATTCCTCTGCGCGTTGCCGGTTTGCCTGAGCCAATCCCACGCGGCAACCTCGCGCACGAGGTCGAAGTGCCGCACCTGCGCATGGACGAAATGGTGTGCAGTTTTCGGCATGAAATTCGCGAAGGTACCGTCCGCAAAAACCGTAACTTCCTCGATTCCTGGAATATGATCCTTGACGAACGTCAGATAGGCAAGCGGCGCGGCACAATTCTTCCAGCCGGAAATGATTTTGCCAGTATCAACACTCCGCGCAGCTTCCCGCTTTGATCCAGATAACCATCGACGAGAGCCGACAGCGCCCTGAAGTCTGCCGCCTCAAGCGGCCCTTCGGGGGTTGGCGCCAGTATCTCGTCGTCGATCAGCAATTCGTGATTGAGGGTCGGGCATCCTACATTAGTCTCTTAACAGAATGTCTACCGGGAAAGGGTTGGTCTGTACGCTACCGCACACAAGACGCGCCGAAACGGCTGTCATGGCGTGGCGCCTCCGGCGGGTTGCGTCAGCACCGAGCTTTTTGACGCGATGCAATCCATCAGGTCGTTCCAGGATTGCGTGAAAGACCGGGCACCTTCGTGCTGGAGCTGGACGGCGAGCGCCGCATCGTCCACCCCGACCTGTGCAAACTCGGCGAGCAGCGCTTCGGCATCACCGCCATCGGGCGGCAAGACGCCTTTCGCCTCACCGTGCTCGGCGAAGGCGAGCAGTGTCTTCTCGGGCATGGTGTTGATGGTGTCCGGCGCCGCGAGCGCCTCGATGTACAGGGTGTCCGAGGCAGCGGGGTCCTTGGTGCCGGTGCTGGCCCACAGCAGGCGTTGCGGGCGGGCGCCGGCGTCGGCCAGTTTCTGCCAGCGGGTCGAGGCCAGCAGCTCGCGGTAGGCCGTGTAGGTGCGCATGGCGATGGCGATACCGAGGCGGTTGCGAAGGTCCTGCGGAACCTTGTCCTTGACGGCGACATCCCAGCGGCTGACGAAAAGCGACGCGACGGAACCGACCTCCGGATCGAGTCCGGCGGCGATGCGCCGCTCGATGCCGCGCATGTACGCTTCGGCTGCGGCGATGTAGTGCTCGCGGGAGAACAGCAGCGTGACATTCACCGGCACGCCGGCGAAGATCGCCTCCTCGATCGCGGGTATGCCCGCAGGGGTGCCGGGTATCTTGATGAAAAGATTGGGGCGTTGCGCGCGCGCATGCAGTTGCGCCGCCGCCTTGATGCGTGCCGGCGGTATCGTCCGCCAGCAAGGGCGATACCTCCAGCGATACCCAGCCGTCGACGCCGCCGGTGGCGTCGTGGATCGGAGCGAAAAAGATCGGCGGCCTGGGTCAGGTCTTCCAGGGCCAGTTCAAAAAACAGCGCCTCGCCGGACTTACCGGCAAGCGCCTTTTGGCGGATGGCGTCATCGTAGAAATCAGCATTCCTGATGGCGTGATCGAAGATCGTGGGATTGGAAGTCAGTCCCGTGACGGAAAGCTCGCCGATATAGCGGCTCAGTGTGCCGCTGGTCAGCAGCCCGCGCGTGATGTTGTCGAGCCAGAGACTTTGACCGAGATCGTGCAGTTGTCGTGTGGCTTTCATGATACCTCCTGTTGCGCTGTCATTTTTCCGGCTTTACCGGTATTGGGTTGTGCCAGCGTCCATCTGCCGCAATGAGCGCGTCGGCATGTTTCGGCCCCCAGCTGCCGGGCTTGTAGCGATGCGCCGGGTGGTGCGCGTCAAGGACGGGATCGACCACCGCCCAGGCGGCCTCAACCGCGTCTTCGCGGGTAAATAGCGCACCGTCGCCGGCCATGGCATCACTCAATAATCGCGCATAAGGTGATTCCTCTCCCGGCTGCGCTTCCAGCAGGTACAGCTCACGCTGATCGCCAATGAACTCTTTGCCGGCGCGCTTGACGCGCGCGGCGAGGGCGACGGCCGTGTTGGGCGAAATCCGGAAGCGCAGATAATTGGCCCGACCGGCCGGCGGCGCTGAATCATCGAACAGCCTTTGCGGCGGCGCCTTCAACTCCACCAGGACCTCGGCCGCGGTTGTTGCCAGACATTTTCCGGAACGCAGGTACCACGGCACCCCCTCCCAGCGCCAGGAGTCGATGAACAGGCGCAGGGCACAGAACGTTTCGACGTCCGATCCTTTCGCCACGCCCGGCTCTTTGCGGTAGCCGGCATACTGACCGCGCACCACGTCGTCCGGCCGCAGGGGGCGCATGGCCTGGAACACTTTTGCCTTCTCGCTGTGGACGGCGCCATAGCCCTGATAGGCCGGGGGCTCCATGGCCAGCAGCGCGACGATCTGAAACAGGTGGTTCTGGATGACGTCGCGCAGACAGCCGGCACTTTCATAAAACCCGCCGCGACCCTTCACGCCGAAATCTTCGGACAATGTGATCTGCACGCTGGCCACGTGGTTGCGGTTCCAGATCGGCTCGAGAAATGAATTGGCGAAACGGAAATAGAGGATGTTCATGATCGCCTCCTTCCCGAGGAAATGATCGATACGGAAAATCGACTCTTCCGAAAATGCCGACAGCGCCGTACGATTGAGCGCCCGCGCCGACGCCAGGTCGCGTCCGAACGGTTTTTCGACGATGACGCGCGCCTGATCGGCCAGACCCGCCGCACCGAGCCCCTTGATCACCGTGGCGAACAGCGCGGGTGGGATGGCGAGGTAATGCGCCGGGCGCCGGGCATCGCCCAGCATCTGCTTGAGGACTTTGAACGTACCTGGATCGTTGTAATCGCCGCCCACATACTGAAGCAGGGATAGCAGGTGATCGAGTGCGCTCCGATCATCGATCCTGCCGGCGTGCTTGATGCTGTCCGTCGCCTGTTTGCGCAGTCGTGCCTGGCTCCACTTGGACGCGGCGACGCCGACCACCGGCACGTTGAGAACGCCGCGCTTGGCCATGGTATAAAGCGCAGGAAAAATCATCTTGTGAGCGAGATCGCCGGTTACGCCGAAGATCACCAGCGCATCGGCCGGCTTTGTGCGGCTATGGGCATTCCCCATTTCAATGCACCTCCTTCTTCTCATGATGCCCGCCAAATTCCTTTTTCATCGCGAACAGCCGCCGATCATCAGGCAATAGCCACGTTCCAGCCCCGCGAAGCCGCCGCTGGTGCCCACACCCACATAATGCGCCCCATGCCGTTGCAGTTCAACCGAGCGCTGGCGGGCTCGGCCCCAGTCCACGGCCGCCTCCACCGATCGAAAAACACTCTCCCAGGACATGCGGAACACCTCGGCGATCTCCTTTCAGGACAGGCGCCGCGCCCAGCGGGCCAGCAACCAGGCAGCGGTGTATCGCCTCTGTGCGATAGGAGCTCATACGGGCCCGCGCCACTTGCTCCATCAGCCATTTTTCTCAAGCTGTTCCCGGATTGACAGCAATTCCTGCCGGCGCTTCGCGTCAGTTTGCGGGTAGCGCATTTTTAGCCCCTTAAGCGTATCGACGATAATCCGTGAAATAATCAGCCTGGCGTTCTGCTTGTCGTCGGCGGGAACCACGTACCAGGGCGCATGTTTGGTACTCGTTGCGCTCAGGCACTCCTCGTAGGCCTGCATGTACTGTTTCCAGAATTTCCTCTCTTCGATATCGGCAAGACTGAATTTCCAGTTCTTGTCTGGATCGTCGATGCGATCGAGAAAGCGCTTTCGCTGTTCCTCCTCTGAAAGGTGGAGGAAGAACTTGATGATCCGGGTGCCGTTACGATAGAGATGATCCTCCAAGTCCACGATGGAACGATAGCGCTCCTTCCAGATAGCGTTTTCGTCGAGCAGCGCGTCCGGCAGTCCCTGTGTGCGCAGGATCTCCGGATGCACCCGGACAATCAGCACCTCCTCGTAGTAGGACCGGTTGAAAATGCCGATGCGCCCGCGTTCCGGCAGAGAGCGGGTCGTTCGCCACAGAAAGTCGTGCTCCAGCTCGGTAGCACTCGGGTGTTTGAAGCTGAACACCTGGCAGCCCTGCGGGTTGACTCCCGACATGACGTGCCGGATGGCGCCGTCCTTGCCGGCAGCGTCCATCGCCTGAAAGATCAGCAGCACCGCATAGCGGTTGGAGGCGTAGTGAAGGTGCTGCAGCGAGCTTAACTCCTCGACGTGTTCCTGGAGGAGTTTAGCATACGCCTTCTTCGACTTGTACACGGGTTTCACCAGCGTCGGCCACTTTTTGAGGTTGACCTTTTTGCTTGCCGGCACGCGGAAATCACTGCAATCAATTTTCATCTTTTCTGCCTTCTTGCTTGCTCGCACGTTGATGGTTGAACCGCCCCTAGGGCCTGGGCATCCCTGCTCTAATCACCCGCCCGCGTCGGTTTCATCGAGGCGGCGCTGATCGGCGTCGCCCAAAGCTCCGCCAAAGCAATATATCCACCCACTGCGATGGCACCGATTAAAACCAAGATTACACTAGGCGGCTGGGAGGTCAATGGCCGAATATAGATAGGAGAAGCGGTCACAACGTCAAAAATTGAGCCCAGTGAGGACGCACCGGCTATCACTCGATACCTCAAAATGCGCGCGGCGGGAACCTCTCGAAAAGGAGCACTTGACGAGATCGATTTGGACATCGCCAAGAACAGCGCAACAGGGATTGAAACGTGCACAACGAAAGCACGAAAGGCTCTGGTTACAAAGGTGGCACCAAGCGCCGTCCTCGTTCTGAATGGGTGATCAAGGAAAACACACATCAAGCCTTGATTACGACAAAGGAAGCCGAGGGCGTACTGGCTCAACTTGAAATAAATCCTGTGTCCAAGGGTGGGAGGACACCGGCCAGTTACCTCCTAACCGGGCTTCTAAAAAGTCCGCACGGTGGGTCCTGGTTCGGCAACAGGCGGGATGCGTACATACCCAAAGGCACGCCGGCAACGAAAAACAGAAAGATCAACCAAAACTGTTGGAACAAGCCGCTCTGCTTCAGGTTGTAACCGCTTTGCATTCACCTGATTTCATCAAGCCCCTTACACGAGAAGCTATCACGTGCCGGGAGGCACACAGGGGCGATCCAGCCAAGAACCTCCGCGTCGAAATCAAGGAAGTAGAAAACCGCATCTCCGAGTTGATGGAGATGGCAACTCAAACGGGTAATCCCGCCCTGCCCTGCGGGAGGTGGATAAGCTGGAAAGCAACCGACAGACCCTGGCGGATGAGGTTGGACGTTTGGAGCGGGAGTACACAGCAGCATCATTGTTGGATAATGCCACCGAGACCCACGTTGAGCGGTTTCTAGGCGCTGAGAACATGGAGGCAATGAATAGGGAGCCACTCAAGGATTTCCTATCCAGCCTGATTGGTCAGATCACGCTTCATCCGACCAGCCGCGAATGTCAAATCGACTACCGCATCAACGCCGGTCTGCGGAATAATGTGGCGTCCCCAACGGGATTCGAACCCGTGTTACCACCTTGAAAGGGTGGTGTCCTAGGCCGTCTAGACGATGGGGACGAAGCAGGACATGAATTGACAGCGAACAGGCATCTGCGCGAAGGGGCGGTCAGGCGGTGCCACGATTCTTGTGAGACGTCCTTATCACCGCTCCCTGCCGTGTTGCGTGTCGTGTGCCTAGTTGGTGGAGCCAGCCGGGATCGAACCGGCGACCTCTACACTGCCAGTGTAGCGCTCTCCCAGCTGAGCTATGGCCCCAAAAATAAACCGCTGTACTGTACGCTAGTCGATTGAACATCGTCAAGGACGACGTCCAGGGCATATTCTAATGACTTTGCTCGATTTTCGCTATGCTGGGAAGCCATTATCGCGCATAAATTTCCAGGGGCCATGGCAATAACCCCGTTTTTTCGCAGGGATAACCGGCAAAGGCCCGCCCCGGTTGTGCCGGGGCGCGCTTTTGTCAACAATAGGGACCCATCCAACCGGAACAACAAACACCCGCCCGACCATGGCCGTTGAACAGTCCAATCCGTCGGCACCGGCGGCGCCCGCCAAGGGCGCGCTGATTGACGCGCTGCGCCAGGTGCTCCCCGCCGAGGGCCTCCTCCACGCGAAGAGGACCTGCGCCCCTACGAGTGCGACGGGCTGTCCGCCTACCGGCGCCTGCCCCTGGCCGTGGCGCTGCCCGACACGGTGGCCCAGGTCCAGGCGGTCATGCGCCTGTGCCACGCGCGCCAGGTGCCGGTGATCGCCCGGGGCGCCGGCACGGGCCTGTCCGGCGGCGCCCTGCCCCGGGACGATGCGGTGGTGCTGAGCCTGGCCAAGTTCAAGTCGATCCTCGACATCGACCCGCGCAACCGCACGGCCCGGGTCCAGCCCGGCGTGCGCAACCTGGCCGTGTCCGAGGCGGCGGCCCCCTACGGGCTGTACTATGCCCCGGACCCCTCCTCCCAGATCGCCTGCACCATCGGCGGCAACGTGGCGGAAAACGCCGGCGGCGTGCACTGCCTCAAGTACGGCCTGACGGTGCACAACGTCCTCGAGCTCGAGGTGGTCACCGTCGCCGGCGAGCGCCTCACCCTGGGCAGCCAGGCCCTGGATGCCCCGGGCTACGATCTGCTCGCCCTGATGACCGGCTCCGAGGGCATGCTGGGGGTGATCGTCGAGGCCACCCTGCGCCTGCTCCCCCTGCCCGAGAAGACCCAGGCCCTGCTGGCCGCCTTCGACGACGTGGGCAAGGCGGGGGATGCGGTGGGGGCGATCATCGCCGCGGGCATGATCCCCGCCGGCCTGGAGATGATGGACAGGCTCGCCATCCAGGCGGCCGAGGACTTCGTCCACGCCGGCTATCCGCACCCGGGCCGAGGCCATCCTCCTGTGCGAGGTGGACGGCACCGCCCACGAGGTGGACGAGCAGACCGCCCGGGTCGGCGCCATCCTGCGCGGCAGCGGCGCCACCGAGGTGCGCGTCGCCCGGGACGAGCGCCAGCGGGCCATGTTCTGGAAGGGGCGCAAGGCCGCCTTCCCCGCGGTGGGGCGCATCGCCCCGGATTACTACTGCATGGACGGCACCATCCCGCGCAAGCACCTGGCCGCCCTCCTGCAGCGCATCGCCGACCTGTCCCGCCAGGAGGGCCTGGCGGTGGCCAATGTGTTTCACGCCGGCGACGGCAACCTGCACCCCCTGGTCCTGTACGACGCCAACCGCCCCGGCGAGCTGGAAAGGGCCGAGGCCCTGGGCGGAAAGATCCTGGAGGCGTGCATCGAGGCGGGCGGCACCATCACCGGCGAGCACGGCGTGGGAGTGGAAAAGCTCAACCAGATGTGCCTGCAGTTCCAGCCCAACGAGCTGTCCGCGTTTCACGCCGTCAAGCACGCCTTCGACCCCCTGAGCCTGCTCAACCCGGGCAAGGCCGTGCCCACCCTGAGCCGCTGCGCCGAGTTCGGCGCCATGCATGTGCACCGCGGCGAGCTGCCGTTCCCGGACCTGGAGCGGTTTTGACCCCCGGCCTGCGTGTGACCGGACAACGATAAAATGTAGTTCTATGCAGACCTTTCTCTCCGACGACATCAAGGACACCGCCGAAGGCCGCGAGGCCGACGCCATCCTGCGCAGCTGCGTGCACTGCGGCTTTTGCACCGCCGTGTGCCCCACCTACCAGCTGCTGGGCGACGAGCTGGACGGCCCGCGCGGGCCGCATCTATCTCATCAAGCAGGTGCTGGAAGGTCAACCCGTGACCCGAAAGACCCAACTTCACCTGGACCGCTGCCTGACCTGCCGGGCCTGCGAGACCGCCTGCCCCTCCGGGGTGCAGTACGGCCGCCTGGCGGACATCGGCCGCGCCCACATCGACCGCCAGGTGCCCCGCCCGGCGGGCCAGCGCCTGGCGCGCCGCCTCCTGCGCGCCGTACTGCCCCATCCGCGGCGCTTCGCCGCGGCACTGCGCCTCGGCCGGGCCGTGCGGCTTCGCCCTGCCCCGGGCCCTCGAGCGCAAATGCCGCCGCGCCGCGTCTGGCGGGCCTGAGCGCCCGCGCGGCAGCACCCGCGCCGGGTCATTCTCTCCAGGGCTGCGCGCAGCCGGCGGCCACGCCCCGCACCAACACCGCCGCCGCGCGGGTCATGGACCGGCTCGGCATCGGCGCCGTGTGCGCCCGGGGCGAGGGGTGCTGCGGGGCGGTCAGCCATCACCTGGGTGCCCACGAAGAGGGCCTGGCCTTCATGCGCCGCAACATCGACGCCTGGTGGCCCCACATCGAGGCCGGCGCCGAGACCATCGTCAACGCCTCCAGCGCCTGCAGCCTGATGATCAAGGACTACGGCACCGCGCTCAAGGACGACCCCGACTATGCCGACAAGGCCGCCGCCGTGTCCGGGATGGCGCGGGACCTGAGCGAGCTGCTGGGCGACGAAGACCTGGCCCGCCTGAACACGGGCACGCGTCAGGGGCGGGTGGCGTTTCACTGTCCCTGTACCCTGCAGCACGGTCAGCGGGGCGCCGGGGCCATCGAGCCCATGCTGCGCGACCTGGGCTATCGAGGTGACCGCGGTACGCGACGGCCACTTGTGCTGCGGCTCGGCGGGGACCTATTCTATATTGCAGCGGCGCCTGTCCCGCCGGCTCCTGGCCGACAAGGTCGACGCCCTGGAGGCCGATGAGCCCCAGCTCATCGCCACCGCCAATGTGGGTTGCCAGCTTCACCTGCAAACCGCATCCCGCGTGCCGGTCCGCCACTGGATCGAGTTGCTGGATACACCGGGCGCCTGACCGGTGGTCGCTCAACGAGGAGAGTCCACATGCCCTTGACCAATCTGCACGACATGCTGGCCCATGCCGGGGACAGCGGCTATGCCCTCGGCAGCTTCGAGCTGCGCAGCCTGGAGTTCCTCGACGGGGTGCTGAGCGCCGCCGAGCTGGCCCAGTCGCCGGTGATCCTGGGCATCAACCCGGCGGTCCCGGACTTCCTGCCCCTGCTGGTCGCCGCCCATGCCTCGGCGAGCCGGGCGCGGGTGCCGGTGGCCCTGCACCTGGAGGCCGCCTCGTCCCTGGAAGAGGCGGTGGCCGCCATCCGCCACGGCTGCAGCGGCTTCACCCTCAACACCCTGCACCTGCCGGCCCCTGAGCACACCGAGCTCACCACGGCGGCGGCCGCCCTGTCCCGGGACACGGGCCTGCCCGCCGCCGGCACCTGGCACGCGACCATCGACGAGCACAACCTGTTGGCAGACAACGTCATGGCGGCGGAGGCCTTTGCGCGCAAGACCGGCGTCGCCTTTCTTCACCTCAAGCGCCCTCACGCCCATGGCCCCCGGACCAATGACCGGGACTTCGTCGCCCTGGTGCAGCAGTGCGGCGTCATGGGCCTGACCCTGGCAGTGGATGAGGAGTGCGTCGAGGCCCCGGCCCTCGCCGAGCTGATCCGGGGCGGGGTGGCGAAGATCCACTGCAACGCGGCATTGACCAATGCCGCGCTGCAGCGCTACAGCGATGTCAGCCGCTCGGTGCGCTATGACTACGACATGTTCTCCCAGCGCCTGCGCCAGGCCATCGCCGATGTGGCGGCCCCGCGCCTCGCCGCCTGGGGCAGCCAGGGCAAGGCGGGCGAGGCCCTGCGGGCATGCCGCCCCCACCGGGAGGTGGAGCACCTGATCATCTACAACGTGGAGGCCGCCGGCGGCGAGGCGCAGGCGCAGGAGATGATGGCCACGGGTCGGCAGGTGTTGGGCGCCATCCCGGGCGTGCGGCGGGTGTTCACCGGCCAGTCCGTCGATCCCGACGCGCGCTACCGCTATTGCTGGCTGGTGCGCTTTACCGACCAGGCGGTGATCGACAGCTACCGGGATCACCCGGACCACCAGCACTTCGCCGACACCCTGTTCCGCCCCGTCGCCGGCGACCGGATCAGCATCGACTTCGAGGGGATCGGTTAGGCGCTAGCCGCGCCCGCGGATATACTCCAGCGCCTTGTCCAGGCGCCGCAGGGTCCTGTCCCGGCCGAGCAGCTCCAGGGTCACGTCGATGGGCGGCGAGACCGGCCCGCCGGAGACCGCCACCCGCACCGGCTGGGCCACGCCGCCGAGCTTGAGCTCGTGCTCGAGCGGCCACCGCCTCGATGGCCGCGTGCAATGCCTCGGCGCCCCACGGGTCCAGGTCTTTCAGCCGGCCCCGAAGGTCGGTCAGCGGCTGCAGGACTGCGGGCTTGAGATGCTTGCCCGCCGCCTTCTCATCGAAGGCCTCGAAGTCCTGATAGAAGAACACACTGTTGCGGGCCATCTCCACCAGGGTCTTGGCGCGCTCGCGCTGGGCGAGCACCACCTGGGTGAGCTCGGGGCCGTCGGCCGGGTCGATGCCGAGCTTGCCCATGTGCCAGCTCAGGTGATGAGCCACATGGGCGGGGTCGCAGGCCTTGAGGTAGTGCTGATTGAACCACGCCAGCTTGTCCGGGTCGAGAGAGGCCGGCGATGAGTGCACGTCGGTCACGTCGAACAGGGCGATCATCTCATCGACGCTGAAGATCTCCTGATCGCCGTGGGACCAGCCCAGGCGCACCAGGTAGTTGAGCAGCGCCTCGGGCAGGAAGCCCTGCTCCCGGTACTCCATGACGCTCACCGCCCCGTGGCGCTTGGACAGGCGCTTGCCGTCAGCGCCCATGATCATGGGCACATGGGCATAGCGCGGGCGCCCGGCGCCCAGGGCCTCGAGGATGTTGATCTGGCGCGGGGTGTTGTTGATGTGGTCGTCGCCGCGGATCACGTGGGTGATCCCCATGTCCAGGTCGTCCACCACCACCGTCATGTTGTAGGTGGGCGTGCCGTCGGCGCGGGCGATGATCAGGTCATCGAGCTCGCGGTTGTCGAAGATCACCCGCCCGCGGATCAGATCGTCCACCACTACGTGCCCTTCCTGGGGATTCTTGAAGCGCACCACGGGGTTCGCCCCCTCGGGCGGCTCGGCCAGGTAGCGGCACTTCCCATCGTAGCGGGGCTTCTCCCCCCGGGCCATCTGCCCCGCTACGATGGGAATAGCTGCCTGGCCGACCAGCCGAGGGGGCGAACCCATCAGGGGTCCGGTTGGGAATTCGCAGGAAGGGACCGTAGTGCGGACGATGTGATCCACGGGCAGGTGACTTTCGACAACAGCGAGCTCGACGACCTGATCATCGCGCGCGCCGACGGCACGCCCACCTACAACTTCTGCGTGGTGGTGGACGACTGGGACATGAAGATCAGCCACGTCATCCGCGGCGACGACCACGTCAACAACACCCCGCGCCAGATCAACATCCTCGAGC
>CAWJPQ010000003.1:0-167632 GCA_963844825.1 uncultured Gammaproteobacteria bacterium
GTTCCTCCTCCTCTACTGACAGATTACGTATTGCTGGTCACGGAATTCTTGAAAGTCACGCTCGGCGTACGGAAGTTCGCGGCGACTGGCTGGCCTGCGCCGGGTCGCCGATGATCAACTGCCCGCCATAGGGCATCTGGTTATAGGGCCGGTCCCATACCTGCGTTGCGCTCGCCAGGGGGCCGGGGGCCTGTCTTTGCAGCGCTCCTACGACGGCGGCGCCCTGGAGCTGGCCGTCGAGGAGCACGCCGGGGGCCTGTACACTGAAGGTACCCGCGTCCATGCCCTGCACGTAGCCGGGCGTATAGCCGGAACCCGTGTCGATGCCGGGAAGACTGTAGGTCTTGCTTATGCCCCAGGCAGGATGATTCTCCTGGTAGGTACCGAGCACGGCGGTATAGGTCTGATTGGGATTGGCATTGCCGATATCCACGACCGTGCCGTTCTTGGCGTACAGCTTGGAGGTGTTGAGATAGCCGCCTTTGTAGCGGACCTGCCCCCCGGAGAAATCCACCGTTGCCCCCTTAGCGACGACCACATCGCCCTCGGAGCTCGCTTGACGGTACCACCCGCCGAGAGACGCTCGCTGACGGAACGCTGGATCCCCTTGACGGCGCCGCTCACGTCTGCCAGCGGCGTGCCCTTGCGCACGTCCACCGAACCGTCTTCCGTAAAGGGCGCCGTTGCGCTGCACCGGCGAGTCCTTGAACTCATTGCCCCGCAACTGCAGTTGCACGTGTTCCGGCCCATCGGCAAGGACCGTGGATGTGGTACCGGAGACATCGATGAGGCTCTGGGCCTCCATCAGTATACGGCTATCGTTAGGCGGAATCTTGGCTCATTGCCAACACTGGTAGGATCCGCGACTGCGGTCAGTTTGACCTGGCCGCCCGGCACAACGATCCTCGAACCCCCCTTCAGATCGATGGTCTTGGCCATGACGTCAACCATGGACGGCAGCTGGGCCTGATCGTCTACGGTCGTCGAGGTGTCGCTCGGTATCGGGCTGCAACCTCGGTGACACTGCCTTTGCCGAAATTCACGGACCCCGTCTCCGTCGTGATCTGTCCGGGCGCGTTCTGGCTGTACTGCGTCAGCCTTGTGCTGACCACCTGATCCCGGGCCAACAGGCGGATAGAGCCGTTGAGCTGCACCGAGGTGGTAGCCGACACCATGCCGTTCTGATTGACGGTCAGGCCCTCCAGGGTGGCATTGCCCTCCCCCACGGAGATCTTGCCGCCGTTGGTCACCGTGCCGCCGTTGTTGACCTCCACCAGAAAACCGCGCAGGCCCGGATCACCGGGCGAGTTGATCTTGAGGTACACCTTATCCTTGCTGGCGGCCATGATCGTCTGGCCCTTGGGGGTGTCGATCTCCCCGTCGTTGGTGATATTGGGCGCGAAGATCATCACCTGCCCGCCGTCGTCGGTCTTGATGACCGCCCCTTGGGCAATATTGATATCGCCCATCTTGCCGCCGGCGAAAAAAGCCGGGGCCGGCGTCCCCTGATTGATGGCCTGGGCGATGCCCGATGAAGTGAACAGCTTGTCGTTCACGTCGAGGGTGGAGGCCACCAGGCCATGGACGTCACCGCGGCGCCGCTGCCGAACAGGAATCCGTTCTGATTGATGAGATAGATCTGGCCGTTGGCGTGCAGTGCGCCCATGATCTTGCTGGGGTCACCCTGGAAGATGCGGTTCAGGGCCACCGAAGAGGAATCGGCTGCTTGAAGTCCACCCCGGCTTGCCGGCGCCGATATTGAAGCTCGACCAGTTCAGTATGGCCTTGTCGCTCTCCTGGGTGATATTCATGGTGCCGCCCGTGACCGTCGGGGCCTGCACGTTGCCGGCGCTCACCCACACGGAGGGTCCGCCGTTGGCGGCGCACGCACCGCCCCCGCAGGGCACGGGGAGGCCCTGGGCCTGACCTTGGGCGGGCACGGCAAAGGTGCCCATGAGCACACCGGCCCGCATGAACAGGCTCAAGTACAGGCTGATGCCCCGCAGCACCGCCGGTGATGACCTCAAATACCCTTTCCCGAGCTTGAACAACATGTCCGACTCCTAAACCGATCGTTTGCCTACGGGCAGCCCCGTCAAAACGAATACTCCACTTTGAAGACGATGCGCTTCTGGTCTTTACGCATGGTGGGCGTGGTGTGATAGACCTGGGCCACGTCCAGGGAGGCGTCGAAGTGCTGCCAGGCCTCGAAGCGTAGGCCGATCCCGGCACTGGTGAGCACGTAGCCGCCCGGTTGGCCGGGCAGCGGGTCCTTTACCCGCAGGGCGGCCCCGTCCCAGAAGGCCAGGGCCCTGAACTCCTGGACATGTGCCGCCCAGGAACCCCACACGAGCTGGGGGCTGAGCAGCTCCACGGTACCCTGAACGGCATCGTCCCCGAAGCGCTCGGAGCGGTGATACCCGCGCACACTGCCCGGGCCGCCGGCGCTGAACTCCTCGTTGCTGATCAGGGGCGAGTCGCTGAGCTGCCCCTTGGCCTCCAGGCGCAGGCCGATCCCCCGGTAGAGCTGCTGCCGGCGCTCGACGTGGGCATTCAGATAGAAATAATTGGGCTTGGAGTTGTAGCGCTTGTTCTCGAACTCCCGGGCGCTGTTCACCAGGCCGCGGATACCGAAATGCACGCTCGTCCCAAACTCGGTGGTGGCGCTGTCGCTGAACCTGGTCCCCTGGTACTGGACGACGAAGGGCACATACTCGATGGGGGTGCTGAGGTTGTCGGCACCCAGCAGGAGCACGTTCTGCTTGAAATTCTTGTAGGCGACGCCCACGGTCACGTTGTGCACGAAATGCCGGCGTCCCTGGCAGGGGAAAGATGGCGTGCACGCCGGCGATGTCGCCCTTGCCCACCACCGCCAGGGCGCCGACGGCGGCGATGTTGCTGTCCGAGTGCACGGCATAGAAGGCCAGCAGGTTGCGGGTAAAGGCGCTGCGGGCCAGGTAGGTGCCCGACCAGACCTTCACCTGGCTGGTGTCTTCAGGGGACGTCAGGTACTGCAGGGAGATGCTGTGCTCCTTCTGCCACAGGTTGTCATAACGCAGCATGCCGCTGAGCCGCAGTGAGCTGGTATCGATGCTGTTGTAGTCGTCCAGGGTCACGCTGCCATGCAGGGGGAAGTGGTCGTTCACCTTCAGCTCCACCTCCACGGTGCCCGGGGTGCGCCCCGGCCTCAGCACCGGGGTGATGCTGCGGTCGGGGGTGACATTGTTGACGGCCACCAGCTGCTTCTGCACCTTGGGCAGGTAGGGGACGCTTGCCCTTTTCCAGGGCGGGGACCTCGGCGCGGATCTGCTGCAGGGAAAAGTAGTGCGAGCCGGTGACCAGCACCCGGCCCAGCCTGCCCTCGGTGACCTTCAGCCGCACGATGCCGTCGTCCACCTTCTGCTGGGGGATATTCACCAGCACCGTGGCATAGCCCGCCTTGTGGTAGCGCTTCTCCAGGGCCTTGCGGGCCTTTTCCACGTCCTTGATGGTCTTGGACGGACCGAGATAGGGATAGACCGTGCGCTCCACCGCCTGGCGTTTGAGCAAGGTATTGCCGCTCACGCGAAACTCCCAGATGTCGAAGCGGGGCTGAGCCTGCTGCGCTTGCGATGCCCCGCCGGCATCCCCGGAGGCGGGCGCGCCCCGGGGGCGGGGCCGCTTGTCCCGGGCCGGGGGCCTGCCCATAGGCCGTGGAGGTATCATGCTCCAGATCAAGACCCAGACAAAATACGGCGTTTTGCGCATCCTTCGTCGCAAGCGATTCAATGACTTTCAGGTAGACTCGGGCGGTGCGGGCGTTGTCCCGGGGTCAAATGCGTAAAGCGCCGCTCACGCCACAGATCGCCCGCGTTCAGGACCTTCACTGTGCTACACGGTACAGAACAAATGTTACGGAATTATTGCGCCGCGAAAAAAAGAAGCCCCCGGTTTACGGGGGCAATTAAAGGGAGGCTTTTAGGTCAGGGAGACCGGGCGGCTTTGGCCGCCCGGCATTTCTTTTTATCAACTCGGCAACATTGCGTTACCTCTTGGACCGGTCTTAGATACCGTTGCTGTCCACCTGCACCGGAGCAACCGTGACAGGCAGCTGACAGGTGTTGGGGCCCTTGCCGAACGGCGCGCGGGTCGAGGTGTTGACCGGGTTGCTGAGGCTGAAGGGGTTGGAAGGCACGAAGGTGCTGGAAGGAATCGCCAGCCAGCCGCCTTGACCGAAGGAATGCACATAGGATGTGTTGATCGCCGCCAGGGCCGCCGGAGAGACCGCCGTGTTGGCAATGTACTGCATGAGCGTCACGGTGTCGTTCTTGTCCGACGTGGTGCTGGCGTTGTGCAGCGTGTTGATGTCCGTACGCCACTGGAAGGACTCCTCGGCATAGTACGGATAGTCACCGGCGGCCACGTTCTGGATGGTCGGGGCCACGCCGTCGATCTTCACAAAGCGATAGTCCTTGCTCAGATCGGCATTCTCGGTGGTGAACTGCAGACCGATCGCCCAGCGCTTGACGGTACCGCTGTTTTGACCGCTGTTATTGGTCCCGTTGCTGAAGTCATCCAGGCAGCGGCCCAGATCGCTGCCGCCCGCGTTCTCCGCGACCTTCGGGCCACCGAACAGCGCGCCCGGGGCAGCCAGAGGCGGAACCGCATTGGGATCGCACGGGGCATTCAGGAACACCATGCCGAAGGAGGCCTGGGTGCCGGAGCCGGGGGTACGGCGGCAGATCTGCACCAGAGATATCGGAAGGCATGTCCACCGCGGGGATGTCCGTGCGGCTGGCCATGGGGATCGCGGGCCGTTGGGATTGCCGGGATCCTTGACCATGAACTGGACCAGTCACCCAGGCCACCGATGAAGCCGGTGCGGATCTCGGCCGTGTCGTGAGGCTCGGCATGCAGGCCTCGGTCTCGGCGTTGGCGCTGTAAGCCGGCGTTCTTGGGGTTACACACGCTGACTGCGGGAAACTGCACCACCTGCAGGGCGTTACGGAAGTTGAGGCTGACCGGAATGCCGCCCGTCAGGGCCGCCACGGGCTGGGCCGTGAACGGCAATGCGGTGGAGGGGTCGAAGTCCGGCAGGCCGGCCGGGGCGTTGAAGCCGCGGAACTTGTCCGGCTCCACATCGGAGAAACCGGCGTCCGGGGTCAGGGTGACGTTGCCGGAGTTACAGACGTACTGATTATAGCTGGTGCCGTTGGCGGTCTGCTGAGTCGTCGCGGCGTTAGGGCAGTTGGTGCCTGCGCCGGTGGAGGTATCGAGGACACCCAGAGCCACGCCGTTGGTCACAGGCGTCACACCGTAGCCGGAACCGCCCGCGTCACGCTTGAGGAACAGCACGTTCCTGGCGGCGGAGACGCCGGTGGTGCTGGTGTTCACCTTGCACGCCACGCCCCAGTCGTTGCCGAAGCCCTTTGCCGACGACCGGCGGAAGACATCAATGCCCGCCGTGTGGTCACAGACGTTGTCGATGGTGAAGCTGAGCACCGTGGGTGACACCGCGGACGAGCCGGAGATGAACACCGTGTAGTCTGCGGAAGACGTGGGTGCGAACGCCATGGCGACGCTGGCCGATGCGGCCAAGCCCACGCCGATGGCGGCCTGTATAAGTTTGCGTTTCATTGCATATGCTCCTTTGGCATTATTGCTTGATTAAGAAAGATCTCGCTTCAGACGGCGGTGCCGGTACGACGGCGACCCACACCCACCAGGCCCACCAGCGCTGAACCCAGCAGCCATACGGCGGGGGGCAGAGGGACCGGCGCCGGGGCCGATGCCGCATAGCTCAAGGTGCCGTTACTGGCCAAGGTCCATTGGCCGCTGAAGGTGTTTATCATGGTGTTGCCGGTATTTGGATCCAGACCGACAAAGTAAAAGCCCAGGGACTGACCGGACGCGCCTTCCGTGTTGGTGGGATCAAGCCACTTGGCGCCCCAGTTGACGCCGTCGTAGTAGGCACCGGTATTGCTGCTGGCAACCAATACCGAATTGTTGGCGGCATAGTTGGTCATGTTGTTGGGATCCGCCGCTTGGTTGACGGCCTTCGTGTAGTCAGCGAGCTTGGTAAAGGCAGGGGCCAATCCGAACTGGCCTTGCGGAGTATTGGAGGTGGTGAGCTGGGTCGGTGCGGTCGTCAATGCGCCGACGTTAAACACCGGGCTCACTTGGTTGGATTCACCGGCAAGATTCCAGTGGATGGTGCCGCCGTTGGCCTGTTGATTCGTAAGCAGGCTCTGGAGGTTTGAATCCGCGCTGAATGACGTATTGAGAAATGAAGTTGGGTTGGCAAGAAATGCACCGGTGGTAATGCCCAGATCCCGCACGTAGGACTCGGGGCTGGAGCCGCCGCGGTCAATCACCGAGAGGAACAGCTCGCCGGCGCCTGAACCGGAGCCCAGCGAAGCCCCACCGTCGTCATTGATCGCCGCATTCGCCTGAACGGCCGCCAGCAAGGGCAGCACCGCCGCGAGTGCTTTGACTTTGGTTTTCATGATTTGAACTCCTCACTCAATTTTTGTGGTACCTGTCTTTGTCCCCCATCCGGGTGTCCCTGCCCGGCACTGGGTACCTTGTTTGCCTGGCGCGTAAGCTTGCGGCCCCGGATCTGTCTCAATGACACTGTGCGGCCTCATCGGGCGCGCACCTTCTCGGTCCATCAGTCACGTGCGTCAGCAGGTACTGTTTTACTGACTGTTGATGTCATGCCGGTTAAGGCGGGATGAATCTTTGTTTACACCCGGCATGTCTCGTTCATCCCCCATGGACCTCAACCGACGGGGGCCATTGTGGGGGGGCTTTGTGACGATTCAGTGAAGGTTGTATTAAGAATGCGTGTTACAGGAAACCGCTCTGGAAAAATGCAATCGATAGGGATGAAAACGTATTACAGATGCATTACGTTCGCGCAGGGGAGAAGGCATGAATTTCCATAATGCCCCTCTCCCCTGAGGGAAGATGGAGAAAGAAGTACAGCGCAGAAGTTGGTCCAGGATTTCTTATCCCTGCGGGATTTCCCTGCTTGAGGGTAGAAGGTCAGGATGAGGGAATTATTCAAAGGTCTTTTGCAAAGCCCTTTGCTCCCCTCACCCCATCCCTCTCCCTGAGGGAGAGGGGGAAAGACGGCTAGTCCCCGGAAAAGCGGATGCACGAGTGAACGTGGCGGGAGGCCTGACGCACCACGTCGAGCATGGCCACCACATGCCGACGGGTCTCATCCGTCTCGCAGTGGGGCATGAGCTTTTCCAGGTCCTGGATGAGTTGGGGGATCTGCAGACCGGGGAAAGAGACGTCGCCATAGGGGGACAGGCGGCCCAGGCAGTGGTATTCCCGGGTCGGGTTGCCGGGGACGAGGGCGATGAACCTCGAGCGCGGCGGTGAGAGTACCGCCGCCAACTCCCTGCCGTCCTCGTCCTCCCAGCGCATGTCGATATACATGGTCAACCAAGTGTCCTTGTGCGTGATCAGGCCGTTATCGCTATATATGGAAACAGCCGGGCTGGATGCATTCGATGTCCGATATAGAGAGTGCAGTTTTATACCAAAACCGATACCAGCACAATCATATCTCCAGGACGCCCCTCGTGCTCATCTGTGTATAAAACCTCAAAAACGTATTACAATTGTAATCATTGGAATGTCGGAGCCGGAGAATCCCGCCTTAGCATAAGAATACCCTCCCCTGGGATCGTTTTTGCCCCTGCCAACCCCAATCTTATCGCGGACGGTTCGCCGCAAAGCCAGCGGGCAATCACGTCCCGGAAGCGGATGTCCAAGAGGAAATTTCCCTATCCCTCCTTCCCCTTTTGGAGATTTATGCCCGTCGCGGTGGGGGTTAGTAGCAGGGGATCAAACAGGATATGCTGCAAATGGCCTCACTGCTCTTGCCGGGGCAGAAAAGCAATGACCAAGATCCATTTACGACCTTTTTACGGCAGATTATATGCACGACTCTGACATGGCCGCCGCCAGGACCTGCTGGGTATTGAGCGACGGCAAGCCCGGCATGGAAAACCAGTGCCTGGGCCTGGCCGAGGCGCTCGGCGTGGACTTTCGGGTCAAGCGCGTCTCGCCCCGCCTCCCATGGCGGCGCCTGCCCCCGCAGTTGTGGTTCGCGCCGCTGCATGCCCCCTCCCGCCAAAGCGATGCCCTGGCGCCGCCCTGGCCCGATATCCTCATCGCGACGGGGCGACAGACCGTTGCCCTGTCCATGGCCATCAGGCGAGCCAGCGCCGGCCGGACCTACACCGTCCAGATTCAAAACCCGGGCGTCGCCTTCCGGCACTTCGACCTGGTAGTGCCCCCGCGCCACGACAACTGCCGGGGCGACAACGTGCTCGCGACCCGGGGGGCCCTGCACCGGGTGACCCCGGAGCGGCTCGCCGAGGCCGCCCGGCGCTTCGCCCCCGACCTCGCCCACCTGCCCCGCCCCCTGGTGGCCGTGCTGCTGGGCGGGACCAACAAGTACTACCGCCTGACGGCCGGGATCGCAGCCGGACTGGGGGACCGGCTGCGCGACCTGGCGGCAGCGACGGGGGCGGGTATCGCGGTGACGCCCTCACGGCGCACCGGCGCCGCGGCCACGGCGGCCCTTGTGGAACGGCTGAAGGACCTGCCCGCGGCCATCTGGGACGGCGTCGGGGAAAACCCCTACTTCGGCTATCTGGCCCTGGCCGACGCCATCGTCGTGACCGAGGATTCGGTCTCCATGGTCTCCGAGGCCTGCGCCACGGGCAAACCCGTGTACGTGGTGGCGCTGGAAGGGGGCACGGCCAAATTCCGGCGCTTTCACCAGGGGCTGCGCGACGAGGGGATCACACGGCCGTTCGACGGGACCCTGGGGACCTGGACCTATGAGCCCCTGGATGAGACGGCCCGGGTCGCGGCGGAAGTGCGGCGCAGGCTGGGTGAAAGGAGGACAGGGGGGCGTTGACCCCTCACCCCGGCCCTCAAGAAAATAGGATGAGGGGAGCAGGGAGCATGCTGGCGTCGTCTCTAAGATTCCCTCACCCCTGCCCTCTCCCTGAGGGAGAGGGAGTAAAGATAAAAGAGGGTCGCGGATCGATGCGCGTCCGGGCACCGCCGCAGGGCTCACCCCACTGCGTCGCCGTCGTGGATATGCTGGTGCAGAAACTCCATGAAGGTCCGCGCGGCGGTGCTGGCCGTCACCGGGGCGAGCAGGATCAGGGGGCGGCGCAGGGGCGGCTCCAGGGAACGCGCCGCCAGCAGCTCGCGTTCGTAGCGCAGGCTCAGGCTGGAGGTAAACCCGATCCCCACGCCCTGGCGCACGGCCTCCAGCACCGAGGCCACCCCCGACAGGGTGATACTGACACGGGGCTCGAGGCCCGCCTGACGGAACGCCTCTTCGACAACCTCCCGGGTCCCGGAGCCCGCCTCCCGCCAGATCAAAGATCGGTCCATCAGGCCCGTCAACCTGATCGATTCCTCCTGCAAGACCGGGTCATCGCGGCGAGCCACCAGCATGATCTCGTCATGGTCGAGCACCGTAGGCTGGAAATCCGCCGGCGCCCTCCCCTCCAACGGCCGCTCGATAAGCCCCAGGTCATAGCCTTGCAGGCGCGCCAGGACCTGTTGACTGTTTTGGGTCTCGACCAGCACCTCGACACCCGGGTAGCGCCGGCGAAAGGCCACCAGCACGGGCGGCAGGACATAGCCGGCGATGGTATGACTGGCGGCGACGCGCACCTCGCCCGTTTCCAGTCCCCGCAGTCCCTCGGCGAAGGCCTCGGTCTCTCGCAGGGCGCTCTCCACCTGGCGGGCATAGCGATGCAGGGCCTCCCCCGCGGACGTCAGGACAATGCCCCGGCCCTTGCGCCGATAGAGCACCTCCCCGACGCTGTCCTGGAGCTGCTTGAGTTGATTGGAGACGGCCGGTTGGGTAAGATGGCGCGCGCTCGCCGCAGCGCTGATGCCCCCGAATTGGACCACGGCGGCGAAGGTCAGGAGGTGATCGGGATTCAGACGCGTCATCGATTATGCCTCAAGCACATACCCGGCAACCTGTCCGGGTCGCCGTGGCGGCGGTAGCCTTCGGTCGGGATCAGCCTCGATACCCGCCCCTCTCGCGACCCGCCGATGACCGGGACCGGCCCCTTGGCGGGCGGTACCTGTTGATGATATCTCGAAAAGCTATCATTATAAATGATGCAATACCGCCGGCATATCATTCTTTTCGATACGGCGACATGCTCATCAGGGACAGGGCCGGCACACTCGGGGATATGGGCCCCAAGCGGGGGGCAAAGAGGGGCAAAACTGAATTTTGGGCCTCTCGGTTGTCAAACAAGGAGATCGAGATGGGATACCGCTTATATATGAAACCCGAAAGACAGGCGAGTCTTATTGTCACTGCATGCAAGTGGGCGGCGGCGCTCGCCCTGGCATTGCCGCTGGGGAACGCCCGGGCGGCCCCCCATGACAGCGGGTTGCGGGTCAAGGTGGACGGGCTCAAGTCGGACCGCGGGGATGTCATTTTCGCCCTGTACAACTCCAGGGAGACATTCACCAAACACCTTTTCAAATCCGCCATTCACAGGATCGACCACCACCGCGCCGAGTGGGTCATCAAGCGGCTGCCCCCGGGAGACTATGCCCTGGTCCTGGTCCATGACAAGAACGGCAACCATGATATGGACAGGAACATACTGGGGATCCCCGAGGAACCCTACGCCTTTTCCAACAATGTCACGGGCTTCATGGGCGCCCCTGGTTTCGACAAGGCGAAGTTTACGGTGAGCCGGGGAATGAAGGTGGTGACCATCCACCTGCCGTGAGGCGAGGCGCACGCGCCTCAACCCCGCACCGGCGGCCCGGCCCGCCCCTCAATTCACCACATACGTCTTCGCCACATCGAAGGTGTTGCCCGTTGCCTGGTCCCTCAGGGAGTACGCGGCCGTGAAACCGTTGTTCGGTTCAGGCTGACTCAGCGAAAAGAGAATGCCCGTCCCCTGGCCCGGCAACAGGTGCCCGCCGTTGTTGAGCGTAGCTGGATCCGTGACCGTATTCAACACGGCGCTGCCGTCTGTCATCTGGTACCGGGTCAGATCGAACGACCGGTTGGAAAGGTTGTAGATGAACAGACTGAACACGCTGCCCTTCTGGGCCATGCCGTTTATGACGGGGGCCACGGAGAAGGTGACCTTGCCGATGGCGGCGGAAAGATCGGGGGTCGCGTAGACAGGGGCGAAGTTGCTCACCTGGGTCCCATCGACCGTGGCGGTGACCTTGATCGTGCCGGCGGAGTTGGTGGTCAACTTCACCGTCGCCACGCCGTTGGCGGTCACGGCCGAGGCGGCACTGAGCTGCCCGCTGCCTTGGTCAATGGAAAAATCCACCCGGGTACCGTCGGCGACGGCGCCTGAGGGCTCGGCGGGCTCGACGGTCACGGTGATCGTACTCTCATCGGTGCCGTCGGCGAGGATGACGTTGGGGCTCGCCGCCGCCACCAGGGAGACGGGGCTGTCGGGGTTGGCCGAGACGCTCACCGTGGTGGTCCCCTGTATCGAACCCAGGGATGCGGTAATGCCGGACTGACCGACGCCGGTCCCCGTCACGGTGCCTGCATCGGCGGACGCGTTGCTGACCGATGCCACGGCGCTGTCCGAGGCGCTCCACGTCACCTGGGAGGTCAGGTCCTGCTGGGAATTGTCCGTGTAGGTCCCGACGGCGGACAGCTGCACCGCCGTGCCCTTGATGAGGCCGGGGTTCGAGGGGGTGACCTGGATGGCCGTCAGACGGGCATTGGTGACCGTCACGGCAGTGGATCCGCTGATGCTCCCGATCAGGGCCGTTACGGTGGCCGAGCCCGGGGCCAGCGTCACCGCCTGCCCCTGGGCGCCCGGGGCATTGCTCACGGTCACGACGGCGCTGTCGGAGGTCTGCCAGGTGACCTGACCGGTAATGTCCTGGGTGGTCGCGTCCGAATAATGACCCGTTGCCTTTAAAGAGACCCGCAGGCCTGCGGCGATGGACGGATCGGCCGGGGTCACGTCTATACTCTGCAGGGTCGCCGAGGTCACCGTGATGCGGCTCGTGCCGGTCTTCTGGCTCAGGGTCGCGCTGATCACCACACTGCCCGGCGCCTTTGCCTGGACCCGGCCCGCGTCGCCGGCGACATTACTCACCTGGGCAACCGTGGAATCGGTGGTGCCCCAGTTGACCTGACCGGTGAGATCCAGGGTCGAACCGTCGCTGTAATTGCCCGTGGCGGTCAAGGCCAGGGATGTGCCGTCAGCCAGCGCGTGGCTGGTGGGTGATACGTTGATCGACACCAGGGCGGCGCTGCTCACGCTCAAGGGCAAAGCGGCGGTCACCCCCGCCAAGGTCGCGCTGATGGCCGTGTTGCCCACCGCGAGCGCGTTCACCAGGCCGAATGAGCCCGAGGCATTGCCCACGGTCGCCACCGAGCCTTGCGAAGAGGCCCATGTGACCTGGTCCGTGATGTCCTGAATCGAACCGTCACTGAAGGTCCCCACCGCCGTGAGCTGCTCGTGCACACCCGCGGGGAGCACGCCCGTCACCGGCGTGATGCCGATGGCGGTGAGCACCGCCGGCGTGACGGTGACGGTGGTACTGCCGGTCATGCCGTTAAATACAGCCTTGATGGTGGCATTGCCGGCGGATTGGGACGCGACCAGACCGGCGTTGGCGCCGCCGTTGCTGACCGTGGCCACGCCCGCCGACGTGGAACTCCATGTGGCCACCCCCGTCAGGTCCTGGGTCGAGCCGTCGCTGAACACGCCGGTGGCGGTCAGCTGGGTGACGGTGCCGTCGGCGATGGACGGGCTGGATGGCTCCACCCGGATGGCGGTCAGGGATGCATTGGTTACCGTCACCGCCGCGCTGCCCTGCACCTTGCCCATGGTCGCGGTAACAGTGGCCGACCCGGCGGCTGCACCGCTCAACAGTCCTGCCCCCGGGGTCACCGTGGCCACCGCCGTGTCGGACGACTGCCAGCTCACCTGGTCGGTCAGGTCCTGGTGCGTGCCGTCGGAGAAGCGGCCTGTCGCGGACAGCTGCACCTTGGTCCCGGCGGCGATGGCGGGCGACCCGGGGTTGATGTCGATGGCCACCAGGTTCGCATTGGTCACGGTCAGGGTGGTATTGGTCTTGATGCCGCCGACCGTTGCCGAGATGGTGGTCGGTCCGACCGCGACGGAGGTGACCGTTACGCCGGAGGCGCCGGCGCTGCCGATCGTGGCGACCTTGGTGTTCGATGAGTCCCATGTTGCCTTGGCGGTGAGATCCGCCTTGGAGTTGTCGCTGTAGATGCCCGTGACCGCCAACTTTGTCGTGGTGCCGTCGGCGATGGACGGAGCGACCGGCGAGATCTGCATCTGCTGCAAAGACACGCCGCCCGCATTAGACGAGGTTGATGAGGCGCCGCCCCCGTTGCACCCTGCAACGGCCAATGCCACCGTCAGCACTAGTGCCGACGGGAATATGGCGCGCATAAACGACCATTCAAGCAACATGCGAAAACGCAATTTCATAGGCGTCGTGTGTCCCTTCATCATCACTGCTCGGCACCCCCAGCTATAGGATAATCGGCCAACGGCCATGGTCAGCGGTCACCCGGTCGCGGCGTTTCCACGCTGTATATATAGATCGGCGGAAGCTTATGCACCTTAAATGAAACCGCACAGCAGCCCCCCGAGCCGCCCCGCAAAGCCCTTCAGGGCCTGCCAACACCCCGCTGAGACCCCGCGCCGCCGCACGGATACCGGGACAAATCAGGCCTTGCTTATGCAGGCACGCCTGATATCGGGCAACCGGGGGCATGGATCCGATCGGCCAGAGCGGGGGGTTATCCATGTCCGGCGACGGGACTTTGCGAGCGTTTTAGAACTGGCTGAATATTTGCATCTTCAGCATCGCCATCGGATGCAATTAAAGCTTGTCCCTGCAAGGCCGATGTAATAGGGACAGCAAGGGGTCAGGTTTTCATTTGCAAGAGTGATCCGCGAAGGCAACGGGACTGAAAGGCTATCGACTTGTTCGGCAGAGTCGTGGTCTTTTGGTTTGATTTTGCGGAAATAACATTGGCATCTTGTATGACTATGATCTTGGCATCAAAGGCGAACAGTAGTATGCTTCGTTTCGGCATTTGGGTCACAGACTTACGTGATCCTGGCTCGGACGCTAAACAAAGGAGGAAAGTGGATGAAAAGAACTAACTCATTACTCAGTCTTATAGGTAGTCTTCTTATAGGAACATTTGGATTACTACTTATCCCGCAACAAGCACAGGCGGTGCCGGCTTTCGCCCGCCAGATGGGAGTGTCGTGTAACACCTGTCACTTCCAGCACTTCCCCGAGCTGAATTCGTTCGGCCGGGCCTTCAAGGCGAGCGGTTTCACCATGACCGGCACGCCGACCATCGACCAGGACGGCAACTTCTCGCTGCCCTCCAACCTGAACGCGGCGATCTTCACCAACCTGCGCTATCAGAAGAGCAACGGGACCGGTTCAGGCAGCACCTCTACGGGGAAAACGACGAACAACGGGGCGTGGATCTTCCCCGGGGAGACCTCCCTGTTCGTCGGTGGCCGGGTCAGCCAGCACGTGGGCGCCCTGGTCGAGGGTGACGTAGGTGCCGGTGGAATCGGCGGCGGCGGCTTTCTCGCCAGCATCAAGGTTCCCATGGTCCACAAGATCGCCTCAACCCCTTTGACCGGTGACATCAATGGCGGTGTGGTGCCGTTCAGCGCGGGTCTGGGGCCGGCCTATGCCTTCGAGATCATGAACACCGGTGCGGTGGGTAACCACTTCATGAACCTGGTGCACGTCAGCTCCATGTCGGCGATCCAGTTTGTCCAGACGGCAGGCATGAGCACGGGCGACACCAACGCTGAAGGCATCGGGGCATTCGCCGAGAGCAGCAACTTCTTCGTTACTGTGGCCGGATGGGATCCCAACCACAGCATCGCGGATATATCGGGCACCAGTTCATCCCCCAGCTCCCAATACGTGCGCGTTGCAGTAACGCCACAACTGGGGCGTTGGGATACCGGCTTCGGCTTTGCATGGTACGGCGGCCAGTCTGTCGTAGGGGACGGCGCTGTTACCAACGGTGTCTACAAGACCCATATGTGGGCCTTCGATGGCCAGATGCAGGGCAACCTCACCATGGGCGGCCGCCACATGCCGCTGGGCGTCTACGTGAGCTATGCCCAGGCACCGGGCTCCACGTCGACGGGAGGGCCGATGAACCTCTATAACACCGGCAGCCGAACCATGAGGTCCGGGTCCATCGCTGCGGAGCTGGGGGCCTTCGACCAGGGCCGCAGCACCATCCAGGTGGGCTACCGCTGGGCTCAGACAGGCGCGACGACCCACAACATCGACAATGCCTACACGGTGGGACTCACCTATCTGCCGTGGGACAATGTCCAGTTCGCCGTGTATGAGACGATCTACAGCGGCAGCGCTCATGGTAATAACCCCAACAACGGGTATACCAACCTGGCTGACGCCGGTCTGGGCGGCTCAGGCCACTCTCTGACCTCTGTCAACCTGGCGGTAGGCTTCTGATGCCGGTGGCAGGCTAGCTTTCCTGCCAATTCAGAGCCTCTGTCAGAGGTGTAACGAAAAAACCCCAGCCCTTTCGGGCTGGGGTTTTTTTTCATCTCCACGCTTTTCTAACGAAGCTCTATGGCGAGCTCTATGGGCGGGATCACGCCGCCAACAGCGGGCCGCCGGCCCCGAAAGAGACCTGTCACCCCTTCAGGCGCGTCACCCCCAGCACCTTGAGCATGTACTTCTCGTAGAAGGGCTCGGAGGAGCCGCTCTTCATCTTGCGCAGGAAGTATTTTTCGAAGGCGATCTTGGCATAGTGCACCCACTTGCCCTTCTTGAACCAGTTCACATTGCGCGGCGGTATCTGGGGCAGGGCGACGAAGGCGGCGCCGGTATCGCCCATGTCCGCCAGGCAGATGGCGTTCCACGTGGCCGTGGCCGAGGGCTCGCGCCCTTGCGTGTCGGCCTTGATGTTCTCCACGATGGCCGCCACCATGGACTCGATCATGTAGCCGGTCTTGGGCGCCCCGGTGGGGACCGGCGTCGCCTCAACAGGCGGAATGGCGATGCACACCCCGGCCGAGTAGATGTTGGAGTACTTCTTGCTGCGCTGGTACTCGTCCACCTGGACGAAGCCCTTGGGGTTGCACAGGCCTTCGACGGCCGCCACGGCATCCACGCCCTTGAACGAGGGCAGCAGCATGGTGAAGCTGGAGTCCAGCTCCCGTTCGTTGGTCACCTCGCCCTTGTCGTCGTGCTCGGCGACGAACACCTTGCCCTCCTCGGCCTTGTTGACCTTGGCGTTGGTGATCCAGTCGATATGGTGCTGGCGCATCTCGTGCTCCAGCAGGCCCTTGGAGTCGCCGACGCCGCCCAGGCCCAGGTGGCCGATATAGGGCTCGGAGGTCACATAGGTGATCTTGACCTTGTCGCGCAGCTTGCGCTTGCGCAGGTCCGAGTCGACGATGAACGCGAACTCGTAGGCCGGCCCGAAGCAGCTCGCCCCCTGCACGGCGCCGATGACGATGGGGCCGGGGTTGTCCAGGAAGCGCTGGTAGGCCTCCCACGCCTTGCTGGCATGGTCGACGGTGCAGACCGAGTGGGTGTGGCCCTCCGGCCCCAGGCCGGGGATGTCCTCGAAGTTGAGCTTCGGGCCGGTGGTAATCACCAGGTAGTCGTAATCCACGGTCCGGTTGTCGGCGAGGGTCAGGCGGTTGTTCTCCGCGTCGATGTGATTGACCGCCTGGCCGATGAACTCGATCCCCTTGCGCTTGAGATAGGGGGCCAGGGGAAAGGTGGTGTCATCGGGCTTGCGCCACCCCACCGCCACCCAGGGGTTGGACGGTACGAATTGGAAGCTGTCGGTGGCGTTGATAACGGTGACGGTATTGCCATTGCCAAGGGCATCCTGCAGTTCATAGGCGGCTGGCAGGCCGCCGGTACCCGCGCCTAGTACAACAATGTGTGCCATGTTCGTGCTCCTCCTGAATTAACGGTTCTGGCCGTATTGCATGGACTCTAAATGATCACCGGCAACGCCGGCTTGAGCGAAATCAATCCGGCGATCATTCTCCCCCCAAACTGGAGCTCACCCACCTATTGTACGTTTTTGGGGCCGGTTTTGGACAGGCGACGGCGTCCCGGGCGGCCGGTGCCAGCGTTTGCAGCCACCCGGGCGTTGAAATACACTCTGGCGCGAGGGAGCGGGTTTGCGGTGGCTACGACGGCTGGGGACCCGTCCCTCCTCGCCCGTGGGGGATTTATGCCCTTCCGGGTAGAAGGACAGGATGAGAGGATCAATAGATTGGCCGCACCTGGCTATCACCCCCTCACCCCAACCCTCCCGGTGGGAGAGGGAGGGAACAAGCCCCTCGCCCAAGCATGCCTTCCTGGGCGAAAACAATTTTCATGCTCCCGCTCGAGGGGAGAGGGAACGAATTTAGCCGGGGCACACCATTGTCATGTTTTTTATCCTATCCAAGCTCGTCTGGGCCCTCATAGAGCCCACCAACCTGCTGATCCTCGGGTTCCTGACCGGCACACTGCTGCTGTGGCTCGGCAGGACCCGGGCGGCGCGCAACACCCTCGCCGTCACCAGCATCGTGCTGCTTACCGTCGTCCTGCTGCCGGTGGGCGATGCCCTGCTGATTCCCCTGGAGCAGCGCTTCCCGGCGCCCGAACTGCCCCCCCGGCTGGACGGCATCATCCTGCTCGGCGGCGCCCAGCGCCCGCTGCTCACCCGGGACTACCACCAGCCGGCCATGTCCGGCGCCGCCGAGACCATGACCACCTTCCTCGCCCTGGCCAGGGCCCACCCCGAGGCGCGGCTGGTGTTCGCGGGCGGGTCCGGCGACCCCCGCCACCAGGACGTCTCCGAGGCGGACACGGTGAGGCTGTTTCTGCGTCAGCAGGGCTTCGATCCGAACAGGCTGACCTACGAGCGCCGATCCCGCAATACCTATGAGAACGCCGCCTTCGCCAAGCGCCTGGTGACGCCCAAGCCGGGCCAGCAGTGGGTGCTGGTGACCACCGCCTACGGGATGCCCCGGGCCGTGGGGGTGTTTCGCGCCGCGGGCTGGCCGGTGATCCCCTACCCCTGCGACTACCGGGTGGGCCGGCACCTGCAACTGCTGCCCAGCCTCCTTATCGGCGATTCCCTGTCGACCCTGGCCATGGCCCTGCACGAATGGCTGGGGCTGACAGCCTATTACGTCACGGGCAAGACCAGCGCCCTGTTCCCGGGGCAGGGGTAGCGCCCGAGCCCCCATCCGTCGCGACGGACGCTGGTGACGGACACGGGCTACTCCAGCTTGTGCCGGAACAGCACCCCCGCCGCGGCCAGGGCGCACACGCCGATCACGGCCATGGGCCAGAACTGCTGCCAGAGGGTGGCGAGGGGCAGATCCTCCAGGAAGATTCCCCGGACCACCACCAGGAAGTAGCGCATGGGGTTCAGATAGGTGATGTACTGAACCGCCATGGGCATGTTGGCGATGGGCGTGGCGAACCCCGACAGGATCACCGACGGAACCAGGAACACGAATGCGCCCAGCATGGCCTGCTGCTGGGTACTCACCAGCGAAGAGATCATCAGCCCCACCCCGATGGCCGACAGCAGGTACAGGGCGATGCCCAGGTACAGGACGGCGAGGCTGCCCAGCAGGGGGATGTGGAACCAGGTCACCGCCAGGACGATGATCACGCTGGCCTCGAACAGGCCGATGAGGAACGCCGGCAGGGTCTTGCCCAGCACGATCTCCAGGGGCCGCAGGGGCGTCACCTGGAGCTGATCGAAGGTCCCCAGCTCGCGCTCGCGGGCCACCGACAGGGCGGTCACCATCAGGCTCACCACCATGGTCAGCAGGGCGACGATGCCCGGCACGATGAACCAGCGGCTGGCCAGGTTGGGATTGAACCAGGCCCGGGTCTCCAGGTGGGACGGCAGGCCCGGCAGGCCGTGGCCCCGGGCCCATGCCTGATTGAAGGAAAAGATGATGTTGCGGGCGTAGTTGAGGATGATCAGGGCGGTGTTGGAATCACGCCCGTCGACGATGAGCTGGGCCCGGGCGGGACGGTGCACCCGGAGCCGGCGGGAGAACTGGGGCCCGATATGCAGGACCAGGGCGGCGCGCTTGGTGTCGATCATCCGGTCGATTTGATCCTGATGCCTCAGGTCGGCGATCTTTTTGAAGACGCCGGTCCCCGTGAAGTGCGCCGTGAGCTGGCGGGAGGCGGCGCTGTTGTCCTCGTCGTATACCGCCAGGGCCACCTGGTTGAGGTCGAAGGTCGCCGCGTAACCGAAGATGATCACCTGCACCAGGGGCGGCACGATCAGCACCAAGCGGCTCTTCTTGTCCCGCCACAGGGAGAGGAACTCCTTGATCACCAGTGCCCGAATTCGTCCCCACATGGTCGCGCTCACTCCAGACGCTTGTGGCTGATGCGCCAGGTGAGCCCGAGGAAGACGGCGGCCATGGCGATGAGGGCCAGGCTGTTGGGGAGGATCACCGACCACACGTTGCCGGCGAGAAAGACCGTCTGCAGGATGGCGACGAAATAACGCGCCGCGATCAGGTGGGTGATCCACTGGATCGGCGCGGGCATGCTGCCGATGTCGAAGATGAACCCCGACAGGATGAACGCCGGCAGAAAGGTGACGATAATCGCCGTCTGGCCCGCGGCGAACTGGTTCTTCGTCACGGTGGAGATCAGCAGCCCCATCCCCAGGGCCACCAGGAGGAACAGGGCCGCCGTGCACAGCAGCACCCACGCCGAGCCCACCAGGGGCACCTTGAACAGCAGCAGCGCCATGGCCACCGAGAGCGCCATGCCGCCCATGCCCAGCAGAAAGTACGGGATCAGTTTGCCCAGCAGGATCTCCCCGACGCTGACCGGGGTCACCATCAGGGCCTCCATGGTCCCCCGCTCCCATTCCCGCGCCACCACCAGGGAGGTGAGCAGGGCGCCGATCAGGGTCATGATGATGGCGATCAGGCCCGGCACCAGGAAGTTGCGGCTGCGCACCTCGGGGTTGAACCGCACCCGCTGCTCCATCTCCACCGGGGTCTCATCGGGCAGGCCATGGCGCCTCGCCCGCTGCTGCAGCCACGTGGCCCAGGCCCCCTGGACGTAGCCGAGGACCAGGCGACCGGTATTGGCGTCCACGCCGTTGACGATGACCTGGACCGCGGGGTCGCGATGGGCGAGCAGGCGCCGGGTGTAGTCACCGCGCAGGACCACGATGCCCCGCACGCGGCCTTGGGACAGGGCCCGTCGCGCCGCCCGCATGGTGGCCATGGGGTGGCCCACCAGGTAGGGCGAGTGGCTGAAGGCGCCGGTCAGGCTGGCGGTCTCGGGCGTCGGGTCCTGGACGACCACGGCGATGGGCACGTCGCGGGCGTCGAGGGACACCCCGTAGCCGAAGATCAGCAGCAGGATCACCGGCAGGACGAAGGCGATGGAGATACTGCTCGGGTCGCGCAGGATCTGCCAGGTCTCCTTGTAGACGAGCCCCCACAGGCGCATGATCGCGCCGCCGCGGCGCCCGTCCGGCCCGGGGGCGCTCACTGCCCGGCCCCCGGCTGCTTTTCGATCAGGTCGATGAACACCTGCTCGAGGGTGGGCTCGGGCAGGGCCGGGCTTGCGGTCTGCGCCTTGAGCTCGTCGGGAGAACCCAGGGCGATGCTCCGGCCCCGGTACATGATCAGCAGGCGGTCGCAGTATTCCGCCTCCTCCATGAAGTGGGTGGTCACCAGCACCGTCACCCCCTCCGCCGCCATGGCGTTGATGCGCCGCCAGAACTCCCGGCGCGCCAACGGGTCCACGCCGGAGGTGGGCTCATCGAGGAAGACGATCTTGGGCCGATGCATCAGGGCGCTGCCCAGGGCCAGGCGTTGCTTGTAGCCCAGGGGCAGGTCGGCGCTCACCGCATCGCCCATCTCCCGCAGGCCGAACTCGTCCAGCACCCAGTCGATGCGCTCTTGGCGCACGCGGCCCGACAGGCCGTAGGTGCTGCTGAAGAAATTGAGGTTCTGGCGCACGCTCAGATTCCCGTACAGGGCGAACTTCTGGGACATATAGCCGATCTGGGCGCGGGCCGCCGCGGCCGCCCGGCGCAGGTCCACCCCGGCCACCCGCAGGGTACCCGACGACGGCGGCAACAGCCCGCACAGCATGCGAAAGGTGGTGGACTTGCCGGCGCCGTTGGGCCCCAGCAGGCCGAAGATCTCCCCCCGGCCCACTCGGAAGCTTATCCGGTCCACCGCACAAAAGGCGCCGAAGCGCTTGGTGATCTCCTTGACCTCGATGGCCCCCTCCCCCGGCGCGGCGGCGGACGGCGCAGGCGCCGCAGTAACCGCAGTAGCCGCCGGGGCCGGGGCCGCATCCGGTGGGCCTGCGGAGTCCTGCCCCTCCAGGCGCTCCTTGATCGCCGCGATCGCCGCGTCCTCGAAGCGCGGGGGGACCGCCTCCAGGTGCTCCCGCGCATCCCCTTCCAACACGGCGCCGATGTCAGCTACGTCTGCGCCCTGTTTCAGGACCAGCCGTACCCGGGCCCCCTGGATCACCGTATCCAGGACGGCGGGCGAACGGGACAGGCGCTCCTGCATCAGGCGCTTGTCACCGGCGGGGGCGGCCATGGTAAAGCACCGCCCCTGCAGGCGCCGGGTGAAGTCCCCCGGGGGCCCCTGACCGAGCAGCGCGCCCTGATGGAGCAGCAGCACCTCCTCGCAGCGCTCCGCCTCATCCAGGTAGGCGGTACTGAGCAGGATGCCCGTGCCGCCCTTGACCAACTGGTAGATGATCTCCCACAGCTCGCGCCGGGACACCGGGTCCACGCCCACGGTGGGCTCGTCCAGCAGCAGCAGCGCCGGGGGCCGCACCAGGGTGCAGGCCAGGCCGAGCTTTTGCTTCATGCCCCCCGACAGCTTGCCCGCCAGGCGGTCCATGAAGGGGGCGAGGTTGGCCAGGTGCATCAGCTGCTCGAAGCGCTGGGCCCGCGCCCCGCGGGGCACGCCCTGGAGATTGGCGTACAGGTCGAGGTTCTGGCGCACGGTGAGGTCTTCATACAGGCCGAAGCGCTGGGGCATGTAACCGATGCTGGCCTGTATCTTCAGGCTCTGGGCCGCGACATCCATGCCCAGGGCGACAATGCGCCCTTGGTCCGCCGCGAGCAGCCCGGCGATCAGGCGCATCAACGTGGTCTTGCCGGCCCCGTCGGGTCCGATCAGGCCGCTGACACGCCCCGTCCCGATGGTCGCCGAGATGCCGGCCAGGGCGGTGACCCGGCGTCCGCCGGTGTCGAACCGCTTGACCACCTCCTCTATCACGACGGCGGGACTCGCCCCCGGTGCTCGCGTTGCCTCGCCGGCCGCGCCCATGGCGTCCCTCAGCGCATGGACGGCGGCGGGTCAGACGCTTCCTTCCCGGCGTCACCCGCACAGCCCAGCGTCGCCGGGGTCAGTTGATTCGGGGAGAGGGTGACCGTCGCCGGCATGCCCTGGCGCAGCTCATTGCGGGGGTTGCAAACGTACACGCGCACCTGATAGACGAGGTTGGTGCGCACATCCGGCGTCTCCACGCTCTTGGGCGTGAACTCCGCCGTCGGGGAGATATAGCCCACCCAGGCCTTGTAGGCCTTGTCCGGGAACGAGTCCGTGGTCACCCGGGCCGCCATCCCCGGATGCACCTTGCCCAGGTCCCGCTCCGAGACATAGGCGCGGACCCACAGGGGCTGGTCCAGGGCAAGGGTGTAGACCGGGGTCTGGGGCGAGGCCATGTCCCCGGGCTCCAGGATGCGGTTCTCCACCACCGCGTCCACCGGCGCCGACAGCCGGGTGTCGGCCAGATCGGTCTGGTCCAGCGCCAGCTGGGCCTTGAGCGCCTGCAGCCGGGCCTTGGCCGCGGCGATGTCCTCTTTGCGCGGGCCTTCCAGGGCCAGGGCCAGGGAGGCCTTGGCCGCCCGCAGACGCGCCGTTGCCGCGTCGGCCGCCGAGCGGGCGTCCTCGGCGTTCTCGCTGGAGGTCAGGCCGCGCTTGAGCAGGTCCGCCTGGCGGCGGGCGATGCGCGCGGTATTGCGGGCCTCGGCCTGGGCCGCCTCCACGTCGGCACGCGCCTTATGGATCTCCTGGGGGCGGGTGCCCGCCACCAGGGCCGCCACCACCTGTTCCTGGGCGGCCACTTGCGCCTGGGCCTGGGCTACCCGGTGGGTAAAGCGCCGGTCGTCAAGGCGGGCCAGTCGCTGCCCCTGCTTGACCCGCTCGCCTTCCGTGACGTCCATGGCCTCGATGCGCTCCGGGACGGAAAAGGCCAGATCCACCTGGCGAATATCCACGTTGCCGTACAGGGTCAGCCCGGAAACAGTGGCCTGTTTCCCGCTGAAGTACCAGACGGCCCCCCCGCCACCTGCTCGCTAGCAGAATGACGACGATGACAAGCCGCTTAACCTTGCTCACACTCACCCCTGTTCCTGGTATTCATTAGGGCCCTCCATGGAATAAGTCGCCGGCGGTGCGGCGTTACCGGGTGCTCCCGGCGTGGTTGCCGGAGCTATTTAGTCATGGTGGTGTCCCACGTGGTCGTCTCCCCCTGACGCACGGACACCTTCTGTTGTATATCCTGATAGCCCTCGGCGGCAAGCCTGACGGTATATATCCCCGGCGCCAGGTGCAGTTTCAACGGCGACGTCCCGTAATACACATCGCCGATATAGACCTTGACCCCGCCGGGGGTCGTGCCCACCGCCAGCACCCCCTGGCGGTCCGGTGCTCCGGCATTGGACCCGGCCGGCGCCGCCGCTGCAGGAGGGGCGGCCTGAACCGTCACGCCTGGCACGGGGGCCCCGGCTTGCAGGAACAGGTCGGGCTGGGCCCGGGCCAGGGCGCCGTTGACCGCCATGAGCGTCTTGCGCGTGACGTTTTGCAGGCTCTTGTGGATAAAATGAACAATGGTCGCCCGATTGTCGCCCATGACGCCGGCAAAGCGCTCCGACTGCTCCTTGACCGTGCCCGACCAAAGGGCCTGCCCGCTGCCCGGCGTGCGCAGGGTGGATTGCACCTGCATGTCGATCTGATCCCGGGAGTGCACGTCGTAGCGAAAGCTGTCGATCCGCCCCCCGAGCACGAAGGCCGCGCGATCCGTATGGGGGTCGCCGTCACTCACCACCTGGTAGCCGCCGGCCGCCAGCTGTTGCCTCATGGCGGCGGTGACCAGCGCGGCGACATCCTCATCGACGACGATCTTGTCGCTGTGCAGGTCGGAGACGTGGGTGTTTCTGATATCCCCGATCTGGCGCGAGGGGGCGTTGTCCCGGGCATCCCGGTACTCTTTGACCCATATGTAGACAGGGCGGCGCGGATTGACGGGCTGCACATCGGCGGGCTTGAGGCCTTCCTTGACCTGCAGCGGGCCGGCGCTGCCGCCCAGCGAGGGGACCCGATAGCTCGCGCATGCGCTGAGCACAAGGCCCATGGTTACTGTCAGACATACCGCTTTGCATAAACCCTTCACCACCATCGCCTCCCTGATGTTCCAATGCCCACCGGTACCTTTATATCAAACATGGATCGGGCAAATCCATCGCACCGCCGCCGGCCCAAGCGGGGCATTATATCCCATTAGCGGCGGGGTTTGAGGGGAAGGTCGAAGCGAGGCGGGCGCGGACGCAACCGCGGATCAGCGCGTTATCAGGTTACCGATGTCGTCGTGAACTCGGTCGACCGGCACGCCTCCTCATCCATGCACTGCTTGCACACCTCGATCCCGTTTTGAGAATGCTTGGCCTCGTACATGGAGATATCCGCGCAGCGCATGAGCATCTCCTCGCCCTTGCCGTGGAACGGGTAGGCGCTGATGCCCACGCTGCCCCCGATCTGCAGACGCAATCCATTGATCACAAAGGGGGTGCGCAGCTGACCGATGACCTTCTCGGCGATGTGCACGCCGCCCTTCACGTCCGAATCAAACAGCAGCAGCGCGAACTCGTCACCGCCCAGGCGGGCCACCGTATCGGACTCGCGTATCATCTTCTGCAGCCGGATCGCCACCTGCTGGATCAGCATATCGCCCACCTGATGGCCGTGGGTATCGTTGACCTCCTTGAAGCGGTCCAGATCCACGAGCAGCAGACAGAAGGGCTTGGCGCTGCGCCGCGAGGAGATGATCGCCTGGTGCAGGCGGTCATAGAAGTGGGTGCGATTGGACAGGCCCGTGAGCGGGTCGTGCAGGGCCTGATACTCCAACGCCTCGGCCAGGTCGACCAGAGAACGGCGCATGTACTCCAGGTCGACCGCAAGCTCATTGACCTCCCGGACATTGCTCCGGATGCCCAGGGAATGACTGAAGTGGCCGGAGGCGATCAGCCGTGACGCCTCCCTGACGCGGGTCAACGAGCGCGAGACCTGGCTCGTGACGAAACCCACCAGGATCAGGGTCAGCGCGATGTACGCAAACCCCAGGTAGAGGCCGCGCCGGTAGGCCTGAGCGATCTGATCACGGGTCGGCGCCTCCTCATAACCCAGATGAAGCTCCATCCCGTCCGCCCCGGCGCCCCTCAGGGGCACCGAGATGTAGTAGACGCCGTCGTTGCCCTGGCCGAAGAAAAAGTCTTCCCGGAATTGCGTATCCGGGGGCAAGGCCGGAGCGCCCAACAGGAGCCGGCCCTTGGCGTCGACGAGGCGCGCCGAGACCACCTGACCCGAGAAGACCGCCTCATTGAGAAGTTTTTGCGCATCGTGCGTCGTCATGGCCTCGCCCACCAGGCGCGAGAAGATATAGGCCTGGGTACGCACATTGTCGATGAACTGCGCCTCGTAGCCCCGCTTGACGATGTACAGGACGCTGCCGAACAGCAGCGGCAGCAACAGGGCATGGACGGCCAGCATGCCGAGCACCATGCGCCCGCTGAATCTCGTTACCCAGTGCCGGATCAATTCACGTAGCCCGACCATAGGACCTGCATGATCTTCACGTTTTGATCCTCGGCGGTCTTCTTCCACATATAGGTGACGGTGCCGGACTCGGTTTTCAGCCTGTGCACCAGTGCGCTCAGGTTCGAGATGGTCTCGGGCCGCGCCCAGCCGTGACTGAACGCCTGGCTCACCAGGCGGCGCTGGTAGTGCCGCCACGACATGAACATCACCTTCTGCAAAAACACCTCTCTGAGCAGCGGGTCCGTCTCGTTCAGCACCGGCTGCAGCCGCACCCCGCCCTTCACCACGGGGGCGTCCATGAACAGGAACAGCACCTCGTCGTTGGACAGCTTCTCAATACCGCCGGCGGTGCCGCTGACCAACACCAGGGTCCTGTGTCTCTCATCCGCCCGGGCGCCGCTCACGGGCGCCATAAGCACGAGGATAAGCGCCAATAAACCGAGCACACGCCTCATGGGAACATTGCGCTCCACTGCGCCATGAGCTGGCTGTAATGGCCGCCTTCACGCAGGTAGCGCGCCCCTTCGAGGGTTACCGCCTGCCGCGGGGTGATCTCGAAGCGAAGGCCGCCGACGAGCCCCGTATTGGCCAGGCCGTTGGACAGCAGTTGAAGGTACGGGTCATGATTGACGGCCGCGCTGCCCTCGTATCTCACATAGGGGATCCAGTGGGACGTGACTTTGTACTCAAGCTGCAGGTATCCGCTGTAGAACGTGTGTGACGGGCTGGCCGCCGCCGTGCGTTTGATCTCGTTGTGGACGCCGAATACCGCCGCGTTCACGTGCACCTCGCGCCGCGTCCAGTTCACAAAGCCGCCCGCGAGCACCTGATTGACCTGGTCGACACCGCCGCCCCTGCCGGGCAACTGCGCGGCGCCGGCGAACACGCCCGCCTCGTTGGTGCCCAGCGCGTCCGGCAGGTACGAGGCCATGAACACGCCCATCAAGCGGTTGCCGAACAGCTTGGGGTGCAGGGCGTTGAGGGCCGCCAGCTTCCCGGGCTTCAATTCCGGCGCAGCGCCGAACCCCAGATGGAAACGCCATTCACCCCCGTCCCCCGTGATGGTCTTATCCACCCGAACGCCCCACAGGTGGATGGGGAGCACGCCGCCGTCGTCTTCATACTGGACGATCTGCGGACGGCTGATGGAGGTCTGCAGAAACGGGGCGTGGTGATAGAGAATGTCCCAGTAGGAGGCCGGTGAGTGATAGCGACCCACCCAAAGCAGGGTATTGTTGCCGATGCGCCGGCCGAGCTCGAGCCGCTCCAGGTCGTGCTCTTCGTCGCTCACCAGGTACTCGCCCAGAAAACGCCAGTTTTTATAGGAGGCAAGACCGAACAGGTCGGCGCCGTAGTGTGTCTCGTGCTTGGCCAGGCCACTGGCGGCGGGCAGCCCGGGGCGCTGGGCGTATTTCACAAACGGGAAGACCACCCCGTCGACCCCCGCCCGGGCCGGGGTGGGGAGCGTCACCACCGGCAGGCACGCCAGCACGATGGCCGCAAGCCTTCGCAGCCGGACCACAGCGCGGGACCGTTGCGGCGGGTCGGCCGAGGCGGTTGCGTCAGGCAGGTTATTGGCGGAACTCCGGGATATCGGTTTGTTATAAGACTTTTCCGCGTATATCCTCACATAATCCCCCTCTCAATCAGGGCCTAGCAAAAGGCGCAGGGGGACCGTTGCCACGCCGCAGATCGCGCGTGGCACTGGCCCATTGTCATAGTTGTTCTTACATCGTTATGTATCGGCGGATGCCGCCGGGGATTGAATCAAACTGATCCATGCGCATCATGGACATATGCGCCGACGGGCGGGCCTTGGACAGGCCCGCGGCCAAACCGGCTGAAGGGGGGAAGACGCCACAGCGCCGGATCGGCGGGCGCCCTAACAGGTCGGTGACGGAGGCGGGCTAACGCTCTTCGAAGGGGTGGCGCTTGATGATGGTATGGGAGCGTTCCGCCGCCGTGGAGATGATATCAACCGGGACCCCGACGCACTCCTCGATGCGCTCGAGATAGCGGCGCGCGTTTTCGGGCAGTTCGTCGTAGCGCTTGATGCCGGCGGTCGATTCCTGCCAGCCGGGGACATCGATATAGACGGGGCGGCAGTTGGCGTAGTCCTCGGCGCTCACCAGGGGGGCGTGATACTCGTGGCCTTCATATTGGTAGGCCACGCAGACCTGGATCGTCTCCATGCCGTCCAATACGTCCAGCTTGGTAATGCACAGGCCCGATACGCTGTTGAGCTCCACCGCGCGCCTCAGGGCCACGGCGTCGAACCAGCCGCAGCGCCGGGCACGGCCGGTGGTCGCGCCGTATTCGTGGCCGCGGCTCGCCAGGCGTTCTCCCCGCTCGTCACTCAGCTCCGTGGGGAAAGGGCCGGCCCCCACACGGGTGGTGTAGGCCTTGGTGATGCCCAGCACGTAATCGAACGCCGCGGGCCCGAGCCCGCTGCCCGTGGAGGCGGCGCTGGCGATGGTGTTCGATGAGGTGACGTAGGGATAGGTCCCGTGGTCGATGTCGAGCATTGCCCCCTGGGCGCCCTCGAACAGCACGCTGCGCCCCTGGCGGCGGTGATCGTGGAGCAGGCCCGGGATATCCGCCACCATGGGCTCGATCTGCTCGCCCATGGCCAGGCTCTCTTCCAGGGTGCGCTGAAAATCCAGCGGCGGCTGCTTGTAATAGTGCTGCAGGACGAAATTGTGGTAGTCCAATACCTCGCCGAGCTTGGCGGCGAAGCGCTCGCGCTGGAACAGGTCGATGAGCCGCAGCCCACGCCGGGACACCTTGTCCTCGTAGGCCGGACCGATGCCGCGCCCGGTGGTGCCGATGGCCGCCTCGCCGCGGGCCTTTTCCCGGGCGGTGTCCAGCGCCACGTGGCAGGGCAGGATCAAAGGACAGGCGGCGCTGATGCGCAGGCGCTCGCGGGCCGGGACAGCGCGCTTTTCGAGCATGGCGATCTCCTCGAGCAACGCCTGGGGCGACAGGACAACCCCGTTGCCTATCAGGCACTGCACCCCATCGCGCAGCACGCCCGAGGGAATCAGGTGCAAAACGGTCTTCTCGCCGTCGATGACCAGGGTGTGGCCGGCATTGTGCCCCCCCTGAAAGCGCACCACCGCGGCGACCCCTTCGGTCAGCAGGTCGACGACCTTACCCTTGCCCTCGTCGCCCCACTGGGTCCCGATGACGATTACGTTTTTTCCCATGTCTCCGCTATTTCAAAGAATTGACAATCCACCGGCCTTCGACTTGCTCGATGACCCGGTCGCAC
The DNA here is from genome assembly GCA_963844825.1 of uncultured Gammaproteobacteria bacterium. GTDB lineage: Bacteria > Pseudomonadota > Gammaproteobacteria > CAWJPQ01 > CAWJPQ01 > CAWJPQ01. The sequence goes on from CAWJPQ010000003.1 coordinate 29,227, forward strand.
CCCATATCCGCCGCCCCGCCGGCCTGGCCGGGCAACTGGTAGATGACCCGCTCGCCCTTGGCCCGCAGCTCCCCGACCAGGGCCGTCAACGCGGCATCCCCTGCGCACGGCGCCAGGACGGCCCCGGATCCGCCGCCCGCCGACAGGCGCGGGCTGAGAGTCACCAGGGTCTTCAGGTCCGCGCTGAACCCCGTGGCGGGCCGCGCCCGGCCGTACTCGCGGCCGATGTCGTCATACCGGCCGCCGCGGGCCAGCTCCTGGCCGTGCCCCGCCATGTAGGCGGCGAAAACCACGCCGGTCTGATAACGGTAGCCGCGCAATTCGGCCAGATCATACCATATGGACAATCCGGGCAGGCGCTGGCGCACCCGGGCCGCCACCTGTTCCAGATTGTCCAGGGCGGCAATGACCTCGGCGCTGGCAGCGCGAAAGACGCTGCGGGCCTCATCCAGGACGTCGCCGCCGCCGTTCATGTCCACCAGCCCCACCAGCATCTGCCGCGTTGACGCATCGATGCTGCCCCGGGACAGGAAGTGCTCGATGTCGGGCTTGGCCTTGCGCTGCAGATAGCGGAACAGCTCCTGCTCCTGGGCGTCGTCCAGGCGCGCCTGGCGCGCCAGGGCCCGGTAGATGCCCACGTGCCCCATATCGATATGCACCTCGCCCAGACCGACGGCGCCCAGCAGCTCGGTCATCAGGCACAGGACCTCGGCGTCGCTGTCCACCCCGGCGTGGCCGTACAGCTCCGCGCCCACCTGCATGGGGCTGCGGGTCCTGAGAAACCCGTCGGGACGGGTGCGCAGCACCGTGCCCAGGTAACACAGGCGCACCGGGGCATCGACCTTGAAGTGATGGGCGTCGATGCGGGCGACCTGGGGCGTCATATCGGCGCGGATGCCCATCAACCGCCCGCTCAGCTGGTCGGTCAGGGTAAAGGTCTCCAGCGCCAGGTCGTAGGCGGCCCCCACCAGCAGGGACTCGAGGTATTCGATCAACGGCGGGGTGACCAGCTCGTACCCCCAGCTGTGAAATAGATCGAGTATCTCCCGGCGCAGTACTTCCAGATTTTCTGCCTGAGGGGGAAGGAGTTCTTCGATACCCTCGGGCAACAACCAGCGGTTTGACGTGGTCATTGAGGCGTGCGTGGTCAGTTAGGTTAAAGGAGCTGGGAGACTTCGGCGTACAACCAGGCGCTTGGTTCTTGGTATTGAATTATAGCCCTACTTTACTAGATACAATAACACGGCGCCACCGATCATGCTCCCAAGGCCCACCATCCGCAGGGAGCGGTCGTTCATCCTGGCCAGTTGATCGAAGGTGTCCCGGGTGAGCCGGGGATTCAGGAAGGGCAGGATGCCCTCCAGAACAAACATCAACGCCAAGGCTGAACCAGGTCTCGCCACATGGGGCTTCTTCTATCCCTCGCCGGCGGCGATGGTGTCCCGCGGCCCTCCCCCGGGGATCCGCCGCCGCAAGGCGCGATTCCCCCGGGGATGGGAAGCGGCCCGCAGGCGGCGCGCCGCCGGTCAATGCTGGGTTTGCCCGCCCATCGGCTTCACATCGCCGCCTTTGTCTTTGGGACTCGCTCCGCCCTGACGCTTGAAGAACTTGAAGAACTCCGTATCGGGCGCCTGGATAATAAGATCCGAGGGCGAGTTGAAAGAGGACCGGTAGGCGATCAGACTGCGGTAAAATTCGTAAAAGTCGGGCGCGGCCCGGTAGGCCTTGGCGTAGGTCCCCGCGGCCTTGGCATCGCCCTCACCACGTATCTGCTCGGCCTGACGGTAGGCATCGGCCAGGATCTCCACGCGCTGACGATCGGCGTCGGCACGGATGCGCTCCGCCGTCTCATGGCCCTTGGCCCGCAGTTGCTTGGCCACCCGCCCGCGCTCGGCCTCCATGCGCTTGTAGACGGAGGCGCTGACCTCGGTAGGCAGGTCGACCCGTTTCATGCGCACATCGACGATGCTGATGCCGAAGTCCTTGACCTGTTTGTTGGCATCCACGAAGACATTCTGCATGATCTGACGGCGCTCGCCGGAGACCACTTCCTGAATGGTGCGCTTGCCGAACTCATTGCGCAGTTCATCCTTGATGATCTGGGCGATACGCGTCTCGGTGCGTGTCTCGTTGCCGCCCATGGCGGTGTAGTAGCGCCCCACGTCCGCGATCCGCCACTTGACGAACGAATCGACGATGACGTTCTTCTTCTCGTTGGTCAGATAGCGCTCGGGCGCCGAGTCCAGATTCAGCACGCGGCTGTCGAAGGTCATCACGTTATTGATGAAGGGCATCTTGAAATGCAGCCCCGGAGCCAGGTCCGTGCGCTCGATGGCGCCCAGCCGGAACAGGATGGCCTTCTGTCTTTCATCCACCGAATACATGGACAACGAGCCGACCACCAGGACGACCAGCGCGACAATGATGGCTATGAGTTGATTACGGCTCATCGACGTCTCTCCCTCTCACGCGAGGCCTGAAAGCTGCTCTCTATGCGCTGGCGCAGGCTGTCACTTTGCGATTGCTGGCTGCCCGAGGACGAACCGGCGCCGCCGCCCGACGGGGGCGACTGCTGTGGCTGCGACGAGCCGCCGCCCTGATCGGACCCCTGCTGGGACTGCTTGGCCTCGCGGTTCTCCTTGAGGATGCGATCCAGCGGCAGATACATCAGGCTGTTGCTCCCGCCCGTGTCCAGCAGCACCTTGCTCGTGTTGGAGTAGACGTCCTGCATGGTCTCCAGATAGAGGCGCGTGCGGGTGATGTCCGGGGCCTTCTGGTACTCGGTCAGGATTTCGTTGAACCGGTCCACATCGCCCTTGGCATTGGCGATCTTCTTGGCGCGATAACCCCGCGCCGCCTCGATCGCGCGCGCGCCGGCGCCGCGGGCCTTGGGGATGACGTCATTGGCGTACCCCTCGCCCTCGTTGATGATGCGCTGCTGATCCTCCCGCGCCTTGATGGCGTCGAGGAATGCGCCCTGCACTTCCTCGGGGGGCTGGGCATCCACCAGGTTGACGCTGGTCACATGGAGCCCGGTACCGTAGCGATCGGCGATCTCCTGCATCAGCTTCTCGGTCCCCGCCACGATCTCGGCGCGGCCTTCCTTGAGGACAAAGTCCATCTGGTGCTTGCCTACCACCTCACGGATAGAGCTCTCGGCGATCTGCTTGAGGGTGGTATCCGGATCGCGCACGTCGAACAGGTACTTGCGGGGGTCCTCGACCCGGTACTGAATAGCCACCCGCAGGTCGACGATGTTCTCGTCCTGGGTCAGCATCAGGGCCTCGCTGGGCACCGGGGTCGCCTTCTGCCCTTCTATGCTCCGATAACCGATCTCGATGGTCCTGACCTGATCGATATTGACCTTCTCGACGGTCTCGAGGGGGCGCGGCAGGCGGATATTGGGGCCGGGCCTCAAGGTGGCGACATACTTTCCAAAGCGCAACACCACCCCGCGCTCGGCCGGCTGGATGATATAGACCATATCGTAGGCCAGCCAGGCGAGCACGGCGACGACCAGGATAATGGCGATACCGCCGCGCGGGTGCCCGCCGCCGCCATGGGAACGGCCGCCCCCGAACAGACCGCCGAACCGGTCTTGCAGTTTGCGAAGGATCTCGTCCAGGTCAGGAGGGCCTTGGTTGTTACGGCCGCCGCCCCCGCCCCATGGATCGTTATCTTTTCCACCACCTGGTTCATTCCAGGCCATTGATTACTCCATTCATCGGTTTCAAGCTAAGGTGCGATTTTATTGTGCCTACGTCGCCGTCGCAAGGACTCATCAAAAATCAACGGGTTCAGTCTTTGCTACCGGCTCATCGATCGTCGGCCGTCGTGGCGCCGTTGTGGCGTGCGGCGGGGCCCCTGCCTCGGGAGGGGCCGCGTCCTCGTCCCGGATACGGGCCACCACGGCGCGGCGCAGCAGGTCCAGGCCCTCATTGCGAGCGGCCGACAGCCAAACGCGCTTGATACGGCCCTTGTCGTCGTAATCCAAGTGAGGCTCGGTATCATCCATCAAGTCAATCTTGTTGTATACCTCAATCTGAGGAATCGCGTCCGCGCCGATCTCTTTCAGGACGTCGTTGACCTGGGAGATGCACTCGCGGCGATTGTCGTCGTGGGCGTCCACCACGTGCAGCAGCAGGTGGGCCCCCTGGGTCTCCTCGAGGGTCGCCCGGAAGGCCGCGATGAGACTGTGCGGCAGGTGACGGATGAACCCCACGGTATCGACCAGCAGCACCGGGTCCACATCAGGCAGATCCAGGCGCCGCAGGGTCGGATCCAGGGTGGCGAACAGCTGGTCCGCGCTGTAGACGCTGGCCCCGGTCATGCGGTTGAACAACGTCGATTTGCCGGCGTTGGTGTAACCCACCAGCGAAACGGTCCTCAGGTCCGCCTTGCGCCGGGACTTCCTGCGTCCGTCCCGTTGCGAGCGCACCTTCTCCAGGCGCTTGTTCAAGTGCTTGATGCGGTGCCGGATCAGGCGGCGGTCGCTCTCGAGCTGCGTCTCGCCGGGACCGCGCAGCCCGATGCCCCCCTTTTGCCGCTCCAAGTGCGTCCACCCCCTGACCAGGCGGGTGGACAGGTGACGCAGTTGGGCGAGCTCGACCTGCAGCTTGCCCTCAAAGGTGTGGGCGCGCTGGCTGAAGATATCCAGAATCAGGCCCGCGCGGTCCAGCACCCGGCACTGCAGCAGCTGCTCCAGGTTGCGTTCCTGGGCCGGCGTCAGGGCGTGATTGAAGATCACCAGATCCGCGTGGTGCTCCCGCACCTGCGCAAGGATCTCCTGGGCCTTGCCCGAGCCGACAAACAGTTTGGGAGTCGGGGCACGGCGCCTGCCCCGGATCGTGGCCACTGGAATTCCGCCTGCCGAAACGGCAAGCAGATGAAATTCCTCGAGTTCCTCCTCCTGACTCACGCCGTTGAAATCGACGTGCACCAGTATGACGCGTTCGCCTTGGCTACGCGGGCGGTCAAACAAAACGGCGACTACCCCGCTGGCGTCCCAAATTTATGCATGAGCGGTATCCGACTCGGCATCCTCATGTGAAGGGACCTTGACGTTGCGCGCCGGCACAATGGTTGAGATGGCATGCTTGTACACCATTTGGCTCACCGAGTTCTTCAGCAGCACCACAAATTGATCGAAAGACTCGATCTGGCCCTGTAACTTAATGCCATTCACCAAGTAGATGGAGACCGGTACCCGTTCTTTACGTAGTGCATTTAGATAAGGGTCTTGTAATGATTGCCCTTTTGCCATCGCTGATTCTCCTTTCTTATCTTTATCCTTAAATCTGTGTCCTTGAAAACCGGACCCTTTCATCTGTCGTTGCACAATGACGTCCTTATGATTGCGAAAATATGATCATGCTCGGAAAGTTCAGCTTAGCGGCGGATGACGAAGAAATATGCAATTAAGCCCCCGGACTCATCGATTGATACTATCATATACCCGAAGATCTGGAAATTTAAACAAAAATACTCCCCAGATGCCTGATTATCCTCCCGATTGAATCGCTGACACTGTTATCGAACCAGTCGGCCTCACTCTCCGCCCTCAACCACGTCAACTGGCGTTTCGCGAATTGCCGGGTGGCCGTCACAGCATGGTCCCTCATTTGCTCATAAGAACTGTTCCCGGCCAAATAGTTCCATACCTGACGATACCCCACCGCCCGCATGGCCGGCAGGTCAATGCTCAGGTCCCCCCGCCGGTACAGCCGGGAGACCTCCTCCAGGAGACCGCCGGCGAGCATCTGGTCAAAACGCCCCGCAATGCGTTGGTGGAGGATGGACCGCTCCGCGGGGGCCATCACCAGTTTCACCACCCGGTAGGGCAGCGCCGTGGGACCCGGCTCGAGACACAACTGCGTCCAGCTTTTCCCTTCAATTTCAAAAATTTCCAACGCACGCTGGATGCGCTGGCGGTCGTTGGGATGAATGCGGGCCGCCGTGGCCGGGTCCACCTGGCGGACCCGCTCGTGAAGGCTCGCCCAGCCCTCCCGTTGCGCCTGGTCTAGAATACGGCGACGCACTTGCGGGTCCGCGGAGGGCAGTTCGGACAGCCCCCGTTGCAGGGCCCGAAAATACAGCATTGTCCCCCCGACCAGTAATGGTATTCGGCCCTCGCCTGTGATCTGCGCCATCTCGGCAAGGGCATCCCGACGAAATTCCGCCGCCGAATAGGCCTCCAGGGGGTCCCGGATATCCACCAGGCGGTGAGGCACCTCCCGCAACACCTCCGGCGGCGGCTTTGCCGACCCGATGTCCATCCCCCGGTACACCTGGGATGAATCCACGCTGACAATGTCGCAGGGAAACCGTTTGACGATCTCGAGGGCCATGTGGGTCTTGCCCGAGGCCGTGGGACCCATGAGGAAAATAACCGGTGGGAGCGCTTTCATCGTCGTTGCTGAGTGACCGTCAGGCCCATAATTACCACGCCCGCCGACAAACCTGCAACTCAGCCCCCAATTCGGGACACCCACCATTTCAGCAATTCGGGACACCCATGCATTTCAGGCCCACCCGGCGTGACCATTCAGCGCACCTCAGTGCCTCCCTTCATGCTCAATTCGGGTCCCGGCACGGCCGTTCAACGGCCCCAATTAATGGGTGTCCTGAATAATTGTGGATTGAGCGCCGAGGGCCCGGCTTTTATGGGTGTCCCCAAAGGCCCTTAGAGGCTCATTTTGTGGGTGTCCTCAAAACGGCCCCAATTGATGGGTGTCCTGAATTGGAGGTAAAAACGGAGCGGCCCTTGGATTTCGGCGGGTCATCCCAGATATAATGCTATCTTGTCGATTCATCTTTTAAGTACTGGTCTGTAGACCGGATAGCGGTGTTATGAACGAATTCACTCCCCTGCTTTCAACGATTGGTGGCATTCTCATCGGGCTTGCCGTGGCGGGTCTGTTCTTCTTCAACGGCCGGATCCTGGGGATCAGCAACATCGCCGCGGAGCTGTTCGGATCCGATCATGCGGGCAGGCAATGGCGTTTTACGTTTATCCTGGGCCTGTTGGCCGGGGGTGGCCTGCTGGAGCTGTTTTACCCCGCCGCCCTGAGTGTCCCGAGCCCCCGTTCCATTCCGGTGTTGGTCCTGGCCGGCCTGCTGGTGGGCTACGGGACGGGAATGGGCCGGGGGTGCACCAGCGGTCACGGCATCTGCGGCATCAGCCGCCTGTCACCCCGGTCGATTGTCGCCACGCTTGGTCTTTATGGCCTCCGGCATGGTGACCGTGTACATCACCAACCACCTGCTGGGGGGGAGCGCATGATGAGGCTGTTGACCGTCTTTCTGTCCGGCCTGCTGTTCTCCCTGGGGCTCGGCATCTCCGGGATGACCCAGCCCACCAAGGTCATCGGCTTTCTGGACATCTTCGGCCACTGGGATCCCAGCCTGGCCTGCGTCATGGCGGGCGCGGTGGGCGTCAACCTTATTCTGTACCGTTTGTCCATCAAGCGCCTGCAGCCATTGTTCGCCCCGCAATTCACCGTCCCGTCCAAGCGCCCCATCAATGTGCCCCTGATCGCCGGGTCCGTGCTGTTCGGTGTCGGTTGGGGCTTGTCGGGCTACTGCCCGGGCCCGGCGCTGGTCTCCGCCGTCACCGGATGGGGTTCCGTGCTGGCCTTCGTAGGTGCCATGCTCGTGGGCATGATCCTGTTTCAACGCCTGCAGGCAAGGCGCATCTACCCTGACCCCGCCAACAAGCCGGACATCGCCTCCACGTCGACTTCCGCCCGTCAATAGCGCCTGCCCCCGCCGAGGGGCAGGCAACGCACGACCAGACAAGAAACTCAGCCCTTAGCGCTCGTAGGCCAGTTCGTGGGGGAAGCGTCCTTCAGGGACCACGGTCCCCTCGCGGGCGGTCATCCACATGTTGTACAGCCACACCAGGTTGCCCGTGAACACCATGGTGCCACCGGCCCAGCGCCCGATCATGTAGGGATGCTCGGCCATGACGGTCTCGATGTAGGGCACCTCGTAGATCTTGGATGCACCCTGGATCAGGCCGGCGATGGTCATGGTCACCCAGTACGTGATGAAGCCGATCAGGACGAACCAGAAGTGGAAGTTTCCCAAGGCCAGAGAGTACAGCTTGCGGCGCATCATCTGCTGCAGGCCGAAGTACACCGCCGCGATCTCGATGTGCGATGAAAAGCCCAGCAGCGCCAGGTGGGCGTGGGCCACAATCCAGCCGGTGCCGTGGATGTACCAGTTGATCGAACGGGTCTGCTGGAAGCCTCCCTGCATGTTCAGGGGCACGGCCATCAGTACGCCGACGATTACGAACTTCATCTCCAGGTTCTCCACGAACATGCTCCACTTGCCCTTGATGGTCAGCAGGATGTTCGCCACGAAGGCCACCGCCGGGATCAGGATCAGCACGCCCTCCACCGAAGCAAAGGACTTCAGCCACTCCGGCAGCGGCGCCGACATCAGGTGGTGCGCGGCGGGCGTGGAGTAGAAGGCGACGATCGCCCAGAAGTTCAGATGCGCTACGCGGTGGGAGTACAGCGGATTGCCCGTGAGCTTGGGGACCATGAAATAGGCGATGCCGATGGCCACCGGCGTAATCCACAGCCCGAGGATGTTGTGGCCGTTCCACCAGGTCAGATAGGCCTCGGTCAGGCCGGTGAGGTGGAAGTACTCCGGTGACTGACCGACGGTGAACACCACCGCCAGCATGAAGATGCACGCGCCGAAGAACCAGTTGGTGATGTAGATACCCTGAGTACGTCGGTGGGCGATGGTCATCCACACGTTGATGCCGAGGGGGAGCACAGCTAAGAAGGTAAAGGCCAGGTCGGCGGGCCAGATAAAGTCCGAGTATTCGCGTCCCGAGGTGAACCCCAGCCATAGCAAGACGCTGGCGACGGCCAGGCTGCCGTTCCATCCCATGGCGGTCCACAACCCGAGCTTTTCCGACCACAGCTTGGTGTTACCCAGGGCAGGCGTGATGTACATCATGGTCATGGCAAAGGCGCCGGAGATCCAGCCGAGGATCACAGCCATTACGTGGACCTGGCGCATGTGGCCAAATGAAAACATCTCCGACCCAGTGACGAAATCGGGAAAGGCCAGCTTGGCCGCATTGTACGATCCCAGCCCCGTGCCGACGATGAACCACAGGATCGCCGAGAAGCCGAACACGATGGTCGCCGCCCCCGGCGGAATATCCTTATTTTTGGCAAAAAGGTATTTGATGACACTCATTGGCTCTTATCCTCATCGAGGTGGTTTGCCGATATTGGCACCTTCTCCCCGGTAAAATAGGCCGTCCTACCGGATAAGGATAGGGAGAAAACAGAGCATCATTGGTGATTCTGCGCAGGTGCGGACCTGGGTGGGGTCACAGATTAGTCGGCTTTGAAAACCGAAGTGCCAGCGATCAGGGGCTCTCTTTCCTGCTCAACAGCAGATGAACACAGGGTCCCGGCCTCCAGCGTGTGACGATCACGGCACCTACAAAGCCACTTCCCAATTCGTTCCCGGCCGATCCCAGGCGCCACCGGCACCCCGTTGTAAACACCGGACGGCTTTGCGCAACCCCGGCAGTGGAGACGGCCCACAAAGGCCCATAAAAAGAAAAGCCTGACCATGCTTGGGCAAGGCACATACCAGCTACCTTCACCGGTGCGTCGACATCGGGACAAACCTACATATCAATTTGTTTTTATGTAATATATTCCTGCGCAACCCCATTCCCCTGCGGCGCCGGTGGTGCGCATGAGGCCTTGCTCACTTGCGAAAATACTGCCGTTTTTGTCATAAATATTTTCTAATATATGTCATTCATGTCAGGATCGTACGCCATACCTCACACCCTGCCCCTGCATCGGCCCTGCTGGATGCCCTGCCGGGGCCGGTGGTTCTCATCGACCTAAACTACCGAATCCTTGCCGCCAATGAGCGTTACTGCAGCCGCTATGGCGGCTTGGAGGGCGCAACCCAAACACCCCGGTGTTATCAGGTCTCCCATCACCATGATCAGCCCCGCGACGTTGCCGGCGAGACCTGCCCGATGAAGAACAGCCTGACCTCCGGCCACCCCCAGCGGATCCTGCACATCCACTACACCCCACGGCGCGAGAAGCACGTGGACGTGGAGACCTTCCCCATCCGCAGCGACGCCGGTCAGATCACCTATTTCCTCGAAGTGCTGCGTCCCTCGGGCGTGGCCAGTGCCCGGGCCGAGGCCGGGGGGCTGATGGGGCGCTCCCGCGCCTCCAACGGTATGCTGGAACTGATCGAGCGCGTCGCCTCCAGCGACACATCGGTGCTGCTGCTGGGCGAATCGGGCACCGCAAGGAGCTGGCGGCCAAGGCCGTCCATGACGCCAGCCCCCGGGCCACCCCTCGCCCGGGCCCTGGGCGTCAGTGAGCGCACCCTATACCGCAAGCTGCAGGCCCTGGGCGCCGCCCCATCGTCTGAGGCCGCCGACAACGACCCAACGCCCTGACAGCCCCGCGCCGGCCATCAGCAGCGCACCCAGCCCCTCGCGGGACGATGTCCCGGCGGATACTGGGCCGACGTCGACATACTGACGCTGCGACCCGTCGCCCGCAGACGACAACCGACCTTTTGCCCTTTGGAGTTCTGCAGCGCATGGTGGCGCTATCGGCCACCACACGGCATTTGAGCGGCCCTGACGGCTCATCGCTGTCAGGGCACCGTTTCCGCAGGCCAGCGGCACAGTAGTTGCATCGAGAACCCAGCCAACACCAACTGAAAGGAGAACGGGCATGTTCGATCGCAATTCATCGAAGCGCACCACGGGCAGGGCCGGGGACACCGTGGAAACGGAGACCATCACCCACTCCCCCGCCCCCAAACCGCCGTCCCATGAGCGGGCCACCGGCATGGCCACCATCGGCCCTTCCATCCATATCAAGGGGGACCTCAGCGGCGAGGAGGACCTGGTGGTCCAGGGCAATGTGGAAGGCACCATTACCCTCCATGAGAACAACCTGACCATCGGCCAGGAAGGGACGGTCAACGCCAACATCCAGGCACACACCATCATCGTCGAGGGTACCCTGAAGGGTGACGCCTTCGGCGAGGAAAAGGTGACCATCAAGCGGACCGGCAGCGTGCACGGCAATGTCTCCGCGCCGCGCGTCAGCCTCGAGGATGGCGCGAAATTCAAGGGCAGCATGGACATGGACTACAAGGGATCAAAACCGGCCGAGTCATCCAAGGACAACGCCTCCGCGTCAGTGTTCAAGCTCGACAACAAGACTTCCTCCGCTGAAAAGGCTGCACCTCAGCCGAAGGCCTCGGTGGAAGCAGAAAACATTGAGACCTGAACCGGCGCGTCGAGCCGCCCCCATCGGGGCGGCAGGGCTGGCCGAGTCAGCGGGTAAGGAATGATGTCGCTGGATCACTGCATTTTCGATCCGGAAGCGGTCGCGCCGGGGCGCCAGGTAACGAATAGCCCAGTGTTCGCCTCGCTCATCGAACGGATGGACAAGGAGCCGAACCGGGTCATTCTCGACCTGGGTCCCGCCCGCGCCGCCAATCTGGCGCTGCTGTCGAGATTTCGCTGCAAGCTCTTCTTCGAGGACGCCCATGAGTTGATCGATAACCTCACGGGCGACCCCGCAGCAGACGAGGGCGTTCTAAAAGACTGGCTCGGCCAATGGACCGCCGGTGCCGGCGACGAGTCCATCGATGTGGTGCTGGCCTGGGATATCTTCAATTATCTCGAGCCGGCGCTGTGGAGGATCTTTATCGATCATGTCACACCGCTGATGAAAACAGGCGCCCACCTCTATCTGTTGATCTACTCGCAACGGGAAATGCCGGCGCTGCCCATGCAGTTCAAGGCCCTCGCACCGGACAAGATGGAGTACCAGCCGTTGACCGGCGCCGCCCGACCCTCCCCCCGCCTCAATCAAACCGAACTCAAAAGGCGCATGCGCAAGTACTCCGTCGCCAAGTCGGTATTGCTGCGTAACGGATTGCAGGAATATCTGCTGAAGCGCACGGCCTGAATCGCACCGGTCACGGCATCGCCCGCAGGCCTTCTCAGGTGTTCGCCGGCTGAGGCGATGTCAATCGACGGGTAACCTGACGCGCGCTAGAGAATGCGCACCACCGCCTGTTTGGTAAACAGGCTGAACGCCAGATATTCATAGGTCCAGCCGTTGCCGCGGACCGCCTCCTGAAACGCCTTGAACTCGTCCTCGCGCCAATGTTTGTTGCCGACGTATTCGTCAAAGACGATAACTGTTCCGGGGACGACTTGCGCCGCAAGCGTATCGAGGAGGGTCTTGGTAGCACTGTAGATGTCGCAATCGATATTCATGAAACGCACCGGATCCTTGTGGGTCTTCACGAATTCCGGCAGGGTGTCCTCAAACCACCCCTTGTGCAAGACGACATTGTCCGGGACCTGCGGCATGACCCCGTGGGTCGTATAGCTGCCCTTTTCCTCCCGGTGCCAGGCTTCCGGCAAACCCTCAAAACTGTCAAAGCCATGCACCGGTTGTTGTGCCAGGTGGGCAATCTGACGAATGGTGGTACCGAACCTGACGCCGAACTCCAACACCAGCCCTGAATCACGGGCCGACTCCAGGCCGAGGCGGAAGGCTTCGCGATGGGAGCCGATCATCGTGGGCATGCTCGGACCGGCCGATTTTAAGTAACGCCATGCATCGGCGCGTTCTCTTTCATGGACGGTCACAGGCATTAGTGCGCATAAACAGTCACTTGCGTTGAACCTGGCCGGGCCCAGGCAGTTTACGGCGCCCGGGACGGCCGCCTTCTTCCCAATATTGTACTCAATTCTTCGGCCTCACAATTATGGGGACACCCATTATTCCGGTCACAATTATGGGGACACCCATTATTCCGGTTGAAAGACATCCACTCGCTCTCAGATGCCCTGATTTGAACTGCTGTGGATTCAGTGGGTGTCCCGAATTGAAGTGGTGGGTGTCCCAAATTGCACCCCCAAATTGAAGAGTGCTGTGGATTTGGTGGGTGTCCCGAATTGCATTGCACCGATTTGGTGGGTGTCCCGAATTGCAGGCGGTGGATTTGGTGGGTGTCCCGAATTGCAGGCGGGGCGGCGTAGTCTGCTACGTGGGGTGCCGGCCTCGCGGGGGACCCGTTGGGGGAAGCAGTCTCGCGCTGGATGAATAACGTATTGATATAGGACGATGGTGGGAGCATAAGTGGCGGAGAGGGAGGGATTACTCGGCCCCAAGGGGCCTCGCCCTTCGGGCCGCCGCATCGGCGGCGTTCAACCGGCCTGCGACCGGTTGTCGAACCCGCTGTTCCTCAACCCGGGGGCTCGAATCCCCGCATACATGAGGGTTTCGCGGTTTTTGAGTATCCATGGCCAAGACCCTATGCCTCAAGTGGCGGAGAGGGAGGGATTCGAACCCCCGGACGGTTGCCCGTCAACGGTTTTCAAGACCGCCGCTTTCGACCACTCAGCCACCTCTCCGGATCAGGTACTTGGGTAGGGGTCCCGCGAACGTAACAGCATAGCGAACGGGGCTATTTTTGACTAGGGGTAGGAAAAAGTTAGAATTATTGCTAATAGAAGATTAAACTTTCGGCCAAGATTCAGGTCTTTTTGATACACGACGCTAGTTATTTCACGGCGTAAAGAAGGAGGTTCTCCGAATATGTACTCAAACGAACGTGTCGTCTCCCGTCCAGCGGTTCGGTTATAGCCACTAACAAGCTGATTCGCAATACTTATACCCTGCTGGCCCTGACGCTGTTGTTCAGCGCCGTGACCGCGGGCGCTGTCCATGAAGTACAACCTGCCCTATCCGGGCTTTCTCCTGACCCTGGTGGGGTACTTCGGTCTGCTGTTTTTGACCTATCGCCTGAAGAACAGCGCCTGGGGGCTGGCCGCCATCTTCGCCCTCACCGGCTTCATGGGCTTTACCCTGGGGCCGATCCTCAACCTCTATCTGCACATGCCCAACGGCGCCCAGACGGTGATGATGGCCCTGGGCGGCACGGGCACATGTTCCTGGGCCTGTCCGCCTACGCCCTGACCACCCGCAAGGACTTCAGCTTCATGGGCGGCTTTCTCATGGTCGGCATGCTGGTGGCCTTCCTGGGCATGCTCGCCGCGTGGCTGTTCACCATGCCCATGATGTCCCTGGCGGTGTCGGGCATGTTCATCCTGGTGATGGGCGGGTTCATCCTCTACCAGACCAGCGCCATGATTCATGGGGGCGAGACCAACTACATCATCGCCACCGTGGGCCTGTACGTCAGCATCTACAACCTGTTCCTCAGCCTGCTGCAGATCATCGCGGCGTTCAACGGCGACGACTGACGGGTGTCGCGAGCGGCGGGGGTTGGTTCCGCCGCTCGCCTTTTCCCTTCCCTGCGTTTCTCCCGACTGATCTGGAACCAAGCCCGATTAGGGGTTGAAGTGATCTATTGATCCCCTCACCCTTTCCCTCTCCCTGAGGGAGAGGGAATAACGAACTCCCCCTCACCCCAACCCTCTCCCCCTTCGGGGGAGAGGGGGCATTGTGGAAAGACATGCTTACTTCGAGGGTTCGGTCTTGAACCAGGCCAGCTTGTCGTGGAGGCGCACCACGTCGCCGATGATGACCAGGGTCGGGGCGTGGATCTCGGTATTACGGACCCGTTCGGGCAGGGTCTCGACGGTGCCGATGAGCACCCGCTGGGACGGCAGGGTGCCCTGCTCCACCAGGGCCGCGGGGGTGTCCGGCGCCAGGCCGTGCTCGATGAGCCCCCGGCACACAGGCTCCAGGCCCAGCAGGCCCATGTAGACCACCACCGTCTGGCGGGGCTGGATCAGGGCCGGCCAGTTGAGCTCCTGGGGGACGCCGTCCTTGGTGTGGCCGGTGACGAACACCACCGACTGGGCGTAGTCCCGATGGGTCAGGGGGATGCCCGCGTAGCTGGCGCAGCCCGAGGCGGCGGTGATGCCGGGCACCACCTGAAAGGGGATGCCCTCGTCGGCCAGGGTCTGGATCTCCTCGCCGCCGCGGCCGAAGATGAACGGGTCCCCGCCCTTGAGGCGCAGGACGCGCTTGTTCTCCTTGGCCAGGCGCGCCATGGTCTGGTTGATCTCCTCCTGGCGGACCGCGTGGTACGCACGCTTCTTGCCCACGTAGAGGCGCTCGGCCTCGCGCCGCACCAGGTCGAGAATCCGCGGGTCCACCAGGCGGTCATAGAGCACCACATCGGCCTGCTGCATGAGGCGCAGGGCGCGAAAGGTCAGCAGGTCCGGGTCCCCCGGCCCGGCCCCCACCAGGTAGACCTCGCCGGTCCCCGGCACCACAGACCCGGCCTCATCCAGGGCCTGCTGCATGCGCTCATAGGCCTCGCCCTCGCGCCCGGCGAAGACCAGCTCGGCGGGCGGGCCCTGCAGGACGTTCTCCCAGAAGCGGCGCCGCGCCAAGGGGTCGGACAGGCGCCTTTTGACCTCCCCGCGCAGCCTGCCCGCCAGCCCCGCCAGGCGCCCGTAGGCGGCGGGGACCAGGGTCTCCAGGCGCGCGCGCAGCAGCCGTGCCAGCACCGGGGAGGCCCCGCCGCTGGACACGGCGATCACCAGGGGGGAGCGGTCCACCACCGAGGGCAGCACAAAGTCGCACAGCTCGGGCCGGTCGGCCACGTTCACCGGGACGCCCGCCGCGCGGGCGGCGCCGGAGACGGCGCGATTGACCTCGGCGTCATCGGTGGCGACCAGCACCAGGCGGTAGTCGGTCAGGGCGTCACGCCGGGCGGCGTAATCCCGCGCCAGGTGCTCGATGTCGCCCGCCTGGGACAGGTCTTGCAGACCCGGCGCCAGGTCCGGGGCGATTACCGTCACGCGGGCGCCGGCGCGCAGCAGCAGGGAGACCTTGCGCGCGGCCACCTCGCCGCCGCCCACTACCAGGCAGGGGCGGTCTCGGATGTTCAGGAAGACGGGCAGGAATTCCATGGGTCGGGCGGGTTCAGGGTCAGGTGACAGATGTCGAAACGGAGTTGAAAAATACCTTTTGTCCCCTCACCCCAACCCTCTCCCCCTGTGGGGGAGAGGGAGTGTTTGAAGGCCTGTTCAGGGTAGTCGCGCGCGCCGTTTAAATCACCGTGATGCCGGCCATGTAGGGCTGGAGGACCTGGGGGACATGGATACGGCCGGCCTCGTCCTGGTAGTTCTCCATCACCGCCACCAGGGTCCGGCCGATGGCCAGGCCCGAGCCGTTGAGGGTGTGGGCCAGCTCCGGCTTGCGGGTCTCGGGGTTGCGCCAGCGGGCTTGCATGCGCCGGGCCTGGAAGTCCTCGAAGTTGCTGCACGAAGAGATCTCCCGGTAGCGCTGCTGGCCCGGCAGCCATACCTCCAGGTCATAGGTCTTGGCCGCGGAGAAACCGATGTCGCCGCCGCACAGGGCCATCACCCGGTAGGGAAGCTCCAGGCGCTGCAGGATGGCCTCGGCATGGCCGGTGAGCTCCTCCAGGGCATCATAGGAGTCCTCGGGCCGGACGACCTGCACCAGCTCGACCTTCTCGAACTGGTGCTGGCGGATCATGCCGCGGGTATCCTTGCCATAGGAGCCGGCCTCGCTGCGAAAGCACGGGGTGTGGGCCGCAAATTTCAGGGGCAGGCGCTCGGCCTCGACGATCTCGTCGCGCACCAGGTTGGTCACCGGCACCTCGGCGGTGGGGATCAGATAGTAATCCGGGTGCTCGCCGTCGCCCTGCAGGGCGAACAGATCGTCGGCGAATTTGGGCAGCTGCCCGGTGCCGATCAAGGCGTCGCGGTTGACGATGTAGGGGACATAGGTCTCCTGGTAACCGTGATCCCGGCCATGGGTATCGAGCATGAACTGAATCAGCGCCCGGTGCAGGCGCGCCAGGGGACCGCGCATCACCGCAAAACGTGACCCCGCCAGCTTGGCCGCGGCCTCGAAGTCCAGCAGGCCGTCGCGGGCTCCCAGGTCCACGTGGTCCCTGGGCGTGAAGTCGAACACCGGCGCCTCGCCCCAGCGACGCACCTCCACGTTGTCGTTCTCGTCGCGCCCC
Source organism: uncultured Gammaproteobacteria bacterium (assembly GCA_963844825.1). Classification (GTDB taxonomy): domain Bacteria; phylum Pseudomonadota; class Gammaproteobacteria; order CAWJPQ01; family CAWJPQ01; genus CAWJPQ01. The sequence goes on from CAWJPQ010000003.1 coordinate 46,246, forward strand.
TCGGGGACGCTCTCGTGGGGGATGTTGGGGATGTCCAGCAACAGGGCGTTGAGCTGCTCCTGAACGCCCTCGAGCTGCTCACCGGCCTGCTTGAGGGCGTCCCCCAGGGAGGCCACCTGCTCGCGCAGGGGGGCGATGTCCTGGCCGGCCGCCTTGGCCTTGCCGATCTCCTTGGAGCGGGTGTTGCGCTCGTTCTGCAGCTCCTGGGTGCGCATCTGCAGCTGCTTGCGTTCGCCCTCCAGGGCGGCAAGGCGCGCGGTGTCCAGTTGATAGCCGCGCCGGGCGAGGCGGCGCGCGGTATCCTCCAGCTGGTTGCGGATCAGGCGGGGATCGATCATGGCTCAGTCGACGATGATCTGGGCCGGCCAGCGCACCATGTGCCCCGAGGGGATGAATGTGCTCAGGTGCTCCAATACCGTCTCCACCTTGGCGGGCTCATCGAAGAACTCCACGACGACGGGCAGGTCCAGGGACAGATCCACCAGGCTCCCCGAGTGCATCACCCCCGAGGCCCCGTACCCCGCGGTCCCGCGAAAGACGGTGAGGCCCTTGAGCTTTTCCCAGTCGTGCAGACGCTTGACCAGGGTCTCGAGCTGGCCGTTGCCCTCGGTGAGGTACACGCGCACCATGACCACCTCGGCCGTCTTCATAGCTGACGCCCCATGACGATGCCTGCCCACCCCCCGGCCAGGCACAGCAGCACGCTGACAAAGACATTTGTCAGGGCCTTGATTTGATCGCCTTGCTCGAACAAGGTCAATGTCTCCAGAGAAAAGGTGGAAAAAGTGGTAAACGACCCCAGGAACCCGATCATCAACACCGCCCGCCACTCGACGCCCAGGCTCAGCCGTTCGGTCAATATGACATAGAGCAGGCCCATCAACAAAGAGCCCAGCACATTGACGGTCAGGGTCCCGTAGGGGAAGCCCTGCCCCAGCCAGCCGTAGACCCTCACCGAGAGCCAGTACCGCATGATCGCCCCCGCCGCGCCGCCGGCGCCGACCGCCAATAAGATACCCGACCTGAACGGAGATGCCATAGGCTCCCTTTCTCGTTATTGTCTCACATTCGGTTGCACGCCGAAATTTGCGCGGCCTATTCCCGTGGCTTGTCCGCCTGCTCGTCCAGTTGGCGAAGACGGGCCAGCTTCTCGGCGATCTTCTCCTCCAGGCCGCGGGGCACCGGCCGGTAGTACTGGCGCGGCGCCATCCCCTCGGGAAAATACTGCTCGCCCGCCGCATAGCCGCCGGGCTCGTCATGGGCGTAACGATAGCCCTTGCCGTGCCCCAGCTTCTTCATCAATGAGGTGGGGGCGTTGCGCAGGTGCGCGGGCACCTCCAGGGACCCGTGACGGCGGGCATCACTCATGGCGGCATCGAAGGCGGCGTACACGGCGTTGCTCTTGGCGGCGCTGGCCAGGTAGACCACCGCCTGGGCCAGGGCCAGCTCCCCCTCGGGGCTGCCCAGGCGCTCCTGGACGTCCCAGGCCTGCAGCGCCAGGGTCAGGGCCCGGGGATCGGCGTTGCCGATGTCCTCGCTGGCCATGCGCGTGACCCGCCGGGCCAGGTACACCGGGTCGCAGCCGCCGTCCAGCATGCGCGCCAGCCAGTACAGGGCGGCATCCGGCGCCGAGCCGCGCACCGACTTGTGCAGGGCGGAGATCTGGTCGTAAAAGGCGTCGCCGTACTTGTCGAACCGGCGCACGCCGCCGCTCAGCACCTCGTCGATCATGGCCTCCTCGATCACCTCGCCACCCTCCCCCGCGGCGGCCAGCTCCACGGTGACCTCCAGCAGATTGAGGGCGCGGCGCGCGTCCCGGTCGGCGGCCTGGGCGAGGCGGTCCCGCAACTCCTCGGGGAACACGATGGCGCGCTCGCCTAGGCCCCCTTCGGCATCGCCCAGGGCGCGGTCGATCACCCGGCGTATGTGCCCTGTCTCCAGGCCCTTCAGGACGTAGACCCGCAGCCGTGACAGCAGGGCGTTGTTGATCTCGAAAGAGGGGTTCTCGGTAGTGGCCCCGATGAAGATGAAGCTGCCGTCCTCCACGTAAGGCAGCAGGGCATCCTGCTGGGCCTTGTTGAAGCGGTGCACCTCGTCGACGAACAGGATGGTGCGCCGGCCATGCTGCTCCAGATCCCCCCGCGCCCGGGCGACGGCATTGCGTATCTCGGCGACCCCGGCGCCCACGGCCGACAGGCTGATGTAGCCGGCCTCGGCCGAGGCGGCGATGAGCCGCGCCAGGGTGGTCTTGCCCGTGCCGGGCGGCCCCCACAGGGCCATGGAGTGCAGCCTGCCGTGCTCGATGGCCACGCCGCAGGGGCTTGCCGGGGCCGATCAGGTGGTCCTGGCCGACGAAATCGTCCAGGGTGCGCGGGCGCATGCGCTCGGCCAGGGGCTGGAAGCGCGCATCCGTGTGATAGGGCTCGGTGACGCGACTCACGGGACTGTTTATTCCTTGATGACGTCCACGCCGGGCGGCGGCTCAAACCGGAACACCTGGGGATCGACGGACGGATTGAGCGCCAGGTGATCGAAGCTCAGCTGGGTCACCTGGTCGAAGTTGTCGGTCAACTCCATCATGCGCGGCCCCTTGTCATCGAAGGCCAGGCGCAGCTGCTTAAAGCTACTCGCTTTGGTCTTGGGCAGCAACTCCACCCACGCCAGGCCCTCTTTGGTGCCCAGATCCTTGATCCGGAAGGTGTCCTTGAGGGAGGCGTCGCTGCTCAGCAGCAGTGCGGGCGTATCCTTGAGCAGGGTCGCCAGGGGTTTGACCGTCACCTGGGACAGATCGGCATCGTAAACCCACAGGGTCTTGCCGTCGGCCACGATCAGTTGGTGATAGGGCTTGGCGTAATCCCAGCGAAAGTGGCCCGGGCGCTGAATGACCACCTGCCCCGACGCATTTTGCACCAGCTCCGACTGGGCGTTGTACACCTGCTGCTCGAAGTGGGCCCGCAGGGTGTGCACGTCCTTGAAGAAGCGCTCCAGGCGCGCCGTGCCGTCAGCGCCCGACTGCCCCCAGGACGGCGCAATCAGGCATAGAGACACAAGCAGTAGCGCGAGTTGAAGGTATCTTTTCAATGAATTGTTCAGGCTGCCGGGACTCACTCCTGGTCGGCCGGCGCAGGCAGGTTGATCTCTCGCATGCCGTTGGACTGCATCGGTCCCACGATCCCGGCGCGCTCCATCTCCTCGATGAGCCGCGCGGCCCGATTATAACCGATCTTCAGGCGCCGCTGGACCCCGGACACCGAGGCGCGCCGGGTCTCCTGCACCACCCGCACCGCGTCCTTGTACAAGGGATCGGCCTCCTCGTCCGCGCTGCCGTCGGTCATGCCGGGCACGCCCGCCCCGTCGCCGCCGGCGCCCTCCTGGATGACCTCCTCCAGGTACTGGGCCTCGCCGCTGCCCTTGAGGCTGTCCACCACCTTGTGCACCTCGTGATCGGCCACGAAGGCGCCGTGGACCCGCTGGGGAATCCCCGTGCCGGGGGCCAGGTAGAGCATATCGCCGTGGCCCAGCAGTTGCTCGGCCCCCATCTGATCGAGGATCACCCGCGAATCGATCTTGGTGGACACCTGGAAGGCGATACGCGTGGGGATGTTGGACTTGATGAGCCCGGTGATGACGTCCACCGAGGGGCGTTGGGTGGCCAGGATCAGGTGGATGCCCGAGGCCCGGGCCTTCTGGGCCAGGCGCGCGATGAGCTCCTCCACCTTCTTGCCCACCATCATCATCATGTCGGCGAGCTCGTCGATGAGCACCACGATATAGGGCAGCGGCTCCAGGGTGGGGATCTCCCCGGGGTCTTCCCCTTCCTGGGGCTTGAAGCGCGGGTCGGCGATGGGCTTGCCCTTCTCGATGGCCTCCTTGACCTTGCGGTTGTAGGAGCTGAGGTGGCGCACCCCCAGGGCCGCCATCAGGGTATAGCGCTTTTCCATCTCGGCAACGCACCAGCGCAGGGCGTTGGCGGCCTCCTTCATGTCCGTGACCACCGGGGCCAGCAGGTGGGGGATGCCCTCGTAGACGGACAGCTCGAGCATCTTGGGGTCGATCATGATCAGGCGCACGTCCTCGGGCGAGGCGCTGTAGAGCAGGCTCAGGACCATGGCGTTGATGGCCACGGACTTGCCCGAGCCGGTGGTCCCCGCCACCAGCAGGTGGGGCATGGACGCCCAGGTCCACCACCATGGGCCGGCCGTTGATGTCCTTGCCCAGGCCCAGGGTCAAGGGGGAGGCGGACTCGCCATAGGCCTTGGAGTTGAGGATATCGCTCAGGCGCACGGTCTCCCGGTGCTCGTTGGGGATCTCCAGCCCGACCACCGACTTGCCCGGGATCACCTCCACCACCCGCACGCTGATGACCGACAGGGCGCGGGCCAGGTCCTTGGTCAGGTTCGAGATCTGGCTGACCTTGACCCCCGGCGCGGGTTGGATCTCGTAGCGGGTGATGACCGGACCGGGGTGCACAGCGGTCACCTGGGCCTCGATGCCGAAGTCCTTGAGCTTGAGCTCCACCTGGCGGGCCATGGCCTCCAGGGACTCCTCCGAGGGCGCCGTCTTGGAGGGCGCCGCCTTGTCCAGCAGGGACAGGGAAGGCAGCTCGGCGGCCTCGGCCTTGGGTGACTTGAACAAGGGGATCTGCTGCTCGCGCTGGGCCCGCTCGCTGAGCTCGAGCTTTTTGATCACCGGCTCGATGCGCGGCGCGGGGCGCTCCTGGGCCTTGGCCTTGGTCTGCTTCTCGGCCACCTCCTTCTGCCGGGTGTGGCGCTGGCGCCAGCCCGCCAGGGCGTCGCGCCACTCGAGCAGGCGTTGGCGTACCCTGGAGATCAGATCCAGGGTGAGCGCGCCGGTGGTATCCATCAGGCGCAGCCACGACAGGCCCGTGGTCAAGGTAATGCCCGTGAGCAGCAGGGCCGTCAGGAACAACGTGGCGCCGGCAAAGCTGAAGGGCAGGATGAGCTTGGCGCTGATGACGTTGCCGAGAATGCCGCCCGCATCCACGGGCATCATGCCCATGGGGTCCACCACGTGCATGGAGGACAGACCGGTCCCGCCGATGAACACCAGGATCATGCCCAGGGCCACGATCCCCATGTGGCGCATGCCCGGCTTGTCCGCCGCCGGCCGGGGCCGGTAGAGCATCCAGCCGCCGTAGCCCACCATCACCGGGATCAGGAAGGCGAGGAAACCGAACAGGTGATAGAAGATATCCGCAAACCAGGCGCCCACCAGGCCCCCGGCGTTGTGCACCTTCTCGACGCTGTCGGCGTGGGACCAGCCCGGGTCGGAGGCGTCGTAACTGACCAGGGAGATCAGCAGGTACAGGGTCAGCGCGCCGAAGACGAACAGGGCCGCCTCGCGCAACCCCCGTTGCATGTGGGCGGTCAGCGGCGGTGTCTCCCTGCGGCGTCGCGTTGCCTGAGCCAAAACCTAATCCTCTATCACAGCTTTTTTCCCTAAGATCCTAATTGTACATATTTTCAGGAACTATGATAGCCCTGACTTCAAGGCCGGGTGGACCACCCGCCCGCCCCGGACGTTGAGCCCCACCGCCAGGGCGGGGTGATCCTCCCACCCCTGGTCGCTGAGCACCAGCAGATACGGCAGCACCGCGGCGGAAAGGGCCTCGGAGGCGCTGTGGGGCACAGCGCCCGGCATGTTGGTCACGGCAAAGTGCACCACCCCCTCCCACACGTAGGTGGGCTGATCGTAGGTGGTGGGCCGGGTGGTCTCGATGCAGCCGCCCTGGTCCACCGAGATGTCCACCACCACGCTGCCCCGCTCCATGGCGCCCACGGTCGCGGCGTCCACCACGTGGGGGGCGCGGGCGCCGGGGATCAGTACCGCGCCGATCACCAGGTCGGCGCCGCGTACCGCCTCGCGCAGGGCCTCGCCAAAAGGGTAAAGCGCGGTGACATTGCTGCCCAGGGCGCGCATCTGGGCGAGCCGTTCGCGCTGGCGGTCGAACACCGTCACCCGGGCACCGAGCGCCGCCGCCACCACCGCGGCATTGCCGCCCGCCGCCCCGGCGCCGATGATCACCACGTGCCCCCGGCGCGCGCCCGGCAGCCCCCCCAGCAGCAGCCCCTTGCCGCCCTGGGGCATGTGCAGCAGGTGCGTGCCCACCTGCACCGACAGGCGCCCGGCGATATCACTCATGGGGGCCAGCAGGGGCAGGCTCCCATCGCCCTCCTGGACGGTCTCGAAGGCGATGGCCGTCAGGCCGATATCGGTCAGCCGCGCCATGAGGGCCTCGTTGGCCGCCAGGTGCAGGTAGCAGAACAACAGGTGATCGTCGCGCAGCCAGGGCAGCTCCTCCTCGATGGGCTCCTTGACCTTGACGACGAGTTCGGCCTCCCCGTACAGGGCCGGGCCGTCCGGCACCACCCGGACCCCCAGGGCCTCGTAGGCCGGGTCATCGAAGCCGCTGAGCCGGCCGGCGCCGGACTCGATGAGGACCTGGTGACCGTGTTGAATCAAATCCGCACAGGCCGCGGGGATGAGCGCCACGCGCCCCTCCAGGGGTTTGCGTTCGCGGGGAATTCCGATGCGCATGCGTCTCACACTCCTTCGTCTGACAGCTTTACTGTGCCGTGGGCCTGGGACAGGCTTCCAGCCTATTATGAATCAAAACAATAGATAATTTCGCGGTCGATTTCCATCCATCCGACCCAGGCGCGGATGCCGCTGTCCACCGCGTGCACCCCGAGCAGGCATGTTGCGGATTTGGCCGTGGGCCTGTCATTCGGGGGGCCAATTCGCATATTATCGTGTACCTTCGTCGGCCATGGGTCGCGGCCCGGGGCGGCGCTTATACCCGCCCCTCACCCCAGCCCTCTCCCCATAGGGGAGAGGGAGAGAAGAAGACATCTATTTCGGAGCAGCCCTGAATGAGTGAACCAAGACATTGCCGGCTGTTGATCCTCGGATCGGGACCGGCAGGCTATACGGCCGCCGTCTACGCGGCGCGGGCCAATCTCGACCCCGTGCTGATCACCGGCGTCGAGCAAGGCGGACAGCTGATGACCACCACGGATGTGGACAACTGGCCCGGGGACGACCAGGGGGTCCAGGGCCCTGAGCTCATGGAGCGCATGAAGCGCCACGCCGAGCGCTTCGGCACGGAGATCATCTTCGACCATATCCACACGGCGCGGCTCACCGACTCGCCGCTGCGCCTGGAGGGCGACCAGGGGGCATACACCTGCGATGCCCTGATCATCGCCACCGGCGCCTCGGCCAAGTACCTGGGCATCCCCTCCGAAGAGGCCTTCAAGGGCAAGGGCGTGTCCGCCTGCGCCACCTGTGACGGCTTCTTCTACAAGGGCCAAAAGGTGGCGGTGGTCGGCGGGGGCAATACCGCCGTGGAAGAGGCCCTGTACCTGGCCAACCTGTGCTCCCACGTCACGGTAGTCCACCGCCGCGATCACTTTCGCGCCGAAAAGATCCTCTCCAACCGGCTCCTGGAAAGGGCCGAGCACGGCAACGTGTCCATCGAGTGGGATCACGTGGTCGACGAGGTGCTCGGCGACGACACGGGTGTCACGGGCCTGCGGATCGCCGGCAGCGAGGACGCCTCACAAACCAAGACACTGGATGTGACCGGCGTATTCATCGCCATCGGGCATACCCCCAACACGTCCCTGTTCGAGGGGCAGCTGGATATGGAAAACGGCTATATCCGGGTCACGGGCGGCGCCCGCGGCAACGCGACGGCCACCAGCCTTCCCGGCGTGTTCGCCTCCGGCGATGTCATGGATGCGGTATACCGCCAGGCGGTGACCTCGGCCGGCACCGGCTGCATGGCGGCGCTGGACGCCGAGAAGTACCTGGATACCCTCGAGTCCAAAAAATAGCGGCAATGGCATGTAATTTGCTGCGTTTCCGGTAAACCACGATCACCGGAACGGATGCAACACCATGCTACATACCTCATCGGAGAAGAGGCGCTTTCCCCGCATCAAGGTCCACTGCGCCGCCACCTTTCGCGAGGAAGGCGGCGGCCGCACCCACGAGGGACTGTGCCTGGAGATCAGCGGCAACGGCATCCTGCTCCAGACGCCCGAGCCCTTGGCGCCGGGCACCCGCCTGGAGGTCAGCATACGCCCCCTGAACGACATCACGCCCCCGCTCGACGCGGTGGTGGAGGTGGTGCGCGCCGACCCCGGCGAGTCCGAGGCGCATTACCGAATCGCCACCGCCATCCAGCGGGTCTTGAATTAAGCGGGCCCGGAACAGACCGTTTCCTTGTCCCTTCTCCCCCAAAGGGGAGAGGGACAAAGACAAGACGGAACCGGTCTTATCTCACCACGGTGTCCAGGCCCAGGCGCATGGTGCGTTTCGAGAACACCCGGTCGTCCAGCCCCACGTTGACCCGTATGTCCGACAGATCGATGATGGTCTTGTCGTCGGTGTTGAGGTTGACCGCCTCGACCTTTTTCCACACCCAGGCCTTGCCGATCTTTCTCCAGTCGATCTGCTCGCGCTTCAGCACCTTGCCGCTGGACCCGTAATAGTCGATCCGCCGCAACAGGAACGTGTCACTGTCGATCCAGTTCAGGGTCTTGCTGTAGGGATACTCCTCGGTCTGTTTCTTGGGCACACTCTCGACCACGAAGTAACGCTTGCCGCCGGGCCGGACGGTTCGCAGCAGGCGGTGATCGTCCGCCTGGGGCATGCGCGGCATGAGCTCCGGGTCCTGCAGGACGGAGCGCTTGGCGAACTCGTCCTTGTTGTGCTTTTCGCCCTCGTCGTGGGTATCGCCGACCTTGCGGATGCTGCGAAGCTGCGGCATATAAATCCATTCGTCGTTATCCTTGTGCAGATCGGGGCGGTACGACCATATCATGTAGGATTCGCCGCGCTTGTCGGGCGGGAACTCCGTGGCGAAGATCACCTTGCGGGTAAACTTGCCGTGGTCATATCGCTTCCACGCCATCTTGTAGGCAAGCTTCCTCTCCTCCCCCCGGGGCGACGAAGTGGAACGTCAATGTCAGCACGGCATCGTCGCCGCCATAGACGTCGTGGGACTTCCTGACGATCTGGTCGGCGGACAGCTCCGCCGCGGCCGCCGACCCCGCGAACAGGACCAGAAGCAGCAGAAGGGGGGCGAACTTGCGGTAGGTCATACTTGACTCCCTGGTTGTGAATGGTTGCGGCTGCACCGACCGGGGGCCGGCCATGTCCAATAGCAGAGGCGCTCAACGGCGGCCCGGGCCCTATTGTACTAGCCTCGTGCAATGGGTGGGCAAGCTTGTTAACCTGTTAATTATATTGCTCAATTATTAATCGCCCGGGCCATCCTCCCGTCTCCCTGTTGCTTTATAATATCGGCTATGCACATTACCCGGATCGACAGCATCGATGAGCTTTCGCCCCGTGCCTGGAATGCCCTGCGGGGCACGGACAATCCGTTCATGCGATTCGAGTTCCTCGCCGCCCTGGAGCATCACGGCTGCGTCGGGGAGGATGCCGGGTGGATCCCGCAGTTCCTTGTCGCCGAGCAGGACAACCAGCTCCTGGGCGCGGTACCCCTGTATCTCAAGTACCACTCCTTCGGTGAATTCGTCTTCGACTGGGCATGGGCCCACGCCTATGAAAACACGGGCCGCCGGTATTATCCCAAGCTGGTGGTCGCCGCACCGTTCACGCCCATCACGGGCCCGCGGGTGCTGGTCGCGGACACGGAGCAAGGGCCTGAAATCGCGGAGGCCCTGGTCAAGGCGACGCTGGAACGGGCCCGCACGCTGAAGGTCTCGTCCCTGCATTGGCTGTTCGTCAACCAGGAGGACGGGTCCCGGCTGGAGCGCCACGGCCTGATGCGGCGCGCCGGCTGCCAATTCCATTGGCTAAACCCGGGGTACCGGGACTTCGATGACTTCCTCGACCGCTTCTCTTCGGCGAAGCGCAAGAAGATCAAGCGCGAGCGCCGGCGCATCGTCGAGGACGGCATCGAGTACGAGCGGGTCCAGGGCGAGCGGATCACCGAGACCCACTGGGACCGCTTCTATGATTTTTATCACTCCACATTCTGGAAGAAGGGCAATTTCGCTCCCCTGTCCCGGGCGTTCTTTTCGGAGCTGAGCCGCAACATGCCCGACAGCGTCATGCTGATCCTGGCCAAGCACCGCGGCGAGTACGTGGGCGGGGCCTTGTTCCTGCATAATGAGCATACCCTCTATGGCCGGCACTGGGGCTGTTCCGAGGATTTCCACAGCCTGCACTTCGAGACGTGCTATTACCGCGCCATTGATTTTTGCATCGAACGGGGCATAAAGTGCTTCGAGGCGGGCGCCCAGGGGGAGCACAAGGTCAGCCGCGGCTTTCTGCCGGTGACCACGTGGTCGGCCCACTGGGTCAGGGACGAGCACTTCGCCCTGGCGGTACGCGACTTTCTCGGCCGTGAGCGCCAGGCCATCGCCTCATACATCGGCGAGCTGCAACAGCACCTGCCCTTCAAGGCGGGTGGCCCCGGGGTGACGCCGGCGGACGACACCGTCGATCACATTACATCGGCCTGACAGCGAGTGACACCATGCGGGCGACGCGGCACAACAGTCCTTTCTTTATCCCCGTGCACGACCCGGGGTACGCCTTCCCGGACCCGGCGCTGGCCATGGACGAGCCCAACGGGCTGCTGGCCGTGGGCGGTGACTTGTCGGTCAGGCGCCTGTTGACGGCCTACCGGCGCGGCATCTTCCCCTGGTACAGCGACGGCCAGCCGATCCTGTGGTGGTCGCCCGACCCGCGGGCGGTCCTGATGCCGGATCAGCTGAAGGTCTCGCGCAGCCTGAACAAGACCCTGCGCCAGGGACGGTACACCGTCACCTGTGACAAGGCCTTCGACGAGGTGGTCCGGGCCTGCGCGGGCGCCCGGGCGGGGAACCCCGGGACCTGGATCACCCGGGAGATGATGCAGGCCTACACCCGGCTGCACCGCCATGGCGTGGCACACTCGGTGGAGTCCTGGCAGGGCGATGAGCTGGCGGGCGGGCTGTACGGCGTGGCCCTGGGACGGGTATTCTTCGGCGAGTCCATGTTCCACCGCGGGCGGGACGCCTCCAAGGTCGCCTTCGTTCACCTGGCCCGGCACCTGCAGCGGCGGGGCTATGAACTGATCGACTGCCAGGTCGGCTCCGAGCACCTGGAGAGCCTGGGTGCCGTGGAAATCGACCGGGCGGACTTTCTCGACACCCTCTCACGGTGCGCCGAAGGGCCGGCGCCGGCGGGCGCCTGGCCGTCCGGACAGGGGCTGCCCCTGGAGGAGTAAGGCGACGCCATGAACCGATCGCGCCCCAGCCGCTTGAACACCTTGATGAGCTATCTGACGCCGCCGCACCCCTGCGGCTACCTGGCCAACCGGGATGCCACCAATCAATTCATCAACCCCGAACAGCCCATCGACACCCGCCTGTACAACCATCTCATCAAGCTCGGCTTCAGGCGCAGCGGCGACTATGTCTACCGGCCGCGCTGCTTCGGCTGCAGCGAGTGCATCCCGGTGCGCATCCCGGTCGACGAGTTCAGACCCAGCCGCAGCCAGCGCCGCAACCTGCGGGACAACGCCGACCTGACGGTCACCGCCCAGCCCCCCGAGTTCAACCAGGAGCACTTCGATCTCTACCGCCGTTACCTGCGGTGGCGCCATGCAGGCGGCGGCATGGAAAACCCCAGCCCCCGGGATTACATGGGCTTTCTCACCAGTCGCCTGATCGACACCTGCTTCTACGAGTTCCGCGACGGCAACGCCCTGGTCGGTGTCGCCGCCACCGACCTCTTGCCGGACAGCCTGTCGGCGGTGTACACCTTCTATGACCCGCACCAACTCCATCGCGGCATCGGTGTCTACGCGGTCCTGTGGCAGGTCGCCGAGGCCGTGCGCCTCGGCCTGTCCTGGACCTACCTCGGCTACTGGATCAACGCCTGCGAGAAGATGCAGTACAAGCGCCAGTACCGGCCGTTGGAGATCTTCCGGCAGGGACACTGGATCCGGGTCGACCGGCTTGACACACCGCCGGCATAAGACCCCGAACAGGGGATCCCGTATGTCTTACGCGGAGACTTGTTGTATAATCGGCCCTTGTTCATCAACAGGTACTATTCGGATATGGCGAAAGAAGAGCACATTGAAATGGAGGGAACGGTACTGGAGACCCTGCCCAACACCATGTTCAGGGTGGAGCTTGAGAACGGCCACGTCATTACCGCGCACATCTCGGGCAAGATGCGCAAGCACTACATCCGCATCCTCACCGGCGACAAGGTGACCGTGCAGTTGACCCCCTATGATCTCACCAAGGGGCGCATCGTCTATCGCGCCCGATAGCCCCGTCTTCGCGCTCGCGAAGCACCCCTGCAGTTCTCCGCCGAATCGTCTTGTCCGCCGCGGCCCCTGATTAACCCGTCATATACTCCCCTCACCCCAAGCCTCCCTGGGGGAGAGGGAGACGACAAAGAGATTTCCTTATTCCTGCTGCCCCGGTGGATTTCTGCCCCTCAGGGTAGAAGGCCGGGATGAGGGGATCACCGAATCAGTCACGCCGTTTGGAAAGGAAGGACCGCCTAAAACAAAAGGGGCAGCGTACGCTGCCCCTTTGACTCTCTACCGAAAGACCGGCGGGTTAGCTCTCCAACGCCTCCTCGACGCCCTCGATCTCGAAGGTCAGGTGGTCGTCGGCAACGCTCACCCGCAGGCGGCCGCCCTTGGCCAGCTTGCCGAACAACAACTCCTCGGCCAGGGGCTTCTTGATATGGTCCTGCAGCACCCGGCTCATGGGGCGGGCGCCCATGTCAGGGCTGTAACCGCGTTTGGCCAGCCACTGGCGCGCCAGCTCGTCCACTTCGAGGGAGACCTTCTTCTCCTCCAACTGGGTCTCGAGCTCGATGATGAACTTGTCGACCACGTGACCGATGGTCGCCGACTCCAGGGCCTTGAACTGGATAATGGCATCCAGGCGATTGCGGAACTCCGGGCTGAACGTCCGGTTGATGACCTCCATGGCATCGCTGGAGTGATCCTGGGTGGCGAAGCCGATGGAGCGCCGGCTGATCTGGTCGGCGCCGGCGTTGGTGGTCATCACCAGGATGACATTGCGGAAGTCCGCCTTGCGCCCGTTGTTGTCGGTCAGCGTCCCGTGGTCCATCACCTGCAGCAGCAGATTGAACACGTCCGGGTGGGCCTTCTCGATCTCGTCCAGCAGCAGCACCGCGTGGGGGTGCTTGTTGATGGCCTCGGTGAGCAGTCCGCCCTGATCGTAACCCACGTACCCCGGCGGCGCGCCGATCAAGCCGCGAGACGGTATGGCGCTCCATATACTCGGACATGTCGAAGCGCACCAGCTCGATGCCCAGGATATGGGCCAGCTGGCGGGTGACCTCGGTCTTGCCGACGCCCGTGGGCCCGGCGAACAGGTACGAGCCGATGGGCTTTTGGGTATCCCGCAGGCCGGTGCGCGCCATCTTGATGGCCGACGCCAGGGTCTCAATGGCCTCGTCCTGCCCGAAGACCACCATCTTCAGGTCCCGCTCCAGGTTGCGCAGCTTGTGCATATCGGAGCTGGACACGCTCTTGGGCGGGATGCGCGCGATCTTGGCGACGATCTCCTCGATCTCCTTGACGCCCACCGTCTTCTTGCGGCGCGACGCCGGCACCAGACGCTGGTTCGCGCCGGCCTCGTCGATGACGTCGATGGCCTTGTCGGGCAGGAAGCGGTCGTTGATATAGCGCGACGACAGCTCCACCGCGGCGCGGATGGACTCGTGGGAGTACTTGATCTTGTGGTGCTCCTCGAAACGCGGCTTGAGTCCGCGCAGGATCGCAATGGCCTCCTCCACCGTGGGCTCGGTGACGTCGATCTTCTGAAAACGCCGCGCCAGGGCCCGGTCCTTCTCGAAGATGCCGCGATACTCGTGATAGGTGGTGGAACCGATGCACTTGAGCTCGCCGGAGGCCAGCACCGGCTTGATCAGGTTGGAGGCGTCCATGACGCCGCCGGAGGCCGAGCCGGCGCCGATGATGGTATGGATCTCGTCGATGAACAGAATCGAGCCCGTGCTCTTTCTTGAGCTGGGCGACCACGGCCTTGAGGCGCTTCTCGAAATCGCCGCGGTACTTGGTGCCCGCCAGCAGCGCGCCCATGTCCAGGGCATAGATCGTGCTGTCCTGCAGCACGTCCGGCACTTCCTCGTCGACGATCATCTTGGCCAGGCCCTCGGCGATGGCGGTCTTGCCGACGCCGGCCTCGCCCACCAGCAGCGGATTGTTCTTGCGCCGGCGGCACAGGATCTGGATCACCCGCTGGATCTCGTCGCGGCGGCCGATCAGCGGGTCGATACGCCCGCTCCGCGCCAGCTGGTTCAGATTGGTGGCGAAGCTCTCCAGGGGACTGTTGCCGCCGGCCTCGGCGGCGCATCTTCCTCCGGGGAGGAGGCGACAGGCTCTCACCGCGGTCCTCGCCGGGGACCTTGGAGATGCCGTGGGAGATGTAATTCACCACATCGAGACGTGTGATGTTCTGCTTGTTCAGGAAATAGACGGCCTGGGAGTCCTGCTCGCTGAAGATCGCCACCAGCACATTGGCGCCCGGTGACTTCCTTCTTGCCCGATGACTGGACATGGAACACGGCGCGCTGCAGGACACGCTGGAACCCCAGCGTGGGCTGAGTATCGCGGGTGTCGTCAAGGGCCAGGTGGGGAGTGGTCTGATCGATAAAGGTCATCAAGTCATGACGCAGCTTTTCGATATCGGCCCCGCAGGCCCGCAACACCTTCGCCGCCGCGGGGTTATCAAGCAGGGCGAGCAACAGGTGCTCCACCGTCATGAACTCGTGCTTCTTCTCGCGCGCCTCTTTGAACGCGGAGTTGAGCGTAAATTCGAGGTCTTTGCTCAACATAATTGGCTGCTCTTTTTACATGGATTAAAGGTTAAAGTGACACCTCACGCCTCCTCCATGACGCATTGTAGCGGATGTTGGTTCTCCCGGGAAAATTCATTGACCTGCTCTACTTTAGTCTCAGCAATATCCCGTGTAAACAACCCGCAGACACCCGATCCCCGCGTATGTACATGCAGCATGATTTCCGTAGCCTTGTCCCGGTCCATGCCGAAGAATTTCTCCAATACGTATATTACAAAGTCCATCGGCGTGTAATCGTCATTAAGCAGTATGACTTTGTAAAGGGGCGGTTGTTCAACCTTGGGGTCCGCCTCTTCGACTGATAGCCCGGTGTCATCGGAATGATGCTGCTCTTTCTTCTTCATACCATGACTCCTTCTATTTTACCGCAAATTTAGTAAAATTTCCCGAGCCCCCTCCCCGCTCCGCGCCCCCGGCGACCCCGCGCCCTCCCCTGGTTAAGCACCCCGGCGCATCGGTCCATAACCAATAATTCTAAGCGTGCCGGCCAGAATTATCACTATAATTCATGAAGTTACACGCTCCTGCCGGGGTCCATTCTAACTCACTATTGACTATGTTAATCAATTAGAAGAAAGTGTCTAGTGACAAATCGCGCTTGACAAAACGCGCGAGGGAGTGGGAGTTCGCATCACGATAAAGAGATAACAATGGCGGGACACCCGTCAGGTTCATAGTGATGAGGGGTGGATGAGCTATGAAAAGTGGCACTGTCAAGTGGTTTAGCAACACCAAGGGGTACGGATTTATCTCTCCTGAGGACGGCGGCGAGGACGTCTTCGCGCATTTCTCCGCCATCAGCATGGATGGATACAAGACCCTGAAGGGAGGACAGAAGGTCGAGTTCGAGATACAGACGGGTGATAAGGGACTGTATGCATCGAACATCAAGCCTTCTCATGGCGTAGTACAGGAATCGCAGGAATCTATGGGGCCAGTTCCAAAGTTCGAGGGATAAGGCCCCGGCCGACGGGGCACCCTGCCTACATACGATCAATCACCGCCTCGCCGAACGCCGAACAGCTGAGCTGCGTGGCGCCGGGGATGTGGCGTGCCAGGTCATATGTGAGCTGTTTTGCCTCGATCGCGCCGGCCACCCCCTTGACCACCAGATCCGCCGCCTCGAACCAGCCGAGGTGACGCAGCATCATCTCCGCTGACAGGATCAGCGAGCTCGGGTTGACCTTGTCCTGTCCGGCGTACCCGGGCGCGGTGCCGTGGGTCGCCTCGAACACCGCCACTGCGTCGGCCAGATTGGCCCCGGGCGCAATCCCGATTCCCCCGACCTGCGCGGCCAGTGCATCGGAGATATAGTCGCCGTTCAGATTGAGGGTGGCGATGACGCTGTAGTCTTCCGGGTGCAGCAATATCTGCTGGAGGAAGGCGTCGGCGATGACATCCTTGATGACGATCTCCCGCCCGTTGTCGGGGTGAGTCAGGCGGTGCCAGGGCCCCCCGTCCAGTTCGGTGGCCCCGAACTCCTCGCGCGCCAGCTCATAACCCCAGCTCTTGAAGCCGCCCTCGGTGAATTTCATGATGTTGCCCTTGTGCACCAGGGTCACCGAGGGACGGTCCTGGTCGATGGCGTACTGGATGGCCTTGCGTACCAGGCGCCGGGTCCCCTCCCGGGACACCGGCTTGATGCCGATGGCGCACTGCTCGGGGAAGCGTATGTTCTCCACCCCCATCTCGCCGCGCAAAAACGCGATCACCTTGTCGGCCTCGGCGCTGCCCGCGGCCCACTCGATACCCGCATAGATGTCCTCCGAGTTCTCGCGGAAGATCACCATGTCGGTCTTCTCCGGGTGGCGCACGGGGCTGGGCGTACCCGGGAAGTAGCGCACCGGGCGCAGGCACACATACAGGTCCAGGCGCTGGCGCAGGGCCACGTTCAATGAACGGATCCCGCCGCCCACCGGGGTGGTCAACGGCCCCTTGATGGAGACCCTGAACTCGCGGATCGCCTCCAGGGTCTCCTCCGGCAACCACTCGTCGCCGCCGTACAGATGGTTGGCCTTTTCGCCGGCAAACACCTCCATCCAGGCAATGGCGCGCCGGCCGCCATAGGCCTTGGTCACCGCGCTGTCCACCACACGGCGCATCACCGGGGTAATATCGATGCCGATACCGTCTCCCTCGATAAACGGGATCACGGGGGTTTCGGGCACCCGCAACGCGCCGTCACCGTTGACGGTGATCTTCTCCCCCGCGCCGGGGACCTTGATATGCTTGTATGCCATGGGGCCTTCCTCTGTTCTACACGGGTGCCGCAAGCGGCGCCCGGACCGTATTCCAGTCCGCGCGCCCGCCACCGAAGCCCCCCTGCCAGTGATGGAGATGGAGGCGGGCCGCCTCGGGCGGCGGGGGGATTGTAGCAAGTCCCGCTCGAAGTGGCGAACCCGCATGTCTCACCAATGGGGGCCGCGGCGCGCGGGCCGGTGGTAAACTTGAGCCCCGCAAGGGTTTTCACCCGTCACGGCCTCATGCCGTCGCGCCGCCGCACCGGCGGCGGCATGGGCGCCGGTTACCCGCGAGAACAGATCGAGAGGCCGCCCCCGATGAACACGAGATGGAGACCCCACGTCACGGTCGCCGCCATTGTCGAACAGGAGGATCGCTTCCTGATGGTCGAAGAGCTCATCGACGGCCGGACGGTATACAACCAGCCGGCGGGACACCTGGAAGACGGCGAGTCTCTGCGCGACGCGGTGATCCGCGAGACCCTGGAAGAGACCGCCGGGCGCTTCGTGCCGGAGTCTGTCGTGGGCGTGTACCGCTGGATCGAACCGAGCCGGCGCCGCACCTACCTGCGCACGTGCTTCGCCGGCCGGTGCCCGGATTTCGACCCCCACCGGGTATTGGACAGCGCCATTCAGCGCACCGTGTGGATGGACCTCGAGGAGCTCAAGGCCGCCCGCGCCTCCCTGCGCAGCCCCCTGGTCCTGCGCTGCATCGAGGACTACCGGCGCGGCAGGCGCTATCCCATGGACGTATTCACCGACGTGTGAGGGCGGCGCACCCGGCCGTCTGCCCGTCATGGCTCAATTTGATATAATCCCGGTCACCATGACCAGACGCCCACTTACGCCCTCCCGTACCCGCCACGACGCGGCCGTTATGGCCTGAACAACAGACAATCGCCCGTCATGCCCCGACCTCACGCCGTATCCAATGCACAACAGGATGTGGCCGCCGCTACCGGCGCCCGGATTGCCGTGGGCCTGTCCGGCGGTGTGGATTCGTCCGTGGCCGCCCTGCTGCTGAAGCGCCAAGGCTATCGGGTCACGGGGGTGTTCATGAAGAACTGGCAGGAGCAGGACCCGCTCCACCCGTGCACCGCCGCCGAGGATGCCCGCGACGCAAGCCGGGTGTGCGAGCGCCTGGGCATCGCCTTCAGCGGCATCAATTTTTCCGAGCAGTACTACCAGCGGGTGTTCCGCCATTTCCTGGCGCAGTACGCAAGCGGACTGACGCCCAACCCGGATATCCTGTGCAACCGCGAGATCAAGTTCCGCGCCTTTCTCGACCACGCCCTGGAGGGGGGCGCCGACCTGATCGCCACCGGGCACTACGCCCGCATCGAGCGCCGGGGGGACCGGTATTGCCTGCTCAAGGGCGTGGACCCCGGCAAGGACCAGAGCTACTTTCTCTATGCCCTGAACCAGGCGCAACTGTCCAAGGCCCTGTTCCCCCTGGGCCATCTGGCCAAGGCCCAGGTGCGGCGCCTGGCGGCCGAGGCCGGTTTTGAAAATCACGCCAAGAAGGACAGCACCGGGATCTGCTTTATCGGTGAGCGCGACTTTCGCGCCTTCCTGCAATATTATTTCGCCAAGGCCCCGGGGGCGATCCGCACCCTCGACGGCGCCGCGGTGGGCGAGCACGAGGGGCTGATGTTCTACACCATCGGCCAGCGGCACGGCCTGGGCATCGGCGGCGGGCGCCACTCCAGCGGCGAGCCCTGGTACGTGGCCGGCAAGGACCCCGCCACCAATACCCTGCTGGTGGTGCAGGGCCACGACCACCCGGCCCTGTATGCCCCGCGCTTGACCGCCAGGCAAGCCCACTGGATCGCCGGTGCGCCGCCGCCCATCCCCTACAAGTGCCAGGCCAAGACCCGCTACCGCCAGCCCGCCCAGGCCTGCGAGATCGTCGACCTGGACGGGGACGGGTGCACGGTGGTCTTCGACGCCCCCCAATGGGCCGTCACCCCCGGGCAGGCCGTGGTGTTCTACCAGGGGGATGAGTGCCTGGGCGGCGCGACCATCGACCGGGCGCACTGACCTCGAGTATGATCGCGTCACACGCCCTTATTCAGCCCACATGAAGATACCCGAGAATCTGACCACGAAGTGATGGACTCCGCTATCAATGACAGGACACTGGCGCTCGCGGGCGTCTTTCAGGCCGCCCAGCTGGTACAACGTACCGCGCGGTTCGGTTCCCCCCACGGCCCCACCTACGGGCCCTGCATCAACACCCTGTTCACCCTGAACCCGCCGAGCACCGAGGCGGTATACGGCGGGGTACAGGGGATCGAACGGGGGCTGAAGGTCCTGTGCGACCAGCTGGACAACCGCAGCGACGCCCGGGACATGGAGCTGACCAAGTATGTGGTCCAGTTGCTGCACCTGCAGCGCCAGCTGTCGAAGAACAAGGCCATGGTGAAAGTACTGCACGACGGGATCGTAGCCATCAAGTCCCTGGCCGAGCAGACCTCCGCCACGGACGAGCGGGTGATCGACCAGCTCGCCGACCTGTACAGCAATACCATCAGCACCCTGAATCCGCGCATCCTGGTCAGCGGCGAACAGCAGTACCTGTCAGACCCCAAGATCGCCAATCAGATCCGCACTCTGCTGCTCGCGGGCATCCGTTCCGCCATGCTGTGGCGCCAGTGCGGCGGCAGCCGCTGGAAGCTCCTCCTGGAACGCGGCAAGCTGCTCAATGCGGCCAACGAGATACTTGCCGAGGCGGGCTCCATCACCGAGTGACCGCCGCCGCCGGCCCGGCCATGTATAATTGACGCCTATAGACCCTCGAGATATGCCCATGGAATTGACCACGCTCACCGCCATCAACCCGATCGACGGCCGCTACGGCCACCTGACCCCGGAGCTGCAGCCCCTGTTCAGCGAATACGGCCTGATGAGATACCGGGTACTGGTTGAAATACGCTGGCTGCAGCGGCTCGCCGAGCCGGACGCGCCGGGGCTGACGGCCGCCTTGAGCGACCATGCCGCCCGGGTGCTCGAGGATATCGTCGACAACTTCAGCCCGGCCGATGCCCAGCGCATCAAGAACATCGAGCGCACCACCAATCACGACGTCAAGGCCGTGGAGTATTTCCTCAAGGAAAAGGTGGCCAACAACAAGGAGCTGGAGGCCCTGACCGAGCTTTTCCACTTCGCCTGCACCTCCGAGGACATCAACAACCTCGCCTATGCCCTGATGCTGCGCACGGCGCGCAGCCAGGTCATCCTGCCGATGATGGACGAGATGATCGAGACCCTGGCCGGCCTCGCCCACCGCTACGCCGCGCAGCCCATGCTGTCCCGCACCCACGGCCAGCCCGCCACCCCCACCACCCTGGGCAAGGAGCTGGCCAACTTCGTGCACCGGATGAGGCGCCAGCGCCAGAACCTGATCGCGGTGCCGATTCAGGGCAAGTTCAACGGCGCCGTGGGCAACTACAACGCCCACCTGATCGCCGTCCCCGGAAGTGGACTGGGCGTCGGTCAGCCGCTCCTTCGTCACCGACCTGGGATTGGAATGGTCCCCGTACTCGACCCAGATCGAGCCCCATGACTTCATCTCCGAGCTGCTGGATACGGTGGCCCGCTTCAACCGGGTCCTGCTGGACCTGTGCCGGGACATGTGGGGCTACATCTCCATCGAGTACCTGGTGCAAAAGACCGTCGCCGACGAGGTCGGGTCATCGACCATGCCCCACAAGGTCAACCCCATCGACTTCGAGAACGCCGAGGGCAACTGCGGACTGGCCAACGCCGTCATGCAGCACCTCAGCGACAAGCTCCCAGTCTCCCGCTGGCAGCGGGACCTGAGCGACTCGACGGTGTTGCGCAACCTCGGGGTGGGATTCGCCTATTCGATGATCGCCTACCGGGCCGCCCTGCGCGGGCTGTCCAAGATCGAGGCCAACACCCCCCGCCTCGCCGCAGACCTGGACCGGCACTGGGAGCTCCTTGCCGAGCCCATTCAGACCGTCATGCGCCGTTATGGCAGTGAGGCGCCCTATGAGCGCCTCAAGGCGCTCACCCGGGGGCGCCAGGTGGATGCCCAGGCGATTCGCGCATTCATCAACGAGCTCGACCTGCCGGAAGATGCGCGCCGGCGCCTGCTCGCCCTGGAGCCCGCCGGCTATACGGGGCTGGCCGAAGCCCTGGCGAAGGGGGTCTAGCCCCCATGGGTTGCCTGTTTTGTGACGCAGGTCACAGTTTTCACGGCACGGCTATGGATAATGGAACATCAGGGAGTCATGACGACGCTCCCGCCTTTACCTCCTACAACAAGTCGTCTTAGCACCCTGGCCCGGACTGTTACCCCTCCCAACAGTCCGGGCTTTTTACCGTCTTCACCTTAGCGCTTGCGGGTACAGGCGGCCTTGGATCCGGACCCACATCGACATAAATTCAGGGCGGGCACCACGATGGAAGACCTACAACAGCATCGCTTGGGCGAGACCCCGGAGGCACTCCCGCTGGGCACCAGCGCTGATCACCGTGCCGTCGCCCTGGCCATGGCGGCCCAGGCGCAGCACACCCTTTGCATCCTCACCGAGGATCTCGACCATCCCGTTTTCAGCACGCCGGCCATGGCCGAGGCCGTCACCCGGCTGGCAACCCGCAGCCGGCACTCGTCCGTGCGCATCCTGCTCCAGGACTCGACGGCCGTCACCCGGCGCACCCACCGCCTGGTGGGGCTCAGTCAACGACTGAGCAGCAGCATTCATATCCGCCGCCCCCACGAGGAGCACCGGCGCATCGGGCGGGCCTTCCTGGTCGCCGACGCCACCGGCTATGTCCGCCGCACCCAGCCGCACCGCTACGAGGGCATGGCCCACTTCAACTCCACGGCCGAGGCGCGGGAATTATTACGCCTGTTCGACGTCTTATGGGAGAGGAGCACTCCCGACCCCGAACTGCAGCGGCTTTATATATGATGCCTCCAGGCCCCGCGAAATATGCCTTGCTTTATGCCCTCCTCGCCGGTGGGCTGGGCGCCAATCATGCCTCGGCCATGGACCTGAAGGTCATCCCGCTCGAGCACCGTTCGGCCGAGGCGGTCATCCCCCTGATCAAACCCTTCGTGACACGGGACGGCGGCCGTGTCACGGGCAGCGGCGACAGGCTCATCGTCCAGGAGCCGGCCGCGGACCTGCCCCAGCTCGAGGCCCTGGTGCGCCGGATCGATACGCCCTTGACACGGCTGCTGATCACCGTCGCCCAGGACGTCCATCCCCCCGGCCCTCCCGGAGACGGCGACAGTGCCGGCGGACCGGCGAGCGGGCCCCGCACCCGGGTCTATACGTCGGATGTCGCCGGCCGCCTGAGCGCCCCGGCGCCCGACAGGGGCCGCGATGGCGGACGCGTTTACGGCACCCTGTCCCTGGACAATGACCATCCGCCTCAAGCACTGCGGGTGCTCGAGGATCGCTGGGCCTCGTTCGAGACCACCGTGCGCGTGCCGGTGCTGGGTCAGTTCCTGGGCGTGGTCGGCGGGAGCGCGAACACCCTCAACACCATCAAGTACAAGGCGCTCACCACCGGATTCGCGGTCCGGGCGCGCGTCCACGACCAATCGGTCGTGCTGGACATCGCCCCGCGCAGCGCCGAGCGCGCCCGCCGCGGCGGCGGCGCCATCAAGGACCAGGCAATACAGACCACGGTCAGCGGCAAGCTCGGCCAGTGGATCGACATCGGCGGCGCGGTCAGCGAGTACAACACCCACGGGGAACAGGGGGTTCATTCCACCTACCCCCTGTCGCAAGACCTGGAGCATGTGTGGGTGAAGGTGCAGGCGCAGTGACGCGCTGCGGCGGGGGCCGCCTGCTTTGACCCCCCTCATCCTTGCTTCTCCCCTGAAGGGGAGAAGGGACAGGGAAATTGCTTTTTTGAAATCTCTTTGCTCCCTCTCCCCTTTGGGGAGAGGGTTGGGGTGAGGGGAGATAAACACTGACGGCAGCCGGCTCCCTGACCCCCTCATCCTTGCTTCTACCCCCAAGGGGGAGAAGGGACAAGGAAGTTGCTTTTTTCCTCCTCTCCCCCTTCGGGGAGGGGGCTGGGGAAAGGGGATACTGGATATAACGGCGGTGCGCTCCCTGACCCCCTCATCCTTGCTTCTCCCCCAAGGGGGAGAAGGGACAAGGAAGTTGCTTTTATTAACGGCCGCGCAAAAAGAGCTTATCCAGCTCGTTCATATCCAGCTGCACCCAGGTCGGGCGGCCGTGGTTGCACTGGCCGCTGCGCTCGGTGGTCTCCATGTCGCGCAGCAGGGCGTTCATCTCCGCCACCGTCAGGCGACGGTGGGCCCGCACCGAGGCGCGGCAGGCCATGTTCCCCAACAGGGTATGGAGGTGTTCCTCGACACGCTCGGTGCGCCCATGGGCCAGGAGGTCCGACAGCATATCGCGCACCAGCGTCTCCACATCGGCCTCCTGCAACAGCGTGGGTACCTGGCGCACGGCAAGGGTCGCCGGGCCGATGCGCTGGACCTCGAAGCCGAGCTGGGTAAACAGGTCGGCGTGGGCCTCGCCCTGTTGGGCCTCTTTGTCGCTCACCGCCAGGGTCAGAGGGACGAGCAGGGGCTGCGCGGCGATGCCCCCCTTGGCCAGGTCGGCCCGCATGGTCTCGTAGACGATGCGCTCGTGGGCGGCGTGCATGTCCACCATCACCAGGCCGTGGGCGTTCTCGGCGAGGATATAGACCCCGTGCAGCTGGCCCAGGGCGTAGCCGAGGGGCGGCACCGGTGAGCCCTCGGCCTCGCCCGGCCGGGGCGTCGGGGCGTCGGGGCGGGCCGGATGCAACGCCCCGTAGTCGCGGATCTGTTCCTGCACCGGGTAGGCAAACCCGGCCTGGCGAGGCGGGGTATACGCCGGCCCCGCGCCCGACCGGGCGCCCGGCGGCACGGCGTCACCGCCGATCCCCCTGGGGTGGCGACCTCCCCGCCAAGGCCGACGCCCTGGGCGCCCGCCTTGCTCTCGGCCAGGGCCCGCTGGACCGTGCGCAGCAGAAAATCATAGACCAGGCGGCCCTCGCGAAAGCGCACCTCGTGCTTGGTGGGGTGCACGTTCACGTCCACCAGTTCCGGCGGCAGATCAAGATACAGCACGTAGGCCGGGTGCCGGCCATGATAGAGCACATCGTGATAGGCCTGGCGCAGGGCGTGGCTGACCAGCTTGTCGCGGATGAAGCGGCCGTTGACATAGACGTACTGCAGATCGGCCTGACTGCGTGAAAATACCGGCAGGCCCACCCACCCCCGCAGGTGCAGGCCGTTGGCCTCCGCCTCCACCCGCAGCCCCTGATCCAAAAAGGGTTCCCCGCACAGGGTGGCGACACGCCCCTGCTGGGCCGCCAGGTCCGGGGCGCGGCCCAACGACAGCACGGCCTTGTCCCGGTGCCGGAGGCTGAAGCCCACATCGAAGCGGCTCAGGGCGATGCGCCTGACCACCTCCTCCACGTGGCCGAACTCGGTCTTTTCGGTGCGCAGGAACTTGCGCCGCGCCGGGGTGTTGAAGAACAGGTCCCGGACCTCCACCGTGGTGCCGCGGGGATGGGGGGCGGGCGCCGGGGCCGCCGGCGCCAGTCCCCCTTCGCTGCGCACCGACCAGCCCTTGTCGTCGCCCTCCACCCGAGACACCAGGGCGAAGCGGGCCACCGAGGCGATGCTGGGCAGGGCCTCGCCGCGAAAGCCCAGTGTCCCGATGCGGGTCAGGTCTTCCAGGCTGGTGATCTTGCTGGTGGCGTGGCGGCCGAGGGCCAGGGCCAGGTCGTCCCTGTGGATCCCCCGCCCGTCGTCACGGATCCGGATCAGGCGGGTGCCCCCCGCCTCGATGTCCACGTCCACCTGCCGGGACCCGGCGTCAAGGCTGTTCTCCAGCAGCTCCTTGACCACGGAGGCGGGCCGTTCCACCACCTCGCCGGCCGCGATTTGATTGGCCAGCTGGGGGGGAAGGTACTGTATGCGCATTGAGCCGGCTTACCTAGACGGATGACAAGGGACCGCGTCGCGGCCCGGTCCTATTCTACCGTATGGCACCCTGCCCGCCTATCGGCGCTCAGGCCGGCCGCAGGGGGGATAATGTGGACAAAGTGGAAAACCCGCGGCGGCGGGTTGGGACTCAGCTGCCGTCGGTCACGGGGATGTCCAGGGTCTGCCCCACCTGCAGGGTGTCGCCGCTGATGTGATTGACGCTGCGCAGCCGGTGCAGACTGACCTGGTATTGCTTGGCGATGCCGATCAGCGTGTCCCCGGGGGTAATGACGTGGGTGTGACGGGAGGTGTTCGCCAGCACGGTACCCGCGGGCGGGTGATGGCGGAAATACGCCTCGATGCCCGTGAGGATGCGCTTGGCGATCCGGTGCTGATAGCGGTGGCTGCGCAGGTGAGCCTCGTCGCGGGGATTGGATATATAGGCCGTTTCCACCAGGATGGAGGGGATATCCGGTGACTTGAGCACCACGAACCCGGCCTGCTGCACCTTGTGTTTGTGGAGCCTGCCGAGGCGGTCCAGTTGATCCAGGACATCCGCCCCCACATCCAGACTGGCCTCGATGGTCGCGGTCTGGGACAGATCCAGCAGGACCGAGGCCAGGAGGTTGTCCTTGTCCTCCAGGCTCACGCCGCCCACCAGGTCGGCGGCGTTTTCCTTGGCCGCCAGCCAGCGGGCCGCCTCATCGGTCGCCCCATGCTGGGACAAGGCGTACACTGAGGAGCCGCTGACACGATGATCGCGGAAGGAATCGGCGTGAATGGAGACGAACAGGTCCGCCTTGTGGGCACGGGCCTTGCGGGTGCGCTCGCGCAGGCTCACATAGTAATCCCCGTCCCGGGTCAAATACGGCACCATGCCGGGCTCATTACGGACCAACTTCTCGAGCTCCCGGGCGATCGCCAGCACCACGTTCTTTTCCTTGGTACCGTGGGGACCGTGGGCGCCGGGGTCCTCCCCGCCGTGCCCCGGATCGATCGCCACGATCACCGGCCGGGGCCCCTTGGCGCCGTTGGGCTCCAGGGTCTTGACCGGCTCTGAATGCCCCTGATCCTCCAGGTCCACCACCAGGCGGCGACCGTAGGTCCGGTTCGGCTGCAGGACAAAGCTCTTGGGCTTGGCGGCCTGATTGAGGTCCAGCACCACCCGCAGGGTCCCGCCCCGGCGCCTGCCGGAGCGGATGTCCTTGACCAGACCGCCGTTGGTGCGCGCCAGGGAGATGTTCCCGGCCAGGCGCCCGTGCTTGATATCGATAACGACGCGGTGGGGGTTTTTCAGGGCGAACAGGCTATATTGAACGGCGGCAGTGACGTCGAACACCACGCGGGTGCTGTCGGGGGCGGGCCACACGCGAACACTGCTGACCTGCGCCGTGCCGGCCACGGCAAGCGACGAGAATAACAGCATCCCTATAACCCAGATCCCACGCATCGGCAACCTTGCCCCCTTATTGTTCAATCACGCCGGGATAGACTTTTTTAATACACTTACCATTAAAACGCAAGAATTTTATGCACATACCCTCGAAATCTCGAGGACAACATTACATAAACACCATAACATGGAACATCAGGGCCGGCGCCCCCGGGGTCAGGGGACAGCCAGCGCCGCCAGGATCTCCCGGCCCCGGGCGGTGGCGGCCTCCCACTGCACCCGGCGGCCCTGCGGGATATAGGCGATGGTCAGCCGGATGTCAGGGGGCGGGAGCACACCGGTGCCGCGCTCGGGCCACTCCACCAGGCACACGGCCCCGGGGGAAAAGTAATCCCGGATGCCCATAAACTCCAGCTCTTCGGGATCGGCGAGACGAAACAGGTCGAAATGATGGAGCTCGCGGCCGCCCACCCGATAACTCTCCACCAGGGTGAACGTGGGGCTCTTCACCGGCCCCCCATGGCCCGCGCCCTGCACGAAGCCCCGGGCGAAGGTCGTCTTGCCCGCCCCGAGCTCGCCCTGGAGATACAGGCAGCCGCCGTCGCCGCAGGCCCGCTGGAAGGCCGCCCCCAGGGCGGCCATTCGATCCTCGTCGACCACGGTCACGCCGGCCGCCATCCGTCACCCCTGTCCGTTGCGGGGCCGGCGTCCAATCCAGGGGATTGATGACGGGGACAAGCCGGTCATTGCACGGAAGGATTGACCAGCCCGTGGAGCGCCCCAATGAGGTCGCTCACGATCAGGCCCCGCTCCCCGTCCCGGGCGGCGCGGTCGCCCGCCTTGGCGTGCAGGCACACGCCCAGGCGGGCCGCGTCAATCAGGGGCAGGCCCTGGGCGACGAGGCTGACCACAATGCCCGTCAGGGCATCGCCCATGCCCCCGCTGGCCATGCCGGGGTTGCCCCCGGCACAGATCTCCACCGGCCCGCTGTCGTCATAGATGAGGGTGCCCGCCCCCTTCAATATGCTCGTCCCCCCGTAGCGCCGGTTCAGCTCGCTCACGGCGGTGAAGCGGTCGGCCTGGATCTGCGGCGTGGTGCAGCCCAGCAGGCGCGCGGCCTCCCCCGGGTGAGGGGTGATCACCCAGTTGCCCCGCTTGAAGGGGTCGCCCGCCAGCAGATTGAGGGCGTCGGCGTCCACCACCAGGGGCAGCTGGGTCTCCAATACCACCTTGAACATGGCCTGGGCCCACTCGTCCTGGCCCAGACCGGGTCCCACGGCGACCGCCGTGGCCCGCTGCAGCAGGGGCCGCAGGGCGGCCCCGTCTTCCACCCCATGGCACATCAACTCGGGGCGCCCGGCGCTGATCAGCGCGGCGTGGTCGGCCCGGGTGGCCACGCTGACCAGGCCGGCGCCGGTGCGCAGCGCCGCCTCCCCCGCCAGGCGGGGGGCGCCGGACATCCCGTGCCCGCCGCCGACGATGAGCACATGGCCGAAGTGGCCCTTGTGGGCGGTACGCGAGCGGGGTCTCAGCAAGCGGCTCATACCGCTGTAGGTCAGGCGAAAGGCGGACGGGCGCACACCCGCCAGCGGCTCGGCGGGGACCTGCAGGCCGTCGAACAGGACCCGGCCGCAGTACGCCGGGGCCTCGCCGGTGAACAGCCCCTGCTTGGCGCCGATGAAGGTCACCGTCAGGTGCGCCTGGACGGCGATGCCCAACACGCCCCCGGTATCGGCATGCAGGCCCGACGGGATATCCACGGCGATGACCGGCGCACCGGCATGGTTGATGGCATCAATGGCCTCCCGCCATGGGCCTTCCACGTCCCGGTCCAGGCCGGTCCCGAACACCGCATCCACGACGGCGTCCGCCCCGTCCAGCCCCTCGGGCTCGAAAGGGCGCGGCATCACCCCCGCCGCCTCGAGGCGCCCGCGCGCCTCCAGGGCGTCGCCATGGACCTTCCCGGCGTCGCCCAACTGCATTACCGTGACCCCTATCCCCGCCTCGTGGGCCAGCCGCGCCACCACATAACCGTCGCCGCCGTTGTTGCCCAGGCCGCAGACCACAATCAGGCGCCGCACGTCGGGCCACTGGGCATGCAGGGCATTGAATACCACCGCACCCGCCCGTTCCATGAGGGTGCCGCCCGGGATGCCCACTTGCTCGATGGCGATGCGGTCCATCTCGCGCACCTGCCCGGCACGGTACAGATTGTATGGGAGCTCGCTCATGGGCGTTATCATAACGGCTATGACTGGTGGAAAGTACCCGCTCGATTACGATTTTGATGCGCTCGCCCGGGATATCAAGGGGTGGGGTCGCGAACTGGGCTTTCAGCAGGTGGGCATCAGCGACACCCGCCTCCGGGGGCACGAGGTACGCTTCAAGCGCTGGCTCGCTACAGGCCGTCATGGCGAGATGGGCTACATGGCGCGGAACGTGGACAAGCGGTGCCGGCCCGAGCGCCTGTTCCCGGGGACCCGACGGGTCATCTCCCTGCGCATGGATTACCTGCCGGAGGCCCACGCCTCGGCCTGGGCGGTAATCGACCGTCCCCTGCTGGGCTATGTATCGCGTTACGCCCTGGGGCGCGACTATCACAAGATGCTGCGCAGGCGCCTGAGCAAGCTGGCCCGGCGCATCGAACAGGCCGTGGGCCACTTCGCCGAGCGCGCCTTTGTCGACAGCGCGCCGGTGCTGGAGAAGGCCCTGGCCGAGAAGGCGGGGCTCGGCTGGATCGGCAAGCACACCAACCTGCTGCATGCGCGGGCGGGCTCCTGGTTTTTCCTCGGGGAACTGTATACCGACCTGCCCCTGCCGGTGGACGAGCCCGCCGCCAACCACTGCGGGAGCTGCCGGGCCTGTATCGATGTGTGCCCGACCCGGGCCATCGTCGCCCCCTACGAACTCGATGCGCGCCGCTGCATCTCCTATCTGACCATCGAGCTGCGGGGCGCCATTCCGGTGGGGCTGCGCCCACTGATGGGCAACCGCATCTACGGCTGCGACGACTGCCAGCTGATCTGCCCGTGGAACAAGTTCGCCAGGCTCACGGTGGAGACGGACTTCCTGCCCCGCCAGGGCCTGCAAGCCCCGCAGCTCACGCGCCTGTTCGCCTGGAGCGAGGACGAGTTTCTCAAGCGCACCGAGGGCTCGCCCATCCGGCGCATCGGCCATGAGTGCTGGCTGCGCAACATCGCCGTGGCCCTGGGCAACGCCCCCACCGGCCCCGAGGTGATCGAGGCCTTGCGCTCGCGCCTTGAGCACCCGTCGCCCCTGGTCAGGGAGCACGTGCAATGGGCCCTCGAGCGGCACGCGCCGGCGGCCCGGTCCGGTCTCGATCGTTGATATAGATCAACTCCCAATCCATCCGGTTATCGGACTATGAGGACGGGCTGCAACCTTCGGCACGCCCGCCTGACTAACGGAGTAACCCCGCGGGCATGAGCGGGGAAGGCGCCGGTGCTTTGATTTGCAGGAAAGCGCCTATATCTAAGAGACAAGGAACACAATGACATCACGCGACCCTGAAGTTTGGATGTGGGCCGAGGCCTGCGACTTGTTGGACCGGGCCGAGCGGCTCCATCGCCAGTTTTTTCATCTCAAGACGTCCCAGCGACGTCCCAACTGGGAACCGCCGGTGGATGTCTTCGAGACCGCCGATGCGCTGTGGATACTGGTGGCCCTCCCGGGGGTCGGTCCCGATCAGCTCAGCGTCGGCTTCGATAGCGGCACCCTGGTGGTGGCGGGCGAGCGGGTATTGCCCCGTGAGCTGCGGGCGGCAAGGATCCATCGCTTCGAGATCCCCCATGGCCGTTTCGAACGGCGCATCGAGCTGCCCGCCGGGCAATTCCAAGTGGACGGCAAAGAACTGGGCAACGGGTGTCTGATGCTGAGGCTTCGAAAAACGCTATGAATGATTCCACGGATAAAACGCCGAACACGCCACACAACCCGCCTCCCCGGAGGCGGAACAGAATACGCAGGCAGGCATCGAGGTCACCGCCGGGCCTCAGGAACAGCCCGTGCCGGAACTGCCGGAAGACGCCCTGATCCTCGTGCCGGTGCGCAATACGGTCCTGTTCCCGGGTGTGGTACTGCCCCTCGCCCTGGGGCGGGAGCAGTCCATCGCCGCGGCCCAGGAGGCGGCGCGCAACGAACGGCCCATCGGGGTGGTCCTGCAGCGCGATCCCCAGGCCGAAACGCCCGCCCCCGACGAGCTGCACGACGTGGCCACCATGGCATCGATCCTGCGCTATGTCACCGGCGCCGACAAGACCCATCACATTATCTGTCAGGGCGAGCAACGCATCCGCATACTGGAATACCTCGAGGGGTACCCCTTCCTGGTGGCCCGGGTGGAGCGCATTGAGGAACAGGAAACCACCGACACCGAGATCGACGCCCGCGTGCACCGGCTCAAGCAGCAGGCCACCGAGTCGCTGCAGATGGTGCCCCAGGCGCCGGCCGAGCTGGTGTCGGCGATCGAGGGCATGAAGTCCGCCCCGGCGGTGACGGACCTGGTGGCGAGCTTCATCGACATCAAGGCGGAAGAGAAACAGGGCGTGCTCGAGGCCTTCGATCTGAAAACCCGCCTCGACATGGTCCTGGAACTGCTTTCCCATCGCCTGGAGGTCCTGCGCCTGTCCCAGGAGATCGGCAAGCAGACCCAGCAGAACGTGGACAAGCGCCAGCGCGACTACATGCTGCGCGAGCAGCTCCGGACCATACAAAAGGAGCTGGGCGAAGAGGACTCAAAAACGGCCGAGATCGATGAACTGTCACGGGCCATCGAAGACGCCGAACTGCCCGAAGAGGCCCATGAGCAGGCCCAAAGGGAATTGGACCGCCTCGAGCGCATGCCCGAGGGCGCCGCCGAGTACTCCATGGTGCGCAGTTACCTGGATTGGCTGACCGACCTGCCGTGGAACGTGCTCAGCGACGAGGACATCGATATCAACGAGGCCCGCCGCACCCTCGAGGAGGACCACTTCGGCCTCGAGAAGGTCAAGCGGCGCATCCTCGAGTACCTGGCGGTGCGCAAACTCAACCCCCAGGGCAAGAGCCCCATCCTGTGTTTCGTCGGCCCGCCCGGCGTGGGCAAGACCTCCCTGGGACAGAGCATCGCCCGGGCCCTGGGCCTGAAGTTCGTGCGCGCCAGCCTCGGCGGCGTCCATGACGAGGCGGAGATCCGCGGCCACCGGCGCACCTATATCGGCGCCCTGCCCGGCAACATCATTCAGGGCATCCGCAAGGCCGGCACCCGCAACCCGGTGTTCATGCTCGACGAGATGGACAAGCTCGGCGCCGGCTTCCACGGCGATCCGTCCTCGGCGCTGCTGGAGGTCCTCGACCCGGAGCAGAACACCACCTTCCGCGACAACTACCTGGCCGTGCCCTTCGACCTCAGCCGGGTGTTTTTCATCGCCACCGCCAACGTGCCCGACACCATCCCCGGGCCCCTGCGTGACCGCATGGAGATCATCGACCTGCCCGGGTACACCGAGGACGAAAAGGTGGAGATCGCCCGCCGCTACCTGGTCAAACGCCAGCTGACGGCCAACGGCCTGCAGCCCGATCAGTGCCAGATCACCGACCAGGCCCTGCACGCCCTGGTGCGCGATTACACCCGGGAGGCCGGTTGCCGCAACCTGGAGCGGGAGATCGGCAGCGTCTTTCGCAGCGTCGCCATGGGGGTGGCCGAAGGAAGCCTGACCTCGGTACGCATCGACGAGCAGGACCTGGCCAAGATCCTCGGCCCCCGACGCTACGAGAGTGAGGTGGCCATGCGCACCGGCGTCCCGGGCGTGGCCACGGGCCTGGCCTGGACGCCCTCCGGCGGCGACATCCTGTTCGTGGAGGCGAGCCGCATCCCGGGCAACGGCCGGCTGATCCTCACCGGCCAGCTCGGCGACGTCATGAAGGAGAGCGCCCAGGCCGCCCTGAGCCTGATCAAGGGCCGTACCGGCGACCTGGGGCTCAAGGAAGACAGCTTTGAAAAGAGCGACATCCACATCCACGTCCCGGCAGGGGCGATACCCAAGGACGGGCCGAGCGCGGGCGTTGCCATGTTTGTCGCCCTGGCCTCCCTGCTGACGGGCAAGAAGGTGCAGCCGGTCACCGCCATGACCGGCGAGATCAGTCTGCGCGGCCTGGTGCTGCCCGTGGGCGGCATCAAGGAAAAGTGCGTCGCGGCCGCGCGCGCCGGTATCCGCACGATCCTGCTGCCGGCACGGAACAGGAAGGACCTGGAGGAGATCCCGCAAAGCGCCCGGGATAAGCTGCAGTTCGTCTGGCTCGAACATGTGGATGACGCCCTGTATGCGGCCCTGGGTCACCACGCAGACATGGAACAGCGGGCGCCGGACAGCGCCGCCGCCCACGCCTCGGCCGATTGACCGGTGCGCCGCCGACGGCCTCGCGGCGAACACCGGTGACGGCGGCGGGTTAACCCGCCGGGGCCCCGGGGAACAGGGCCTTGGTCACGCGCTTGACGTCCGGCTCCCCGGCCTGGGGAGACACCTCAAAGCCCAACTCCTGCACCAAGTGCACGATAGGCGTGTTCTCGGTCAGGACCTCGCCCTCCATGCGCTTGAAGCCCCGGCGCCGGGCGGCCTCGATCAGCAGCTGCATCAGGTGCAAGCCGATCCCCTTGTGTTGCCACTTGTCGGCCACCACGATGGCGAACTCGCAGCTCTCCCCGTCAGGGTTCATGATATAACGCGCCACGGCGATCTCCTGCTCCCGGCCGCCGTCCCGGACAAGGGCGATGAAGGCCATCTCCCTGTCATAATCGATCTGGGTGAAGCGCACCACCATCTCCGGGGTGAGTTCGGTCAGGCTGTGCATGAAGCGCAGGTACCTGGACTGGGGGGACAGGCCGCGGACAAAGCTTTGCTCGATCTGCGCGTCCTCCGGGCGGATGGGCCGCACCTTGATCTCCGTCCCGTCGGCAAGCTGGAACCGTTCGACCAGGTGGCCGGGATAGGGGTGAATCGCCATATGGGCATAGGGGCGCAGGCCCGGCGGCCGGCGGCGCACCGCAATCCTGACATCCACGGCCATTGCCCCCTGTTCATCCACGATCAACGGATTGATATCCAGCTCATGGATCTGCTCGAGCTCACAGGTCATCTCCGAGACGCGCAGCAGCACCTGCTCCACGGCGGCCATATCGGCGGGCGGCAGATTGCGAAAGGCGTCGAGCATCCGCGACACCCTCGTGCGGCGAATCAGATCGGCGGCGATGAACCGGTTCAGGGGCGGGAGCGTCACGGCGCGGTCGCGCAGCAGCTCCACCGCCGTGCCGCCGGCCGCGAAGCTGATCACCGGGCCGAACACCTCGTCGGTGGCGACACCGATCAGCAGCTCCCGCCCGTGGGGCTTGCGCACCATGGGCTCGACGGTGACCGCCTCGACGGGCCGGTCCGGGTCTTGCCTCGCCACGGCGCCGATCAGCTCGTGGTAGGCGCCGCGCACCGACCGGGCATCGCTGATGTTCAGGCGCACCCCGCCCGCATCGGTCTTGTGGGTGATATGAGGGGCGTTGATCTTCATGGCGACGGGAAACCCCAGGGTCTCCGCCGCCACCAGGGCCTCGGCGGCGGACCGGACGGTAAGCGCCTCGACCACCGGAATCCCGAACGCCCGCAGCAGGGCACGTGACTCATTCACCGTCAGCCAGCCGCGCTCCTCGGCCAGGGCCGCCTCCACGATCAGGCGTGCGCCCTCCACATCCGGCTCGCTGCGCGGCGCCACCGGCCCCGGCACCTGCATCAGCAGCTGCTGGTTGTGCTGGTGGTTGTACAGGTAGGCAAAGGCCTCCACGGCCGCCTCGGGGTTGGGAAAGACCGGGATTCCCCGGGCCAGGAACCTGTCGCGGGCCCGAGCGACTTGCTCCTCCCCCATCCAGGAGGTCAGAACCGGCTTGTGGTCCGCGTTCCGGCCGGCCTCAATCACCGCCTCAGCGGCCTCGTCGGGACGGGTCATGGCCTGGGGCGTGAGAATCGCCAGCACACCGTCAACATTGGCGTCCGCCAGGCAGGCGGTCACCGCCTCCCGGTAGCATTGGGGCGGGGCATCCCCGAGCATGTCCACGGGATTGGCGCGGGACCAGCCGCCGGGCAGCGCCTGGTCAAGGCGCGCCAGGGTGGCCTCGCCGAGGGCCGCCACCTGGACGCCCTGGTCGACGGCCCGGTCCGTGGCCATGACGCCGGGCCCCCCGCCGTTGGTGATAATGGCCAGGCGGTTGCCCTGCACCCGCTGGTGGGTGGCCAGCATCTGCGCGGCGGCGAACAGCTGCTCGATGGTCATGGCCCGCACCACACCGGCGCGGCGCAGCGCCGCGTCGAAGACATCGTCCGCGCCCATCAGGGCGCCGGTATGGGTCAGCGCCGCCCGTGAGCCGGCCTCGTGGCGACCGGCCTTGACCACGACCACCGGTTTCATGCGCGCCGCCGCCCGCAGCCCGCTCATGAACGTGCGCGCATGGCTGATCCCCTCCACATAGAGCAGAATACTCTTGGTATCGGGGTCCATGGCGAGAAAATCCAGCAGGTCTCCGAACCCCACATCGGCGGCATCACCGATGGAGGCGATCAGCGAAAACCCCACGTGATGGGGCCCGGCCCAATCCAGGATCGCCGTGCACAGCGCCCCCGACTGGGAGACCAATGCAAGGGACCCCGGGGCGGCAGTATTGTTGCTGAACGTCGCGTTCAAGCCCTTGCCCGGCCTCACCAGGCCCAGGCAATTGGGCCCCAGGACCCGGATCCGGTAGCGGCGCGCCACCGCCAGCATCTCAGCCGCCGCCGGGCCGGCGGACAGGACCACGGCCGCCCTAACACCATGCTCGCCGCACTCGTGCAGGATCTGCGGGACGGTGGGGGCGGGGGTGGCGATCACGGCGAGCTCGACCCCGCCTTCGATCTCGCCGATCGAGGCTACGCAGCGACGGGCCGAGACCTGAGCGTATTTCGGATTGACCGGGTAAACCGGACCGGCGAAGCCGCTGTTCAGGAGGTTTTCAAAGACGAACCGCCCCACGGCGTCGGGCCGCTCACTGGCGCCGAAGACGGCGACGGAGCCGGGCTCGATGAGGGAATGAAGATAATGCCAATCCATGAACCTAGGGCCTTGCGCCGGGCCGGCAACGTTAAGATAACGTTAAGTCCGCCCCGCTAAAATAGTCCCAGTCAAAATAGGCCGATTCGTGGACTTATGAGTTGACCTGTATCAAAAAAAGCGCTCCGGCGCCGCCATTCAGCGCCGTTAGAAGCCCGTCAACGGCGCGCACTGGCATTTCAGTTGACACCCTGTGTCACGCCCTGTTTAATCGTATATGAGAATAACGATATATACTTTCAGGTAAGCCCGAATGCCCAGCTGTCGGTTCTTCGGCGCGGCCGCGCGGCCGTTAAAGCCCCCGCCCCGAGGGAGCGGTTGCCGCACGCCCCGCGCGGTGCGCGGTATCTGTCGAGCGCTCATGATTGTCGCATGCGCCTCCCTGTTCGCCGCCTGTTCATCCATCCCCAGGACGCCGGCCAGGCTGTACAACCTGACCAACGCCGAGCTCATCCACGTCAAGCTCTTTTACTTCAAGCGGGGCTATGGCCGCGCCTCCGCCACGCTGCCCGACGGCAGCGCCCTGGAAGGCCGCTATGCCTTGACCCGGGCGGGCCGGCCGGCGCGGGACACCTCCCCGGGCACCGGGATCGATCGCGCCGCCTTTGCCGAGGTCTATGGTTACAACCGCAGCACCGATTCGCATCCCGTGGGCTACGGCGCGCTGTCCAATGACGCCGGGATCACCCTGACGATGGTGTTCTACAGCGTGGACACCCTCCATGGGTACGGCACCGGCCTGGCCCGTGACAACCGGGGTGACTGGTATCGGGTTCATATCGGCGACCTGGAGGGGAGATAGGCGCCATGGGCAAGCCCGGATTGACCGCCGCGTGTCTCGCCCTTGCCCTCTCCCTGTTGACGGGCTGTTCAACCGTTCCGGTCTCAAAGGCGCGTCTTTACAACTTCAACAACGATATGCTGAGCACCGCCCGCCTGTATGAGCTCGACAAGTCCTACGGCCGCATTGAGGTGCGCCTGCCCGACGGGGAGCGATTGCGCGGCGAGTTCACCCTGACCGGCGAGCACCCCCCTGACCACACCGTTCCCAAATTCGTCATGCTCCAATTCGATGAGTCGTTACCGGGGCGCAAAGCCGCCGAACGTCCTTCGGTCCTGGCGCCCCTGTCACTGGCAAGGGTCTTCGGCTACAAGCGCGATGACGACGCCCGACCCGTCGCGGTGGCCTCGGCTGTGGGAGGCCGAAGCACCGCCCTGGAGATCATCTTCTACACCCTGGATACCCGTCGCGGTCAGGGCATCGGAATCGCCCACGACAACCACGGGAACTGGTACCTGGTGCGGCTAGGGATCTAGGAACCTCTGCGCCGGCCGTACTGGCCAAGACCCGGATGAGCTGCCATCATGTGACCGTCATCGATCAACGAGGGTACTGTTCCATGGAGATATCACAGCTCAGTCAGACATTGCTCACGGCCAAGAAAGACAAAGAACTGTCCTTCGCCGATCTCGGCCAAGTGGTCGGAAAGAGTGAAGTGTGGGCCGCCGCGCTCATCTACGGCCAGGCAAGCGCCTCCTATGAGGACGCCCACAAGATCGCCGCGGCCCTCGGCCACGGGCCCGACGTGGCGCAGGCCCTGACCGGGTGTCCCACCAAGGGGCTGGGCCCGGTGGTGCCCACCGACCCGCTGATCTATCGGCTCTATGAAATCATGCAGGTGTACGGCATGCCGTTGAAGGCGGTGATACACGAGAATTTCGGTGACGGCATCATGAGCGCCATCGACTTTACGGTAGACGTGGAAAAGGAGCCCGACCCGAAGGGGGACCGGGTCAAGATCGTCATGTCAGGGAAGTTCCTGCCCTACAAGCAGTGGTAGCGGGAGAGTAAGGGACAGAGAGTAAGGGACAGATTTATTTTTCCCGAAAAATAAATCTGTCCCAACGGCTTGAAGTCGTTCCCTCAGTCGCCGGAAGACTGCAACTGATCCAGCTTCTTCTGGGTCTCGTCCATTTCCTTGAGCAGTTTCGAGGTATCGGGGTCTTTTTTCTTCATGGCCGCGACCACTGCATCCTGCAGGTCCTGCTGGGCCTTTTGCACCTTCTTGTCGCTGAAGGCCTCCTGCTGGGCCTGCTGCAGCCGTGAGCTCTTCTGCTGAAACTCGGCGATCAGCTGATTGCGCTCCTTCGGTTCCAGGCCGCGGGCACGCAGCTTCTGGCGCAACTCGCCCAGACGCTTCATGTCTTCTTGCGGCTTGAAGCCCTTGTCACGCATGGTCGACATCAGAAGCGACTTGAACTTGTCTTCCTGCTTCCGTAGCTCCGGATGTGAGCTGATAGTGGCCTTTTGGATCTTGGTCAGCTTCTGCTCGATTTGATGCAGATGCTGGCGGGCCTGAAGCATGGACTTCATACGCTCCTGATCCGCCTGCGCATAGGCGGCGCTGGTGCCGCTGAGCAGAACACCAGCCATGGCCAAGATGAAACCCAAGCGCGGCAGGGAAAACCGCCAAGCCTGATCGAGCTTACACATGCTTTTCATTATCACCTCTAAAAAAATTACGGACTTATGCGGGCGAGACTGGATAAAACACGTCTTACACCAATTACGATGTTAAGCAAATCGCAATATATAACTTTAACAGTTTCAGGTGGCCGCTTGTCAAACCCCGTCCCCGCCGGACCCCGCGGCGCCTTCCAGAAGAAAGCATTAAACTATTGTTTTTAATTAACAAAACATCAGGTGACCCAACTGCCCACCGATTGAACTGCGCCCCCTGTATCTGCAAGGATATGCCTATCGGCCCGCGGATTTGCCGCCAGTGCCCGCTCAGTCCCAAGAGTAAGCGATGCCCGATCCGGTCTCCCCGGGGACGGGGGTGACACAGGCCGCGCGGATCCGGGGCAACGGCAGCCGCGTCAGCGCCGCCCCTCGCCGCAATACCCGGTCATGCGGCCCCCGCCGGCTGAACGTTTCCTTATATGGGCAATTGCGGTATGGTACCTTTCCATACAATAAAATATCCAACCTGGCATTTTTCGCTGACGGCCCAACACTTTCATGCCGTCTAGGGTGAGCCGATGCTAGAACAACCGCGGGAGACGGGCACGCCTCCACCGTCCGATTTGGGGGACAAGGAACACGAGTTGCTGTCGGCACTGCTGGACGTGGCCGGCATGTTGATCGTGGTGATGGACCGGCAGGGCCGCATCGCGCTGTTCAACCGCGCCTGTGAGCAGCTCACCGGCCGGCGCCATGACGAGGTCCGCGGCCGTTGCATATGGGATCTGTTCCTGCTGCCCGAGGAGCAGGCCCCCGCCAAGGCCCATTTCCAAGCGCTGACCGCCGGCCATTTCCCCAGCGAAAACGAAAATTACTGGCAGACCGGCGACAACAAGCGCCGCTGGATTCACTGGAAAAACACCGCCCTGACCGACGGGCACGGGGCGGTGCAGTACGTGATCGCCACGGGCATCGACATTACCGAGCGCAAGCGCATGGAAGAGGCGCTCCAGGAGGCCCATCGATACAACGAGGCCATCCTCGAGACCGCCGTGGACGGCGTTGTATGCATCGATGCGGCGGGCAAGATCACCGTCTTCAACCTGGCTGCGGAGCGGATCTTCGGCTATTCGGCCGCCGACGTCCTGGGGTCGAGCATCGACCGGCTGATGCCGGATGATCTCACCGCGGGCCACGACGGCTACATCGACCGCTACCTGACCACCGCCGAACCGCGGGTCATCGGCGTCACCCGGGAAATCACGGGGCGGCGCAAGGACGGAACCACCTTCCCCCTGGAGCTGTCCGTGGGTGAGGTGCCGCTCCAGGGACGGCGCATGTTCACCGGCATCGTCCGTGACATCAGCGAGCGCAAGCAGGCCGAGCAGGAGGCCAAGCGGCGCATGGACGAGCTGGCCCAGGTCTCGCGCCTGAGCCTGATGGGGGAGATGGCCGCCGGGCTGGCCCACGA
Organism: uncultured Gammaproteobacteria bacterium; assembly: GCA_963844825.1. GTDB lineage: Bacteria > Pseudomonadota > Gammaproteobacteria > CAWJPQ01 > CAWJPQ01 > CAWJPQ01. Next base: position 85,828 of record CAWJPQ010000003.1, read on the forward strand.
GATCAACCAGCCCCTGGCGGCCATCGTCAACTACGCCCAGGCGTGCCGCCAGTTACTGCAGTCGGGCCGCGGTGAGCCCCGGGTATTGACGGACAGCCTGGAATCCATTGTCCGCCAGGGCCAGCGGGCCGGCGAGATCGTCAGCCACTTGCGCCAATTCATCGACCGGGGCAGGACCGAGCGCTCGGCCACCGACATCAACGGCATCATCCGCGAGGTGCTCAAGCTGCTGAGCCACGAGATCGACGTCCATCGCGTTGCCCTGCGGCTCGACCTGGACGACGAGCTGCCCGCCCTGCGCATGGACAAGGTCCAGATCGAGCAGGTGATACTGAACCTGGTCAAAAATGCCATCGATGCCATGAAGGGCGTTGACGGGGCGCGGCGGCTGCGCATCCGCAGCCGCCGCCACGAGGAGCAACCGGCCGTCCAGGTCTCGGTCATCGACACCGGCGAAGGCCTTCCCGACGGGTCGGCCGCGCGGGTGTTCGAACCGTTGTACACCACCAAGGCCAAGGGGATCGGCGTGGGGCTGTCCATCAGCCGCTCCATCGTGCGCACCCACGGCGGTCGCCTGTGGGCGACCGCCAACCCGGGCCCCGGGGCCTCCTTTCACTTTACCCTCCCCGTAGCTGGCAACGATGCCGCGGACAGCTGAGACGACCGTATTCATTGTCGACGACGACGAGGGGGTGCGTGATTCTCTGTCGATGCTGGTCGACGCCAACGGCTTCCGGGTGGAGACCTACGGATCGGCCCAGGGCTTCCTCGACCAGTATCAACCCGAACGCCCCGGCTGCCTGATCCTGGACATGCGCCTCCCGGATCTGGGCGGTCTCGATCTGCTGGAGCGGCTGGCCGGCATGGGCGCCGCGTTGCCGGTGATCATCCTCACCGGGCACGGTGACGTACCGGCGGCGGTACACGCCATGAAGGTCGGGGCCATGGACTTTATCGAAAAGCCCTTCGACAGCCGTTACCTGCTGGGGCGGATCGAGCAGGCCGTCGACAGGGACCGGCAAAGCCGCAGTCAATCGGCCGACCACGCCAAGCTGGCGGCGCGCCTCGCCCAGCTGACGCCGCGCGAACGGGAAATCATGGAACTCATTGTCAGCGGCAAGGCCAACAAGGTCATTGCCATCGAACTGGATATCAGCGAGAGGACCGTGGAGCTGCACCGCTCGAGGATGATGAAAAAGCTGCAGGTCCGCTCCCTGGCCGAGTTGATCCGGGTCAGCGCCGTTCACCGCAACAGCGCGGAGGAGCGCAGCGACGCAAGGCATCCCCCGGGCAATTGACCGGGCGATGAAGGGATGCGCAGTGTCAGCCGATACCCAAGGCATGGTGGCGCCCTGCCTCCGCATCAACCGCTGAGATTGATTGATATCAATGCCGGGGGGGCGAATTTCATTTTTAATGCCTACTGTAAGGGAACAAGGGAATTCAATCTGCCTATATGAGCGCATCGAGCAGGGCGGATCCTCTAGATTGTCTACCGTGGTTTACAAGATGTGGGCAGCTCCGTTGACAGCAGACACACACATTCCCGCTGAACCGGCCATTTATATCGTCGATGATGATCCCGCCGTCCGCGACTCAATCAAACTGCTGATCGAGTCATATGGCTGGCCGGTGGTTACCTTCCGGTCGGCGGAGGCCTTTTTGGACGGCTACCATCCCGGGCAGGACGGCTGCCTCGTGCTCGACCTGCACATGCCCGGCATGAACGGGGTCGAGCTCCAGGAACGCCTGTTACAACTGGGCATCGCCCTGCCCGTGATCATCGCCACGGCGCACAGGGAAGAGCTGTTGATTGAGCGCGCCCAGCAGGCCGGCGCCCACGCCGTCATGATGAAGCCCTTCAAGGGCGACGAATTGCTGAGTCATATCAGGCGGGCCCTGGGCAAGGACCCTCATTAACCTCTCCCGGTGGCCGGCAGGCCCCGTGACGGCCCTGCCGGCGCCATTGCCGCGCCCACAGCGCATACGTAGAAGTACGTATTTCCTCCTCCCCCTCTTCCCGATACATTGCACCTCAAGGCGGCACTAAAAAGCGTTGTGCAGCGATCACAAGGACAAGGCAAACATCGGGAGAAAACACCATGTCGGGAAAAGCTCAGGTCATTGATTTCCAGTCAAAAAAATTGTCATGCGAGGCGTGCATCGTAGGCCATCAATGCCTCGGCTACGATCCGCGGGTGCCTGGCGCCTGCATCTTCAAGGACAGCAATATGCCGCACCAGCTCCTGCACCGGGGCGAGTACCTGTACCGGGCGGGCGAGCCGTTCCAGGCCCTGTACATGATCCGCTCCGGCATCATCAAGACCTATTTCATCTCCGAAGACGGCGAGGAGCAGATCCTCGGCTTTCACCTGCCCGGCGAGATCATCGGCTTTGACGGCATCGCCGAAGGCGCGTTTCCGTCCAACGCCATGGCGCTGGATACCACCAGCATCTGCAAGCTTTCCTTCGACAGCCTGGAGGAGCACTACGGCGCCTCGCCGCAGCTGCAAAGCGCACTGCTCCGGGGCATGAGCCGGGAGATCCTGCGCCATGAGAATATGTTGATGCTGCTCGGGAAGAAGAAGGCCGACCAGCGCCTGGCCTCGTTCCTTCTGAACCGTTCCACCTATCAAAGGAGCCACGGCTATTCCGCCACGGTCTTCACCCTCGCCATGACCCGTACGGATATCGGCAAGTACCTGGGGCTGACCGTTGAGACCGTCTCCCGGGTGCTGTCCCGGCTGCAGGTCCAGGGCATCATCGAGGTGCATACCAACCAGATTCAGATCCTCGAACTCGAGGCCTTGCGCGATCTGGCCGGCGACTACGCGGGCCGGCCGGGCATGGAGCACGGGGCGATCCGTGTCAATCAGCCCTTCACCGGTGAGCGTCAGGCAAACAAGGCCTTTCATTGAAAAGGCCTTTTACCCTGCGGGGTTAGACGATAGCGACAGACGGCCGGGTATATTGCCGCGCGGCGGTTGTATAACGAACAACTATATAAATATCGCGTCAAAACCCGGTCTTGAGGCTATAATTGACCCGCACTTGATTGTGTGATGAAGTTCACAAGACTCACCAACGGTCATTGATATACATAACATGGAACTAACAACAAGAAATCGTCTTAGCGGAGGTATTTTATGAACAGCGCTCAAAGTGATACGGAAGTGTTGGTCGTCGTCTCAAAGATCAAGAATTATGTCCGTTCCAAGGCGGAAATGAACACGTCCGGAAACGTAGCCAGCAAGGTATCGGATATTATCCGCAAGCTCTGCGACGAGGCTATCGAAAAGGCAAGGCAAGACGGCCGCAAGACAATCATGGACAGGGATTTCGAATCCTGACCCTGGGACCCCTTCACCTCCCGGTCGGGAGGTGAAGGGGTAGTCTGTCCTCCTCCCCCCCGTGTTGCGTCACACCCCTGCCCATCCCCCCTCACAAGCACCTTGCCCCCTCACAAGCACCTTGACCCGGCGCAGAGGCCCGCGCCGGCGCCATCGACGCGGGCCCGGGATCCGAACTGCGCGCCTTCCACAAAGCCTGCCACCCGCGTTAAAACGGGGGCGCAAGGCAGACTGCGGCGACGCCGGGCACCGAACGATGCAAGGGGTGGGCTTTTGGGCCCGTCTCCGCCATTGCGATGACACGGCCCCCGCAAGGCCTTGCCCGGCGCCGTTCACCAGCGAAACCGCAGGAAAATTTTGTGCCATGATTGCCCGCCGGATCGGACATGCAATCAGGGGGTTGAAATGTAACGGTGTTCGCGCCAACATGGGCGTATGGCACGCCCGTTACGCATAGAATATCCCGGCGCGGTTTACCACATCAGCACCCGTGGTAATGCCGATCAGACCGTTTTTCTCGACGACGAGGACCGGCGCATGTTCCTGGAGACCTACGCCGAGGTGAGCTCGCGCATGCAATGGCGCTGTCACGCCTACTGTTTACTGAATGAGCACTACCACCTGGTCATCGAAACGCCAAAGCCCAACCTCTCCAAGGGGATGCGCCAACTCAACGGCGTCTACACCCAGCGCTTCAACCAGCAACACGATCGCGGGGGACACCTGTTCCAGGGACGCTACAAGGCCGTACTGGTCGAGCGCAGCCGCTATCTGAAGGAGGTCTGCCGGCACGTGGTGCGCAACCCCGTGCACCTGGGTCTGGTCAGAAAGCCCTCGGCGTGGAAGTGGAGCAGCTACCGCGCCACGGCCGGACTGGAGGAGACCCCCGAATGGCTGGATACCGAATGGCTGTTGAGTCAATTCGGCCGCCAGCGCAAGCGCGCCCAGCAGGCTTACGAGAAATTCGTGCAACAGGAGGAAGACGAATACCTGTGGGACGACTTGCGCCACCAGATCTATCTCGGCAGTGACGGCTTCATCAAGCGGATGCAGTCCAAACCCAAGACCACCACCCAGCGCAAGGGCAGGCAGACCAAAAAGAGTCAGGCGGACAAGAACCAGAAGCTCATGCAGCTCAAGCGCCGCTCCCATGACCCGAAGCGGACCATGGCCACGGCCTATCTGTCGGGCCACTACACGTTGAGCGAGATCGCCCACCAGTTCGGTGTGCACTACAGCACCGTGAGCCGCGCCGTCAAGGATTACGAGAACTCCGGCTGAAGGTCGCGGCCCTCACCCTGACCCCGGCGGCTCGATGAGCCTTTTTTATCCCCTGCCCCGGATATTCCCGCCCGCGGCGCATCCCTCAGACTCGTCACGCCCCTCGCCCCTCCCCGGAGGAGGCGCCACGGACCTCAGTTAAACTTGAAGAAGCACTCCCGATAGTGCTTGAGCTCGCGGACGGAATCGCGGATGTCATCCATGGCCTGGTGCGACGATTCCTTCGAAAAGGACTGATAGACGGCCGGGACCCAGCGCTTGGCAAGCTCCTTGATGGTGCTCACGTCCAGGTTACGGTAATGAAAATAGCGCTCCAGCTCCGGCATGCAGCGATGCAGAAAGCGCCTGTCCTGACACACGCTGTTCCCGCACATGGGCGAGGCGTTGGCCGGCACGTGCTTGCTCACGAAATTCAGCGTGATGTCCTGCGCGTCCACCTCGGTCAGAGGACTGGAGCGCACCCGGTCGACCAGACCCGACCTTCCGTGCTGCTCCGTGTTCCATGCGTCCATGGCCTCGAGGTCTTCATCGGACTGGCGGATCGCCAGCACCGGACCCTCCTCCACGAGCTCCAGAGAGCTCGTGGTGACGATCGTCGCTATCTCGATGATCTTGTCCCGGTCCGTGTCGAGACCGGTCATTTCGAGGTCTATCCATATCAGGTTGTTGGAGTCTTGGGCCATCTCTCAGCTTTTTCAAATGCGATCTTCAATGGGACTATTGTATAAGGGTATTGATCGGGATGTTAACGTAATTGAGAAACTGCAGCAGCTCGGACTTGTCTTCTATGAGATCCGCGAGGGTGTATTCCCCGAGAACGGTGAAAAAACTCTGCAGCGCCCTGTTCAGGGCCCCCCGGAACCGGCACGCCTCTTCGATGCAGCAGTCCCCCTCACCCCTGAAGCACTCGACCAGTTGAAAGGTGGGCTCGGTCTTGAGGACCACGTCGGCCAGATTGATGGTCTCGGGCTCGCGGGCCAGGGACATGCCCCCGTTTCGCCCCCGGATGGTCTGCACAAAACCCTCGCTGGCCAGGTGATGTACGATCTTGACGATGTGGTTGCGCGATATCCGGTACTTCCTGGCGATATCAGCGATGGTCGCTACGTTGCCCCTGTGCACTCCTAGATAGATCAATACCCTCAATGAATAGTCGGTGTAAACTGTCAATTGCATGACATCCCCCTCCCCTCGCAAAGCCTCAACCCCATAAAGGGGCTTGAATTTTATCAATTCATATTATTGGACCCCGGTTCTACCAATAGTGCCCCCGTCACGATCACCAGCGCCTTGACGGTGAGAATTACCCATGCCTGACCGCGGTGCTCTGTACGCGCCTGCACGTCTCCCGGCTCCTTCAGCAGTTTCCTGCCGGCGATGATCTGCATGCCATACATCACGTACAAGGTAATCAGCAAGATTAAATGCATCCATACCAGAAACGTGAAGATCTCCAGGTGTACGATAAGGCGTCCATACCAGTCCCGCGTCGCCACCAGGTAAAACGGCATTCCCAAATCGCACAACATCGCACCGGCCATCAGGGGAACATGCAGCCTGGGGTTCTTGGCGAGCAAGAAACCCACCCACATGACCAGGTAAGTCGTTGCACTGAATAAAACCGTCCCCGCCAGCATATGAAATGAGGACTGCCGCTATTCAGGGAATATTCTAGTAATTGTTATGGGCAACAGGACAATCGCCTTCATTGTTTTACGAGGCTGCTTATACGGCATTGTCCGCGGCCAGGCTCACCATTGAACCTGTACGATATCCAAGGATACCGGGTGCCGCCCGGCACCTGACCGACGCTGCTGAGACCAGCAGGGGCATCGGTCAGTTCGCCCAGCTTGTACCCGTACCTTCGGCATACCGCCCCCCTTCACTGCGTTTCGGCTTCATCCCCAAACACATCGACTAACGTCATCTGTCACGATACACCAATCCCCCGGCAATAGAAAATCCCGCCGGCCGGGCGGCGGCGGCCCGCCCGACATAAACCAGAATTTGCTGATATACTTGAATGATTGTGTCCCATGAACGCCCGCCGCGCCATGTATGAATCATCGCCCACGAATCATCGTCTCGGGGCCCGTCATCGGGGATCAGGTATAGCGGGGCGGCCGGTGGCGTTGAACGGAGGGGGCGGAAACGACGATCCGGCCGCCTTAATCGGATCTCAGAAATCTCTCCTGCCCACCAGGGCGTGGGCCAGGGTGCCGCTGTCGCTGTACTCCAGTTCCCCCCCCATGGGGATACCGCAGGCAATGCGGGTCGCCTTGAGCCCGCGGCTGCGGGCCAGTTCCGCGATATAGCCGGCCGTGGCCTCGCCCTCGACCGTGGGATTGGTGGCCAGGATGAGCTCTCTTACCTCCCCTTCGCCGAGCCGCGTCAGCAGCCGATCGATGCCCAGCTCGTCCGGCCCGATACCGTCCAGAGGGGACAGGTGGCCCATCAATACGAAGTACAAGCCCCGATAGGAAGTAGTGGCCTCGATGGCCATGACGTCCGTGGGCATTTCCACGATACACAGCTGACTGCGGTCGCGGCCGGCGTTGGCGCACAGCTGACACAGCTCATGCTCCGTGAAGTTGCGGCACATGGCGCAGTAGCCGATTTGGTCGATCGCCGCCAGCAGGGTCCGGGCCAGGTGCCGGCCGCCGGCCCGGTTGCGTTCGAGCAGGTGGTAGGTCATGCGCTGTGCCGACTTGGGGCCCACCCCCGGCAGGCAGCGCAGCGCCTCGATGAGCTGCCCGATCAATGAGCCGTGGGACATGTCAGAACGGCAGTTTGAAATCCGAGGGCAGGCCCATGCCGGAGGCCATATCGGACATGCGCTCCTTGGTCTGCTTCTCCACCTGATAGACGGCGTCGTTCACCGCGGCGGCGAGCAGATCCTCCAGCATGTCCTTGTCCTCTTGCATAAGACTGGGATCGATGCTGACCTGCCTCACGTCGTGGCGGCCGGTCATCACGACCTTGACCATCCCGCCGCCGGCCTGGCCGGTCACCTCCATGGTGGCCAGCTCCTCCTGGGCCTTTTGCAGGTCCCCCTGGAGTTTCTGCGCCTGTTTCATCATATTGCCAAGCGAGTTTTTCATTATCGTCACCTCTCGGTCTGGATTGATTCCTTCACCCCGCCCCTCTCTCCCGAAGAAAGCGGGCGCCGCCGCGGCAAGCCGGCGTCCGCCGCGGGCTCAGTCATTCGGCTGAATGCTGTCGGGGACGATGCGGGCATTGAAGGTCTCCTTCAATGCCTTGATATTCGCATCCTGATCCACGGCCTCGCGTGCCGACTGCGCCTTGGCAGCCTGGCGCTGCTTCTCCACGGACGCCGGTGTATCAACGCTGGCCTCGCCCACCGTCAGCGCGAGCTTGAGGGCGGTGCCGTAATGGGCCTGCAAGGCACGCTCGATACGCTGCTCCCGGTCCTTATTGTGCAAGTGCTTGTGCGCGGAACTCAATAACAATTCCACCCGATCCCGCTCGGTGCTGACATGGGTAAGGGCGCAATGCAGCGCCAGCTGCAGGGCCACGCCGGTCAGGCCCAGCTCCCCCACGATGGCGGCCCAGGCATCGGCATCCCCCCCGCCGCCCCCGGGCGGTCCCGACGGCGGGGCGGGCGCCTGCGGGGCGGCGGCGACATCCGGCGTGCCGGCTGCCGCGCGGCGCGGCGGAGGGGCCGGGGCCGCCCCGACAGCGCCGCGGCTCGCGCCCTTGGGCGGCGCCTCCGCGCTTGCCGCCTCGGTCAGAGACGGGGCCTGCGCCGGCCGAAAGGCCAACATGCGCAACATCAGCATCTCGAAGGCCAGGTGCGGGTCCGGGCCGAGGGCCATGTCCCGGCGGCCCAGCAGGCCGATCTGATAATAGAGCTGCACGTCTTCCGGGGAAAGTGCCCCGGCGAGCCGGGAAACCGTCTCCCTGTCCCCCAGGCTGTCGTCAATGCCCTCGGGGACCACCTGGGCCAGGGCGATGCGGTGCAGCAGGGTCAACAAGTCGTTCAACACCCCGTCAAAGTCCGCCGAGCGTTCCACCAGACGCTGTACGCCGGCCAGCAGGGCCGCGGCATCCCCGCCCGCCAGGGCCTCCACCAGGGCCCTCACCTCGTCCTGCTCAATGGTCCCCAGCATGGCGCGCACATCGGCCTCTTCCACCGTGCCGCCCCCATAGGCGATGGCCTGGTCCAGCAGGCTCAGGGCGTCGCGTACGCTGCCCTCGGCGCCCCGGGCCAGGCAGGCCAGTGCCGGGGCCTGGTACGCCACCTGCTCGCTGTCCAGGATATGCGCCAGGTGATCGCGGATGCGCTCTGGAGACAGGCGCTTGAGATTGAACTGCAGGCAACGGGACAGGATCGTCACCGGCAGCTTTTGCGGATCCGTGGTGGCCAGCAGGAATTTGACATGGGGCGGGGGCTCCTCCAGGGTCTTCAACAAGGCGTTGAAGCTGTGCCCCGAGAGCATGTGGACCTCGTCGATCAGGTACACCTTGAAGCGCCCCCGGGTGGGGGCGTACTGCACGTTCTCCAGGAGCTCGCGGGTGTCCTCGACCTTGGTCCGGGACGCCGCATCCACCTCGATCAGGTCCACGAACCTTCCCTCATCGATTTCCCGGCAGCTGGCGCATTCGCCGCACGGGGTGGCGCTCACCCCCTGCTCGCAGTTCACGGCCTTGGCCAGGATGCGGGCGATGGTGGTCTTGCCCACCCCCCGGGTGCCGGTAAACAAAAAGGCGTGATGCACCTGATTGCGATCCAGGGCATTGGTGAGCGCGCGCAGCACATGCTCCTGCCCGACCACATCCTGGAATACCCTGGGGCGCCACTTTCGCGCCAGTACCTGGTAGCTCATGGCGTTGGATTATACCGCAATCTGCAAGGTGCCGGGCATGCTCGCGGCGGCCCCTCTCCCCGAGGGGCCGAGGGAGCGAACAAAGAACGCCCCGCTGCGAACGATAGCGTAACCCTTCTCCCCCTTGGGGAACAAAGAGGGGCCGGCGAGGTGAGGGGCCCCGGCCGTCCGGGCGTCCTTGCGAGGACGGCATGAGCGCATAAAGAAGGAGGCGACCCGTGCCCGCCGAACCCCGGCACACGCATCGGCCGCTACCGCTGCTCCCTTCCGGGCCTGACGGGGTTTACAACCTAGCGTTGCGGGAAGACCGGCACAAGTCGCCATAACCAGTCACCCGAGTGGGTGGAAGCGTTATCACCGCCAAGCGCGGCGAAACGCACAGTCTGCCATGAAGCCAGAGGAGACGCAAAATTTACTGCCCTGGACAGAGGCCTTTGCCCCTGGGCAGGGAGCGACGGCTTGCGCCGGTTGAGGTCGGCCGCGGCCGCAAAGGCCCACCGCCATCGCGACAGGATTGCCTGTGCGGAGGTTCCCTAGGGCCTGTTAACACTATCCAAACCGCGGCGTTGCTGTCCCAAAAGCGGCCAGGCAAGGCGCGAGGAGAGAAGTTTGGTGGTTCCAAATGAACGACGAGCAACGCAGCATGGCCGCTTTTGGGGCGCAACCCGAAGGGACGGGGCCATTTTGCCGCGATACGGCGTTGCCGCTCGCTTATGTACCGCAAGTACACGGCGTTCGCGGCGTCTTGTCTCGCGCCCCCTGTATATGAATGGGGCCTCCGTCGCCGCGGTTTGGATAGTGTTAACAGGCCCTAGCGCCGGTGGCCCCCGAAGCGCCTCTCGAGCTCGGGCTCCAGAAGTCCGGCCAGCCTTTCAAAGACCGCCTCGCCATAATGGGCAAACACCAGGGCGAGCCGGCCCCCGCCGTGGCGCAGAACCAGGGCATCGATGGTGATGGCGCCGGCGGCGTTCGAGGGCACTTCCATACGCACCAGCCGCCCCTCCTCGGGAGGCTGCTCACCGGCCTCGACGAGGGCCCCGTCGAAACTCAGATTCCGGGTGGTAGTGCGCATGTGCCGGGGACCGTCACCATTGACGGCATAGGAAATAGTTACCGGCAGATCCACGGGTACGCGTATATTCATGCGGTGTTCCACCCGGCGCCGTCCCATTGACTGACTGCATTCCCGCGCCGTGACCGGCCGGGCCGTATTCAAAATCGCATTGAGTGATGTCACTGTCCCAAACCCTCTCCATCCCGTCAAAACATTTTACACCGATGCCCGCATTTTGAAGCGGTTCGATGAAACCTTCATGACACACAGCCCCCCGTTCGGGGGGGTCGACCGGGCCCCTTCTGCCCGATGAACCAGCCGGGGCGGGGGCGGCGATGCCCACCCCGAATCGAATGACCATCCCGCCCAAAAAACCCGACTGCTTGCATCGGTTATCAGTATGCTGATATACAGAAGGTTCAGGCAATAGGGGAACACCCGATCCTACAGTCAGGGCGTCCGGGCCAAGCCTTATAATGACCGCGGGTGAAATAAGCTAAGGGAGGAATGCGGTGTCGGGGAATACCAAGCATCCAGCCACCGTCCTCATCATCGACGATCACCCCATGGTGCGCGTCGGCCTGCGCCAACTGATCAATGCCGCACCGGACCTGAGCGTGTGCGCCGAGGCGGCCGACGAACAAGAGGCCCTGCACTGCCTCAAGACCTATACCCCCGACCTGGTCGTCCTCGACCTGTCGCTGACCAAGAGCAGCGGCCTCAAGCTGATCAAGCGTCTGCATACCTGGTCCCCCGGGCTCAAGGTCCTGGTTGCTTCCATGCACGATGAATTTCTGTTCGCCGAACGGGCCCTGCGGGCCGGGGCCATGGGTTATCTTCACAAGCGGGAAGCGGCGGACAAGGTCGTCGAGGCCCTTCGCCTGATCATCAAGGGCAAGGTATACCTGAGTCCGCGGATGACCGAGCAACTGCTGCTGCAGGATATCGGAGACACCCCCTCCGCCTTGGGAGAGTCGCCCATCAGCAAACTCTCCGACCGGGAGCTGGAGGTGTTCGAGTTCATCGGCCGGGGCCTGGGCACGGCCCAGATCGCCGAGCAACTCCACCTGAGCATCAAGACCATCGAGACCCACCGCGCCCACATCAAGAAGAAATTGAACCTGGCCTCGTCCAATGACCTGATACGCCGGGCCCTGCAGTGGACCATGGAGGCCTGAACCGCATCCGTCACCGAATTCCACTGATTGTTTATCGTCAAACCCGACCCTGGGGGTATAATTCCCCCACGCCTTTCATGAGGACAGCCCGGCCCGGCCCCTGCTGCGATGCCAAAACAAAAACAGCAAAAGCACAAAGACTCCGCCGGGCCGCCGGCGCCCATGCCCGCCGGCGGGGATTTCCCGGTCGTGGGCATCGCCGCCTCAGCCGGGGGGTTGGATGCCATCAAGGGCCTGTTCTCGGCCATGCCGGGGGATACCGGCATGGCATTCGTCCTGGTGCCCCACATGGACCCCTCCCACCGCAGCCTGATGGCGGAGCTGATCCGCCCCCACGCCAGGATGCCCGTCCACGAAGTACAAGACGGCGTTGACGTCCGGCCCGACACGATCTACATCATCCCGCCCCACCGCAACATGGAGATCAAGGGCGGCGCCCTGCACCTCGCCGTACCGGCGGAACCGAATCCGGAGCGCCCCCCCATGGATCTGTTTTTCCGTTCCCTCGCCGAGGACCAACGGGAGAAGGCCATCGGCGTTGTGCTGTCCGGCACCGGCTCCTACGGCACCTCGGGCCTGCGGGCCATCAAGGCCCAAGGCGGCATGACCATGGTCCAGGATCCGGGCGAGGCCCAATACGATCAAATGCCCCGCAGTGCCATCTCGGCCGGCGTCGCCGACCATGTTCTGCCGGTAGCACGGATGCCCGAGGCACTCAGCGCCTACTCGAGACACCCCAATATCGACGGGGCCTCAAGCCCGACCGAGCCGAGGGACTCCCTGGGCAGGATCCTCGCCTTGATCAGGGCCCGCACCAAATACAACTTCAATGACTACCGCAAGAACATGCTCATGCGCCGCGTCCAGCGGCGCATGAGCCTCAATCACATCAATAACCCGGACAGCTATATCCAGATGCTGCGGGAGAACAGCGCCGAGCTCGAGCAGCTGTTCCGGGACTTTTTGATCGGGGTGTCCAGTTTCTTTCGCGATCCCGAGGCCTTTGCCGTACTGGAGCAACGGGTCATCCCGGAGCTCATCCAGCAAAGGAGTCAGGGCGATATCCCCGTCCGCGTGTGGATCCCCGCCTGCGCTGCCGGTGAAGAGGCCTACTCCATCGCCATGCTGTTCCTCGAGGCCATGGACCGGGCCCAAAAACACATCCCGCTGCAGATCTTCGCCACCGACATCGACGAGCGGGCCCTGCAAACGGCTCGCCTGGGCGCCTATCCGGTCAACATCGCCGAGGATATCTCCCCCGATCGCCTGCAGCGCTTTTTCACCAAAACGGGCCCGCAGTACCAGGTCAACAAGGCCTTGCGGGAGACCATCATGTTCGCCTCGCAGAACGTGATCAGCGACACCCCGTTCTCCCGAATGGACCTGATCAGCTGTCGCAACCTGCTCATCTACCTGGAGCCGGAAGCCCAGCACAAGGTGCTGTCATTATTTCACTTTGCCCTGAACGAAGGCGGTTATCTGTTCCTGGGCGCCTCCGAGACGGTGGCCCGGCAGATCGACCTGTTCGAGGCCGTCGCCAAGCACTGGCGCATCTTCCGGCGCATCGGACCGTCACGGGCCGACCGGATGCAATTCCCCACCGGCATGAACCAGGCCCTGTATACGCCGTTCCCCGCCAGACAGGAGGCCGCCCAAGGCGCCATGAAAATCGGGACCATGGCCCAGGAACTGCTGATCAACACGTATGTCCCGGCATGTGTGCTCATCAGCCGCAAGTTTGAGGCGCTCTATTTCCATGGGGCGACCCAGAAGTATCTCAGAATGCCGTCAGGGGAACCGACCCACGACCTGTTGGCCATGACTGAACAGGCGCTGAGCGCCAAGATCCGCAGCCTGTGCTACCAGGTGAGCAACACGCCGGAAAAAGAGGTCCACGGCGATGCGCCGGTCAAACGCAACGACCATTACGACCATGTCCGGGTGAGCGTCAGGGAAATCCGCCACCCCAAAGCCCTGGCGGGGCTGCTGCTGGTGACATTCGAGGACCTGCCCGACACGGAAGCCGTCAAGGTCCTGGATGCAGGTGACAACAACACCCTGGTGCAACAGCTGGAACTCGAGCTCAAGAACACCCGCGAAGACCTGCAAAGCACCATCGAGGAGCTGGAGAGCTCCAATGAAGAACTCAAGGCCTCCAACGAGGAAATGATGTCCATGAACGAGGAGCTCCAATCGGTCAACGAGGAGCTGGAGACCTCGAGGGAGGAGCTCCAGTCCCTCAACGAGGAGCTGAACACGGTCAACAACCAGCTCGAGGAAAAGATCGAACAACTGGACAAGACCAGCAACGACCTCACCAACCTGCTCAACAGCGCCGATATCACTACGTTGTTCCTGGATACCGGTCTGCGGGTACGCCGCTTCACCCCCTCCACGGTCAAGCTCCTGAGCCTGATGCCCACGGATATCGGCCGCTCCATCGGCGACCTATCCAACAAATTCGACGACGATACCCTGCTCACCGATGCCCGCTCGGTACTGGACAAGCTCACCCCCATCGACAAACACGTGTGGACCGACGAGGGCCAGTGTTTCCTGCGCCGTATCCTGCCCTACCGCACCATGGCAAACAAGATAGAAGGGGTTGTGGTCACGTTCGTCGATATCACGCCGCAAGTGATCGCGGACGTGGAATTGAGGCGCGTGACGGCGCTGCTCAAAAAGACCAGTGTCGCCATTATCGTATACAACCTGAAGGGCGATATCATCGCCTGGAGCCAGGGCGCCGAGCGCATGTATGGCTATACGGAGGCCGAGGCCTTGAACATGAACATATTTGACCTGACCCCCCCCCGCACGCACAACAAGACCCGGTCCATGATCGAAAAGATTGCAAAGGGAAAGGATATCCAGGCGATTGAGACCCAGCGCGTCACCAAGGACGGGCGGGTGCTCGACATCGCCCTGACCGCCGCGCGGCTAACGGACGAGCGCGGCGAGACCATCGGCATCATCGCGACCCAGCAGGACATCACCGAGCGCAGACGCATGGAACACGAGCTGCTCGACCTAAACAAGGACCTGCAGAATCGTGTAGCCGTACAAACGGCCGAGGCCGAACAAAGGGCGATGCAATTGCAGCAACGGGAGCAATACCTGAGCGCCATCATCAAAACGGCACCGGACGCGATCGTCACCATAAACCGCGACGGCGTGATCACCAGCTTCAACCCGGCGGCGGAGCGCATGTTCGGCTACGCACGGAAGGATGCCATCGGGCAGGATGGCGCCATACTTGTGCAATCCCTGCCCAACAAGGGAGCCGGCGGTGACTGGCTACACCGACTCATACCGCCCAAGAAGACGGTTGCCGCACTGACACGGGAGATACAGGGCCAACGCAAAGACTCGACGCCTTTCCCTATGCAGGTAAGCGTCTCCGAGATCGACCACCTCGAGCTCTACCTCCTGGTGGCGCGGGACATCACCGTCCAGCGCAACCTGGAGAAGGAAGTCATCGACGTCAGCACCCAGGAGCAGGAGCGCATCGGCCACGACATCCATGACGGGCTCGGACAGCGGTTGACGGCGCTGACCATGTTGACCGCCGGCCTGGAGAAGAAGCTCGAGGACACGCACAAGCCCGAAGCCGCCCTGCTCAAGGAATGCCTCAAACAACTCCAGGAGGCGGCTGACGAAGCTCACAACCTGTCCCGCGGCTTGGCGCCGGTACCCATCGACCCCGGCGGCCTTAAGCTCGCTCTCAAGAACCTGGCCGAAGGCATCACCTCCTCCTCGGGCATCCCCTGCCAGCTGAAGGCCCGCCGGTCGGTTGAATTGAATAACCGGGTTCAGGCCCTGCAGTTGTACCGGATCGCCCAGGAGGCGGTGAACAATGCCGTCAAGCATGCCCATCCCGGCAATATCACCATCGAGCTTGCGGTGCACGACGGGAGTATCACTCTCAGGGTCAGCGACGACGGCAAAGGCATCGGTTCAACCAAAAGGCGGGCAGGGGGTCTCGGCACCCACATCATGCGCTACCGCGCCAACATTATCGGCGCGACGCTGAACATCGACTCGAAAAAGGGCCAGGGTACGGTGGTGCAGTGCACACTGCCTTACCGGGCCGCCGCGCGCACCCGGGACGGATAGCCCGGCGGGCACGCCAGGCGCAGCACCGGCCGCGGCCTTCAGGGACGCGGCTCAATCCCGGCCGGAGAGAATTCGGCTGTGCCGGGTCAACGAGCGGTAGACGGGGCAAAAGTGCATGTCGACCACGAGCTTGCCGTCACGCACGCAGGCGTCGCACAGCGCGCAGGCCCGGCATTGGGCGCACTTGCGCATCTCCACATCCAGTTCCTGGACGGGTACCGCGCGGATATAGGTCTCCACATCCGCCCCCAGGTAATCGAGCATCTTGGAAAGCCGCAGCCGCCGCAGGCGCCATTTCAAGCGGTTATAGTCCTTTTCCCGCCTTGCCACCCGCCAGGCCTGGCTGGCGATCACGGCCATGCCTGCGGCGATCAATGCATACTGACCAAATGAAAGAATCGAACTGTCCATTGCCTGTTGCCCTCCTGGAGATAGTGCTTGCGCGGTTACCGCGACGTGGATGCTGCCCGGGCATACGGGTGCAGGGAAAATCCAGTATGCAAAGGGGAATCGCCGCCAGCAATCGGGGATCCCCTTATCCCACTATCGGGGGATGAGCAGTGCCTCGAGGGGCGCCCGCCACAGCCGGCCTCCCTCCCCACTTCAACGATAACCTCATGATTTAACCAAACATTGACGCCACCATCGGCCAACGTCCGCGGCGCTCCGCGGCCCCGGGCGCCCCTCAAACATCGGCAATACCAGCCGATAAACTGCCTAACCCGCATCAACAAAAACCGGAACTACGCAAATCTGGCACGTTCAGGAGGGAGTCGTATTGTGTTTCGCATCACACCCAACCTTTGCCTTGTCGACCGATGCATCCGGTTCGCCTTGGGGACCGCCTGTCTGTACTACGGGTTCTTTGAAAACACGGTCATCACCAATCACATCGTGGCGCCGATCATCGGCCTGTTCGGCGCGGTGAACCTGTTCGCCTCTATCGCCGCCTCTTGCCCCGTCTACACACTGTGCGGTGTCAGTTCCCTCAAGCAAGCCCCGATCAAAGACGCCGGTGAGCACCAGGGTTAGGCTGGTCCTGCTGTTCAGCCTGTCCGCCATCGGTGCCCTGGCGTTCTTCGGCTTTATCGCCTATGACACCGCATCCGATGCCAATCACCAGCGCGAAGTCGCGCTCCTGCGCCAGGCCTTCGCCCCGCTCATCCCCCGATTGTCGGCGGCCGTCCAGACCGGGCGGGACATCGACCCGTTACTCGCACGCTGGAGCGGCGACTACCGCCGGCACCTGGCCATCTCTGTCATCGATGCCGACGGCAACGTACTGCACGCATCACCCAACTATCGACGCTTCCTGGCCCTGAACGATATTCCCGGGCCGCGCAAAGACACGCGGGGAGGCGGCGATCCGGGACTCCACATCGCCTGGCTGACTTTCCCCGTGCCGTCCACATCCCTGACGGCGCACGTCGGTTTCGCATACGATCAGTCCGGCACCTTCTCGTACCTGCAGCAGATGCGCCGCTCGCTCATTTTCACCGCCCTGATCGTCGTCTGGCTGGCGGGATGGGCCGCCATGTACATCTCCCGGCTCATCGAGAAGCTGCATGAGCAAAAGGAGGCCCTGCGCCACCAGGCCCTGCACGACACCCTCACGGACCTCGCCAACCGGTCCCTGTTGTGCCAACGGCTGGAAGAGGCCGTATCCCTTTGCGCGGATCAAACCAAGGCCTTTTCCCTGTGTTTCATCGACCTGAACCGCTTCAAGGAAGTCAATGACACCAGGGGCCATCTGTGCGGCGACATGCTCCTGGTCACCGTGGGCGAGCGCCTCAAGCGGATCATCAGGAAACGGGATACAGTGGCGCGATTGGGCGGCGATGAATTCGCCGTCGTGCTCCACGACGTCGACCGGCCGGAGACGGAGACCGTGGTCGCAAAGATGATCCGTTCCATCGAAGAAGACATACTCATCGACGATAGCGCCTACTCGATCTCCTGCAGCGTGGGGGTCGCCATGTATCCCGACCACGGACAGGACCCGCAGACATTATTGATGCATGCGGATATCGCCATGTATGAGGCCAAGGGCAACGGGCTCGCCTGGCGGTTCTTCGAACAAGGCCTGCTGTACGACAATCTGCTGCCGTCGGAGGCCCCGAACCATCCCGTGTGTATCCTGCAGGAAAGTCACGGGTAGTCCACGGGGATCAATGCTTGAAAGGGGGAGGCCCCGCCCAGGCGAGCCACGTCCTGTGGCATCCCTGGGCAGACCTCCAAGCCCCAGCCAGGGTGGAGCTGGGGAGGGTAACGCTAGCTGCCTTGGCGCCGCTTCATTCCGTTGGTGCGCTGCTTGCCCGCCATCGCCTGGCGGTACTCGCCCTTGTTCAGCTTGCCGTTGTCGTCCGTGTCGGCCGCTTTGAACTCCTCCTTGGTCAATACCCCGGCGCTGACCGCCTCGCGGCGGTTGATGGCGCCGTCGTGGTTGGCATCCACTTGCTTGAAAGACGGCGGTTGCTGGACCGAGGCCGGCACCGACTGCACGGGTCCGGCATGGGCCAGCGCGCCCAATGAGAGGATCGATAGAAATGCCAGTGTACGTTTCATGAGTATCACTCCTTAATGTTGTGGGTCCCTCGGTTCAACCTTGTTTCCGGGAGATGGAGCAACACCCATGCCATTCACTATTACTTTATATTTTTCAGCCAATTAAAAAATTTCCCGGCGCCCCCCGAGGGGCGAATCGTCACGCCCCGGCGACACGCGGCCTGGCGCATTGAGACAGGTCGTTGAATTGCCTTTCTTTTCGGCTGTCGGCGAGAAGCGACACCCGGCGAGCGGCGTCAGCCGGACTGGGGCGCGAGGATGATGCCGGCCAAGGGGGGAATAACCAGGGAGATGGAGTGCGGGCGCCCCATCCACGGGATGGGCTCGGCTACCGGCAGGTGATCGCCGTTGCCCCGGTTGCTGCCGCCATAGAAATGGGAATCCGAGTTGAAGACCTCCCGGTAGGCCCCCGGTTCCGGCACGCCCAGGCGGTAATTGTCCCGGACCACCGGGGTGAAGTTGATAACCACGATGACGAAGCCGTCGTCGCCGCGGCGCAGGAAGCTCAGCATGGACTGATCCGCATCGTGGCAGTCGATCCACTCGAACCCCTGCCACTCGAAGTCGTGCTGATACAGGGCGGGCGTGGCATGGTACAGGCGATTGAGGTCCGCCACCAGGGCCTTGATACCCTGATGCAGGGGATAGTCCAGCACGTACCAGTCCAGCACCTGGGCGCTGTTCCACTCCAGGCCCTGGCCGAACTCGGTCCCCATGAACAGCAGCTTCTTACCCGGGTGGGTGAACATGTACGTATACAGGGTGCGCAGGTTCGCATGCTTTTGCCACTCGTCCCCGGGCATCTTGTGCAGCATGGCCTGCTTGCCGTGGACCACCTCGTCGTGGGAGAACGGCAGCAGGAAGTTCTCGGTAAAGCAGTACAGCATGCTGAAGGTGAGCGAGTCATGGTGATACTTGCGGTGCACGGCCTCGTGGGACATGTACTCCAGAGTGTCGTTCATCCACCCCATATTCCATTTGAGATCGAAGCCCAGACCGCCCACGTGGATGGGACGGGTGACCTGGGGCCAGGAGGTGGACTCCTCGGCCATCATCAGCACGCCGGTATTGTCCCGGTGCACCACCGTGTTGAGCAGGTGCAGAAAGTCGATGGCCTCCAGGTTCTCGCGCCCCCCGTATTGATTGGGCAGCCAGTCGCTGCGCGAGTAATCCAGGTACAGCATGGAGGCGACCGCATCCACCCGCAGCCCGTCGATGTGAAACTCCTCCAGCCAGTACAGGGCGCTGGACAGGAGAAAATTCTTCACCTCGTTGCGCCCGTAGTTGAAGATCAGGGTGGCCCAATCCAGGTGCTCGCCCCGGCGCGGATCCTCGTGCTCGTACAACGCGGACCCGTCGAAGCGCGCCAGGCCGTGGGCATCCTTGGGGAAGTGGGCGGGGACCCAGTCCACCAACACCCCGATGTCGTTTTGGTGGCAATAGTCCACGAAATAGCGAAAGTCGTCCGGTGCGCCGAAGCGGCTGGTGGGGGCGTAATAACCCGTGGTCTGGTAGCCCCAGGAGGGGTCGTAGGGGTGCTCGGTGATGGGCAGCAGCTCGATATGGCTGAAGCCCATCTCCCTGACGTATGGCACCAGCCGTTCGGCCAGGACGCGGTAGTTGAGCAGCTCCCCTTCGGGCCCCCGCTGCCAGGAACCCAGATGCACCTCATAGATGGACATGGGCCGGCGCTGCCAGTCGACCGCGGCGCGGCGCTCGAGCCAGTGTTGATCCCGCCACTCATAGCGGCTGTCGGGGGCGACGATGGAGGCCGTGGCCGGCCGCAGCTCCATCTGCTGGCCATAGGGGTCGGTCTTGGCGAACACCGCGCCGCTGCGGGCATTGCGGATCTCGTATTTGTACAACGCCCCGGGGGCCAGGTCGGGGATGAAAAGCTCCCACACCCCGCTCCCGCTGCGCGCACGCATGGGGTGGCAGCGACCGTCCCAGCGGTTGAAATCGCCCACCACGCTGACGCGCTCGGCGTTGGGGGCCCACACGGCGAACAATACCCCGGCGATGCCGTCCACCTCATGGGGGTGAGCGCCCATGAAGCGATAGGCGTGCCAGTGCTTGCCCTCACTGAACAGGTGCAGGTCAAACGCCTGGAGCTGGGGCGCGAAGCAGTAGGGGTCGTAACCGATGTGCTGGCGGTGGTCGGCGTCGGTCCAGATGAACCGGTAATGCTCCGGTACGCTGCCGGGTTCGCCCTGCCACTCGAACAGGCCACTGTCGCCGGACAACCGGCGCATGGGCAGGTTGCCCTCGGCGATGGCGGCCTCGCCGGCCGCGGGCAGATAGGCGCGCACTGTCAGGTGTTTGCCGGCAACGTGCCGGCCGAGCACGGCAAAGGGATCGTAGTGCCGGGCCTGGATGATCCTGTCCAAATCCTCTTTGATGTCAGCGCGGCTCATTATTGCACGTTCCCTCGGCTTATAGGGGATTCCCCGATACACAGCGTTGCATCGCCCAAATACGATAGTGCCGCCTATGGGGGTAGCCGTCAACGCATTACACGGGCATCAACACCGATCCGGTCAAGAAAAAAACAAACTCTTATCGACGAAGGCGGGTCCGCCCCGCGTCGGTCGTTGGGCGGCGGACCGATCATCACTTGCTTATGCAAGCCCGCGCCGAGATCACTCAACCCGGGACAGCCCTCCGGCGTTATAATACTTACGAGCCCGTAAGATATGAGCCGCAGCCAAGGGAGCTGAGCATTGCACAAAGAGCTGGAAGAACGCCTGCGCTATTGCCAGACGCTGCCGAGCCTGTCAACCGTAGCCATGCGGGTAATCGACCTGGCGAGCAACCCTGTGACGGACTTCGGGGAGGTCGCCCGGTGCATCAACATGGACCCGGCACTGGTCGCCAAGATCCTGCGGGTTGCCAACAGTCCCTTCTACGGCAAGCGGCGCAAGTCGGAGAATCTGCGTCAGGCATTGACCCTGTTGGGCCTGGACAATACGGTCTCCCTGGCGCTGGGCTTTTCCCTCACCTCGTCCCTGCGCAGCACGGCCCAGGGCTTTCTCGATACCGAGTACTACTGGCGCCGTTCCATCTACTCGGCCATCGCGGCCCGTAGCCTGGGAGAGCAGCAAGCCGTCCCGTGCCCGGAAGAGCTGTTCCTCGCGGGCCTGCTTCAGGATATCGGCATGCTGATCCTCGACTGTGTCATGGCGGAGGATTACGGCGCCGTGGCCAACGGGACGGACCACCATACCCTGGCGGAGGCAGAGCGACAGGCCCTCGGCACCGATCACCTTGAAGCAGGGGCCTGGGTACTGAACCATTGGCAACTCCCGGACTACCTGCAACGGGTGGTGGCCTTCAGCCACGACCCCACCGCGGCCGCCGTACCGGCTCAGGTGGCGCCCCTCGCCCGCTGTGTCGCCGCGTCGGGCCTGATCGCCGACTGCTGGATCTTCGCCAGGAGCGAACCCCATACCCTGCGCGCGGCCACGGCGTGCCGCCAGTGGCTGGGCATGGATGAGCAGGCCTATCACGGCGTCATGGACAGTATCGGCACGGAGCTGCCCGAGGCCGCGAGGCTTTTCGACATGCAGCCACTGGATCCAATGCAGGTCACCGGCGTGCTCGAGCACGCCAAAGAGGTCCTGATGATCCGCAGCCTGCAGCTCATCGATGAGATCAAGCGGTCCCACAACGACGCCGAGGCCCTCGAGACCCGCACCCGCGCCCTGCAGGCGCAGGCCTCCAAGGACAGCCTCACGGGGCTGTTCAACCGAGGCTGGCTGGACGAGAACCTGGAAACCGAATTCACGCACGCTACCGAGCAGGAGTGGCCCCTCAGCGTTGCCTTCATTGATTTGGATTATTTCAAACGGATCAACGATACCCACGGTCACCTGGTGGGCGACCAGGTGCTGCGCAGCGTGGCCGAAGTATTGATGTCAACCGTCCGTCAGGGCGACCTCGTCGCCCGTTATGGTGGCGAGGAGTTCATCGTGGTCCTCCCGGGGGCCGGGCCGGAGGCGGCGGGCTCGGTGCTCAACCGCCTCATGGATGCCCTTAGAAGCCGGGAATTTACCCTCGCCACGGGGGCGTCCATCGGGGTCACGGCCTCCATCGGCCTCGCGACCCATATGACCGCCGGCAGTCAGTTCGACAGCGCCTCGGACCTGCTGCGGGCCGCCGACCGCGCCGTCTACAACGCCAAGCGCCAGGGGCGCAATACCCTGGCGGTATACGAAGCCGACGTCTGAGCCGGCTGCTCCGGCGGCGGGGCCGGACAATGGTGACTTATGCAGGCCGGCGGCTCGCTACCCTTCGGGCAACTGCCCGCCGGCGGCCCCCTCCTCCCCCGGCCTGAGAGCCGGGACTTGAGGCCCCTTCTGCGCGGGACCCTCTGCGGGCGGCCAATTGCGCACATGCAGATCCCGCTGGGGAAACGGGATCTCGACGCCGTGCTCGCGAAAGATCGCATCGATGGCGTAGTTAAGATCGCTCAATACCACCAGCCGCTGGTCGATGTTGCCGATGAAACAGCGCAGCTCGAAATTGAGCGAGCTGTCACCAAACCCGAAAAACAGCACCTGGGGCTCCGGTGCCCGCCCATCGCTGATGACCTGGTCGTGGGCGTTCGCCACCTCGAACAACAGGGCCTTGACCATCTGGGTATCGCTGCCGTACGCCACGCCTACCGGAACCCTCACCCGGCCTTGGGAATCATAGAGCATCCAGTTGGTCACCTGGCTGGAGATCAGCTCGGAGTTGGGGACAATGACGTCGGCCCGGTCGAATGTCTGGATCTGGGTCGAGCGAATCCTGATGCGCTTCACATACCCCTCGGTACTGCCCACCACGACCCAGTCCCCGGTCTTGACCGGGCGCTCGAACAGCAGGATCAGGCCCGAGACGAAATTGTTGACGATATTCTGCAGGCCGAATCCGATACCCACAGACAACGCCCCGGCGATAATGGCCAGGTTCTTGAATTCCAGACCGGCGATGCCCAGCGCCACGAGCACGGCGACGGCGGTGCCCGTATAACCGGTCACCGTCACCATGGCCTCGCGGGCGCCGCGGTCCATGCGCATGCGGACCAGCCACCGGCGCTCCAGGCGCGTCGTGAACCACCGCCCGAAGGCGAAGAGGATGGCGAAGCTGGCCGCCGCCAGCAACAACCTCACCGGAATAATGCGCAGCGAACCGACGGTGAACCCATTGAAGAAAAAGGTCTGCAGATGCTGGAAGGCCGATTCCGACACGCCCCAAATACGCATGACGCCGAGGATAAATACAGTCCACAGCGCCGCGTCGATCATCACCCGCAGCCACAGCAGGCCGGGCACCGGGTCGGAGGGCTTGAGCCCCAGCCGCCCGCGCAGGCGCATCTGCCAGGGGTGACGCCCCTCGTCGATACCGTCGAAGACCTCCCCGACCAGGCGGGCGGTCAACACCAGCAGGCCGAAGGCGAACAGCGTCCCGAAGATGACGATGGAGATGAAAACGGACAGCTGGCGGTAACCGAGCCACTCGGTCGCCAGGGTCCCCACCAGTAAGATATCCAGTCCCAACCGGAACCACAGCGTGTCGGCAAAGCGCGGGATGCGGCCCAGCAGCCAGATGACCCACATCAGGTTCAGGACCACCGCCGCCGCGAAGATGCTCCTGGCAAACAGCAGCGCCGGGCGGGGCATCGTCTGGAACAGCAGTGTTGAAAACAGCAGGTAGCCGACGAACAGCAGCATCAGCAGCACCTTGAGGCGCCTGGCCAGGCGCCTGGAGATGTCGGCCGGGAGACTGACGAAGTGCTGTGCAGGCGCGATGGGCTCGAGAAACACATGGATCAGGGCCAACAGCAGCACATAGACCGGCAGCCCGTAGGTGACCACATTGATAAAGGGGACCCCGGGGGTAGGACGGGTCAAGATGAAGAAGAACGCCGCCGCCGCGACGGTTACCAGCAGATAGGGCATGTAACAGCCGAAGGTCGCGATAAAAGCTCGGCCCAGCTGGTGGGAGAACGTCTCCTGCCACTGGCGCTCGACGGCCCACGCGCGCATCCGGCGCCGACTCCACCGGCCGAGGACGAAGGCCACGATCGCGATAACCAGCAAAGCCGCCACGTTGATATCGCTGAGCTGCTCGATCCCGCTGTGACCGAGCAGGTAGGTGGCGGTACTGCCCAGCCAGATCGAGGCCTGGCTCCAGTTGTCCTTGAGCACCGTCACCACGTTGGGCCCCCGCGAGAGCAGGTGCGCCGCCAGTAGCTTCTTGCGCGTGGCCGTGATGCGATCCAGCTCGTCATTGCTGCGCAGGACCAGCAACCGGCAATCGGCCACGCTCCGTTCGAAGGCCTGCTTGTCACGCAGCAGGGACTTGCGCTTCGCTGTCACCTCCGACGGTTCGCCATTCGCCTGCTTGCCCAGGGTGGCGATATCCTCGTCGAGCTTCTTGAGCGCCTGTTCCCCCGCGGCCACACACTCCTGGGAGCTCGACTTGATGGCGTCGGCCTGGTTATCCAGAGAAGTCAGGGACTTCTCGTTCAACCCGTCCCGGCGCAGGGCCGTTCCGACCTCATCGAGCTGCAAAGACAGCTGTTTGCGTTCGGCGGCGCTATCTAACGTCTGGCAGGAAGCCCCCCGGGACACGCCCAGGACGACCACGCACAACAGCACGGACACCACGGCGCGCTGAAACAATTTGACACTCCCCATCCTCGCCTCAACCAAATCCAAAGACTCATCGGCACAAACAGCCAGCGATATACGATACCACGACCAAGCCCCCCGCCCCATTTCCTCAATTCGGGACACCCAACTTCCTCAATTCGATTCGGGAAATTCGATTCGGGACACCCAACCATTCGTCCCAAGCTCATCGGGGGCTAATCGAGCCAGCCAATCGGGGACACCCATGAATTCCACGATCGGACCGGAGCCAATCGGGGACACCCATAAATTCCACGATTGGGCGGCAGAAAAATCAGCGGAAAATCAGAGGAAAATCATGACAGCCACCCATTGGGCAGCCCATAAATCCAAGAAATACGGGCAAATTGGGTGGAAAGGCCAACTGGGGACATCCATCATCTTCCAAGGCCTAAACCAGGTTCTCATTATTTCTCCGGCCGAGACCACTACCCAAACCACCAAGTGTGGGCCGGCCACTCATTGAGCAGGCTCAAACCGAGCAAAATAAGGACACCCATCAAATCAACGAACTATCGTGGTACCGACGTCTTAGGAAGGATTGCGATGAAGGAACTGGGATATCCCCGGCGATCGCTGCCATCGGGACACCCACTCGTTATTTTGGGTGGCGAGTGTGGCGTTTACGCCCATCAGCCCGCTGGTTTGTATATCGATTTCTAATTTACCGCGCGTTCGTACAACAGCCGGCTAGCGGATAGACCCTTCAACCATCTTCGACCTACCCGTTCGCTGTACAGATACATACGCTCGATGGCGCCGATGACCCGATGAAAGCGGCGCCCGAAACGGCAAATGGTTGAAACCCATTCGCGCTTGTCAATCTGCAGTCGCTCCAGAAGGGGGGCTATGTGGTCTGGAATATGCCCTGCCTTGTCTTGACGTATCGCTCGTCCTGTCCACTCCACCAGTTCAAGGTACGCCAAGCCTTCAAATGGGAGCTCCTTTTCTTGAGCACCGTCGCCATCGCCCTGAAACCCAAGTAACCCAGGGCACGCTGTTGACCGGATCTTCATTCCTCGCCGCCCTCGCGATCTCATACTACAGGCTCTCAGCCTGTCTTGGACTGAGGCATAATCACACTGCTCCAATGTGGCCGCTATACCCGCACGCATAGGATTGAGATCAACATAGGCCATGCATGCCAGCAGTGCCGCATCATCCAATAGCGCCTGACACTTGAACCGTCCCTCCCAGAAACGTCCGCGACAGTTATCCTCCTGATTTGCAAACCGGGCAATGGGTTCGTTAACACAACGCATGAACCAGCTCAGATCATAGAGGCGTGCCCGCCATTGCCCCAGAACTTCTTGAAGCTGACATTGTTCAGCGGCGGACAGCACCTCCTCTGCCAAGTAGCGATCCACAATCGGATGGCCACAAAACATTCGCATCCACCTGACAGCAACCTCCTTATCCGACCAGCAAAGCGCGCCGGCCCCGTCCACGCGCACAACGACATGGTAATGATTACTCATGACGGCATAGGCGCACAGGTCAACAGCGAAAACGGAAGTTAAGAATTTGAGTCTATCTACGATCCACGACTTACGGTGATCAAAGGAACGCCCGGACACCCGATCTTTTCCACATAGAAAAGCGCGGCGCACACAGCGGGTAACACAGTGATAATACGGCGTGGTGTGAAGATTTATTTGCTCGCGACGAGCGCGTGTCATGGCAAACACCTCCTTGTGTTTGACGAGGGTGACCCAATTGAAATTTTTCACTACCCATCATGGCAAGTCAAATCTTTATTGGGTGTCCCGGATTTTCTGGGTGTCCCGGATTGTCGTTGGGTGTCCCGGATCTTGGTGTCCGGATTTTGTGTCCCGGATTTTGTTGGGTGTCCCAGATTTTGTGCTCCCAGATTTTGTGAGGTGCATGCAACATGAGGCGTCAAGTTGAAGGGCCTGCGCATCACAGTGGTGCAAAAAGAGGTCGGGTTGGGGGTGGGCCCAATCGGTGATCCGCCCATCGACTGTTGATTAAGCAGTGTTTTTTTATATTGGCATAAGCGTTGCTACCTGTTCCCCTGAGCGCCGGCCACACTTCGCCGCTCAAGTTCGAGCGTAGCAACCGACGCGGCCAACAGGACGGGGCAGCAATGTCTTCGCAAAAAAAAGCAAAGGGGGCATGGTCATGAATGCAGTTGCAGCCAACGAAGGCGCCTACGCGAACATTGAGCAATACGACTATGAGAGGATCACTGTCACTGACAGAGGAGTGGTGTTTAAGACTTCAGAAAATGAACTGATCTGGATGGAGGTGGAGGGCGCCTGCGATGTCCTTATAGACGACACCCTGCTACCTCAGGAAGAGATGATCGTCGACCCCCATGGACAGCGTCACAAACCGGGGCGCCCGCCACGGGCCCGCGCCATGGGAAAGGCCGGCCCTCCTTTAGCTGATCGGCCGGCCTTTTCATGCGGGGAAAGGCCAGCTTGGGCCCCCGCCAACCATTTATGAGAAATATTTAATTGTATTTCAGCGGGTTAACCGCCTTAAGCCTCAGTTAATGCAAACGTAAGAAATACTTAATGTTGAGGGTGTTTAATATCTGCAAGACATGGGGGGACAGGGCGGTCCCGGACCATTGGGCGAGCAGGGACGGACGGCGCCGCAACGGTTCCTAGGGAGGCTCAAGGCCCCTTGGCTTTCGGGGCGGTAATCCGACAGCCGACAGTTTAAGAACACGGTTTTTGACGCGCACACCCTGCTTTCCTCCTACCCTCCCCCCCTGGGTGTGCGCGTCCCTTCTCTCCCGCCAGTGCAAGACCCTCCCCCAACCTCACGATCAAATCCACCACCCAGTAAATGAACTTTTTAATTATATTCGAATCTGATTATTGTGAGCGCGCAAGCACTCTCCCGTCTTCCCTCCCTGGACGGGATCCTCCTAAATCCCGACCTCCCCATGTCGGGTAATTCCTCCCCGGGGCTACGCAAGGTAGACCCCGGGGGTTTTTTTACCTTCAGTGCCGTCGCCCCCTGGCATGGCAAAGCCCCCCGTCCGCCTTTCCCGCCGTCCACTTCCCATTAGTATTCAATTGCATCCTTAAGGCGCAACACCCGGCTTTGCGCACATGTTTAGTGCGAAACAAAGCCCTTGGCATGGGCGCCAAAACCTATTTATTTATTGATTTTAATATTATTTTTTTCTTTGGCACAGGCATTGCTCTAGTTAAGTTGCGGCGACAAGGACGAAGCCGGGTGTAACCCGCTGACGCCATCGGCAGCGCATGAGGCCGTACGATACACCTCGCCGGACACGATGGAACAGCGCAACTCGTTGAGAGGACAAGTGACATGGACAAAGTAAACGCTAACCGTTCGAGACACTTCACCATCACCGTGGCGGAGCGTTATTTCAGGACATTGTTCAGCGCGGCACTGTTGAGTGCAATTCTGCTGGGCGCGTCGATGAGCCCCGCACTGATCTTCACGTTCAGCCTGCTGGGAATTTACCTGATGGAGACAGTGTTGATGGGCCAGGACCCCGTGTATGCCCTGACAAAGCGGATGCGCCTCGGCGACCACCTTCAGGTATGGCTGCAGACATTGGCAACGGGGGCGCTGCTGCCGGTTGTAATGGTGGGCGATTTGGTGTCATCCCTGACCGTTTTCTTTCTCAGCTCGCTTGGCGGCTTGTTTGTGACGGCCGCCATCATCGGCAGGGACACGATCGAAGCGTTGGCTACCTTACTGCGGCGCCTCCCGCGCTCCAAGCCCCTTGGCGCTTAGGCGAGCGACGACGGCACACGCGTCCGCAGGCACGGGGGCTGGTTTTGGATCGGCATAGGAACTCTCATCTCTCCCTCTTTGGCGCGCACACCCGCACTTTCCTCCTACCACACTCCTCCAGGGTGTGCGCGTCACCTTTTTGCAGGCCATGAGCCACCGACCCTGCGCGGTCGCGGCTCGGGTCAGCCGCTAGGGAACATCTTCACAGGTCGGTCAAGGGGATGATCACAAGGCGCACGGGGGCGAGGAAGCGCGGTTTACAAGGAGTAAATGAGCATCCGGGCCCCTTTCAACGCCGTGAGCGCCGCTTCAGCGGCCTGTGCAGAGGTTCCCTAGTCCGGGTCGAATTGCATGGAGGAGACCGCTTCGTCGTCGGCCTCTTCAGGCGACATCTCCAGCGCGGCATGCCTGAGACGGTTATAGAGGCGAAGCGCCTCGTCTTCCGGCATCGGCGCACCGACGCGGTAGCCCTGCTCGTAGTGGCAGCCCGCCCTGCGCAGCCAACGCCACTGTTCAATCGTCTCCACCCCCTCGGCGACGATTTTCAGGGAAAGATGCCGCGCCATGGCGATAATCGCCTCCACCAGCCTCGCGCCGCGCTCATTAGTGCAGATGTCATTGGTAATGGAGCGATCGATTTTGAGCGTATCCACCGGAAAGCGGTGCAGATACCCCAGCGAGGAATAGCCGGTGCCAAAATCATCCATGGCGATTGAAAATCCCATATCCTTGAAACCGTTCAATACCCGCTCGGCCGTCTGCGGATCACGCATGAGCACGCTCTCCGTAAGCTCGAGCTTCACCTGGTCCGGATTGACCCCTTCGTCCTCCAGGATCTCGGCAACCCGCCTCAACAGATCACGGTCCTCGAACTGTTTCGCCGAGACATTGACACTGACGAAAGCCTCCCCCTCCCCCCGGATGCGGCTGATCGCCCGGCACGCCTCGCGCATGACCCAATAGCCCAGTTCGGCAATGACCCCGCTGTCCTCGGCGTCGGGAATGAAGGCGGACGGCGGAATCCACCCCCGCTCGGGATGACACCAGCGCACCAATGCCTCGAACCCGCCAAGCCTGCCGTCGCGCATCACGGTGATCGGCTGGAAGTACAGGGACAGTTCGTCCCTGCGCAGGGCGGCCTGAAGGTCGTGCGCGGTCCGCAGCTTGTGGAGTATCCCGCCGCGCTGGTCCGCGCACTCAGCCGCGGACACCGGCGAGTCGCCGCCACCGATTTTCGAGACACTCAGGCTCGAGCCAATTAGGCGCCGGAAACGCTCCGTCATGAGAGTCACCATAAAACTCATCACGGGATCCGCCCCGGACATGTGCTCTTTGATCAGAGAGGCCGGCATGGCGATGACGCGGGTAGCTTCCTTGGCGATCGCGGTGGCGCTGCGCACCCCCCCGTCGATGACGGCCATCTCACCGAAGACCGAATTTTCCCCGAGCGTTGCCAGCACCACCGACCTCTCGCCGTCACTCGCTGAGATCTCGACGCAGCCCGATTCGATCACGTATGCATCGGTGGCCTCGTCGCCTTCCCGAAAAATGACTTCATTCCTGCCAAAATGCCGCTCACAGTAATTTCTGTCGTTCATGGTCACCGCTTTCGCCGCTTCTGTTCATCATTTTTCATCGATCTACATACTCGCCCGAGCAGAACCGGGGGCACCGGCCCCCCGGCTCATGCATACCTTGTTCTTACCCTGACCCTTGGCCCGGTAAAGCGCCGAGTCCGCCCTGTTGATCGCATCGAGAAAGGTCTCATGGGCCATGCACAGGGTAGCGCCTACCGAGACCGTCACCGCAATCCCAAGCGACTGACTGGCCTCGACCTCCACGGCGCTGCGCAGGCGTTCGGCCATCCTGCGCACATCTATGGTATCGGCACCCACCCCGATAAATAGAAATTCTTCCCCTCCATAGCGCCCCACCACGTCGTCCCGGCGAATATTGCCCTCCATGGCCCGTGCGATCGCCTTGAGCACGTCATCCCCCACGGGGTGCCCCCAGGTGTCGTTGATATCCTTGAAATTGTCCACATCGATGAGCGCAAGCGAGAATGCCCCCCGCTCGCGCCCCACCCGCTCCATCCAGGTCTCCAGAAACCCCCGATTGGGAAGCCGGGTGAGAGGGTCCCGGTACGTGTCGTCATAGTGATCGCGCAAGGCCCGTGCCGCCGCCCCCTGGCCCCATAGGGCGATACCTCCCAGCAGCGCTAACGTAAATGCCAGGGCGGGGACCGCCCCGGCGGGCAACTCGTCGACCCTGATGCCCCAAAGGGACATTTCCCTCGTCATGACAAAGGCCACTCCCATCCACGCATACGCCGCGCCCTGCGCAATAAGGCCCTCCAGACGATTGAAGGCCATAACGCCCGTGGCCGCCACCATGGTCAGCGGAAACACCACGGCCCCGTAAAGCCAGGCGACAGGACTGTCGGGCCACCCGAGCACCAGCAACAACGCGCCGCCCAACACCACCGCGCCGAACGCCGCCAGGTAGCGCCTCGCGCGCTCGATGCTCACGGATGCGCGCGACGCCCGCCAGGCAATTGCGGTCAATCCCGTCGCCACCGCTGCATGGACGCTCAACGCGCCGCGCGCACCCACCCCCGTTGGGTAGGCGAAGCCCAGCGCCAGAGTCAGCAGGCTGCCCGCCACCGCCGCGGTCTTGATGCGGCTCAGCATCTGCTCCGCCCGGCGTCTGTCGAACCCCGGGATGGGCAGGACCTTGGCCGGCTCGCGACGGTCGCTGATCCAATGACGAAAGGTCCTTAGCATGCGCATCTCCGCCTCCACCGCCAATATCACACCCTCGAGATCCCTTTTAACCGCCACCGGCCTTTTCCCGGTCCGTATGTGACACATTACTCACATGGCAAGGCGCCGGATGTGAACCGGATCACGGTTTCGCCGCCGAAAGGGCGTTCCCTCGCTCCTCCCGCGCCTGCTCAATATCGGCCGCAATTAATTTAACTTTATGTTTTTATTAAATAACTATATGGGTTGGCGATTGATTGACCATCATCAAAGCCATGGACCCGGCCATGCATCATGATGCAACCTGTTTGACCAACCCCAGACGGGGGCCCGCGAATGGAACACAATGTCCCTGAGGCACTGTTGACCCGCATACGCGCTGCACTGGAACAGGATCAGCGTGTCAACGTGCACCGATCACCGATTACGGTGTGGTCTCAAAACGGCCAAATCGTGCTGGAAGGCATGGTCGAAGACATCATCGCCAAGCGCGCGGCCGTCTACGATACCTTCAAACTCACCCAGGGCCATTGGCCGGTATTGGACCTGCTGCGCGTAAGCCCGGGCAGGGCCATGGAAGACCTGGCTCTGCGCAACGAGATCACTGAGATCCTGACCGCGGAGCCGGTCTTCGCCGAATACACCTTGACCGTCGCCGTCGATGACGAAATCACGACCCTGCACGATGCCGGCCGCCCGGCCTGTCACATTCATCTCGATATCCAGAACGGCGTGGTGACCTTGATCGGACAGGTGGAAAGCCTCAGCCACAAGCGCCTCGCCGAAGCCCTGACCTGGTGGGCGGCGGGCTGCGTCTCCGTCAACAACCTCATCACGGTGGTCCCCGCCGAAGAGGACAATGATGACGAGCTGACCGACGCCGTACGCCTGCTGTTGGAAAAGGACCCCCTGGTGCACGCCGACCAGCTGCGCGTCGGGGCCGCCGGGGGTGTGGTGGAGCTCACCGGCTCCGTGGCCAGTGAGGAGGAGAAAAGGCTTGCGGTACTCGATGCGTGGTATATCACCGGTGTATGGGATGTGATCGACCGCATCGAAGTGCACCGATGACGCGGAGTCGGGACCGCAGTGTGTATCCGGGGTTCGGGGATGACATGTACAGGCTAACGAAGACAACCAAAGGAGAGTAAGTATGTCCAATGTACTCAAGGTCATCGAGATGCTGGCGGAATCGGACAAGAGCTGGGAGGATGCCGCCGCCCAGGCCGTGGAGCGAGCCGGCAAGAGCGTCCGGGGTATCCAGTCCCTCTATATCAAGAATATGGAGGCCAAGGTCGAGAACAACAAAATCGTAAAGTACCGCATCAACGCCCAAGTCAGCTTCCTTCTGGAATAGCCGGGCGGCCCGGCAAGCCTCCCGCCCCAATCTCCTGTCGCGGCCGCCTGGATGCACAATGGTGACGGCGCCAGACCAGGCTGATTTTTCCAATAAAATCATGCGCCTTCCACGGGGGCACCCCCCTTCCGGGATGTCCTTAATGACTCCCCATTTCCTCCTTATTTCCTCCATACTCTTTGCCTATCCTGGCTCTCAAGTTAAGCACACATGCACAGGTGAATCAGGACTCCTCAGTTGATTTTGCTCTCTCCTCTATGACGCGCATACCCATACCTCCCTCCCTTCATCCCTCCCCTCCCAAAGGTATGCGCGTCATTTTTTTATTTTCCCCCTCCGCCGACTGAAACAAAAAGCCCCTGCATCCCCGCCCTTTCCATAACAGCGCGGCTCTGAGCGACGCGCCCGACCATCACCGCCCCCTGATATGCCCTTGCCGGCGCCTCCTCCCTTCAGTGCGCGACCCCGACGGCCGATATCCCCATAACCCGCCTGTTCAGGGAGCGCCATGCAGACCCTCCGCCACCGACACCCTCAATCCGGCCTTCACCTCTCCCTGTCGGAAGTGATCGGCGCCCTGACCTACGCCCTGGACCTGACGGAGGGCCAGCCGCCGGGTCATTGCCTGCGCTGCTGCTGGATCGGGTTTCACGTGGGCCGGCAGCTCGGCCTCGAGCAGACGGCGCTGTGGGACCTTTACTACACCCTCCTGCTCAAGGACGCGGGCTGCAGCAGCAACGCTGCGCGTCTTTGCGAGCTATACGGCAACGACGACCGGGTCACCAAACACGACTTCAAGACCGTCGACACTGACAACATCACCCAGCTGGTCCAGTTCGTGTTACGCCATACCGGCGTACGGGGCCACTTGGCGGAACGGTTCAAGCGCCTGCTCCACCTGGCACGACACGGCGAGCGCCTGGCCACCGAGCTGATCCAGACCCGCTGCGAACGGGGCGCCCAGATTGCCCGGCAGCTGGGATTCTCTGAGGCGGTCGCTGCCGGCATCTTTTCCCTGGACGAGCACTGGAACGGTCGCGGTAAACCCGATGGGCTGCGGGGCGACCAGATCCCGCTCAACGCACGAATCGCCCTGCTCGCCCAGGTCACCGATGTGTTCCACCACATGAGCGGCAAAGACGCCGCCCTCAATGAGCTGCGCAGACGCCGCGGCACCTGGTTCGACCCCCAGCTGGTCGACGCGGCTCTCGCACTGGCGAATGATCCCGATTTTTGGGACACCCTGCGCGCCGACGACCTGCAACAGCGGGTCGTGGACATCGAGCCGGAATCCCGGGTCATGGAGGTGGATGAAGACGGCCTGGACTGCATCGCCCAGGCCTTCAGTCAGGTGATCGATGCCAAGAGCCCGTTTACCGCCGGGCACAGCGAGCGGGTGGCCCTGTACGCGGATCTGCTCGCCGCCAAGCTGGGCATGGACAGCCAACGGCGGCGCTGGCTCAAGCGCGGCGCACTGCTTCACGACCTGGGCAAACTCGGCGTCAGCAATTCCGTACTGGACAAACCCGACGCATTGACCGAAGACGAGTGGCGGGAAATCCGCATGCACCCGGTATACACCGAGCAGATCCTGGGCGGAATCTTTCCTTTCAAGGACCTGGCCCTGGTCGCCGGCGCCCATCACGAACGGCTCGACGGCAAGGGATACCCCAAAAAACTCGCGGCCCAGGCCCTGACCCTCGACACCCGCATTATCACCACGTGCGATATCTTCGATGCCATCACGGCCGAACGCCCCTACCGGCGGGCGATTCCCGTCCAGGAGGCCCTGGAGATCATGGGACGAATGACGGGCACGGCCCTTGATCCGGACTGCTATGAAGGGCTCATCGAATGTGTCCGCGAGATCGACGAGGAATCACCGGGCGGCCAGTAGGTATTGAGCGCCGGCCCCGCCCGCAACCGGTTGACTGTTCGCCGCACCGAGCGCCCCAAACGATTCAACAGCCATCATCCTGGCGCTTATTCTGGCACCAAAAGTGATACATCTCGCCGAAGGTATCGGGATACATGTTTTCAAAGCGGGCCCATAAGTCGAGATCCGTCATGTCCTTGTCCTCCGGAAATTGGCTGCGATACAAGCCTGCGACTCCGAATATTCTTGAACGCCTTAAATCCGATGAACCCCAATTCCAACTCCTGCAATTCCCTTTTCAGCTGCGCCAGAGTGTACCGGTGCTCGTTATAGTGAAACAGGAGGTCCCGACAGTCGCTGGTGGAGAAGAAATCCTCGCTGTTGCGAGCCATCGCGTACAGCCTGTCCCCCAATTCGCCCCTCCATACCCGTGCCCTGAAGTCCCTTATCGTATCTCTGTCCGAACCCAACGCCTCCCTTCGGATGATCTCGCGGGCCTCCACAACCACCTTTCTGGCCAGCTCGCTGTAGAGCCCTATCTGCATCAACCCATCCTCGACCAGCAGGTCGGCCAGGACCCGCCACCCCGCCAGCGGGTTCTCCATATGATGGAGGACGCCGATACATTCAATGTAATGAAAGCGCCTATCCAGGTTGGCCAGCCCCAGGATGTCCCCTTGCATGAATTCGATATTGTCCACCCCGTACTTGCGCGCCATCCGGGTCGCATAGGCAAGGCTGGCCTTGCTGATATCCACGGCGAGGATTTCCACATCGCTGTAACCGAGCGCCGCCTGGATCGCCTGCCTGCCGGTGCCGCATCCGGCGATCAATATCCGAATAGGCCCATCCAGAAACGGCGGAGCCACGAAGTGCGGGAAGGTCGACTGAAGCCCCTGGCGCATATTGAGCTTAGGCCTCTTCCCCGTCACCACCCATCTTGGATAGGGATTTTCCTCATACTGAGACTGGACCAGCCGTGAGATTTGATTCTCGATACCCCCAAGCGAGACGATATCCTCTTTGATCCTCTCCTCTTCAAGAGGGTTGATGAGGGCCTCCATCAGAAACGGCCGGAAGGCCTCCGACCACCCATCCAGCGGCGCACGGGACAGATCCTCCCTGCACGACAGCGAAGACAACCGATCATACATACCGAAGATCAGGAGCCTGCCCTCCAGCTCTTTAGCGGGCGCAAGCCGGGAAGGCGCACACTGTTCGACTTCCTGTCGCAGGGCGGCTACTCGGCGCTCTTCCTCTGCATCGACGGCAAAGACATATTCATTGTTGATCCCCTGGCAGGCGAGCGCCCGTGCCAGCCCCGCCTCGCCGCGAGCAAGGCTCCCCTCCCGGCAATAATCAAGGAGCAGGACCCGGCGCACCCTGGTCAATAACAGCTCGAGATCCGCATCGGTATTGACGACCTTTTCCAGCCTCATCAAAAACAGCCTATCCGAGGCAAGCCGGTCGATCATGCCCCGCGCCTCATCATCGCCGCCTTCAGTGTCCGGCCGGATGTGATACTTGAACTTTAAAAGACGCGCGCTGACGTGCGCCAGAAGCTGGTAATCAACGCCGTCCGCCGAAAAGCACTCCTGCAGCTCCTCATCCAGCCAGGCCGTATATTCTGCGGGGTACGGCGATTTGTGCTGCATCACCTCACTGAAGGTCACACGCGCCTCGGCGGGACTTGGCACGCCCGCAATGACCCTGCGGTAATGCCCGATGTACCTTCCAATATGATCATCCGTTTGACAGGCCTTGCCCATATTATTGAGGGCGGTGACATTTTTCGGATCTATTTCCACGGCCCTTTCATATTGCGCGATGGCCTCGTCGAACTGCCTATAATAAAAGAACACATTACCCAGATTGGCGTGGGCCTCGCTGTGATCCGGCTGGATTGCCAGGACGCGGCGACAGCAGTCGCCGGCCTCGTTGATTTCGCCCAGACTGCCGTGAATAGTGCTGAGGGTGTACCACGCCTGCGCATCCTTGGGATGGAGCTGGCACAGCCTGGCGAACAGGGGTTTGGCCTCCTTAAGGCGATTCTCCTGCAAAAGGACCTGCCCTTTCTCGCGCACGGCACTGATCTGAGCATCGACAGGGTTAAGCTCCACCGCCCGGCAATAATGGGAGACCGCCTGATCGTATTGCCCCCCCTGCAGGTACAAATTGCCGAGGTTGAAATAGGCGATGGCCAGATCCGGCTTGAGCTGGATCGCCCTTTGGAAACTCTCGGCGGCCTCATCATGCCTGCCCTGACCCAGCAGCACATTTCCCAGATAGAGATGGGCCTCGGCACGGTCCGGCTGCAGCGCAAGGACGCGGCGACAGCATTCACCGGCCTCGTCGATATTGCCGAGCATTCCATTGACGTAGCTGAGCATATGCCAAGCCTCGGCATCCTGCGCGTCAAGATCGCACATTTTCGAGATCAGCGTCCGTGCCTCTCCAAAGCGCCTGCTGTTCATCAACGTCAGGCTCTGCTCTTTCAGAGCCTGTCTTTGCGCATTATTGTCATTTGTCATACGTGCGTGCCGCCTATATATGCCGAGCCCCCGGGCGAGCCCGGAGGGCGTCATACTGCCAGAATCATTATAGCGCCCAAAAAACAAGGAACCGAACGAATGGGGTCGAATCACCCTGGGCCGGTTTGTTGGTAATGACCCAGCACTTTTTGCACAGATCAGGCCGCTAAAAACGGGGGGGGTTCCTCCCAATCAAACCAGATCGAGGCCATCCCCTCTTCAAATATGTGAAAAATACTTTACGTTATCATTCAATAAAGTGCGCGCCTCCTTCGCCACGAAGTCCTTGAACAACTGCGCCACCGGCGACAACCGTTTGCCCTGGCGATGCACCACGTACCAGTGACGCAGGATGGGGAAGGATTCCACGTCCAACACGACCAGACGCTGGGTCTCCAACTCCAATTCCAGGGTATGGATGGACACGATTCCCAAGCCCAATCCCGCCTGCACTGCCTGCTTGATCGCCTCGTTGCTGCTCATTTCCATGCCGGTGGACAGATGCACCTTCTTCTCGGCGAAAAAGCGCTCCATGGCGGTACGGGTCCCCGAGCCCCGCTCACGCACCACGAAGGTTTCCTGCTGCAGCCATTCCAGGGGGATGCGATCGGCCTTCGCCAGGGAATGGTCCGGCGGCGCAATCACCACCAGGGGATTTTCCGTGAAGGGCTCGGCCACCAAATCCAGCCCCTCCGGCGGACGACCCATGACGACCAAATCGATGTCATTGTTATCGAGGTGATTCAGCAAACCCTCGCGGTTGGTCACGTCCAGACTGATGGTGATTTGGGGATGGTGATGACTGAAGGTGGCCAGCAGCCGCGGCGCGAAGTAGTTGGCGGTGCTGGCCACGGCGATCACCAGCCTTCCGCGCTTCATTCCCTTCATCTCCTCCATTACCCGCTCCACCTCGTCCAACTGCTGGCCGATGGCGCGGCAGTAATGGTGCATCTCCTGGCCGGCCGGGGTCAGATAGATCTTCTTGCCCAGCTGCTCGAACAGCGCCAGCCCGGCGCTTTCCTCCAATTGTTTGACCTGCATGGAGACCGCCGGCTGGGTCAGATGCAGCTCCTCGGCGGCGCGGGTGTAGCTGCCCAGGCGGGCCACGGTTTCAAAGACCTTCAATTGGCGTAAAGTAAAATGCATAAGGGCCTTACCCATAAGTTCTGCCTTATGATTATCATTATAATTATTTACTTTAAATTATGCTATATCCCTATATAATTCGTGACATTAAAAATCACCCGACCTGACCAGGGCGGATTCATGAAGGCAGAGGCATTAACAAACTGCAAGGAGATCATTTAATGTCAACAAAGACCAAGACTTACAAAGCGGGCGTCAAAGACTACCGCGAGACCTACTGGATGCCGGAATACACGCCGAACGAGACCGACATCCTGGCCTGCTTCAAGATCACCCCCCAGGCCGGCATCCCCCGTGAAGAGGCCGCCGCCGCCGTGGCCGCCGAGTCCTCCACCGGCACCTGGACCACGGTGTGGACCGACCTGTTGACCGATCTCGACTACTACAAGGGCCGCGCCTATCGCATCGAAGACGTGCCCGGCGACGACACCTGTTTCTACGCCTTCATCGCCTACCCCATCGACCTCTTCGAAGAGGGCTCGGTGGTCAACGTGTTCACCTCCCTGGTGGGCAACGTGTTCGGCTTCAAGGCCCTCCGCGCCCTGCGTCTCGAAGACGTGCGCTTCCCCATCGCCTACGTCAAGACCTGCGGCGGCCCGCCCCACGGCATCCAGGTCGAGCGCGACATCATGAACAAGTACGGCCGTCCCCTGCTGGGCTGCACCATCAAGCCCAAGCTGGGCCTGTCCGCCAAGAACTACGGCCGCGCCGTATACGAGTGCCTGCGCGGCGGTCTGGACTTCACCAAGGACGACGAGAACGTCAACAGCCAGCCGTTCATGCGCTGGCGCCAGCGCTTCGACTTCGTGATGGAGGCCATCGACAAGGCGGAGCAGGAAACCGGCGAGCGCAAGGGTCACTACCTGAACGTCACCGCCCCCACCCCGCAAGAGATGTTCAAGCGCGCCGAGCACGCCAAGGAGATCGGCGCCCCCATCATCATGCACGACTACATCACCGGCGGCTTCTGCGCCAACACCGGCCTGGCCGACTGGTGCCGCGACAACGGCATCCTGCTGCACATCCACCGCGCCATGCACGCCGTGCTCGACCGCAACCCGCACCACGGCATCCACTTCCGGGTACTGGCCAAGATCCTGCGCCTGTCCGGCGGCGACCACCTCCACTCCGGCACCGTGGTCGGCAAGCTGGAAGGCGACCGCGAGGCCACCCTGGGCTGGATCGACCTCATGCGCGACAGCTTCATCAAGGAAGACCGCGCCCGCGGCATCTTCTTCGATCAGGACTGGGGCTCCATGCCCGGCGTGTTCCCGGTCGCTTCCGGCGGTATCCACGTGTGGCACATGCCCGCCCTGACCGCCATCTTCGGCGACGACTCCGTGCTGCAGTTCGGCGGCGGCACCCTGGGCCACCCCTGGGGCAACGCAGCCGGGGCCGCGGCCAATCGCGTCGCGCTGGAGGCCTGCGTCGAGGCCCGCAACGAGGGCCGCGCCCTGGAGAAGGAAGGCAAGGAGATCCTCACCACGGCGGCCAAGAGCAGCCCCGAGCTGAAGATCGCCATGGAGACCTGGAAAGAGATCAAGTTCGAGTTCGACACCGTGGACAAGCTGGACGTGGCGCACAAGTAACGGCCCCGCGCCCTGCACCGGCAGGGCGTGACTCGCTCCCCATCTCCCCCAGGGATTTATGCCCTTTTGGGTAGAGGGCCAGGGGTGAGGGGCGTCAATAAACGAATTTGAACTGAAACTTTAGTGGAGAACTGAACAATGAGCACTATGCAAGACTACGCTTCCAGCCTGTCGGATCCCAACAGCCGCAGGTTCGAGACCTTCTCCTACCTGCCGGAGATGTCCAAGGAACAGATCCGCAAGCAGGTGGAGTACATCGTCAGCAAGGGCTGGAACCCGGCCATCGAGCACACCGAGCCGGAAAACGCCTTCGGCCACTTCTGGTACATGTGGAAGCTGCCCATGTTCGGCGAAACCGACGTGGACAAGATCCTGGCCGAGGCCGAGGCCTGTCACAAGGCGCATCCCAAGAACCACGTGCGCCTGGTGGGCTTCGACAACTATGCCCAATCCAAGGGCGCCGAGATGGTGGTGTTCCGCGGCAAGGCCGTGTAACGCCGGCCCGGGAGCCTGTCCGACTAATCTGCGCGTAGCGAGGCGAGCGGGATTTTGAGGCCGGATGGGCGATCGTTTGAGGAGCATAGTGGTGTCTATGTGACGAAAAGGATCGTCCATCCGGCCCAAAAGAACGCCGCCGCAGTAGCGTCATGATTGCTCGGACAAGCTCCGGGCTTCGCTTGTACTTAGCAAGCCCTCGGCCGGCCTCGCTGGCCGAGGGCTTTTTCTTTAAAGGAAGAGCAAAGCAAAGGCACGTGCGTGGCGAGCATGTAAATTATTCGCCGATCGAAGGCCGGCTCATCCTCTTTTCTCTTCTTTCCGAAAAGGACAAAGCATGAGCAACAGCGATAAAGACCAATACTACGTCAAAGAGCAACCGTACTATCACCCCGTCGCCGACGAAGTGGCGCTTTACGAAGCCGCCTACGCGGCGCGCATGCCCATGATGCTCAAGGGCCCCACCGGCTGCGGCAAGTCGCGCTTCGTGGAATACATGGCGTGGAAACTGGAGCGACCGCTGATCACCGTGGCCTGCAACGAGGACATGACCGCCTCGGACCTGGTGGGGCGTTTCCTGCTGGACGCCAAGGGCACCCGCTGGCAGGACGGGCCGCTGAGCGTCGCCGCGCGCATCGGCGCCATCTGTTATCTCGACGAGGTGGTGGAGGCGCGCCAGGACACCACCGTGGTGATCCACCCGCTTACCGACCACCGCCGCATGCTGCCTCTGGAGAAGAAGGGCGAACTGATCCACGCCCATCCCGATTTCCAATTGGTGATCTCCTACAACCCGGGCTATCAGAACCTGATGAAGGACCTCAAGCAGTCCACCAAGCAGCGCTTCGCCGCCCTGGATTTCGACTATCCGGAAGCGGAGGCCGAAGCGGAGATCGTCGCCCACGAGACCGGGATGGACAAGGACGTCGCCGGCAAGCTGGTGCAGATCGCCCACCGCGCCCGCAACCTCAAGGGCCACGGCCTGGACGAAGGCATCTCCACACGGCTGCTGGTGTACGCCGCCAACCTCATCGCCAAGGACATCGACCCCAAGACCGCGTGCCGCATGACCCTGGTGCGTCCCATCACCGACGATCCGGACATGCGCGACACCCTGGACGCGGCGGTCGCGACTTATTTTTAAGTTCAGCGTTTCGGGGTTCAAGCTTTAAGGCTTGAGGTTCTTAACTCGAAATCCGAAACTCGCAACTCGAAGCCGAATTATCGATGAGCGTAAAACTCGACGAATACCGCGAGCAGCTGGAGGAAATCAACCCCGCGCTGCACGACACCCTGGCGGCGAACTTCGCCGAGGCCCGCCGGGTGATGTCGCCCGCCGGCCTCCATAACTACCTGGAAGGCGCACGCGCCCTGTCGCAGCTGGGGCGCGGCAACGACCTCATCGTCTCCTACATCGAGAGCATGCCGGCGGTGGCCAAGGAGGCGGGCGAGGACGTGATCCAGGATTGCGTCAATGCCGCCCTCAAACTGGTCTCCATGGTCAGCGGCGAGGTCATCAGCCTGTTGTTCGCCACCCTGCCCACCGCGGCGCGGCGCCTCGGCGATGCCGAGCTGCTGCGCGGCTACCTCAACCTCATTCACCAACTGTCCGCCAAGGTGCCGCGCGGCCTGCGGCCCATGCTCGCCCACCTCGACGAACTGTTCTCCAAACTCACCCTGGGCGGGCTGCGGCGCTGGGCACTGTGGGGCGCACAGGCCCATGGCCGCGACTTCGCCGCCCAGGGCTCCTACTTCAATCTGGAAAGCGCCGACAGCCACGCCGTGCTGCAAAAGGAGCGGCGCGGCACCCTGTTCGTCGACCAGCAGCGCAAATTGA
This sequence comes from uncultured Gammaproteobacteria bacterium, assembly GCA_963844825.1. Classification (GTDB taxonomy): domain Bacteria; phylum Pseudomonadota; class Gammaproteobacteria; order CAWJPQ01; family CAWJPQ01; genus CAWJPQ01. The sequence continues at coordinate 128,230 of CAWJPQ010000003.1, forward strand.
ATTTCTATCTGCGCGCGCTGTGGGGGCGGGATTTCTTCATGCGCCCCACCTCCGGCGACTACGAAAGCCGTGAAGGCTACAAACCCTTTATCGAGCGGCGGGTGATCCACCTCCCCGACGCCTTCGACGATTACGCCGGCATCGGCGGCGGCGAGCTGTACCGCGCCGCCGCCGCCCACGCCGCCGCCCACCTGGCCTATACCCGCGAACCCATTTCCGCCGAGGCGCTCACCCCCACACAGATGGTGTTCATCGGCCTGTTCGAGGACGCGCGCATCGAGCACCTGGCGATCCGCGAATTCCCCGGACTCAAGCAACTGTGGGTGCAGTTCCACGACAAGCTGCGCGAGGTGAGCTGCCCGACGGATCCGGTGGTGGCATTGCTGGAACGCGCCGCCTACGCCCTGCTCGACGACGGCTATGAGGACGAAGATCCCTGGGTGCGCGAGGCCGCCGCGGCGTTCCACGCGGAATTCGCCGCGCGTCCCGAGGATCATGGTCTCAGCTGGGACCTGGGGGTGACCTTCTACAACAGCCTGGGCGAGCGCGCCGCCATCCCCAGCCTGCGGATCCTGGAGTCCACCGCCGTCCCCTATCGCGATGACAACCGCTTCATCTGGGCCTTCGACGAGGCGGACTGGCACGAGGCGCAATACATCCCCGCCAGTCAGCGCCAGGTGCGCAAGACCGTCAGCGTCATGGAGATGGTCAACGAGCTTGACTGCGAACTGGCCGGTGACGACGCCGAGGAGATCTGGCGCCTGGAGACGCCCTTCTATCTCGACCAGGAAGGCTGCACCATCAACGAGCTGGAGGGCACCGAGGCGGTCAGCGAGCCCTATCATTATCCAGAGTGGGACTACCAGATCCAACTGCACCGCCCCGACTGGGTGACGGTGCTGGAGAAACGCCAGGGCCGCGGCGACCCCGAGGTGATCGATAACACCCTGATCGAATACCGGCCCGTCGCGAGCCGTCTCAAGCACATCATCGACGCACTGCAACCCCAGGGTTTGATCCGCCAGCGCCGCCAGGAAGACGGCGACGAAATCGACATCGACGCCGCGATCCGCGCCATGGTGGACTTGCGCCTGGGACAGACGCCGGACACCCGCATCAATATCCGCCACATCCGCAAGACCCGCGACCTGGCGGTACTGGTGCTGCTCGACCTGTCCGAGTCCACCAACGAGACCCTGGACGGCACCGACCGCCCGGTGCTGCAACTGGCGCGGGAGGCCACGACCCTGCTGGCCTGGGCCCTGGACGGCATCGGTGATCCGTTCGCCATCCACGGCTTCGCCTCCGACGGCCGCCACGACGTGCAGTATTTTCGCTTCAAGGACTTCGACCAGGCCTACGACGACACCGCCAAGGCGCGCCTGGCCGGGATGCGCGGCGGACTCTCCACCCGCATGGGCGGGGCCCTGCGCCACGCCGCCGGATTTCTGCAGCGCCAACCCCAACAGAAGAAATTGATCCTATTGGTCAGCGACGGCGAGCCGGCGGACATCGATGAGCGCGACCCGCAATACCTGCGCCACGACACCAAGAAGGCGGTAGAGGAACTGGCGAGCCGCGGCATGCTCACCTATTGCCTGACCCTGGACCCCCAGGCCGATGACTACGTGTCGCGCATCTTCGGCGCCAACCACTACACGGTGGTGGACCATGTCCAACGCCTGCCGGAACGCCTCCCCGCTCTGTTCATGGGGCTCACCAAATAGGCGCGGCGTTGCGCGCCGGGCGCCGGCGGATTTCACCCGTGAGTCGCGGCTGGACTTCGTGACGGGCTTATAGAATACTCACCTTAGCAGTGTGTTGAAAAACTCCCTCTCCCCCGGGGACAGGGAGTTTTTCAACACACTGTTAGGTACTACCCAGGCAATCTGCGTCATGTCACTCGATGTCCAATGACATACCGATCCAGACTAAACGAGCTGCCCGTCCTCAGATCGCGCCCCGAGTCGGTGGACGCGCAGCGCTACAATCGCGTACGCCTGGCGTTGCGGCGCCTGGAAGCCCCCCTGCGCATCGTACTGCCCAAACTCCGCAGCCTGGATTTCATTCTCGAAGATGACATGTGGGCCATCGTCGATCGCGATCTCAACGACATCCCGGTGGCGGCCTGGACCGATTTTGAACACCGCGCGACGCTGCACCAGCCGGTACACTGCACGCTGCGCTACTATCACGCCCACGCCGACGCCGTCATCGAAACAGCCCTGCACAAGCTCGACGAGATCCTCGACGCCAGGCTTCTAGCCGACCACTGAGTGTCGTGCACCGGGTCAATACGCCGACATGATTGTAACCAATAGGGTCAGCGCTGGCGCGCCGCTTACGATGAAACCGGACGCACCTTGCGTTTGCGGGCGGTCTTGGCGCGTGTCTTTTTTCCGGGCGGGGCGTCGCTGATATGCAGCGGCGCCTGGCGCAGGTAGTCTACAAAGACCTTGGCCACTACCGACAGCTGTTTGCCCTTGGGATAAGTGACGTACCAGTGACGCTCGATGGGAAAGCCCTTCACGTCCAATACTGCGAGCTGCTCCGTCGGCATGTCCGGAGTCAAGGTATGGTTCGACAGCACGGATACTCCCAGGCCGCCCACGACGGCCTGCTTGATGGCCTCGTTGCTGCCCAGCTCCATTCGCACTTTCATCTTAAGGCCGTGTTGCGCGAACAACTGCTCCAGGGCGATGCGCGTGCCGGAACCTGCTTCGCGCACTAAAAACGGCTCCTCCGCCAGGCGCTGCAGTGGAATGTTTTTCTGCCGGGCCAGGGGGTGGTCGGCGGGCGCCAGCACGACCAGCGGATTGGGCAGAAACGGCTCCGCGATCACGTCGCTCTCATCCGGCGCCTGGCCGAGGATATAGAGGTCATCCTCGTTGGTACCTAATCGCTCCAGGATGCGTTCCCGATTGGAGACCTTCATGGCGACGTCGATGCCGGGGTATTGCCGGCAGAAAGGCCCGAGCAGGCGCGGGATGAAATACTTGGCGGTAGTGATGACTGCCAGCCGCAGCCGGCCCTGCTTTACACCCTTGAGATCGGCGAGCAGCGTCTCGAAGCGGGCGAACTGGTCGAAGATCTCCCGCGAGAACTGCTGCAACGCCTTGCCCGCATCGGTCAGATATACCTTTTTCCCCACCTGCTCGAACAGGGGCAGGCCCACCGCTTCGGTGAGCTTCTTGATCTGCATGGAGACCGTGGGCTGAGTGAGGTGCAGTTCCTCGGCGGCGCGGGTAAAGCTGCCCAGGCGCGCGATCGCCTCGAAGACTTCCAGTTGGCGCAGGGTGGTATGGCGCATGACTCCGTATCCCGCCGATCGGTCGGCTTTTGTTGATAGACAATAGTCTATCATAGACATCGAAAAAATTGACTGGCATTGATAGTTATCCCGGGGCAGGATAGGGTCCTGGCGGTGACATCGCCGGCGGCGCCTTCCCCCAAGGGGCTGGGTTGGCTACGGTTAAACCGTGTAACGCCCCCCCATGGGTAATGACCCAGGTTGAGATGGCTCATGCATGACCGTCCCGTACCCACGGCGCTGCGTACCATGCCCAAGACCATCGAGGCGCCGGTCTATAACCACGTACGCCTCGCCCTGCGGCGCCTGGGATCCCCCTTGCGTGTCGAGGTGCCCGGGCACCGCGGGCTGGAGATTATCCTCGAATCCCGCGTGTGGATGTGCGTCGACGCCAATGCCGAGGACCAGCCCGTGATGGCCTGGCTGAATTTCGACAACCGGGGCCGCGACAATCTGCAAGCCCCCGTCGGCTGCACCCTGGAGCTGTATCATTACTGCGCCGGACTGGTGATGGGCACGGCCCTGGCTGCGCTGGACGACGCGTTAAACGTGCTTCTTAAAGTACAGGAAGGATGATGTATGCTGCGGCGACTTAACGGCGCTGTCCGCCTGAAGGGGAGAGAGCTATGCCACTAGTCAATATGCGGGACATGCTGTTTCATGCCCGCGACAATCACTATGCGGTGGGCGCCTTCAATATCGTCTCCCTGGAATTTCTGCAAGGCGTGTTGAGGGGGGCGAAAGCCTGCCGCGCGCCGGTGATATTGAACTTCGTGGTGCCGCAGTTCAAATACTACGACTTTGACCTGTTGATAGCGGCCGCCGTGGCGGGGGCGCAGCGCAGTCCGGCGCCGGTGGCCATACATCTGGATCACGCCACGGATATGGCGGGAGTGGTCCGGGGAATACGCCATGGCTGCAACGGCGTCATGTTCGACGGGTCCCATCTGCCGTTTGAGGAAAACGTCGAGCTGACACGCGCCATCGTGGAGGTCGCCCACGGCCACGGCATCCCCGTCGAGGGGGAGATCGGCGTCATTTCCAGCTATGCCGGAGAATACGAAGCCGACGGCGTGCCGGGTATGCTCACCTGGCCCGATGAGGCGCGACAATATGTGCGGCAAACCAAGGTGGATTTCCTGGCGGTGTCCATCGGCACGGGCCATGGCCTGGCCGCGGAAAGATCCCGGCTCGATCTGCAACGCCTGGCGCGCATCAGTCGAGTGGTCGATGTGCCCCTGGTGATTCACGGCGGCAGCGGTCTGACCGACGCCGAGCACAAATGTCTTGTCGATCGCGGCGTCGCGCGAATAAATTATTACAGTACGCTATCGCGCGTGGCGTCGCGACGTATCCGCAGCAATTCCCTGGAAGACCCCAATGCCGGATACATGGCCTTGCTGCACGGTGTCAGCGACGCCATCAGCAGCGAGGTGGAACGCTGTCTGCGCGTGTGGAATGCGGCCGATCGAGCCGATGCGGTGTTGGACGCGGCGGCGCCCTCCTGGAACGAATTGACGGCAAAAAGGCTCTGAGCCGACCCGGCTATTGCTCGGTTCTTTTGTCCGGCGACAAATACAGGATGCAGACAGGCACGAGCTGAGGCAGCCTTTTTGGAGCCCACCTGCTGATATTTCCAACAATTCTAAAGGGCGCCCGCCATCAGAGAATAGTTGATACGACTAGTTGGCGGTGGGTAAAGTCCTCTACCACACCTTCTTGCGTATTCCACGCCCATTCGGCCACTGATTCCACGCTGATTCGGCCACCCGTTCCACGGGCATTCGGCCACCCTCCCGGGCAGGAGGCGACGCAGGACCGGATTCGGGTAATCCCCCCTGAATCCATCACCGCTAAAAATGGGGGGATTACCCTACGGCATGATGGAGTAACAAGAGTACACAGCATCGATACTACCAATCCCACCGACTGCGCCTCCATCGCTTGCCTGGCCCCCGGCCCATCCTTGGCCAGGAAGGCAAGCTCCCTCTTACTTGCCCTCCCCGCTCCTCCCTGCGCTTCTATTCGCCATTTCTTTGATGGTTCCTGCTCTGACAGGATAACCGCTACAGTCTTGCTTTCTAATGACGCGGTCATCATGCCCTTGCAGGACGAACCGCCGGCTACTACGAGTCGGTGCCCTAGCCCTGGCTTAATCATTCCACCCTCGCCCGTCTTTAAGCTACCGCGCGCTACGGGCAGCGTCATCACCCATATGGATTATGCGGGCTCACTTTTTTGTTGATGGGGAGCCAGGCATTGATCCATCAAATATTCTCTACTTACTAATATACACAGGCGTCATATGAGAATCGCAAAACAGTGGTATATTTCAATATTCCAAAGAGCCGGCGTCATGACCCGGCCTCTGTCCGTCTGAAACTGATCCACTGTTGACAGTGAACAGGAGCAAGAGGCGATGACTGAGCGCGCTTTCGCGCGGGCGCTGGAGCATCTGTATAACGCCGCCCTCGACCCGCAGGCCTGGGTGTCGTTCATGGATGAGTTCTCAAGGCTTATCGAGGCGCGGGGCGCACACTACTTCCTGTGGAATCAGCAGCTGCAGGACATCACCTATGCCTTGCCGTCTTCCAACTTCTCGATGGAGATTCAGGTAGAATCTGCCGAGTATTGGCACTCAAAAGATCGAATGTTCAAGTATTCCCTGAAGCATGCGAGTAAATGGCTCGTCAATACCCGCGTCTTCGATCGGCAATATCTGGCAAGTGATCCGTTTCACAATGAATTTCTATTTCCTAACGACATCTATCACGTCACCGGCTATCGAACACGCAGCACCACTCCTCTCAGCTCCGCCATCGGCTTCATCCGAGGCGGTGACCAGCCACCCATGGGCGAGGACGAACTGGCCTGGCTGAAGCGGCTGGAACCCCATCTTGAAATAGCCGGGCGACTGCATCGTGAAATGATGCGTCTGAAGCTGAGCGCGGATCTGCAGGCGCAGACCCTGGACGCCCTGGATTGTCCTATCCTGCTGGTGTATGAAAACGGCTTCATGGCGTTCCACAACCGGGCGGCTGATCAGTGGCTGGCTGACAACTCGGCGATGGGCGTGCGGTCGTTTCGATTGGCGGGGCTTAATGTCCAATACCAAGCGTCCCTGGAGCAACTCCTGGACCGCGTGTTCAAACAAGGTGTGAGCGGGATCCAGGCCCTGCCACGGCCCGACGGAGGAAGCCCGTATCAGATGATGGCGCTGCCGCTTAGCCCCTCATCGCCGCTTTGCCTGCATTGGCAGCGTCCGGTGGCCCTTCTTGTCGTTTCTGATCCCCAGGCCCGCGCACCGCTCACGAGCGAACAGTTGCAGACGCTGTTCGGGCTTACCCCGGCCGAAGCCCGCGTGGCCATCGCCCTGGCCGAAGGCAAAGCCCTGGATGAGGTCGCCGAGGACAGCCAAGTCTCCATCAACACGGTGCGCTACCAGCTCAAGCGGACACTGGAAAAGACCGGCACGCGCCGCCAGGCCGAACTCGTCAAGACCATCAATGCCATGCCGAACGTCAATCTTGATAAAGCCGGCAAGGAGGACGGCAAATAGCAAAATCTCTGCCTTGACTTAACGGCCGCCACCCTCGCGTGGCAGCAAGGGTCGTTCAGAGTCCGACATAAGGTTTAGAAGGCAGCGCCGGCCCCGGCGGACGTTGCGCATGAATAGACCCGCTCAAACTTACGCTTTCGGGGTCTAACCCCAGCAGACGGTGCCGGGGAATAACAAAGCGCCAAGCGCGACGGGCTACTCCGACCTTCGAAGTATCCATTGAATGGCCTCGTTCTTAGAAAAAATCACAAACAGAAATCCGGCCATCGGTGGATAGCAGCATCGCAGCCGCCAAGCGGGGGACCAGGTGGGGGACCAGTTCTTGAGCAGCCGGTATAATGTATTGATTTAATTTATATTAAAGGAAGGTAATGGCGGAGAGGGAGGGATTCGAACCCTCGGTACGCTATTAACGTACACACACTTTCCAGGCGTGCTCCTTCGACCGCTCGGACACCTCTCCGGATATTGACTGCATGCGCGATAAGGGGAGGAAGGTTAACCCACCAAGGGCTCCCACGCAATCGGCTGGCCAACCAGGCTGTGCGCCTGACCGGCCGGCTTGCCTACAACCGTAAAATGATAACCCACAAATAGACGGCCGTCACATGGGGCGCAATTCCCCCGCCCGAAACGCGCAACCGTTATCTTTGGTGGGTGTCCCGAAATTGTTGGTGGGTGTCCCGAAATTGTCCCGAAATTGATCGTTGTCTTTGGTGGGTGTCCCGAAAAATAGGGGCAAGACTTGGCCTGAAATCGAATGGGTGGGTGTCCTCGATTGAGGGTGAAATCGAATGGGTGGGTGTCCTCGATTGAGGGGCGTGGGCGGCGGGCGGAATATGATTCAAGGCATTGAATTATAGTGATATATATAGGGTGACCTGGGGTTGGGGGTGGGGGATTGCAGCTTGATTTTTTTGCCTGGCGAACGTATAAAGATATTTAAGAAATATTAGATATTGGCGCCCGGTAGTTGGGCAAAGGGCTCAATAATGAAGGTACTCCCCCACCCGAGGCCGTTCCTGCGGTCGCTTCGGGGTTTCACGTTGCATCCGCTTCAGTGGCTGCCCTCTCCATATAGACATAATAGACATATGTCCGGGACTAGGCGGTGGGCGGGCGCCGCGGCCATGGCGCTGACCCTGTTCCCATTGATGCTGTGCTTCGCCCCCGACGGCCGGGCCTCCCAGGCCCTGAGCCTCCCCCCTCACCCCCTGGCCTTCGAGGCCAACCGGGGGCAGACCGACCCGTCGGTGGCGTTCCTTGCCCGGGGCGCGGGCTATGCACTCTACGTGACGCCCGCCGAGGCGGTGTTTTCCCTGAAGACGGGCGACAGGGGCGTCTCGCGGGTGCTGCGCATGCACCTGGTGGACGCCGCACCCGCCGCGACGATCGCCGGGGCGGCGCCCCTGCCCGGGCGGCGCAATTACTACATCGGCGACGACCCGTCCCGCTGGCATACCGGCATTCCCACCTACCGGGAGGTGCGTGAGTCGGGGGTCTACCCCGGCGTGGATCTGGTCTATCACGGCCGGCGGGGCCATCTGGAATACGACTTCATCGTCGCCCCGGGGGCCGACCCCAAGGCCGTGCGCCTGCGCTTCGACGGCGCGGATGCCTCGCGCATCGACGACCAGGGCAATCTGGTGCTGGCGGTGGGCGGCCAAAGGGTGGTGCACCATGCGCCGGTAGCCTACCAGCGCATCGGCGGCGCCCGGGTCCCGGTGGCGGCCCGCTACGTGCGCCGCGGCGCCGTGGTGGCCTTCGACCTGGGCGAGTATGACCCTCGGCGCCCGCTGATTATCGATCCGGCGTTGAATTACTCCAGCTACCTGGGCGGCCTGGCCGATGACGAGGCCCGGGCGGTGGCCGTGGACACCTCGGGCAACATGTATATCACCGGGGCCACCAAGTCGGCCAATTTCCCCGGGACCTCCACACCGGAAAGCGGGGGAACGGATGCCTTTGTGACGAAGCTGAAGCCCGACGGGAGCATCGCCTTTTCCACCTACCTGGGCTCAAGCGGAAGTAATGAACTATCGACTTCACCCGGCGTGGAAATGGGCAATGCCATTGCTCTGGATAGCAAGGGAAGCATTTATGTGACTGGTGGAACCGCGGGAAACGTCAACAACAATGCCTTTCCTGTACTAAACGAATATCACAGGTGCAGCATAAATGACGGAGACGTTTTTCTGTCCATTCTCGATACCACAGGGAAGCTGTCCTACTCAACATGTGTTGGCGGTGGGCTGTTTGAGGCGGGTTTGGGACTAGCCGTAGACAGCGGCGGCGATGCATATGTAGCAGGATGGACAAGGTCCGCTCCTAGCACCCAGACTACCAGTTCGACGGGCTTTCCCATAATCGGCAATGCTATCGACTCATCAAAGACGTCTACGAGTTTTGAAAACGCCGGCTTCTTCTTCAAGCTCGACCCTTCGCAAGGGGCCAACGGCCTGCTCTATTCCACCTATCTGGGTGGAGCCCAAAACACCCTCGCCTACGGTGTCGCGCTGGACGATCAGGGCAAGGTCTATATCACCGGCGAGACCATGTGCGACAACACGGATTTCCTTCCGTCGGGCTTCTCCTTCCCTCCCAATGCATTTCAACCAAACAACCAAGGCGCAAGAGACGCTTTCGTTCTCAAGCTCGACCTCGACGCAAGCACTGCACAAAACACCTTGAAACGATTCACCTTCTTCGGTGGCAGCGCCGATGATGCCGCCTATGGCATTGCGGTGGCGGGCGTGGACCGGGTGTATATTGCCGGCGCCACTTCATCAAAAATTGATTTCCCGGTAACGCCCAACAATGCATATGACTCCGCGCTGGGCAGCGGCACCTGGACTCGGATAGGCTTCGTTGCCAGTTTGAATCTGGGGAGTTCCACCAACCAACGTATCTATTCAACGCTCCTGGGCGGGCATTCGCTCTCCAACGGCACTGCGGACACCACGATCAACGCCATCGCCGTGGACCCCAACGGGCGGGCCTATGTCACCGGCTCCACCATCTCCAGCGATTTCCCCACCCAGCCCGCCGTCACTGGCCTGACCAACGGCTTCGGGGGCAACCAGTACTATGACGGCTTCATCACCAGCATCGACGCGACCGGCGCTACGCTCAATTACTCCGCGTATCTGGGCGGGTCCATCGATGACCACGGCATGGGCATCACCCTGGATGGGGCCAACACCGCCTATGTGGTGGGCGGCACCTCCTCCGGCGACTTTCCCGTCACGAAGACCGCCCAGCAGCCGCAGCTGAAGTCACCCGCCGGGACCCAGGACGCCTTCATCACCAAGGTCGGCCTGGCGGCGAACCTGGGTGTGGTCATTAAGGGCGTGGGCACCCCCCAGTTCGGTCAGCCGTTCACCTACCAGGTGATCGTCACCAATACCGGCCCTGACACCGCCACCGGGGTGACCCTCAAGCTGCAGCTGAAGATCAAGGCCAACGGGGCACCCACCAGCGGCCTGGGCGACAGCCCCAGCCGAGTGACGACTTCAAGCGCAACTGCACATACGATGGGCCCACGGCCACCCTCACCTGCCCGCTGGGCTCGATCAAGGCGGATCCCGGCGCGCCCAAGACCGTGGACATCAACGGCACCTTCAGCGCCGCCCAGACCATCACGGCCGTCGCCACGGTCAGCGCCAGTGAATCCGACCCCGACACCTCGAATAATACCGACCAGACCGACAGCACCGCCGGCGTCAGCAGCTCCACGGGGTCCGGGTCTTCCACCTCGGTCACCGGCACCGGCAGCCGCAGCGGCGCGACGGGACCGTTCATGATTGTCACCCTGCTTGCCGCTATTTTACTGAGGGAAAGGCGCCGGCGACGGCGGGCCGCCCATGGCCGGACACTCTTTTGAAAGCGATCACCGCCGCTCATACCGATGCCTTGAGCGGCGCGGCGGTCTTTTGCAGCGGGCATGCGGGATGCGTGCCTCAAGACGGGTAGACGGGCCTTTCCCCTCCCGCAGGGACAATAACCGGACAACCGGCGCCAAGCGGTCAATGGGCGCCTGTCGCCGCCCACGGGGGGTGATGAGGCGCCAAGACAAGACAACCAGACTTTCATACATCACGGGGCCAGTGCATCACCATGACGGGCAGCAATCCTAATCCGGCATTCCTGAAAGAACAGGCCCAGGCCATGCTGCAGCAAAACCAGCTGCAGCCGGCCAAGGCCATGTACACGCGCATCTGCGAGATCGACGGCGGCGATGCCCAGTCCTGGCACATGCTGGGCGTGATCAATGTGCACCTGGGCAGCATGGAGGAGGCGGCGGCCGCGTGGCGCCAGGCGGTGGCGGTCAAACCCGACTTCGCCGAGGGCCACTGCAACCTGGCCAACGCCCTGTTCTGCCTGGGCCGGCGCGAGGAGGCGGTGGAGCACTACCGCCAGACCCTGCGCCTGCAGCCCGACTACAGCGAGGCCCTGAACAACATGGGCACCGCCCTCAACGAGCTGAACCGCCTCGACGAGGCGGCCCAGTGTTATGAGACGGCCCTGGGACTGGCCCCCACCGCCCTGCTCCATTACAACCTGGCCAACGTGCGCACCCGCCAGCAGCGTCTCGGGGAGGCCGTCACCCAATACCAGCGGGCACTGGCCCTCGAGCCCGAGCGCCCCGAGCTCTACAACAACCTGGGCAACGCCCTGCGCCACCTGGGCCGTTACGCCGACGCCGAGGCCTCCTACCGCGAGGCGCTGAAGCTGCAGCCCGACCACGCCATGGCCCACGAGGCCCACGCCAACCTGGGCACGGTGCTGCTGCAACTGAACCGCTACGACGAGGCGCAGGCGAGCTACGCCAAGGCACTGGCCCTCAAGCCCGACTTCCCCGCGGCCGTGGCGGGCCAGGCCAACGTCCTGGAAAAGCAGGGTCAGTACGAGCAGGCCCACGCCCTGCTGCGGCCCTACCTGGACGCCGACGCCGCGGACGCCAACATGATCCTGTCGTTCGCCTACCTGTGCCGTCACGTGGGTCGCAGCGACGAGGCCGTCCAACGCATGGAGCGGATGCTCGCCGGCGGAGGACCGGCGCTGGACGTCTACGATCACATCCTGCTGCACTTCGCCGTGGGCAAACTCCTGGATGCCGCCGGCGAGTATGACCGGGCCTTCGACCACTACCGCCAGGGCAACGCCCTGGCGGACCGGCGCTTCGACCTGGAAGAGCATGTGCGCCATACCGAGGCCTTCATGGAGACCTACAGCAAGGAATTCATGGCCCGGGCGCCGCGCGCCGCTCACCGCCCCGGCGCCGAACGCCTGGTATTCATCGTCGGCATGCCCCGCTCGGGCACCAGCCTGGTGGAGCAGATCCTGGCCAGCCACCCCGCCGTGTTCGGCGCCGGGGAGCTGGAGGAGATCTACGCCATCACCACCGACCTGCCCGCGGCGCTGGACACCCGCACGCCCTACCCGCGCTGCGTCGAGTCCCTCACCGCGGACCAGTGCGGGGAACAGGCCCAGCGTTACCTGGACTACGTCGCCGGCCTGGCCTCGCCCGAGGCCCTGCGGGTCACCGACAAGATGCCGGCCAACTTTCTGCACCTGGGGCTGATCAACCAGCTGTTCCCCGAGGCGCGCATCATCCACTGCGTGCGCGACCCCCTGGATACCTGCCTGTCGTGCTACTTCCAGCACTTCGCCGAGGGGCAATCCTTTACCTATGACCTGGCCCAACTGGGGGCCTATTACCGGCAATACCGGCGTCTCATGGCCCATTGGCGCGAGGTGATCGACCTGCCCATGATGGAGGTGCGCTACGAGGACCTGGTGGCCGACCAGGAAGGCATCAGCCGGGCCCTGGTGCAGTTCTGCGGCCTGGACTGGGATGAGCGCTGCCTGCGCTTTCACGAGACCCGGCGCCTGGTGGCCACCGCCAGCTACGACCAGGTCCGCCAGCCCCTGTACGACCGGTCGGTGGAACGCTGGCGTCACTATGAGGGCCATCTGGCGCCCCTGCGCAAGGGCCTCGACGAGCCCGCCGTGTGGGAAACCTCCCCCGAGGCCATGGCCCACCGGGACCCCCAGCGCGACGCCGCCTACAGCGCCAAGCAGCGCGCCTTCAAGTGCCTCCAGGCCGGTGAGCTGGACGAGGCGAAGGCCCTGTACAGCGAGGCCAGCCGGCTGAACCCCGAGGATGGAGAGGCGTGGTTCATGCTGGGGACCCTCAACGGCCAGTTGGGCCTGGTGCAGGAGGCCGAGGGCTGCCTGCGCCGGGCGGTGGCCCTGCAGCCCGGGCGCCCGGAGGCCCACTTCAACCTGGGCAAGGCCCTCGAAGATCAGGGGCATGACGAGCAGGCCCTGGCCTGCTACCGCCAGGCGGTGCAGCTCAAGCCCGATTTCACCGCCGCCCATGCCCAACTGGGCAATCTGCTCCAGGCCCAGGGGCAACACGAAGAGGCCGTGGCCAGCCAGCGGGAGGTGGTGCGCCTGGCGCCGGAGATGGCCGAGGCCCATTACAATCTGGGCAACGCGTACAAAGAGACCAAACGTTATGCCGAGGCCATCGCCGCGTATCGCCAGGCCCTGTGGCTCAAACCGGACTTCGCCGAGGCCCACAACAACCTGGGGCTGGCGCTGACGGAGCGCTACCAGTACCGCAAGGCGGAGGCCGCCTATCGCGAGGCGCTGCAGCTGCGGCCGGACTTCGCCGATGCCTTCCACAACCTCGCCAACCTGCTCAACAAGATGGGGCGTTACATCGACGCCATCCTCGCCTACCGGGAATCATTGCGCCTCAAGCCCGACCAGGTGGATGTCCTGAACAACCTGGGCACCGCGTTGATCCAGATCGCCAACCTGGACGAGGCCATGGCATGTCACCAAAGGGCCGCGCAGATCGACCCCGGCAACCGCCGCGCCGCCATCGGTGAGGCAAACATCCTGGAAAAACAGGGCCGGCACGAACAGGCCTATGCCCGCCTGCGGCCCTTCCTCGATGCCGAACACGTCGATGCCTTTACGGCGGCGGTGTTCGCCGCCATGTGCCGGCCCCTGGGGCGGTGCGACGAGGCCATTGCCCTGCTGGAGCAGTTGCTGGCGCAAACACCGCCCCTGAGCGATGACTACCGGGCCGTCCTGCACGGCGAGCTGGGCAACCTCTATGATAAAAAGGGCGAATACGAGACCGCATTCGCCAACGTGGCGCGGGGAAACGAAATCAAGGCGCGCCTCTGGCCCTTCGACATCGAGGCCCACCACCGCCGCATCGAGGCCCTGATCAAGACCTTCACCCGGGACTTCCTGGCGGCGGCGCCGCGCGCCACCCATGGCTCCGAGCGACCGGTATTCATCGTCGGCATGCCCCGCTCGGGCACCAGCCTGGTGGAACAGATCCTGGCCAGTCACCCCGACGTGTTCGGCGCCGGGGAGCTCGAGGAACTGCACCGCATCGTCGCCGAACTGCCCGCCGCCACCGGTTCCAAGGCGGCCTACCCCCAGGCGGTGCAGGAGATGACCGTTGACCAGTGCGACCGGCTCGCCGCGCGTTACCTGGATCACTTGAGCGAGCTCGCACCGCCGCCGGCGGCGGCGCGGGTCACCGACAAGATGCCCAGTAACTTCCTGCATCTGGGCCTGATCGCCATGCTGTTCCCCGAGGCGCGCATCATCCACTGCGTGCGCGACCCCCTGGACACCTGCCTGTCGTGCTTCTTCCAGAACTTCAGCCCGGGACTCTCCTACACCTTCGACCTCGACCACCTGGGCACGTTCTACCGCAACTACCGGCGCCTGATGACCCATTGGCAGCAGGTGCTCGACACGCCCATACTGGAGGTGCGTTACGAGGACCTGGTCAATGACCAGGAGGCCGTCAGCCGGGGGCTGGTCGAACATTGCGGCCTGGCGTGGGACGAGCGCTGCCTGCGCTTTCACGAGACGTCACGGGCGGTGGCCACCGCCAGTTATGACCAGGTGCGCCAGCCCCTGTACAGCCGCTCGGTGGAGCGCTGGCGCCATTACGAGCGCCAGCTCGAGCCTCTGCGGCGGGCCCTGGCGCAGGAATAGCCGCCACCCGGCGCCACGCACACCCACAGATAGCCTCGTGACGCAGAACCCGGACAAGTCATCGGCCCGCCTCAAGATGCAAGAGGCCGACGCGCACCTGCAAGCCGGTGAGATCGGGCAGGCCCGGGCGGGCTATGCCGAGGCCTGCCGCCTCGATCCCAGCGACGCCCGGGCGTGGGTCGCCCTCGGCAACCTGGACAGCCGCCTCGGCGCCACAGCCGAGGCGGAGGCCGCCTACCGCCGGGCCCTCGACCACGATCCCCAATGCGGCGAGGCCTGCCAGTTCCTCGGCAATCTGCTCGCCCCCCAGGGCCGCCACGCCGAGGCCGCCGCCTGCTACCGCCAGGCCCTGCAGATCAAACCCGACTCCATCCCGGCCCGCGTCAACCTGGCCGCCACGCTGGCGCTTCAGGGCGCGCACGACGAGGCCATAGGGCTACTGGAGGGGCTCCTGGACGCTGAACATCCGCGCCTGGACGATGAGCAACGCTCCGCCGTGCTGGCCCGCTTGAAGGCGCTTTACGATGCCAGGGACAATATCAAGGGAGGCGGCCATCCGGCCCCGGGGGCCCGCCCCGAAAACGCCGATCACCTGGCCGAGGCGTACAAACGCGAGGCACAGGCCCTGCTCGAGGCCGGCGACCCGGCGCGGGCACAGGCGGTACTGACCCGGGCCTGTGAACTGGCAGGGGACGATGCCGGGATCCGCCGCCTGTTGGGCCGCGCCGCCACGCCCCTTGGCCAGCACGAGTCTGCCGCGGCCAATTACCGTGAATCCCTCAGGCTCGAGCCCGATGATGCAGACACGCTGAACGAGCTGGCGGCGGCCCTCACCGCACTGGAGCGCCTGGACGAGGCGGTCTCCTGCTATGAGGCATCGCTGAAACGGGCCCCCGGCACCTTTGCCCATTATCAGTTGGGCAATATCCACATGGGCCGACAGCGGCTCGAGGAGGCGGTATTCCACTACCGCCGTGCCCTGGCCCTGGCGCCCCGCCGCGCGGAGATCTACAACAACCTGGGCTGCGCCCTGCGCCACCTGGGTCAGTACGACCAGGCGGAGGTCGCCTTCCGCGAGGCGCTGCAGATCGCCCCCGATCACCCCTTGGCCCACGAAGGGTATACCAACCTGGGAACGGTATTGCTGATCTTGAACCGGTTGGAGGACGCGCGCGCGGCTTTTCAACAGGCCACGGCCCTCAAGCCCGACTCGCAACGGGCCGTCGCGGGGGAAGCAAACGTGCTGCAAAGACAGGGCGAATTCGAGAAGGCGTATACCCTTGTGCAGCCATTTCTGCAACGCAGAGAAGCAGACACCAATGTTGCACTGGTGCTTGCCGCCATGTGCCGCCCCCTGCAACGCTGCAGGGAGGCCGTCGCACTGATGGAAGGACTGCTGGCCGGCGAGGGTCCTCAGCCCGATTTTTACGAAGGCATCATGCTGCACTTTACCCTCGGCCGCCTCCTCGATGCCGAAGGCGACTACGACCGGGCCTTCCATCACTATCAGCAGGGCAATCTGACAGCAGGCCGGGACTTCGATCCCGGCGCCCATGAACGCTATGTCGACGGGATCATCAGCACCTACACCCCCCAGTTCATGGCCCGGGCCGCGCGCGCCACCCATGGCAGCGACCGTCCGGTGTTCATCGTCGGCATGCCCCGCTCCGGCACCAGCCTGGTGGAACAGATACTCGCCAGCCACCCCGACGTATTCGGCGCCGGGGAACTGGAGGAAATGCACAAGATCAGCGTCGACATGCCCGAGGCCGCAGACGGCCGGCCGTACCCACAGGCCGCACAGGAACTGTCCGTTGCCTACTGCGACGGCCTCGCCCAGCGTTATCTCGACCACCTGTCCGGCTTCGCCCCGCCTGAGGCGCGGCGGGTCACCGATAAGATGCCCGCCAACTTTCTGCATCTGGGGCTCATCGCCCAGCTGTTTCCCGGGGCGCGCATCATTCACTGCATACGCGACCCCATGGATACCTGCCTGTCGTGTTATTTCCAGAATTTCGTGACCATCTCGTACAGCTACGATCTCTCCCACCTGGGCTTCTATTACCGCCAGTACGAGAGGATCATGGCGCACTGGCGCAAGGCGCTCGACATACCCATGATGGAGGTGCGTTACGAGGACCTGGTCGAAAATCAGGAGGACATCAGCCGGGCGTTGGTGGATTTTTGCGGCCTGGCGTGGGACGAGCGCTGCCTGCGCTTTCACCAGACCCGGCGAGTGGTGGCCACCGCCAGCTACGACCAGGTGCGCCAACCCCTGTACAACCGCTCGGTGGAGCGCTGGCGCCACTACGAGCGCCACCTCGAACCCCTGCGCCGGGCCCTGGCGGGCGATCAACCGCAATTGTGAGCATATACCAGGCTTTCACGGGAATTCACATGGCAGAGAACCTCGATACCTTTTTAGCCCGCATCAAAAGACAGGAGGCCGACACCTATCTGCAAACGGGCAAGGTCGAGCAGGCGCGGGCGCGCTACGTCGAGGCCTGCCGTCTTGACCCGACCCACGCTCGGGCGTGGGTCATGCTCGGCAACCTGCACAGCCAGCTGGGTGCCCCCGACGAGGCCGAGGCCGCCTACCGCCAGGCCATTGACCGCGACCCCCAGCGCGGCGAGGCCTACCAGTTCCTCGGCAACCTCCTCACCCTCCAGGGCCGCCACGCCGAGGCCGCGGCCTGCTACCGCCAGGCCCTTCAGATCAAGCCCCAGTCCATCCCGGCGCATATCAATCTGGCGGCCACCCTGGCCCTTCAAGGCAAGCTCGACGAGGCGCTGGAGGTCTATCGCAGCGCCCTGCAGTACGACCCGGACTGCCGAAAGGCGATCCTGGGCATCGCCCAGGCCCATGAGCGCCAGGGCGACTTCGAGCTGGCCTATCAATGCCTCAAGCCCTTTATCGACAAGGGCGATATGGACTTCGAGGCGGCCATGATCTTCACCGCCCTGGCCCGGTCCCTGGGGCACACCGATGAGGCCATAGGACTGCTGGAGCGACTGCTGGAAGGCGAGCGCCCGCGCCTGGACAACGATCAACGCACCGCGGTGCACTTTCGCCTCGGCGCGCTTTACGACGCCAAGGGCGATACCGAGGCCGCCTTCGGCCACTATCGCCAGGGCAACGACATCAAGGCCCACCGCTGGCCGTTCGATCCCCGGTCCCATGCCGATTACGTCACCGCGACCATCGAGACCTATACCCCGGCATTCACGGCCAGCGCGCCGCGGGCCGCCGTCCGCACCGAGCGCCCGGTATTCATCGTCGGCATGCCCCGCTCGGGCACCAGCCGGGTGGAGCAGATCCTCGCCAGCCACCCGGCCGTTTTCGGTGCCGGGGAGCTGGAGGAGATTCCCGCCATCGCGGGTGACCTGCCCGCCTTGATCGGCACCGGGGCACCCTACCCCCGGTGTGTGCAAGAACTGACGCCCGGACAGTGCGACACCCTCGCCCGGCGCTATCTCGACCGCCTCGCGCAGGACGCCCCGGAGGAAGCGGTGCGGATCATCGACAAACTGCCGGCCAACTTCCTGCACCTGGGGCTCATCAGCCAGCTGTTCCCCCGGGCGCGCATCATCCACTGCGTGCGCGATCCCCTGGATACCTGCCTGTCGTGCTATTTCCAGAACTTCAGCCCCGCCTATGCCTACACCTTCCGCCTGTCCCACCTGGGCGAGTTCTACCGCCAGTACCGGCGCATCATGGACCACTGGGGCACCGTACTCGAGATGCCCATCCTGGAAGTACGCTACGAGGATCTGGTCAACGATCAGGAGCGCATCAGCCGGGCGCTGGCGGAGCACTGCGGCCTGGAGTGGGACGAGCGCTGCCTGAACTTTCACCAGCCCCGCCAGCCCATGTATACCCGCTCGGTGCAGCGCTGGCGGCGTTATGCCGACCAACTGGCGCCGCTGCGAAGCGTCCTCGGCGGGGACGATGAGGACACCCTTCCCCCGCCCGTCCGGCAAAAGGACGAGGCCAAATCGCTCCTTCAGCGAGGCAACAACGAAGACGCCCACGCCCTGCTCACCCGCCTGTGCGCCGCCGATCCTGCGGACGCCGAGGGCCGGTACCTGTTGGGAAGGGCGAGCGCCGCGCTCGGCCGGGTAGATGAGGCCATCGCCCACTACCGAGAGTCGCTCAGGGGCGCGCCCGATAATGCCGCTCTATTGAAAGATCTGGGTGACGCCTTTTTCGGGCTTGAACGGCTCGAGGATGCGGCGGCCTGTTACCGGGTGCTTGTTGAGAAACAGCCCACCGCCTACGCCCACTACAGCCTGGCCAATGTCTACACCCGTCAGCAGCATCTCGATGAAGCGGTAGAACATTACCGCCGGGCCCTGGTGCTCGAGCCGGGGCGGGCGGAGATTTACAACAACCTGGGCAATGCCCTGCGCTACCTGGGTGAGTATCCGCAGGCCGCAGATGCCTACGGCAAGGCGTTGGCGCTCAATCCCAACCACCCCATGGCCCACGAGGGCCACGCCAATCTCGGGAGCGCGCTGATGCTCATGGGCCGGCCCGACGAGGCCGGCGAGTCGTTTCGCCGCGCCCTCGCCCTGAAGCCCGACGCGCCACGGGCGGTGGCCGGACTGGCCGATATCCTGGAAAAGCAGGGCTGCTTTCAGCAGGCCTATGACCTCATGAAGCCGCTGCTGGACGCCGGCAAGGCGGACACTAATATGGCGCTGGTCCTGGCCGCGCTTTGCCGGCCCCTCGATCGCTGTGACGAGGCCATCGCGCTCATGGAGGCGATCCTTGCCGACAAGCAGGCGTGGCGCCTGGATGTCTTCGAGGAGATCACCCTGCACTTCATGCTGGGACGCCTTTACGACAGCGCCAAGGAATACGACAAGGCCTTCCCGCACTTTCGAACCGCAAACGGCCTGAGCGCGCGGCGCTTTGACCTGGAGGCGTACGCCCGTTACGTGGACGGTATCATCACCGCCTACTCCCCGGACTTCATGGCCCATGCGCCGCGGGCGGACAACCGGTCCCAGCGCCCCGTATTCATCGTCGGCATGCCCCGTTCGGGCACCAGCCTGGTGGAACAGATCCTGGCCAGCCACCCCGACGTGTTCGGCGCCGGCGAGCTGGAAGAGATGCATCGCATCGTCGCGGATCTTCCCCATGAGCTCGGCGGACAGACCCCTTATCCCCAGTGCGTGTCATCCCTGACGCCCGGCGCCTGTGACAAGGTCGCGAAGCGCTACCTGGATCACCTGGATGCGCTGTCCCCCGGGCAGAGCCTGCGGGTGACCGACAAGATGCCCTCAAACTTCCTGCACCTGGGGCTGATCAACCTGCTGTTTCCCGAGGCGCGCATTATCCACTGCGTGCGCGATCCCCTGGACACCTGTCTGTCCTGTTATTTCCAGAACTTCGCGGTGCTGTCCTACAGCCACGACCTCGGGCAGCTGGGCACCTACTATCGCCACTACGAGCGGCTCATGGCCCATTGGCTCCCCCTGCTCGACGTCCCCGTCATGGAGGTGCGTTACGAAGACATGGTGGCGAACCAGGAGGCCATAAGCCGGGCGATTGTCGAGTTCTGCGGCCTGGAGTGGGACGACCGCTGCCTGCAGTTCCACGAAACCCGGCGGCTGGTGGCCACCGCCAGTTACGACCAGGTCCGCCAGCCCATGTATTCCTCATCGGTGGGCAAGTGGCGGCACTACGCGGGCCACCTGGAGCCCCTGCGGCAGGCCTTGGGGAACAATCCGACGCATTAGGGCAACAACAACCATGACCGACAATCACCACGCAGATCAGGCTCAGGCCAGGAAGCAGGAGGCCTACGCCGCCCTCCAGGCAGGCAAGCCGCCCCATGCCAGGGAGTTGTTCGACGAGGCCTGCCGCCTCAATCCGGCGGACGCCGAGGCCTGGTTCATGCAGGGCAGCCTCGCCGGGCAGCTGGGCGATCTCGCCAAGGCCGAGGCCTGCTTTCGCCAGGCGGCGCAGCTGCAGCCCGACCGGCCCGAGATCCACTTCAATCTAGGCAAGGCACTGGAGGCGCAAGGCCAACAAGACCCGGCCCTGGACAGCTACCGGGAAGTCCTGCGCCTCAAACCCGATGTCTTCGCCGCCCATGCCCAGATCGCCAACCTGCTGCAGGCCCGGGGCAGACTCGACGAAGCCCTGGCCAGCCAGCGCGAGACCGTGCGCCTGGCGCCGGGACTGGCCGAGGCCCACTACAACCTGGGCAACATACTCCAGGGGTTGGCGCGCCACGGCGAGGCCGAGGCCGCCTTTCGGGAAGCCTTGAAGCTCAACCCAAACCTTGCCGAGGCCTGGCACAATCTCGGCAATGCCCTGAGCGAGCAGACCCGTCTTACCGAGGCCGAGGAGGCCTACCGCGAGGCGCTGAGGCACAACCCGGAACTCGCCCCGGCCCAACTCAGTCTGGGGAACGCGCTGCACCGCCAGGGACGCCTGCCGGAGGCGGAGGCCGCCTACCGCCAGGCCCTGGCGTTAAAGCCCGACTACGAGGAGGCGCTCAACAACCTCGGCAGCGTCCTCATGGACCTGGCCCGCCTGGACGAGGCGGCCCAGTGCTATGAGGACGTCCTAGAGCGGCACCCCAATGCCTCGAGCCACTGCAACCTGGGCAACGTGCGCCTGCGCCAGCAGCGTCTCGATGAGGCGGTGAATCACTACCGCCAGGCCCTGGCGCTGGATCCGGGGCGCGCCGAGGTCTACAACAACCTGGGCAACGCCCTGCGCCAACAGGGGCACGCCCCGGAGGCCGAGGCGGCCTACCGGCAGGCCCTGCAGCTCAACCCCGAGTACCCCGAGGCCCACGCCAATCTGGCGACGGTATTAATGGAGGCCGGCGGTCTCGATGAAGCGCTGGCGAATTATCGCCGGGCATTGGCCCTCAACCCCGGGTTCCACCGGGCCGCCGCCGGCGAGGCCGGCGTGCTGGAGAAACAGGGGGAGTTCGAACAGGCCTATGAACGGCTGCGCCCGTTCCTCGAGGCCGCAGACCTGGACGTCAACGTGGCCCTGGTGTTCTCCTCCCTGTGCCGCCCGCTCAAGCGCTGCGGCGAGGCCGTCGGCCTCCTGGAGCGCCTCCTGGCCGGGGAAGGCCCGGCCCTGGAGGTCTACGACCGCATCCTGGTGCACTTCGCCCTGGGACGCCTGCTCGACGCGGCCGGCGAATACGACCGCGCCTTCTCCCACTACCGTCAGGGCAACAAGCTGGCCGACCGGCGCTTCGACCTCGAGGCCCACGTGCAGCGCATCGAGGCCTTCATGGCCACGTACGGCAAGGACTTCCTCGCCCGGGCGCCGCGCGCCCGGCGGCGCTCGGACCGTCCGGTGTTCATCGTCGGCATGCCCCGCTCCGGCACCAGCCTGGTGGAGCAGATCCTGGCCAGCCACCCCGCCGTATTCGGCGCCGGGGAACTCAACGAGATGCACCGCATCGTCGCCGACCTGGCGGCCGAGGCACCCTACCCGCGCTGCGTCGAGTCCCTCGGTCCGGAGCGCCTGGACCCGTTGGCGCAGCGCTATCTGGACTACATCGCCGGGCTCGCCACGCCGGACGCCCTGCGGATCACCGACAAGATGCCGGGCAATTTCCTGCACCTGGGGCTCATATCCATGCTGTTCCCCGGGGCGCGCATCATCCACTGCATGCGCGACCCCCTGGACACCTGCCTGTCGTGCTACTTCCAGCACTTCGCCGAGGGTCAGCCCTACACCTATGACCTGGCCCACCTGGGGGCCTATTACCGCCAGTACCAGCGCCTGATGGCCCATTGGCGCGAGGTACTCGACCTGCCCATGCTGGAGGTGCGCTACGAGGACCTGGTCGGCGACCAGGAGGGCGTCAGCCGCGCGTTGGTGGAGTTCTGCGGGCTGGACTGGGACGAGCGCTGCCTGCGCTTTCACGAGACCCGGCGGGTGGTGGCCACCGCCAGTTACGATCAGGTCCGCCAGCCCCTGTACAGCCGCTCAAAGGAGCGCTGGCGTCACTACGAGCGCCACCTGGCCCCCCTGCGCAAGGCCCTGAGCGAGCCCACAGTGTGGGAGTCCTGCGCACCGGCACGGGCGCCGGCCGAAGACGAGGGTGCCACCTGCGCGTCCAAGAAACAGCAGGCGTACGCCGCTCTTCAGGGGGGTGACTGGGCGGGGGCCGAGCGGCTCTATGCCCAGGCCTGCCACCTCGATCCCGATGACGCCGAGGCCCACTATAACCTGGGGACCGTGGCCAAGGAACTGGGCCACTATGAACAGGCCCAGGCGGCCTACCAGGAGGCGCTGCGACTCAGGCCCAATGCCGTGGCGGCCCTGCACAATATGGGGACCGTGCTCGCCGAGCTGGATCGCCTCGACGAGGCCGCCCACTACTTCGAGGCGGCCATCGCCCAAACGCCCAACGCCATGAGCCACAGCAATCTGGGCAATGTGTATACCCGCCAGCAGCGGCTCAACGAGGCGATCAGCCACTATCGCCAGGCCCTGGCGCTGGAGCCCGACAGGCCCGAGATCTACAACAACCTGGGGACCGCCCAGCGTCATCTGGGCTATTACCAGGAAGCGCTTGCCGCCTATGAGCAGGCCGTGCAGCTGAGGCCGGACTATGGCGAGGCGCATATCAATCTCGGCGCGGTGCTGCTGCACCAACGCCGGCTGGACGAATCCCGGGAGGCCTACCGCCGCGCGCTCGAACTCGATCCCGAGTCACGCAAGGCTGTGGCGGGAGAAGCCAGCGTCCTGGAGAAGCAGGGTGAGTTCGAGCAATCGTATGAACGGCTGCGCCCGTTCCTGGAGGCCGGCGAGGTCGAGGCCAACATGGCCCTGGTGCTGGCCGCCCTGTGCCGCCCGCTCAAGCGCTGCGAGGAGGCGGTCAACCTCCTGGAGCGGGTCCTGGCCGGCGAAGTGACGACGGCGCTCAGCGTCTATGACCGCATCCTGGTGCACTTTGCCCTCGGGCGCCTGCTCGATGCCGCGGGCGAATACGACCGGGCCTTCGCCCACTACCACCAGGGCAATCGCCTGGCCAACCAGCGCTTTGATCCCCAGGCCCATGCGCGCTACATCGACACCCTCATCAGCACCTATACGCCGGACTTCATGGCCCGGGCGCCGCGGTCGGTCCGCAGCGAACAACGGCCGGTGTTCATCGTCGGCATGCCCCGCTCCGGCACCAGCCTGGTGGAGCAGATCCTGGACAGCCACCCCCGGGTCTTCGGCGCCGGGGAACTGGAGGAGATACCGAGCATCGTCACCGGCCTGAGCGCCGCCCTGGGCGCGACCGTGCCTTATCCCCAGTGCCTGTCCTCGCTCACCGAGGCGCACTGCGACCGGCTGGCGGACCGATACCTGGATTACATTGGGGGCCTCGCCCCATCGGATGCGCTGCGGGTCACCGACAAGATGCCCAGCAACTTCCTCAACCTGGGGCTCATCGCCATGCTGTTCCCCGAGGCGCGCATCATCCACTGCGTGCGTAACCCTCTGGACACCTGCCTGTCGTGCTACTTCCAGAACTTCGCCGAGGGTCACCCGTATACCTACGACCTGGCACATCTGGGGTTTTACTACCGCCAGTACCAGCGCCTCATGGCCCACTGGCGCAAGGTCCTGACGCTGCCCATGATGGAGGTGCGTTACGAGGAGCTGGTTGGCGATCAGGAGGGGGTCAGCCGGGCGCTGGTGGCGTTCTGCGGCCTGGAGTGGGACGATCGCTGCCTGCGCTTTCATGAGACCCGGCGGGTGGTGGCCACCGCCAGCTACGATCAGGTACGACAACCCCTGTACAGCCGCTCAAAGGAGCGCTGGCGCCATTATAAGGATCATCTGGAACCCCTGCGCCGGGCGCTGGACCTGTCAGGGACGGAGGCTGAACAGGCCTCTCTCCCCGGCTCTCTACCCTAAGGGCATAAATACCCTAAAGGGCATAAATACCTGGGAGAGATGGAGCCCCCTCACCCCGGCCCTCTCCCCGAAGGGGAGAGGGGGAAGGATAGGGAGGAACACAAGACGGCCAGGGGTTATTGAGGGCGCCGGTTCCGGAGGCGTCTGCCCAATCCGGCCAAGGCACTCATGGCCAGCAGGTCGAGCACACCCAGGCCGCCGCCACCGGAACCGCTGCCCCCGACCACAGACACCACCGTCTGCTGGGGGGGAGGCGCCTGGGTACCGGCCTCGATGCTGAACAGCGACGGGGTCGCGGTGTTATCCGTGGTGGATAGATTGGCCCGGTATTGCAGGTACTGATGGATACCGGAGCTGTTCAGCGAACTGATGTCCCCGCCGTCGGCGACGCCGTTAAGCCATCCTGTCCAGGTGCTGTCCCCGGCACTGGTGGTATCCCCGGCGCGGATGTCCACGGTCAGCGAGGTATTGGCAAGGACCGTGCTGGTATAGCTGAGGGTGGTAAAGCCGCCGTGGTTGCCGGCATCCACCACCTTCGAGAAATAGGTGCCCGGAGTACCCGTGGAGTAGGTCCCTGTATTCTGATAGGCGAACGATACCCCCGTCGCGTCCCCGTAGAGCACATCCGGGGCGCCGTCGCCGTTCAGGTCGCCGATGGCCGGACCGGCGAAGTTGGTGGTGCCATTGGGGTCGGCGATGTTCCAGGAAGCGTTCGCGGCCGTCCAGCCCGACCCTGTGTTGCGGTAGGCCACCACCGCGCCGGTGGAGTCGCCCAGCAGGAGGTCCGCCCTTCCGTCGCCGTCCAGGTCCCCCAGGGCCGGCGAGTGCCGCTGCGCGCTGGCCAGGCCGGTGATATTCCAACCCGAACTCGAGGACGCCGGTGTCCACTGCGGGCTTGAGGTCGTGCCGGTGTTCAGGTAGGTGCTCATGGTGGTTAGGCTGGAGCCGAGCACCACATCGAGCTTGCCGTCGCCGTTCAGATCGCCCACCCCGATATCCCAGAAGCGGTTGCCCGCCAGGCCCGTGACATCCCAGGCAGACCAGCGTGTCCATGAGGGCGAATTCACGTCGCCGTCGTTTCTATAGGCGCAGACACCGTAGCGATTGGCCACCAGCAGATCCAGGTCGCCGTCGCCATCCAAATCGGCGAGGGCCGGCGCTGAATACGTGCCGCTGCCGTAATCGTTGCAACGGGACGAGATATTCCACCCCAGCGGCGCCGCCGTCCAAGCGGGATTGGAGGTGGTGCCGGTGTTCTGATAGGCATGTACCAGGCCGTCGCTCGCACCGACCAACACGTCGGGCAGCCCGTCCCCGTCGAGGTCGCCTATGGCCGGCTTGGCCTCGGCGCCGACATCGGGGACATTCCACGTGGAGGGCGCTGCTGACCACGCCACGCTCTTGGCCAGGGTCACGCGGGCGCCGTTGCCCGTACCCAGCACGGACACACCCGAGGTCCCGGCCGTGGACAGGCCCGGGAGGAAATCCGTATCCGTTACCAGCCGGGTGCTGGTGGGCGAGCCGCTCAGGTTTACGCCGGAATTGTTGGTTTCATTGGCCTCAGCCACCGCGCCCGTGTTGTCGGCAACGGCCCCGATGTAATAGGTGCCGGCGCTGGCCACCGAGACGCTGATGGTCTGGGTGTCCGAGGCGAAGCCCGCAAGACCGCCGGTGACGGTGAACGAGCCCAGGAGGGTGTCCGAGGTGGTGATATTGGTGTCGGTGGACGCATAGACACCCACGCTGAAGGTGGTGCCGGTGCCCGTGGATACGATATTGGTGGTAGTCACCGTCACATCGAAGTTGGTGCCATGGGTGGCCGTGGCCGGGGCATTGACACCGGTGATCGCCAGGTCCGGCTTGATGCCCTGGATGCTGATCGTTGTCGAAGAGACCAGGCGGTTGTTGGTCTCGTCCTGCTCCGTCACCGCGCCGGCGGGATCGGCCACGGCTACCAGGTAATAGGTGCCCTCCGCCACGCTGGACGGAATGGTCACCGTGGTAGTGTCCGCACTGGACTGGCCCGGCGTCAGATTCGACACGCTGCGGGTACCCAGTTGGGTGAGATTCGTCAGTTGGGGTGCCCCGCCGATGTCCGGGGCCAGGTACAGGCCCACATCAAAGGCGCCGGAATCGGCATGCTTCTTGGCCGCTAGATCGTCGATGTTCAGCACGGCATTGCTGACATCGATGGTGCTGCCCACTGTGCCGCCGGACGGGCCGGAGAGCTGGGACATGGTCAGGTCGGGCCGGGCCTTCTCATAGCGCACCGTCGCCATGTGGTCGAGGCCCGTGCTGTCGGCGCTGGCCCCGGTTACCACCGGTACCGTATCGCCCTGGCCGTCGACGCCCAGGACCATGGCCACCGGCGTATCGGTCAGCCCGTAGCCGTCATAGGTGATGGCGTTTTTGGCGGTCCCCGAGGCATCGTAGCGCAGGGTGACAAAGTCCGTGTTGCCGGTGCTGCGGTCCAGGATGCCGGCGACGTAGACGTTGCCGTTGCTGTCCACCGCCACGCTGACCGGACGGTCATTGTGGCCGGCATTGCCGTAGCTGTGCCCCCACGCGACGTCCCCGTTCGCCAGATACTTCACGGTGACGATCTTGTAGTCCCCCACATCGCCGCTCTTGCCGGTGACATAGACGTTGCCGCTGCCATCCAGGGCCATGGCGATGGGCATATCCGTGTGGCCGTCATCGAAGCTCTGGCGCCATTGCTCGGCACCCGCGGTGTCGTACTTGAGCGTAAGGATGCTCGGCGTACCGCTGGCGCTCCCGCGGAAATTCCAGCCGGTCACGTAGCTGTCCCCGGCGCTGTCCACGGCGATGGCCACCGCGCGGTCGTCCGAGCCGGTATCGGTGCGCCTCACCCACTGCTGGACGCCGCCGGCGTTATACTTGACCGTGGCGATGTTATCGACGCCCGGGCTGCCGGGATTGGCGCTGGTCCCCGTGACATAGACGTTGCCGCTGCCGTCCACGCCAAGCCCCACGGCGTTATCGACGCCCCCGGCGTCATAGGTCATGGCCCATTGCTGGGCGAGGGAGGCGTTGTACTTGACCGTGACGTAGTCGCAGCCCGTACTGGTCGAGCCGGCATTGCAGGACGAGCCGGTGACGTAGAGGTTACCCGAGGCATCGAGTGTCTGGGCCACCGGCAGATCATTCTTGCCGCTGTTGTCATAGACCGCCGCGGCCCCCTGCTGCACGCCGCTGCTGTCGTACTTGATTGAGACGAAGGCGTTGCTGCCGCTCTGGAAGCTGCGGCCCGTGACATAGACGTTGCCGGAACCGTCCACGGAAATACCGACGGCCTGGTCGGAGTCGCCGCCGTTATAGGTGGGCGGCGTGGCCCACACGGAATTACCGGAGGGATCGTACTTGACGGTAACGATGTCGTAATTGGAGCCGTTGTAGGTGCTGCCGGCCACATAGACGTTGCCGCTGGCGTCGATGGCCACCGCCGCGGGCTGGGCCATGTTGTTGGTGCCCGATGCGGAGTAGGTGGCTTTCCAGAGCTGGGCGATGTCGCCCACCGGCACGTTCGCCTGGGCGGGGGTCACCACCCCGCTGACCGCCAGATTATCCACATCGGCAAAGGCGTTCTGGTTGGTGCGAATGTCCGACAACTTGAAGCCCACGGTGATGGTGGCATAGGTCGGGACCAGGGACTGCCCGCCGATACTCGCGGCATGCCAGGGACACCAGGTATTGGCCCCGCAACCGCTGCCCTCGCTGACCACACTGCTGGCCAGGACATTGCTGTTGGTCGGGACCCCCCGGCATAGGCCAGATCGGACGGGGGCCGGGTGACGGTGCCGTCGAACACCACCATGCCCACATACTCGTCACTGGTGCCCGTGACCTTGACGCGATAGTCGCCCGTCAGCGTCTGGATGGGGTTGCCCGGGATGACCGGAAAGGTCTTCAGCAGCCACAGCTCGCCTCTTACCGAGTCAGTGGGGGCGGTATAGACCTGGGCGGAGCCCAACGGGGGGCTGCTCGGACTGGCGGCCGACGGGCCGTTGACATTGTCCAGGGTGACCACATTCTTGTCGCCCACCGGCCCCGAATTCCACGGCGGCGTCACGGTGGTATTGGAGCTGTCCAGGGCGTAGGCGGTCCAGCCGTTGCCGCAGTCCCTCGTATAGGAGGTGTTCGGCCCGCTGGGATCGGCCTTCCAGGCGCCGGCGCAGGTAAAGCTGTCAAAGGTCTCGGTGGCCGTGTGGGTGCCGGCGGGCAGCGGCGGCGGCGAAGTGCCCGGCTCGGTGAGCGGCAGGCCCGTATCCCGATAGGCGGTGGTGGTACCGTCGAAGGCGCCGTACAGCAGATCGATGTTGCCGTCCCCGTTCAGGTCGCCCATGGTGGGCTCGGCATAGTTGTTGGCGGCGATGGCCGGGTCGGCCACGAACCACGACCCCATGGCCTGCCATTTCGGGGATGACACGGTTCCCACATTCCTGAAGGCGAACACCGTGCCGTACAGCCCGCCCATCATCAGGTCGTAGTCGCCGTCCCCGTCCATATCGGCCAGCGCCGGGGTGGATTGGGATCCGGTCATATTGGGCAGATCCCAGGCAGTCATGCGGGTCCACACCGGGGAACTCGTGGTGCCGGTGTTCATATAGCCTTGGATGATGCCGTTGCCGCCGCCAAGCAGTAGATCGACCTTGCCGTCGCCGTTCAGGTCGGCCAGGGCCGGGGCATACATCTGCCCGCCCAGGCCGCTGATGCCCGTGACATCCCAGGCGGAGGAGGTCGAGTTGCGGGTCCACGCCGGGTTGGTCGCGGTGCCGGTGTTGATATAGCCGAGCACCCCGGGTATGGACGGAGTCCCCAGGCCGCGGTTGGCTATCAGCAGATCGGGGAGCCCGTCGCCGTTGAGATCCGCCACGGCGGGATTGGAATAGCCGCCGGTGGAGCTGGCATTGAAGGCCGGGATGGTGATGTTCGGTGTCGACGGCCAGACCGGGGCGCTGCTCGAGCCTTGGTTGAGAAAGACGTAGACCTGGCCGTCATTGGCGCCGATCAGCACATCCAGCAGGTTGTCGTTGTTGACATCCGCCAGGACCGGTGCGGCCTGGCTGTTGGCGGTCCCGACCTTGGGCGGGTTCCAGGTCGGCTGGTCCGCGACCCAGGGCGTGGTGAACGCCGCGTCGGCGGGACGGTATGCCATGCCGGTCCCCACCACCAGCGCCACCGCGGCTGCGAACCGAATCCCCTTGGCTGTTATGCTTATTTTATGCATGTCTTTTCACTATCTGGCTCTGGCTGCGACCCTTGCCACCCGCCCCTCGGCAGGACAGGGGCATGAACGGTGATCATTTAACAAAATAATTCAATGATGATGCTTCTAAACCCACAACCCTTTCCTATGCAAGATCATCCTCGCTTGTTTCCGACCGGCGGTCTTGGTTAGGGGTGGCCCGGACAGCTCGGCGCAAAGCCGCCGGGGGCGCTGCTCCCCATGGAGTTGTTCCTCGTCCTGCCGCCTGCGGCGGGACGGGTACAGGACAACGCGTTCTCGTTATAGTGGAAATTCGTCGTCCAATCGAAGGTCAGGGGGTTGAACCCGCCCGTGTCAAAATAACTGTACGTCCCCGGGTCGAAGCTGGAATTGGCCGCGTCCCACCCGTCGGGGTTGTTCCAGCCCGCGCCGGCGGTAAACGCATAACGCCCCGCTGTGACATCCGGGTGCTGGGAAAGTGACATATCGAAATTGGCCGAGCTGCCCGACGGCAGGTCTGGGGTGCTCAACACCAGGTTATTGGTAATCTTGGCGGGGGTATTCTTGTCGCTGTAGCTGATCGCCGTCATATCGGCCACAAAGGATGATGACATGGGGCCGTCCTGGACGGTTTGCGAAATCTTGGGCTTCTTGTCGAGGAACGGCTTGACCACCTCCATGGACATGTCACCCTTGGCGCTGGTCATGACCATGCGAAACACCGTCTTGGTGGGGTCCGCGGTCCCGCTGCCGGAGACCCGCTGCCCGCCCAGGGGATTGCCCAGATTGGTCTTGACGTCCATGAAGGTGTTGGACGGATTGGTCACGTCCCCGTTGGGGATGCCGTTCGTGCACTGATCCGGGCTGGTGGCGCAGTTGGTCGTCGACGTGGAGGGATTGCCGATCACGGAACGCTCCATGCCGCCCGCGTTGGGGGAGAAGTCGCCCACCGAGATGTCGCTGGGGTTGGTGGTGGTGCTGCTGGCATTGGGACCGGCGCCCCAACGGGTGTAAGACTCGGAGGCGAACCCGGAAGCGGGGTCGCCCACGATGACGTGAAAATAGGTCACGCCGCCGATGTTCTGCAGGGTTTCGGAAAACGGCGTCGGATCGCCGTTACCCAGGTTGTTGGCGGTACACACTTGGGAGGCAAAGGTACAAACGCCCGTCAGGCCGGACCAGCCCGGCGCCTGATTCGGTTGGAAATTGAGGGCGAAATTGACGGCGTACGCGGCGCTGGATGTCAGAGTCAAAAGGATACTGCCGGCGAGCGCGGCAAAGATTGCGGCAAGCCGTTTGGCCGGGCCCCGGGGCACCCGGCGAGTCCGCCCTTCAGACGTCTCGAAGGAGCGGTATATCGGGCTTATCAGCACCATCAGCGTCACCTTCCTGGGTAAAAATTATTATTTTCAGCTACGCCCTCTGACGCACCCACTCACAAAAGGTTATGTCTCTGCCCGCATGCCCTTCCTGTGCCGCTCTCCGGCCGCCAAACATACGATAACCCCTTGTATACGTATAAATTTTAGCGATGCACCCGTAACTTCCTGGTCGATCCGGCCGGGCGAATGCCGAGCATGCTGTTTATATAACATGCCCACCTGCGAGTGTCAATTTATGGCGCCCCAAGACAGGGCAATGCCCCCCAACGACAAGCCTGTATTTCCTTGCCACGGGCCGCTCATTTCGGGGCCCCAGTGGGGCCGGCCAGGGCAGCTCGCAACGCCCCGCCGGCGGCGCCCCGGGCCCCTCGACGGGGTGTAAAATATTGCTTGGCTTTGCCAAGCTCACTCTGCTATGCTAGCACGCTATAGTAGTACGGCTTGTAATGGTTATACCCCATCAAATCGACGCACCCCGCCACGCATCGTCACTCAGCCAGGGCCCCACGAAGCCAGTCGCTAATCCGCGGGCAGGAGCATCAACCACGGCAAGCCAAGCGGTGATTGAAGCACGAAAGCCATAACACCACGCATGTAAGTTGCTGCCGCGCTCATCTCTAGACAGATTTCATCCGACGGTCCATACGGAAGCGGGCCCTGCCCCCGAGGTGTTGCCATACGCATTTCACCGGGGACGCACACGGTCGCTCCGGCTTGATATTTGCATGACAATCCCATTTCATGTCGCGCCGGAGGTGGCAGCTTAATGGTAATGATTGTCCCGCCCGTCTCCTCAACGGGCGCAAGATGGAAGGTAGATATGAGCTTATGAGGGCCATTAGCAGTCGAGTCAGAGAGCTCCTCTCACTACGGAGCGTCGTTTCAGCGCTTTTTGTCACGGGCCTGCTGCTCATGGGCGTCAGCGAACTGTTCGACACGGCGAGAACCGCCACGATACCGCCTGCCGCCACCACCCCCACCCACCTGAAGCTGGAACTCACAAAAGTGGAGTTGCAGAGCTCGATCGACGGCGACTACAAAGTAGGCCTACTCAACTCGCCCGCCACCGTGGATGTAGTCACCAACACCGGCACGGCCAACGCCAAATTCGGCTCCGGGACCGCTAATCAGCAGGTGTGGCACGGCACGCGGGTGACCCTGGCCAGCACGGCCACCTTCTCAGGCGTCGATCCGTGCACCGGCAACAACGTCACCGATGCCGTCATCAACCTGCCCAACGCAACGGATCAGGGCGCTATTATTCAGTATCAGGAGCCGCACCCGGTGCGGGGCATTCCGCCGGGCGCACTCCCGGCGCAGAACTTTACCCTGGGCTCGAGCCCCATCAATCTGCGGGTGGT
The DNA here is from genome assembly GCA_963844825.1 of uncultured Gammaproteobacteria bacterium. Taxonomy (GTDB): domain Bacteria; phylum Pseudomonadota; class Gammaproteobacteria; order CAWJPQ01; family CAWJPQ01; genus CAWJPQ01. The sequence goes on from CAWJPQ010000003.1 coordinate 161,004, forward strand.
CGCCCCCATCTCGGACGGCGTGGTGTGCGCATCCCAAAGCCCGCCCTTGAGGACGATCGCCGGCTCGAGCACGCGGTTGAACGTACCCTTTTCCCTGTATCTCGACGCCACCCACGGCGAGATCGCGGTCGCGAACGCATCCGGCAACCGCGTTACAGTCTTCAAGCGCACGGACACGGGCGACGTCACGCCTACCCGCTCCATTGAGGGCACCAGCACCGGCATGCAGGGACCGGTGGGCATCGCCCTCGACGGCGCCGATGACGAAATTGTCGTCTCCAACTCCGGAAACAACAGCATCACGGTCTACAACCGCACGGACGACGGTGACCAGGCGCCCAAGCGAACCCTGGCGGGCGGCGCCACCCTCATCAGCGGACCGGGCGGACTCTATGTGGATCCCGCTCAAGAGGTGCAGCAGCATCCGGACGGGGTGATGGGCGTGATCAACGGCGGCAACAACTCGGTGATGTTCTACGACCGAAAGGCCAGCGGCGATCAAGCGCCCTTTCGATTCATTCACGGCGCCGACACCGGCCTGAACACGCCCTGCGGCATTGCTCACGACAGCGTCAACCACGAACTGTTCGTGACCAACAGCAGCAGCAACAGAATTACCGTATACAATGATACCGACGGGGGCACCGGCGCCGTCGACGCCGATGTCCCGCCCAAACGCTTCATCTCCGGCGGGCGAACCAAATTGAGCACCCCCTGCGGGATCTATGTAGACACGACCAACAATGAGATCGCCGTGGCCAACAACGGCGGCAACATCATTACGTTCTACAGCCGCGGCGCGTCGGGTGACGCCTTTCCGGTGCGCAGGATCAACGGCATCGCCACGGGCCTAAACGGGCCCTCCGACCTGGTGGTCGACGACAGCAATAGCGAGCTCGTGGTAACGGACGACAAGAATAATTCGATCACCTTTCACAAGCTCAATGACGCCACGCCGTTTCTCGCCGACACGCCCGTTTTGATCAACAGCGCCTGGGAGCAGTCGCTGTACGCCAGCTATGTCTTCTCGGGCACGCTGGATCGAGCGACGGGCGTCTACAACAAGCGGTTCGATGCCACCGGGCACACGGTGGCGGGGGCCCAATTCAACGGTTATCGCCTCGTGTGGAAGATCACGTCGGACAAGCTCCGGCAGCCCGCCGACGCCACCAGCGCGATCCTGATCCCCCCCACCAACGAGGTCTTCACCCTGTCCAACGGCAACCTCGCCTCCGACCTGGCCCTGGGCTGCAACAACTTCAGCCCCTTCACCGAGCTTCAGCTGTCGACGAACTGCCCCCCTTCTCCGTTGATCCAGGCGCCGTTTCCGCCGCAGGCCGGCTCCTATCACATAGCCGCGACACTCTTCGGCAAGACCCAGAACCCGGCGCTGACGCTGCACGTGACGCGCCTGAGCCTGGATGAGGTGCCGCGCCTGGAGCCCACGGTGACGCTGAGCACCAACGGCAGCATCCTGAACATCGCATGGAAGTATGTGGACGCGACTGATGCGGATGTGCCCGCCCCGCTGCCGGTCATCACCAATCAACAGATGCAGATCAACCTGACACAGCCCTATAACCAGATCTCGACCTGCTATACCCAGGTGACGGGCAATACGCCCACCCTCGGCTACAGCTCACCCGGCCTGGGCGGGGACGCGCGCTCGCTGTCGGACATAAAAAATAACAGGTGTGATATATTTTTAAACGATGTTGCCAAGATGACGTTTACCGTCACGGACGCCTACGGAGAACAATATGTCTTCAACTGGTCACCCATTTAGGCTCCCGGGATAACGCCCATGCAGTGGAGTCAAGGCAAGAAGGTATTGCGAAAGGTGGCGGCGGCCCTCCTGTTCTTTATGATCGCGACGGGCTTCAATACGTGCGGCGAAAGCCCGTTGCCCCCCAAACCGCCGCCCAGCACCAGCACCATCAATGTCTTCGGGCAGGCGGTGTGACAGGACCGCGCCCCCCTTGGGGAAACAGGTGCGTCCGGTGCCGGATGCAAGACGTGGCGCACGGTGCTCAAAATCCCCGCCGCGTAGCCGTTATCATCGCGGGAGCAGGAGGCTCCTTTCAATCCTGGCGCAGATGCATGGAAAACGGAGAAGGATCCGCCACAACTTCAAGGTGATCACACGTGAAACGACTGTCATCCCGGGCGAATAAAATGAATACAATCCGGTGCAGGCCATACGCCGCGGCCCGGTCACTGCCGCATGCGGGCAACGCGCGTCCCGCCGGCCGCGCCCTGACGGCCCTGGTATTTGCCTTCTGTTGCGCAAGCCTGTCACTGACAGGGTGCTCCGGGAGCAGCGGTGGATCGTCGGTCGCCTCCACGGCCCAGGTGACCACGGGCGGCATCAGCGTAACGGCCCGGACCACCAAGGGCTCCTCGACCCTGTCGCGCGATACGGCCTCCGCCAACGGCCTGACGGTCACCGTTGAGAGCGCCGACATCTCCACGGACGGCGTCACCTACCAGACCCTCGTCACCGGCCCCATCAGCACGACACTGGGTCAGAACACCAACCCCCTGCTGGATGCCCAGACCAGCCTGCCGACGGGCGACTACCAGGCGCTGCGGGTGACCGTCAGCGATGTCTCCTGGTTCGCGGACTGGGTCACCACCAATCCCTCGCCGTGTACCGGCGCGACCTCCGGTCATGCCGAAGGCAGCCAGGCATTGGGGAAGAATTTCACCCTGTATTTCGCAACGCCGAAACTGGGCGGCAACACGCGGGCCTACTACCGGGCGAATCCGCCGTTGAGCGGTTACATCGGAGACGCCAACCACCCCCTGATCATGCCCGCCCCGATCGGGGTGCTCAAGAACAAGACCACCAAGCTCGCCCTGGTATTCGATACGGATCACCTCCTGAGCTGCAACCGCTTCAACCTGTTCGCCACCACGGACAAGGGGGATACCGCGCCCCAGCACAGCGTCATCGGGGAATCCACGGCGCTGTTCGGGAGCTACGGATTGTTCAAGGATACCCGCCACGGCTGGATCGGCGCCACCAGCAGCGGCAACGACAGCATTAACTTCTATGAGACCGGCGCCTCGGGCGACGCAACGCCCACCCGCACGATCGCGGGCCCCGACACCACCCTGAACGGACCCAAGGGCGTCGCCTTCTACCTCGGCACCGACACCAGCGGCAAGGACGACGAGATCATTGTCGCCAACAGCGGCAACGACACCCTCACCACCTATTCGTCAACGGCAACGGGCAATGTCGCGCCCAAGCGCATCCTCACGGGCTTCAACAGAAGCCGGCTGAACCAGCCCACCGGACTGGCCGTCTATCCCATACCGAACAAGCCCGCCCTGGACGAGGTCTGGGTGACGAACATGGGAAACGATACGGTCACCGCCTATAACCGCCAGAACAGCGCCGATGCGGATCCCATTTACCCCAACCCCCAGCCCACGCCGCCGCTGCCCTCCATCGGCGGCGCCGCCACCGGCCTGAACAAGCCTTGCGGCATCGATGTCGCCGACTCCCAGGGGACCTCCCAGTCGACAACATACGTCTTCGTGGCCAATGCCGGCAGCGGCAGCGACAGGGCAGTGTCACCATCTACGACCGGGCCGATGTGGCTCAAAGCAGCGACGGCAACGTCGCCCCCACATTCACCATCAGCGGGTCGGGAAGCGGACTGAGCAGCCCGTGCGGGATCCGCGTGGACGCCTCGAAAAACGAGATCTATGTGGCCAACACCGGCACCTACGGCTCGAATTTTCAGCAGAGCAGCGTCACGGTCTACACCTGGACCGCGGACACCAACGGCGCGATCACCAATGTACAGCTGGACCGCACCCTCTCGTCGGGGGTCAACAGCGCCCTGACGGCGCCGACCGCCATCCTGCTGCAGGGCGGCTTATGGGTTGCCGACCGGGGCGCTCAGCCGGCGATGACCCACCTGCCGGCGATTTATCCCTCCCCGGCCAGCGGACAGGCCGCCAGCGCCTCGCTGACAGGCAAGTACAACGTCATCCTCTACGGCGTGGACCTGAGCAAGGGCATCAACGGCCAGGGGTACCAGATACCCACGCTGTTCGCCGAACGCGGCATCGCCAACTTCAACCCCGCGGCATCGCCGTGGCCCGCGTTCAACCTGCGCGTCGATACCGAGAGCCGGCGCACGGTCATCGACCGCGGCTGCGTCCAGGAGGACGTCGGCGGGCTGCCCAAAGAGGGCTTTTACGGCGTCGGCGACGACGGCTCCTTCTACGCCTTCAATGAGGGTGACCACGGCAGCCTGCGGGGGGCGTATCTGCCCGATGGGCGCGCCTTCACCGGTTCTTTTTACAACAGCTCCAACAAGCTGTTCGTGATATACGGCATTAAGGACACGAACCTGTCCACGGCCTACCTGGGCACGGACGGCACCCAGACCGGCGGCATCGCGCCCTACGCCTATACCGTCTATTCCAACGACATTATCGGCATACACCGGTTTGAATCGCCGGCCCAGACCGACCTGTTCCGCTACCAACTGCTGGTAGGGGCGGCCAGCGCCAGCCACAGTCGATTCGAGGGCATCAGCGCCGACGGCAACCTCAACACCCTGACCAACCCCATGGGCGACTTCGCCGTGCCTCAATCGAGCGGCGTGATCTACCGCACGGGTCTCACCAACCTGGGCCCGCGCCCGTACTCCCCTCAGGCCGGCGGGCAGTTCGAGAACCAGGACACGACCTACGGCTTGGCCGGGGCCATCTCCGCCAGCGGGTCCACCATGCTGTTCATGAACAACATCAGCAACCTCGATTCGGACAGTTGCCCTGCGAAGGCGGGTGTGGGCGTGGGTCTGCGGCAAACCGCATCGAAGGCCTTTACCAACAGCGACCTGAAGGGGACATTCTTCGTGGCCGGGTTCGGCGACCAGTTCCAGAGCCTCCATCTGCCCGACCTGTACCTCACCGAGGCGGGAACACTCACGTTCGACGGGACGAACAGCGTCACCATGTCCTTTGACATGAACAATCAGGGCCACGCCCTGGTTGACCAGGGCACACTGACCTACCAGGTCACCACACGCACCATGCCCGCCAGCCAGAATTCGGCGGTGAACGCGACGGTCAATGTGGTGGACTTGTTCGGGTCGGACAAGTCCATCCCCTTTGCCACGGCGATCATCGGCGAGGACGGCAAGACCCTGGCCTTTTACCGCAACCTGGTCCAGCCCAACACCGGCCCGCCGCCCACCGCCGATCCGGTACGCTTCCTGGGCCTGGCGTTGTACCAGCACCCTTGAGTCGCCCGCCGCTGTTGCTCAGGCCGGGGGAGAGGCGCGAGCGGCGCGGCAGAAGGTTTGCGCCGCCGCCCTCACCCGGCGCCACTCCCCGCGATGGGGAGAAGGGACTTTCCGATCACCGCTGAAGGATGCTCACTGTCCACCCTCCGTCCCCTTGGGTGAGAGGGAGAGGCGCAACACCAGTGGTTGCCGCCCCCCTTCCCCGCCCCTCATCCTGTCCTTCTCCCCGAAGGGGAGAAGGGACCTTCCGATAACCGCCGAAGGACACTCACTCTCCACTCGCTCTCCCCTTCGAGGGAGGGCCGGGGTGAGGAAGGGTAATGGCGCCGTCGCAACGCGACGCCAGGGCACCGGCGAACGGTGCCCTTTTCAGGGCCGTCCCTCAGAGTGGCTCCTTCAAAGTACCAGTTAGCTGGCTGTTGAAAAACTCCCTCTCCCCTCCGGGGAGAGGCGCGGGGTGAGGGGGTCGATGAAGGAGTAAGCCCTTGCTTTGATTCCCTCATTCCAGCCTAAAGGGCATAAATCCCGGAGGGAGAAGGCAGATGAAAAAGCATTTTTCAACAGCCAGTTCGGCGGCCGCGGCAGACCAATTAATGACGGATGGGGGCTAGAACTGCCACGGCACCCTGAGTCCGAGGCGAAAGTCCGGGGAGTCGGAGGTGATGCCCTGGTACAGGGTCAACGACACGGAATGCTTGGGGGAGAACTGCCAGGTGCCGCCGATGCTCATCAGGATCACGTTGGTGGCGCTGTTGGGCAGCTGGTGGCCATTGATGCTGGAGGGTAAATTGATGGTCTGTTGGTAGCCGAAATTCAGCGTGAGCTGGTAGTTGAGGGATATGGCCAGCCCCCCCGAGAGCCCGATGTTGGCGCCGGGGCTATAGTCGAGCAGCGCGCAGTTGCCTATGTTTGGACAAAACAGCACATTCTTGCGGGAAAAGCCGTATGCATAGCTGATCGAGCCAAACAGCAGCGCCGGCGCCGAGAGCTTATCGAAGCTCACCAGGCCCATGACACTATTATAACCCGAGCCGGACGGCGGGTGGGCCTGGTTGTCCTTGGTCTGGAAGGCGTCCCGGCCCGTTCGCGATTTGAGATTCAACCCGACATAGATGTCGGGCACCTTCAGTCCTTGATGGATGAGGTGATAGGTCACCCCCCCGGACAGGTCGCCGATATCGAAGCCTTTGGTCACCTTGTCCGACTTTGCGTTGACCACGCTGTTGCCGGTAATCCCGTTCGGCTCCGAGAGGCGGGTGATGGCATATTGAAACGGGAAGCGGAAGGCGAACTGCAGGTCACGGGTATAGCTGTAATTGAAGGATAATGTGGTCGTAAACAGATCACGGCGGATCTTCT
>CAWJPQ010000004.1:0-233661 GCA_963844825.1 uncultured Gammaproteobacteria bacterium
CGATCCCGTCGCTGTCCGATGCCGTGGCCGTCAGGTCGATCGTCGCCGGCGCCGTATACATTGTGTTATCGGCCGGGCCCGTCAGCGACACCGTGGGCGGCGTGTTGGTGCCACCGCCGCTACCGCCGCTCGAGTAGGCCTCCACCTCGGTCGCCACGCTGTAGCCGCCCAAGGCACCGTGCGCCAGCACCCGGATCCGGTCCGTGCTTACCGCAGGGAAGCTGAAGGTCCGCCACACCTTGTCGTTCCCCGTCACGCTCCCCCCGGGCACCGTCACCCAGCTGCTGCCGTCCCAGTACTGCACGTCGAAGGCCGTGAGGCCGTACCGGCTGAACGTCATGGTGGGCGTCGGATCCGACGGATTGGTGTAGTTGTCCTGCTTGGTGAATACGTCGATCTCGTCGATCGCCTGCGTGCCGGAAAAGTCCACTTCCACCCAGTCCGGCCATGAATTAGCCGTCGCATCCGCCCAGCCCCCGCCGTTGCCCCAGTTCAGACCCTTGCGGTCACCGTTGATGACCGCCTGCGCCGGATACTGGGCACTGTAGCTCGACGAGGCGACCGCCGTCGCGCCGTTCGATTGCAGCGCCACGTTCACACGCGTGCCCCCGCTCGGATTCACCGTCACGTTCACCGCCGACGAGGTGCTCGACGCCCCCAGGCTGTCGTAGGCCTTGGCCGTCAGCACATAGCTGCCCGCCGGGACGTTGGTCCAGCTGTAGCTGTAGGGCGCCGAGGTCGCCGTCCCCAGCAGGGTCGAGCCCTGGTAAAAGTCCACGTGGTCGATCCCGTCGCTGTCCGACGCCGTGGCCGTCAGGTCGATCGTCGCCGGCGCCGTATAGGTCGAACCATCGGCCGGGGCCGTCAGCGACACCGTGGGCGGCGTGTTGGTGCCACCGCCGCTACCGCCGCTCGAGTAGGCCTCCACCTCGGTCGCCACGCTGTAGCCGCCCAAGGCACCGTGCGCCAGCACCCGGATCCGGTCCGTGCTTACCGCAGGGAAGCTGAAGGTCCGCCACACCTTGTCGTTCCCCGTCACGCTCCCCCCGGGCACCGTCACCCAGCTGCTGCCGTCCCAGTACTGCACGTCGAAGGCCGTGAGGCCGTACTGGCTGAACGTCATGGTGGGCGTCGGATCCGACGGATTGGCGTAGTTGTCCTGCTTGGTGAATACGTCGATCTCATCGATCGCCTGCGTGCCGGAAAAGTCCACTTCCACCCAGTCGGGCCATGAATTAGCCGTCGCATCCGCCCAGCCCCCGCCGTTGCCCCAGTTCAGACCCTTGCGGTCACCGTTGATGACCGCCTGCGCCGGATACTGGGCACTGTAGCTCGACGAGGCGACCGCCGTCGCGCCGTTCGATTGCAGCGCCACGTTCACACGCGTGCCCCCGCTCGGATTCACCGTCACGTTCACCGCCGATGAGGTGCTCGACGCCCCCAGGCTGTCGTAGGCCTTGGCCGTCAGCACATAGCTGCCCGCCGGGACGTTGGTCCAGCTGTAGCTGTATGGCGCCGAGGTCGCCGTCCCCAGCAGGGTCGAGCCCTGGTAAAAGTCCACGTGGTCGATCCCGTCGCTGTCCGATGCCGTCGCCGTCAGGTCGATCGTCGCCGGCGCCGTATAGGTCGAACCATCGGCCGGGGCCGTCAGCGACACCGTGGGCGGCGTGTTGATGCTCGGATTCACCGTCACGTTCACTGCTGACGAGGTGCTCGACGCCCCCAGGCTGTCGTAGGCCTTGGCCGTCAGCACATAGCTGCCCGCCGGGACGTTGGTCCAGCTGTAGCTGTACGGCGCCGAGGTCGCCGTCCCCAGCAGAGTCGAGCCCTGGTAAAAGTCCACGTGGTCGATCCCGTCGCTGTCCGACGCCGTGGCCGTCAGGTCGATCGTCGCCGGCGCCGTATAGGTCGAACCATCGGCCGGGGCCGTCAGCGACACCGTGGGCGGCGTGTTGATGCTCGGACCCACCGTCACGTTCACCGCCGACGAGGTGCTCGACGCCCCCAGGCTGTCGTAGGCCTTGGCCGTCAGCACATAGCTGCCCGCCGGGACGTTGGTCCAGCTGTAGCTGTACGGCGCCGAGGTCGCCGTCCCCAGCAGGGTCGAGCCCTGGTAAAAGTCCACGTGGTCGATCCCGTCGCTGTCCGATGCCGTCGCCGTCAGGTCGATCGTCGCCGGCGCCGTATAGGTCGTATTATCGGCCGGGGCCGTCAGCGACACCGTGGGCGGTGTGTTGGTGCCACCGCCGCTACCGCCGCTCGAGTAGGCCTCCACCTCGGTCGCCACGCTGTAGGCGCCCAAGGCACCGTGCGCCAGCACCCGGATCCGGTCCGTGCTTACCGCAGGGAAGCTGAAGGTCCGCCACACCTTGTCGTTCCCCGTCACGCTCCCCCCGGGCACCGTCACCCAGCTGCTGCCGTCCCAGTACTGCACGTCGAAGGCGGTGAGGCCGTACCGGCTGAACGTCATGGTGGGCGTCGGATCCGACGGATTGGTGTAGTTGTCCTGCTTGGTGAATACGTCGATCTCGTCGATCGCCTGCGTGCCGGAAAAGTCCACTTCCACCCAGTCGGGCCATGAATTAGCCGTCGCATCCGCCCAGCCCCCGCCGTTGCCCCAGTTCAGACCCTTGCGGTCACCGTTGATGACCGCCTGCGCCGGATACTGGGCACTGTAGCTCGACGAGGCGACCGCCGTCGCGCCGTTCGATTGCAGCGCCACGTTCACACGCGTGCCCCCGCTCGGATTCACCGTCACATTCACCGCCGACGAGGTGCTCGACGCCCCCAGGCTGTCGTAGGCCTTGGCCGTCAGCACATAGCTGCCCGCCGGGACGTTGGTCCAGCTGTAGCTGTACGGCGCCGAGGTCGCCGTCCCCAGCAGTGTCGAGCCCTGATAAAAGTCCACGTGGTCGATCCCGTCGCTGTCCGACGCCGTGGCCGTCAGGTCGATCGTCGCCGGCGCCGTATAGGTTGAACCATCGGCCGGGGCCGTCAGCGACACCGTGGGCGGCGTGTTGGTGCCACCGCCGCTACCGCCGCTCGAGTAGGCCTCCACCTCGGTCGCCACGCTGTAGCCGCCCAAGGCACCGTGCGCCAGCACCCGGATCCGGTCCGTGCTTACCGCAGGGAAGCTGAAGGTCCGCCACACCTTGTCGTTCCCCGTCACGCTCCCCCCGGGCACCGTCACCCAGCTGCTGCCGTCCCAGTACTGCACGTCGAAGGCCGTGAGGCCGTACTGGCTGAACGTCATGGTGGGCGTCGGATCCGACGGATTGGCGTAGTTGTCCTGCTTGGTGAATACGTCGATCTCGTCGATCGCCTGCGTGCCGGAAAAGTCCACTTCCACCCAGTCGGGCCATGAATTAGCCGTCGCATCCGCCCAGCCCCCGCCGTTGCCCCAGTTCAGACCCTTGCGGTCACCGTTGATGACCGCCTGCGCCGGATACTGGGCACTGTAGCTCGACGAGGCGACCGCCGTCGCGCCGTTCGATTGCAGCGCCACGTTCACACGCGGGGGCGCCGGGTTCACTGTCACGTTCACCGCCGACGAGGGCGGGCTAGCCACCCCCAGGCGGTCGTAGGCCTCGGCCGTCAGCACATAGCTGCCCGCCGGGACGTTGGTCCAGCTGTAGCTGTACGGCGACGACGTCGCCGTCCCCAGCAGGGTCGAGCCCTGGTAAAAGTCCACGTGGTCGATCCCGTCGCTGTCCGATGCTGTCGCCGTCAACGTAATCGTCGCCGGCGCCGTATAGGTCGAACCATCGGCCGGGGCCGTCAGCGATACGGTAAAGGGGCTGTTGAGCGCAGCGTCGACCGCCTCGCTGACTTGAATCAGAGGGACAGTCAAATTATTACGGGTGTCTGTTATGGGCAACCCGGTGGTTTTCAGAGCGGACAACGCGGCGTCCACGCTGAGACCGGATACCGCAGACTTCAGCACGGCCCACCCACCCGCCACATGTGGAGTGGCCATGGAAGTGCCGTCATGAGGCACGTACCCGCCGCCAGGTACTGACGACACCACACCCACACCTGTCGCCAGCAGATCCAGATTAGGCGAGCTGTCGGAGAAACTCGCCACGTGATTAGACTGATAGGTGGCACCTACGCTGACCGCACTGGAAATGCAGGCCGGGAACGTAAGCCCTGTAGAACTAGAACCGTTGCCGGATGCCACGACGGTGGCGATGCCGACATTCTTGAGTGCATTGATGGCAGAAGTGATCGCCGGATCAACATCATCGCACGTACTGGTGTACACGGTATTACCGCCCAGACTCATGTTTACGGAGGCGATTGGATACGTGTTACGCAGGCTGTATATATAATCCAGCGCCAACAATATATCGCCGCTATGGGCGACAATGTCACAGGTGCCCGACGAACAGTCTCCGGAAAATATTTGCACCGGGATCAATCGCGCATCCGGCGCTATCCCGCCCGCGTTCTGATTCCCCTGGTATACGCCGCGTGCACCGGCGGCGATGCCGGCGACATGGGTTCCGTGGTAGCAGGTGGGATATACCGCCGGACAGGGAACGGCGGCACCTGGGCCGATCTGATTGGCCTGGCCATTGGGACAGAGTGAAGTCTGCCCCGCATACGAGTTCCCGGATGAATAACATGCTTGCGCGGTAACTTTTCCTGAAAGCAGCGGATGCGTCCCGTCCACGCCCGAATCAAGAATTCCAATATACTGGCCCGTGCCGGTAAAACCCGCGTTCCAAGCGTTAATCGCGTGCAAAATGGTCGGCTCATCGATGATCGCCGGATGAAGACGTTCATCCTTTTCGACACTTTTCACGCCCGGGTCCGCCAACAACTGCTGCAGTCCCGCCTGGTCCACTTGCATCACAATGTAGGGCCAGGATTTAGCCTTCCTGATATGCCGGGCCCCAAAAGACGACATGCGTGACACAAACTTATCCTGCTGCTTGGCGATTTTCGCCCTGAGCCGCCCTTCGCTCTGCGCCGTCACCCCGCCCGACTGCGGGGGCATGGCCAGGCCCACTATTACACCGACCCTGCCATGCTTGTTGATCTCTTCCTCGAGATCGGGCCGATGGCCCTTCTCAAAGGCGCTGATCCCATGAAGATTCTTAGCATGAGGGCTGGACGCCGGGACAACCGGAGCAGCGACGGCGCTTCCCCAAGACCAGCGCAAAAAGGAGCAGGACACAGTGCAGCCCAAGTTTTGGCATCTTCATCTCATACCCCTCCCCACCTCACGCTAGCGAGAATATTGATGCAGGCTCGCGCCCCTGAGCCAATCTGATATTGCCCGAGGGCTAGTAGTTCGCCTCGGGCTTGAGCGCCCTGCGGGAAACCGCAGGGCGCCCTTGGCGGCACCACCTGACCACACGCCATATCAGGCCACCGTCGTATCTTGCCGACAGTCGTGGCCTTAACCCGTATATTGGCACTTGCAGTCATTCCCTCACCCATAGCGTTAGTGCATCGAGACCAGGCGAATATCGACGTCTTTCAGATCAGTCGGTTTCGTGCTGACCGGCAGTGACACCTGAGGTAACTCACCTTGGACGTGCAGTGCAGGCGGCACGCTGTCCTTTTCCAGTTCCAACTTGTAGGAGCCGGGTTTGAGCTGGCCCAGGTAATAGACGCCGCCGCTATCGGTAATGGACCGGCTCACGACGCTGCCGTCCTTTGTACTGATGGCCTCGACCGTGATGCCCGGTATCGGACGGACCAGCGCACCGTTCTGCCATTGCACCACCTGACCTGAAATTGAATCCAAGACGGCAATACCCAGGTACACCCGTGTGAAGACATAATCTTCCCACGTCGCCCTTTGTCGCCCTTGAGTCGGCGTATAGGTGGCCGGTAGACTATTTTCATCAAGTTCGACGAAGGTCTCGTCTTCATAACTCCTGCGACCGACAAAGAAATAGCCTGAAGGCCCTGAGGTAAACCGGGTTTCGCCGTCCACCAACACCTGCACGCCGGGAACGCCCGGCTCTCCTTCGTCGTAGCGCCCGTTGGCATTCGCATCGAGATAGACCAGCCCCTTCAAACCGCCCGCCTGCGGATAAATGCTTCTTGCTCCGGTAACGCGCCCAAACGTCCCGCGATCGTAGAAGAACAGATCCCGCATTGTCAGGTATAAGTCGTAACTGGTACTGCCTGTAAAGCCACTGTAGTTCACGTTCATTCCGAGGGAGTACCGTCCTCTCTGGTCAAAAGGATATACGAGATTGAGTTGCGCCAAGTCCTTTCCAGTTAAAAGATAACGCCTGTAGCGAAATGTCATATTAAGGTCTCCGGCCAGCCCCGGCGTGCGGGTGTAATCCATCTCGGCCGACTCCTGCGCCGTACCGTATTTGCGGTAGATGACGTTCACCCTGCTATAGTTATTCAAGACATGACTCGCCTCGAGCACCGTTCCATAGGTGGGGACAGTCGTGATCAGGGGAACATTGACCCCATACCTGAGATCGCCTGCCGAAATCGGACTAATTCCGTCGCCCACGCCATAATTCATTTGGAACGAGGTGTTCAGCCAAGGACCGGTTTGAAGGCCAAACGTGTACATTGACAGATTCTCGTAGGAATTGCCGGACAACGGATCGTTCCTGTTGACCATATGGTCAAATCGCACGAACGTCTGGGTTCGTGCTTGTGTAAAAGGAACATTTGCCTGGGAGACGACATAGTCCTCCGAGTGATCCCCGCTGACCTCTTGGATATGCGCCCAGGCGGCAGCCAGATCGACGCCGCCCACGTGCGGTGCACCAAACATGGCGAAGCCGCGCCGATTGGAAATGTTGACCGTTCCACTGGAGTAATTCTGTCCATAGTTAAACAGATAGGTCGAAACCGCCAATCGTTTGGTTATATAATCCAACCCCACGCTGGTCGCAGCCGGCGTCTCGCCGCTTTGATGGACGTAATTGACTGCCTCTTCTTCTTTGAACAGGAAATTACCGAAAAACCTGTATGCCAAGGTCTGCCCGAAATACGAGCGAGGCGAGAGGCGCGGTTGAACTGATTGACTTGACAGGTCACTGGACAAGCCAAAAGCAGGAGCGTAGTCATTCTGTGTCGCCAGCGAAATACCGACGGTCGCGTTCGGAGTGAGGCCATAGTAATAGCCGCCCCCGGCCAGCATGCCGTAGGTCTGCGCGGAATAGTTGCTTACATACCGCTTTGTCCCCACGCCCAGCGCGTAGGCGGATACCCCCTTCGGCAGCAGCGCACTGCTTCCGACGACGTTTTCGATATGTTCGTCGCGGGTGCCATCTGGCTGAACAATAACGACCTTTACCTCATTCAATACATCATTCGACAGGCCCGTTGCGGCAATGTCGTACTGACCCTGCCCGGGAGGGGCGCCGGGTGTTTCATCGACAACGACGGAGTCGGCCAGGCGGCCGTTGACATAAATGTTTACGGTCGAGCCGAGCGGTGCGTAACCGGTCAGATGCTTCTGATTCATGAAGGTAAAGCGATTATTCTTCAAAAACCGGCTCTTGACATCGCTGTTCGCTCTCGTTCCCAGCATGCCCTGCACCACAACGCCGGACAACTTGGCTTGCCGGGAAGACTAAAGGGCTCAATCCCATGACGAATCTCCGACCCGCGCGCTCGTGTCCGTGGCCGCATAGTTCCACTGTCCGTCTTTGATCCACGTGGGCCAACCCGAGGGCGCATTGCTGCGTTGGAGGTTACCGAGGGGGATAAACAATGTTGTTGCTCAGGTCCAAATTGTAATTACCGCCGCCGATCTGGCCGTACAGCGTGACGTCCGGCCTTGTTATGCTAAAGAGGTCGATGCTGCGAATTACTGTTACGCCACCCATCCACGCGCAGGGATGCATCGATGATGGAAATGAGCTGACGGGATCCTTGCGGCGTCTGCTTACCCTGGGTCTCGACAAGATCGCTGGAAACAGGATGAACGGCGACTCGTTTGCCGTGATGCCGCTGGACCATTTGCTGAAACAACCGCAGCGTGCGTGTGGCTGTCAATGTATAGGCGAAGTTCTGTTCGCTCCACGAATAGTCTATGCCGAGCGCCCTTTCAATCAGGGCTTCGGGCACAAACAGCTCCCCCTGCCCGGTCATATCCGACACACCGCGCACGATCTTAACCGGTTCGGAGTGCGAATTGACCAGGAGCAGGTCCTGCTTAAGGTCTATCTGCGCCTTTGTATCTGTGCTGACAGAGAAGGTGAGAAGACCGCCTTCTATTCCCCCTTTCGCCTTTAACAGGCGCAGCAATCGCAGCAGGGGGATATAGCGGTTCACCGGCCTTATCGACATAGATGTCAAAATCAGAAACATTCAATACGTCACTGAAGGTCTTGCCGTGACGTGAGCGCGACGACTTCCGTGACTATCTTCGGCCCGGTTAGACCGAGCCCGCCTGAAGAGAAAGCACCTTCCGACTCTGTTTTCACCTCATCACCCGTTTGACCTGAGGCAAGGCTGGCCATGGTCATCAGCACTATTGCCAGAGCCAGCGAAGGCCAGAGATGCGGCGGTCGGCCTGTAGTCCGTTGGGCCTGACGCGGGGGCACCCGGTCGACGTGAAGACGAGCTGAAAGAGCAAACACCTACCCCCCCATAATCTGCCCATCATGCTTTTCTTAACAGCCAGCCCTCCCTGAAGAGCGAGATATATTCTCAGGGAACCTCCACTTCCCTCCGGCCAGACAATGTTTGGTCTTGCCGTCTTGATATTTCAGCGAAAGCATTATCGAATATTTGCCAGCAGGAAGATGGTCGGCAACGGTCGTCTTCAGGTGGCGCTTTTGCCTTGGCAAAATCGACAAGAATTTGCACCGGGATCGTCTTGACGAGATCGCCGGTTCCCGCAGTCGGATATCTGCCAATCACCCGACAACCGCAAGCCGCCTCCGCCGGTGTTTTGCGATCATCGCCGCCATGGTCAGTTCTTTCTTGGATTGCCCGGCGGTAATATCGTTGATCCTGCCGCCATAGACAGTCTCCATGCATTTCACCGTAAATCGGGATCAGCACGTCGGTAATAACCTTAACCTACATGTTCGCCCGCTTTTGTCTGGCTTCGATGTAAAGGCGCCCCGTTAAAGGCGTAAATTCAATCGCACCCCAATATTCATGCGGTCTGAGATTCCTTCCATCTCGAACGACAGTAAACCGAATGACTCGGCTTGATTTCGGCGGCAGGGTAAATTCTTTGGGTTGAACTTAACCCATTCCGCAAGGGAATATTCGTCCGGTTTTACGGGCATGATGGATCCGTCTTCCGTCAGCAAAAAATGGGTCGCACGTGCCCGAAACGTCTGGGCGTTGCTGCCGGTATTGCTGAGAACGAACCTGCCGGATGGATTTCTTTGTCCAGCTTGACAAAGACGAAGCGGGTTGCGCTGCAAGATCGGCCCGAGCGGGCAGGGGCCACAATGCATGGCCGATTATAAACAAGACCGTAAGTATCGCCGTCAAGCGAACCGCGCTGTTGTTTCTCATAAGACCCGGCGTCATCGCCTCCAAATTGCTGTGCGGCCCTTCCCCTTTCAGCGAGGTCGACCCTATATGTTGACAGGGATGAGGAATTTGCTTTATCAACCGCAACTGCTTTCTCCTTAGGAAGATCTCACTAACGTGGCGCGCCTCAATTGACAATTGATACGTAAAGCACAATATAGCCGCCATAGGTTCCTGCAGGCTTGAGTTCTTCCTTTTGGGTCCAGGTGACCTGAAGATTGACATCCTGATCGAACAGGCTGTTCTGCTGGGTGCTTTCCAGGGTGACTGCATTGGTCTTATAGGCGTTGAACGGCCCTTGCGACTTGTTCAGCGTTTCGTTGCTGCCGAAGACCGCTCTGCCGCTGCTGCCGTCGATCGCGGTTGCAGTCGCGGCTTGTATGGGGACACCTGCCGCCTGGTTGACAGTGATCGGCGATATATCAGTTAACGAGGGGTTGGAATCTTTATACAGGTCTGTTGCAAGCACCTGCAGGGAGACCCGTGGCCTGTTTGAGCCGATGTGGAAAGTGAAAGTGCCGGAGACATCCCCGGTCGTGACTGTGCCAATGTCGACAACGGATGCATAGCTGCTGACCGAGACACTCGGCGCAACTTCCGCCTGGACGACCAGTTGCGAATCCGCCTCAGCGTCGCCGATTCCCCACAACCCAAGGGCGGCCGCAAGGCAAAGGCACCGCGCTGCACACCGCTTGAGAAATGTCCTTAAGCCAGCCACAACACACCTCTCTCCGGTTCATAATCAGCACCAACGCGGTATCCGTCGTCGTACTCACCCGAAAAAATAACCAGAACCTAGACAGAGAGGCTCAGGTGAGCCACATGCCCACCTGAGCGCCTCCGTGTTTGCCCTATTAAGGCGTACCAACCAGAGCCGTGTGCAACACGACGTAACCGCTGTACTCGCCCTGCGGCTGCTCCGGCGGAACGATCCAGCCCACGTCAACGTGCACGGGTTGGCTGAAGTCGCCATTCTGTGAGCTTTCAAAAGGAATGTTATTGCTCACAAAGCCGTCAAACGTATTGCCGTTGCTGTCGGTCACCGAATTATCCGCGCCGGCGTAGGTGGTACTGTTGCTACCCCCTGCCATCGGCGTAGCGTTGTCGGCGGTAATGGTGACACCGTGCGGCTGGTCCACCGCTAGCGGGGCCACATCCTGGTTGGTCGGGTCATCGCCTTTGTAGAGATTCGTCGTTGTCACGCCTAAGCTCAAAGATTCTACATTGGCATCGACCTGGAAATCCAGGACCTGGCTGAATGTGCCGCCCTGACTACCCAGATCAACATTCTGGGGATTGCCGGCTGTGCCATTAGTGCTGGTCCCCGTTGCCGAAACGGTAATGCTGGGGGCAACCTGGACATACACGTGCTTCTGAGCATCAGTAGCAAAGGCGCTGGTGCTCAGGACTGCGGCCGCAACGGCTGCACCACTGAGCGTTAGGATTTTGTGTTTCATGATACTTCCCCTCCTAGTGAATCCATGTATCGTTTGATAGGTCTGCGATCGCGAACATTCAAACGGAACTGCAACATCCGTACTGCGTTATATCCGCTCGTTGTTAACCTAAGCACATTTCGGGCCAACACTTTAACATACTGATATTCAATAATTTTTTGACGGACATCGGCCGCCGCAGTAAAAACTTCCGACACAAACAGCACCTTAGACGCCAATGTTTTTCTGTATCGAGCTTTGGTTGGACAACTAATTGATTGAAACAACAAAACAAAGCGGGATATATCGCCTTGGTACGCTAGCGTAAAGTTTGCCGACACCTTCGCGTCATCATCCTAACGGCGCAGCAACCGGCCCGGAAGACCCACTCCGTCGGCTCGTCGGCGCCCTGGGGTCCTGCGCCGCCTGCGGTTGCTACCTCGGGCCTGGTTAGCGAAACCAAGGCCTGCGGCTTTGCGCCACTGGCGCCCATCTCCCGTTTCATCAGTCTGTGCCGTTTGATATGGGGTGATGCTAAGGCAATCGCACTGCCCGTCGGATTGCCTTGCGTGGGTGTGGTCCCCACCGCGAACCGGCAGCCTTTCTTGATTCTGAACAAAGGGATGCGGCGCGGGGAGCGACCCTGCGCGGTGATGGGGCTGGCGCCGTTCACCAATCGTGCGGTTGCGAAGGGCCCTTGAGCGTTGCTGGAATCGATTGTCCCTGGAGGGGACAATCAGGCCAGGTTATCGCCGGTCTACCGAGTGCTAGTTGTTGCCAAGCAGCGCCGCGTACAGCACGACGTAACCGCTGTACTCCCCCTGCGGTTGCTCCGGATTCGTCTGCTGCCAACCTACATGAACATTCACGTCCTGGCTGAAGCGGCCGTTCTGTGAGCTTTCAAAGGCAATGTCATTCGTCCGGAAAGCCACAAAACCATTATAATCAACCGCCGCTGAATCATACTGGGCAATGTTGCTGGCCCCGCGCAAGGGGTTGGCATGGTCCGCAGTGATGGTCGCACCGATCGCCTGGTCAACCTTCAACGGCGGTACTTCCAAGTTCGTAGGGTCACCGGCCTTATAAAGGACGGTTGTAGCCACGCCCAGCGCCAGATCCTCTACATTGGCGTCTACCCGAAAACCCACGTCTGCCGTGAAACGTCCCACACTAATGTCGGGGAGCTGCACATTACTGCCCAGAACGCCAACGGAAACCATGGGGGCGACAGTGACATAAACATGCTCCATAGCGTCGGCCGTCTGGGCGGCGAAGCCGCTGGTGCTGCTGCCGAGGGCTGCAGCCGCGACTGCTGCACCACTGAGAGTTAAGATTATCCGTTTCACGATACTTCGCCCCTCCAAAAACCCCAATCGTGAATATTTTGAGCGGAATCAAACCTCCCTACTGCTTGGGGCATCCGCTCCTTTGGTGAGGCAAGCACATATCGGGCCAAGCCAACAACGAATTGAAACAAAAGGATTTTCAGTGAATCCTTGGCTGCCAGAGTAAAAACTTCCGACATAGACAGCGCCTAAGAACGCACAGTTTTGCCTACATTTAACGTTGCTGGGTCAACTAATTGATTGAAATAACAAACATCACGGCCCTCCGGTAATAGGTGTAAATCTGGCCGACACTTCAGTGCCGTGATTCAAGCGGCGCCGCAGCCGAACCGCGGGAGCACCAGCGTCGACCCGTCGACGGCCGAAGGCCCAAGTCCGGCACCAATGTCAGTCGCGAGGGCAGCGAGATGTTGTTTGTGAGGGCGAGCGGAACTGCGACAAGCGGAGGGCGGATCTTTGTCAAAGGGCGCAATGGACATTCCCAAATATTTCCATTATTGTGGAAATATGGAAACAAAAGCCGCACTCTCTGCCCTCGCCTCCCTGGCGCAGGACTCCCGTCTTGCCGTGTTCCGTCTTCTGGTGGAGCGCGGCCCCGACGGACTGCCCGCCGGGAGGATCAGCGAGGCCGCCGGCATCCCGCCTTCCTCGCTGTCCTTTCACTTGAAGGAATTGGCCCATGCCGACATGGTCACGTCGCGGCAAGAGGGCCGCTTCGTCGTCTACGCGGCCAACTTCGCGACGATGAATGCCCTGATCGGCTTCCTCACGGACAACTGCTGCGGTGGGGAACCTTGTCTGCCGGCACGCGCACCGGCACAACCCTCCGCCAAAAGGAATCCCTCATAGGGTACGGACAGCCTGCTCAATTGCGGCATCAATCACTATGGCACTCCCGTGTGTTCCACGTGGACGGCTGACTATCAACGACAATCGGAAGAGCCCCCGTGAGCGAAAGAACCTATAACGTCCTCGTCCTGTGCACCGGCAACTCCGCGCGCAGCATCATGGCCGAGGCCCTGATCAATATACTCGGCAAGGGCCGTTTCCACGCCTACAGCGCGGGCAGCCACCCGACCGGCGGGGTCAACCCCTTCGCCGTGGAACAGGTAGCCGCCCTCGGCTACCCGGTGGATACCCTGCGCAGCAAGAGCTGGGACGAATTCGCCAAACCCGATGCGCCGAAGATGGACTTCATCATTACGGTCTGCGATAAGGCGGCGGGCGAAGTGTGCCCCGTGTGGCCCGGGCGACCCATATCGGCCCATTGGGGATTTGAAGACCCGGCGGCGGTGCAAGGCAGCGACGAGGACAAACGGCGGGCCTTCGCCAGGCTTTTCCGCCACATCATGAACCGGGTGCGCATATTCCTGACCCTACCCCTCGGGAAGCTCGACCGGCTCGCGATCAAACGCGGGTTGGACGATATCGGGGAGATTCAGGACAGCGACGGGTGAGGCCGTGAGCGCGCACGGCGATCTGGCAGCGGTTACACCCCTGGGGTTCTTCGAACGGTTCCTGTCCCTGTGGGTCATACTTTGCATCGTTGCCGGCATCGGGCTCGGGCAGGCGCTTCCCGGCGCCTTTCAGGCCGTCGGCGGCATGAAGCTCGCCCAGGTCAACATCCCGGTCGGCCTCCTGATCTGGGCGATGATTATTCCGATGCTGGTCAAGGTCGACTTCGGTGCATTGCATCAGGTCAAGGCGCACTGGCGGGGCATCGCCATCACCCTGCTGGTGAACTGGGCGGTCAAACCTTTCTCGATGGCATTTCTCGCATGGGTGTTCATACGCCACATATTCGCCCCCTACCTGCCCGCCGCGCAGCTCGACAGCTACATCGCCGGGCTGATCCTGCTGGCCGCCGCACCCTGCACGGCGATGGTATTCGTGTGGAGCAGGCTCTCCCACGGGGACCCCTACTTCACCCTATCGCAGGTCGCCCTCAACGATACGATCATGATCTTCGCCTTCGCCCCCATCGTCGGCTTGCTGCTGGGCATGTCCTCGATCAGCGTGCCGTGGGGTACGCTCCTCACCTCGGTGCTGCTCTATATCGTCATTCCTGTCGCACTCGCCCAGGCGTGGCGGCAATGGCTGCTGAAACAAGGACAGGCCGCCCTGGATAGTGCCATGGCGAAGACCGGCCCGTGGTCGATGGGCGCCCTGCTGATGACGCTGGTGCTGCTGTTTGCCTTCCAGGGCGAAGCTATTGCCAAGCAGCCGCTGGTCATTGTGATGCTGGCCGTGCCCATCCTGATCCAGGTGCTCTTCAACGCCGGGCTGGCTTACGGGCTTAATCGCCTGGCCGGCGAAAAGCACAACGTCGCCTGCCCCTCGGCGCTGATCGGCGCCAGCAACTTTTTCGAACTGGCCGTTGCGGCCGCCGTCAGCCTGTTCGGGTTCGATTCCGGCGCGGCGCTGGCGACCGTGGTGGGCGTTTTGATCGAGGTGCCGGTGATGTTGCTAGTGGTGAAAGCGGTCAATGGCACCAGGGCGTGGTACGAGGCCGTTTGATCCGCGGGTGGGGGAAATCACACACCGCCACTACCGACCCACACTTGCACGGCGGCCGCGCCCTGCTGACCAAGCGCCACAAGGGCTCTTGCAGGAACCGGCTCCGCGAGGTCGTGCCGGATCAATAACCGGCGTACGGTATACCCCCGCCGTCGCTCAACAGGCCGACATGTCAGGCGTCCTGGTATTTTATGGTACCTTCTCGGCGAGGCGGGCGCCAAATCCCTCTATATTGACGAAGGTCAATGCCTTTGGGCTGTGCCGCAAGCAGGATAAAGTGTAGCCGGTGCGGCGCACCGCCGATAGCGAACCCCGGTGGGTTTACCGGAACCAGGTCTTTCCCTGTGACCCGCGGCTCGCCTGGAGATCGATTAACCCCATAACGAAGGCACCGCCCATGGATACAGTCAGAACAGTCATATACACCTTGATCTTCGTGATCCTCGCCGCCGTCGCGGGCGGTCTCATCTTTATCTATTCCGGGGCGTTCAACGTGTCCGCCCGCTGGGAAGACGGCCCCTTGGTGAAGTGGGCGGTCGTCACCACCCGCGAACGCTCGATTGAGGTGCGCAAGGAGGGGATCAAGGTCCCGGCCAACCTGGATGACCCCAAGGTCGTCATGGCGGGATTCAAGCATTACCGGGAGATGTGCGTCGAGTGCCACCGGGCGCCCGGCTTGAAGGGCTCGGAGATCAGCAAGGGCCTCAACCCGGAGCCGCCGAACTTCGCCGACCTCAAGGAAGAAGACGTGGACCCGGCGGAGTTTTTCTGGATCATCAAAAACGGGATCCGCATGACCGCCATGCCGGCCTGGGGCGTCACCCACAGCGATGACAAGATCTGGGCCATGGTGGCCTTTCTGAAGAAACTGCCCGGCATGACGCCGGCACAATTCAAGGCCATGGATGAGAAGGCCGGCCCGGACACGGAGCATGACGAGGCGCCGGGCGAGGCCCATGAGCATGAGCACAGTCAGTGACCGCGCCGCCATGACGGGGCGGCGGCGTTGGCCCCGCGGCAGTGACCGGGGAGCGCCGCCCGGCGCCCGCGTCTCGATTTCGCCAGGGGGCGTCACGGGGCAGGCATAGCGTCCGCTTCAGCGCCCCCCGACGCCATGGATGCGTCCGTCGCCGAATACCGCGGCGCGGCGCCGGTCAGCCTTCGACCACGACGGCGCGGGCGAGCTCGGCGGCGCCCACGATGCCGGAGTTATCGCCGAGTTCGGCGGCAACGAACTTCAGACCGGGGTTGAGGGCCATGACTCGCGGCCGCGCCGCGGCGGCGATGCGTTCGGCGAGCTTGTCGCCCATCCGTTCCGCGAAGCCGCCGCCCAGGACCACCAGGTCGAGGTCGAGCAGGTTGAGCGCGGAGCCCACCGCGACGCCGAGCGCATCGATGGCCTCGTCGAAAATCTGCGTGGCGACGGGATCACCCGCGTCCAGCGCCTTGGCCCAGACCTTGGACGTCGGCCGCGCCTTGTCTTCCTTGTCCTGAATCTCGAACAGTGCGGTCTTGCGGCCCGCGGCCTGCATCGCGCGGGCCGTTTTGGTCATCATTCGCCGCCCCGCGTAGGCCTCGAGGCAGCCGCGGCGGCCGCAGCCGCACACCGCGCCGTCCTTGTGCACGAGCACGTGTCCGATCTCGCCCGCCGCACCGCGCCCGCCGTTATAGGGCCGGCCGTCGAGGATCAGCGCCCCGCCCACGCCGGTGCCCATCCACACGCCAAGCACGTTCAATGCACCCTTCGCCGAACCCGCCAGCCATTCGCCGAGCAGACCGACGTTGACGTCGTTGCCCAGGGCCACGGGCACGGCGAGGGCCTTCTCCAGCGCCTTTCTGAACTCGAAATCGGGCGGCCAATTCGCCAGGTTCGGCACCTGGATGATCTCGTTGCCGCTCACCGCCCCCGGGATACCGACACCCACGGCGACGGGCTTTTCGTCAAACGACTCGACCTGCTCACGAATGGCGTCGATCAGGGCCTCGGGACCCTCGCGGGGCGTCGGCGCCTTGAAACGCGCCACCACCCGGTCCCCTTCCTCCTCGACGAGCCCGGTCTTGACGCTCGTTCCCCCGACATCCACACCGGCTACGATCATCTGACCTCTCCTTTCACGATGGACTTGCCCGCGGGAGAACCGCCGGCTGGGACGGGCGATACGGCTATGGCGGCCCAACGCCGCCTGCGCGCCGGCTCAGCCACCGGTCCAGGTTGTCCGCAAAGGCCTTGCGATCGCCCTGGCTGAACGCCGGCGGCCCGCCCGTGTCTATGCCGCTCGCCCGCATGGTATCCATGAAGTCCCTCATCACCAGGCGCTCCTTGATATTGTCGGCGGTAAACAGCTCGCCGCGGGGGCTGAGGGCATGACCGCCCTTGTCGATCGCCCCGGCGGCCAACGGGACGTCGCTGGTGATCACCAGGTCACCGGCGGCCAGGCGCTTGACGATCTCGTTGTCCGCGACGTCAAAGCCGGACGGGACCTGCAGCCGCTTGATATACGGCGACGGCGGTATGCGCACGGGCTGATTGGCCACGAGTATCAGCGCTACCCTGGTGCGCTGCGCGGCCCGGAACAGGATATCCTTGATCACCGCGGGGCAGGCATCCGCATCCACCCAAATTTTCATGGCATGCCGCTGTCGTCGAATCCAAGCGTGTGCGACGCCCCCGAACCGAGGGGGGCTACGCCTTCTTGACGAACTGTGATTTCAGCTTCATCGCCCCGATACCGTCGATCCGGCAGTCAATGTCATGATCGCCCTCGACGAGGCGAATGTTTTTCACCTTGGTCCCCACCTTGACCACCCCGGACGAACCCTTGACCTTCAGATCCTTGATCACCGTGACCGCGTCACCGTCTTCAAGGACGCTGCCATAGGCATCGGTGACTTTGGGTGCGCTGTCGGTGCCTTCGGCTGACGCCGCCTTGGACCATTCATGGGCACACTCCGGGCAGACATACATATTGGCGTCTTCATAGGTGTATTGTGAGCCGCAGCTCGGGCAGCTTGGAAAGTCGCTCATGCCGTACCTTTACCCCCGGTTAACCGTTGATGCCCGCCGGTAGCCATATGCGGTTCATGGGCGGGATCTCGATGGCGCCCGGCGAACGGCGTTCCCCGGGACAACCTCGCCATTATGGCGCTTTATTCAGCCCTTGTCGTGCGCCTGCATGAGGGTTCCATGAGCATCGGGCGCTTACCCGTCACGGCGCAGGCGCCGAACCGCCCCGAAAGGGCGCCGCCGCGTGCGGAGCGACTTCTAGGACGCGCCGATCATGCGTTGAATGTGCTTCAGGGCCTGGGGAATGTCCTCGCCCAGCGCAACGGCCCCCGCGGCGGTAATCGCATCCCGCGCCCTGACCGAGTAGCCCCCGCCGACGAAGACCGGCACCCGCGCTTGCCGGACCATTGCCGCGAGCTCCTGCGGGGCCTGGGGGCGGTCGTATCCGTGGGATCCGGACAGCACGATCCCGCGGCAGTTCGCGCGCGTGGCCGCTGCGGGGAGCTCGCCCAACGGCATGCTGGCGCCGAGCAGGACGACGGCGTAACCGAGGGTTTTGGCCATCAGCGAAAAGATCAGCAAGCCGATCTCGTGATTTTCATTGGGCAGACAGGCCGCCAGCAGTTTCGGGCCGTCATGGCGGGCGTGCAGGTGATGAAAGCGTGCGCCGAGCTTGTTGCGCAGGAACACGCCGAAAAAGTGCTCCTCGGCGATACCGCCCTCGGTCGACGCCCAGCGCCGGCCGAGCTCGCGCGGCAGCGGGATCATCAGGTTGCGCGTGACGGTATCCACCGGATACAGGGACAGGGCCTCGTTGTAAATGGCATCCAGGCGGTTTTCGTCGAAGCCGTTGATGGCGTTCATCATGTCATCGATGTAGCGCAGCCAATGGCTGCCCTGGGCCGTCTCCGCCGCGCTCTGTTCGCCCTGGCTGTCGAGGACCTGCCGGACTTGGCTGATGGGGATGCCTTTGTCCAGCAGGCGCACAGCCTGATTGATGCGCTCGATGTCGAGCTGGGTATACAGACGGTGTCCCTTGGGGGTCCGCTGGGGCTTGATGAGGCCATAGCGACGCTCCCACGCCCGAAGCGTCACGGCGTTCAAGCCGGTAATCGAGCAGACCGTGCGGATAGGGAACAGGTTGGTTGATTCCGGCGTTGTCTCTTTTATTGGCTGCGCCATGGCTGTCCAACTCTTGTACAGACTTCACAGGGTGTCCGTTCGAGCCCGGGGCCGAGCGGCGGCGCCCCATCGATGCAGTCCACCCCGTGGACCGGCGCGGGGCCGACACGCCCGCCGCGGCGCCCTTAGATACTTATACAACAAACGAACCGTACCGGGCAACATTTATAACATATTGTTTTTTAGTTTATATTTTATTCGTCTCGCCCGTCAATATACTATACAATATCTGTACATTACGATCGACGCTCCGCGGGCTCGTGCGCGAGCCCATACCCAGACCGCCTCGTCGGCGTACACCCGTGCGAACGCGGCAAACCCTGGCGAAACGCCCTCAGGCGGCGCTGGCAACCGCGGACGCGGAGCGCGCACGGCTCTTGCCCGGGTCCGGGCACAGACGCCCAAGGCACACGGGCGGATTAAAGGAGAATGACGATGCTCATTTTGACGCGACGGATAGGAGAGACGCTGGTCATCGGTGACAACGTGACGGTGACCGTGTTCGGCATCAAGGGTAACCAGGTGCGACTCGGCATCAAGGCCCCCAAGGACGTCACCGTCCACCGGGAAGAGATCTACGCCCGCATCCAACAGGAAAAGGCCGAGACCGCGGAGCAGGTGAACGGGAGCGACGAGCCCTGAGCCCTGTCATGCGCGCGCCGGCTGGAAATGCGCAAAACGCAAGCCGGCAGCCCTCCGCGCCCCGCCGATCACTCGACGGTTGAAACGGTTAAAGCCGCCGGCCCGGGCGTGCCCCCCTCCATTGACGGTGCTTGAGTGATTCAGCGGAGATTGGCGCTGAATCCGACAAGTATCACGAGGACGTGGTGACCAGGAAGACGGTCAGGCCGATGGACAGCCAAAGCGCGCCGATGAACAATGCGTACACGAGTTGTGATACTTCTTGACTAGTCATCAGTCTCCCCCATTTTTATACTATTAGACAGAATGCTAACGCTTATTCCGCACCACGCGGAACATGCTAGATTATAGCAAGGGCCGCACGAATGTCACCCGGCGGGACATGCAAAATCCCGCCCGTTTAGCACGGTCATTACCCCATCGGCCCCACGCCCGCGGGACCCACGGCTTACCCGGACACCCGTTCCAGGCCGAGGGGCTGGCCGTTGACGGTCAAGCGCCCGTTTTCATCGCCCGGGGGCGCCATGATCTGCCCATTGCCCGGGCCGCGGCGCTGCATGGCCTGGATTTCATAACTCGCCTTTGCGTATTCGGCGGCCGCCGACCTTCAGGGATACAGGTGCGCCCCGTCGTGCTCCGGTTCAGGGGAGGATCAGCTGGTTCCAGAACATGCCCAGGGCGAATGTCATGACGGCGACCGACGCCGCGTAGATGACGGCGACGGCGCCGCCCATCTCCTTGGCCACGGGGCCCAGGGTGGAGGGATTAGTGCCCACCCCGGCCACCAGCAGGATCATGGCGCTGCCGGCGCCCAGGCCCTTGCCCAGCAGGGCGGCGACCATGGGCAGCGCCCCCAGGCTGTCGGTGTACACGACGGAGGCGAGCGCCAGGGCCACCACCGGCGCGAGCCACCCGTGCCCGGCGAGATGGTGATGCAGCCAGTCGCCGGGGAGCACGAAGCTTGACGCCCGCCCCGACCAGTATGCCGGCGCCGATCCAGGGGAGCAGCTCGCGGCCCAGGCCCACCGTGCCGCGCCAGGCGGCGCGGCACTTTTTCGCGGGTTCGGAGAAATCGAAGAAGCGTTGATCGCCGTCATCGGCATCGCCCGGACCGCAGGATCGCTGGGGGCCGCAGCAGGATGCCTCGGCCGGCGCGCCAAGCGCCTCCCGGCCGGCGACGGCAGTCCCTTGTGCACGGACCGTCCCCCGCCGCCTTGCCGTCACGTCGATCAGCACGCCCGCCACGAACCCGGTCAGCACGGCGGCACCGGCAACCACCCACGCCACCCGCCACCCGAGCAGCACCCAAAGGGCCACCAGGGCATACCAATTGAACCAGGGCGTGGCGATGAGAAAGGCGCAGGCCGGCCCGGGCCGGCTGCCGGTGCGCCACAGGGAAACCGCGGTGGGAATGGCCGTACAGCAACACAGGGGGGTCAAAAAGCCGACCGTCGCGCCGATCAGGTTCGCGCGCCACAGGCTGCCCGACAGATACCGGGTGATGAGGGCGGGGCGCACGACGGCCTGCAGGAGACCGGCGAAGAAAAAGCCGAAGAACGCCACCTCGGCGAACTCACCGGCGTAATCCAGCACGGCTCGCACGTAATCTGTGATCCATGGCTCGGGCATGGGCGCTGTGATCTATTTCCTGAAGGGGCGCAACATCGCCCGGGGAACGGGCACTCCGGCCCCCACTATACTAGCCAGCGGGGCAATTTCACAAACGAGCGGAAACGTCGCGGAGGCGGGGCCGCGGTGGACTGTATCTGCGCCCCATGGGACAATGCGCCCTTTGTCTTTGCACGATGCCTGAAATACGCAATTGCCCGTAAAGGACCCGTCCGTGTCCCCACGCCGAACGAAAAACGCCCCGCTCCTGATGAGCGGGTTGCTGGCCCTGTTGGCCGGCCTGTTGCCCATGAGCGCGCTCGCCGCGCCCGAGGGCCACGGCCCCGGGCTCGATCTCACCCATCAGTGGACCGGCATCGCGTGCCTGGCGGTGTTCGCCGTCGCCTACCTGATCGTCATCCTGGAAGAGTTCATTCACCTGCGAAAATCCAAGCCGGTCATCCTCGCCGCCGGGCTCATCTGGGCGGTGATCGCGGCGGTCTATGCCATGCAGGGGGATACCACCACGGCCGCCGAGGCGATACGCCACAACCTCCTGGAGTACGGTGAACTGCTGCTGTTCCTGCTGGCGGCGATGACCTATATCAACACCATGGAGGAGCGCAATATCTTCCATGCCCTGCGGGGCTGGCTGGTGTCCTCGGGGTTTTCGCTGCGCACCGTGTACTGGGTCACGGGGGGGCTGGCCTTTGTCATCTCGCCCGTCGCCGACAACCTCACCACCGCCCTGGTAATGGCCGCGGTGGTCATGGCGGTGGGCGCCGGCAACCGCGCATTCGTGTCGGTCGCATGCATCAATATCGTCGTGGCGGCCAATGCCGGCGGGGCCTTCAGCCCCTTCGGCGACATCACCACCCTGATGGTCTGGCAAAAGGGCGTGGTGGGGTTCTTCCAGTTCTTCGACCTGCTGATCCCGTCGGTGGTGAACTGGCTCGTGCCGGCCCTGTGCATGGCCGTGGTGGTCCCCAAGGGCAAACCCGAGCCCGTGGCGGAGGCGGCCCATGTCAAGCACGGCGGCTTCATGGTGGTGGCCATGTTCCTGGGCACCATCGCCCTGACCGTGGGCATGCACAACTACCTGCACCTGCCGCCGTTTCTCGGCATGATGACAGGACTCGGCGTGCTGAAGGTCTACGGCCATTACCTGCGCCAGGTCGAGCTCAGGCGTAACAAGGGCGCCTCTCCCTACCAGGACCCGGAGCTGACCGGGCTGCAGCCCGAGCTTGAGTCCCGCCTGCGCACCCACTACAAGCCGCGTTACAAGCCGTTCGACATCTTCGTCAGCATGAAGCGCGCCGAGTGGGATACGCTGATGTTCTTCTACGGTGTCATTTTGTGCGTGGGCGGACTGGGGACCCTCGGGTATCTCGCCCTGCTGTCCAACAACCTGTACAACGGCCTCGGCCCCACGGTGGCCAACACGCTGGTGGGGGTGGTCTCGTCGATCATCGACAATATCCCGGTGATGTTCGCGGTGCTCAGCATGAGTCCCGACATGTCCCACGGGCAGTGGCTGCTGGTGACGCTGACCGCGGGCGTGGGCGGGTCGCTGCTGTCCATCGGCTCGGCGGCCGGGGTGGCGTTAATGGGTCAGGCGCGGGGCGTGTATACGTTCTTCGCCCACCTCAAGTGGACCTGGGCGATCGCCCTGGGGTACGGCCTGAGCATCTGGTGTCACCTGTTGATCAACGCGCGACCTGCTGTGAGGCGGGGCGCCGCGGCGGCCTGACTCAGGAACGAGCCCCCTTCAGATCATCCTCGACGATATAGCGGGTGCGGATGAAGTCCTTGTGGGAGACGTGCAGCAGGTCGGCGATCTTGCGCACCAGATACTCCTCGTTCATGTCCTTGTCGTCGTCGGCATACACCACCCGCCACAGCATCTCGACGATATGAATCTTTTCCTCGCGGCTGAAGTTCTTGTCCACCAGATTGGTGAACTGGAACAGTGAGGTGGCCTCGCTGGCCTGCTGCTCGGCCAGGCGGATCAGCTCCGCGGTCTCCTCCTGGGACAGCTCCGCGAACAGGCGCTGGATCGCATGGGTGACCGCGTCGCGCTCTTCCTGCTTGACCTCGTTGTCGGCCCGGGTGATCTCGATCAACAGGGCGGCGGTGGCCAGCTCCAGGGTGCGCTCGCGGCCGATCTGGGCCGCCTCATCGGACTCGGGGCGCAGGTGGGCATCGAAGAACTCGCGAATGGCCTTCATCATGGGCGCTCACCCCCCTTCGGCGGCGCCCCAGCCGGCACCGGCATCAGTTGTTCATTTTCCAATTGCAGTAGATCCCGTCTTTGAATTCGGTGAAGTATAAAGAGACATGGGGGTGATTGACCGGCTCCCCGCTCCCGTCGGCCTCCAGGTTGCGCTCGGCCACATAGGTGGTGCCCATGGAGTTGTGCACCAGGACCCGGTACCAGGGCTTGTCCCTGGGCGGGCGGGTGCCGGCCACCTGCTGATACCACTCCTCCGTACCCTGGAATTGCGAATCCACGTCGACGATGACGCCGCGGTAGTCGAACAGCCTGTGGTGAATCACCTGTCCGACGGCGAAGTTGGCATAGATTTTCTGGAGTTCAGACATAGGGATTGCCGTGTGTCTTTCCGTTTCGGTCATTGTACCTTTCCGGCCGGTGGTGATCCAACCGGGGCGCCGCCACAAGGCCTGTAATGTCTTTACTCCCCTCACCCCCGGCCCTCTTCGCGGAGGGAGAGGGGAAAAAGCTTTGCGCTCACGGAGGCCACGCGGGATTGCGGCCGGAATACTCCCGATTGATATAGACAACCACAGCGGTCAATGGTTTAGGCGCTGCATCTCCTGCTTGACCAGGAAATTGACTACCATGACCAGCTCGTCGGGGCTCTTGACCCGCGTCGGGTCGGTGTAATAGCGGCCGTTGACGATGATCGAGGGCACGCCCTTGATGCCGTAGCGGGCGGTCAGGTTGCGGGCGCGAAACATCTGGCTCGCCACCGCGGGGCTGTTGAAGGCCTTCAGGAATTTTTGCTTGCCGATCCCCTGCTCGTCGAAGAACTCGGCCAGGGCCCCTTTGGTATCGAGCTCGCGATGATCCTCGTGGATGGCCTTGAACAGGGGCTGGTGGATCCTGCTCACCACGCCGAGGTCCTTCGCCGCATAGAACGCCCGCGCGTCCAGGTCCATTTTGGCATCGATCAGTCCGGGCATGCGCCTGTAATGGACGCTTCGCGGCTGCGTCTTGATCCAATTGCGCATGTAGGGCTGGATCAGGTAACAGGTGTCGCACCCGTACCAGAACACCTCCACCACTTCGACGCCCTTTTTGGTGGAGGTCGGTGCCGGGGGATAGATGTCCACATAGTCGACGCCCTCGCGGAACACCTGGTTGAATGTCGCCCCCTGAACCAGGGGGGCGAACGCCAGGGCCAGCACCGCGGCGAGGCGGCCCCAGCCGGCCGGGGCGCGCCGGCCCTGCGCGATCCCTGCACCGCGAGGGCCGCTCATTCGCCTCCTCCAATTGCCTCCACAGGCACTGTCCCCCGCTTGCCTCGTCGATGGTGTTCAGCAGGTCCCGGTGGGCACTCAGCTCGGCCTCGGCGGCGCGGATCACGCGCAGGGGCGGACGCTCTTCGTCCGCAAGCCGCACGCTGGTGGGCCGCACCGCCCCGCGCTGATGGGTGTCCAGGGACAGTGTCGCCTGGCCGCCGGTCATGGCGAGGTAGACATCGGCCAGGATCTCCGCATCCACAAGCGCGCCGTGCAGGTCGCGCTGGGAATTATCGATGCCGTAGCGGCGGCACAGGGCATCGAGATTATTCTTCTGCCCCGGATGGAGCTGGCGCGCCAGCGCCAGGGTATCGAGGACAGTTGCACGATCTCTCCACCCGGCCGTGGCGCCTGCCCAGGCGCCCGAGTTCGGTGTTGATAAGCCCGACATCGAACGGTGCATTGTGGATGATCAGCTCGGCGTCTTTGACGAAGGCGAGCAAGTCTTCCACCACATCTTCGAAAACGCGGCTTGTCGGACAGGAACTCGACGGTGAGTCCGTGCACTTCCTGGGCGCCTTCGTCGATATCGCGGTCGGGGTTGAGATAATAGTGAAAGTGATTGCCGGTGATGCGGCGCCCGATGAGCTCCACGCAGCCGATCTCGATGATGCGGTGGCCCTGGGTCGGCTCAAGGCCCGTGGTCTCGGTGTCCAGAACGACTTGTCGTATATGTGCCATTGCTCCGCCTTTGCTTCGGTAGGTGCCGGCCGGTCGCGCCCGCCGGGTACCGTTAGAGTGCATCTCGTCGATGCCCTGATTGGCCAGGGCGTCGACGCGCTCGTTTTCCGCGTGGCCGTTGTGGCCCCTGCACCCAGTGCCATTGCACCTGGTGACGTGCGGCGGCGACATCCAGGCGCTGCCACAGATCGGCGTTCTTTACCGGTTTGTTGCCCGCCGTCTTCCACCCCTTGCGCTTCCAGTCGGCGAGCCATTCGGTGATGCCTTTTTGTACATAGGTGGAGTCGGTGGTCAGACGTACCTTGCACGCCGCTTCAGCGCCTCCAGGCCCATGATCGCGGCGATCAATTCCATGCGGTTGTTAGTGGTATGGGGTTCACCGCCGTGCAGCGTCTTTTCGTGCCCGTCATAGCGCAGCAGTACGCCCCATCCGCCCGGCCCCGGGTTGCCGCGGCATGCGCCGTCAGTAAATACTTCTACAACCTTCACTGGATAGACCTGTTGGCTGCGGGACCGGCGATAGTCCGGCGCGGCCAGTTGACGCTGCGCCGCGGCCGCCAGCGCGGCTTGATCGGCGTCAAGCGTCGCGACCCGCTTCTTGGCGACGATCAAATAGGCACCCGGGCAACACGGGCCACCAGCGCTCGCCCAGTCTATCCAAAAACTGCAGCCTTTGCATGATCCGCTCATTGTGCAGGGGCGGACGGAAAAAATAGGGTTTGGTCAATGACAATATCGAACCCCAACAAGGCAAGCCAATCCTTCAGGCGGGTATGGCTCAGGAATTGGCCGCACCAGGGTGCCTTTCCGCGGTGCTTGAGCGCCAGCCGCCACAATCCCCACAGGCTCCAGGGGTTGAAGCACATGATCACTACATGCCCCTCGGGAATGAGGACCCGGTCGGCCTCGCGCAGCACCTGATGTGGTTCCGGTTCGAACTCCAGGGTATGGTGCAGCACCAGCACATCGATGCTGCACGACTCGATCGGCATCTGATCCGGATATCCGTAGAAGCTCGGGACAACGGGGGTCGAGGCATAGTCCTGGTCCATGACGACCCGGTGCAGCACTCGGCTGGAGCCGACCAGGTCCGGCTCGGCCAGCCGGCCGACCTGAACCAGGTGGTAGCCGAACAGATAGGGCAGGGCCTCTTCCAGGTGACGGCGCTCCTCATCAGCAACTGCTGGCCCAGCGGTTGGGAGAACCAACGACGCGCATCGCCACGTTTGTCTGTCTGCGCTTGATCATCGGGCATTGAGTTCATAATCTATGCCGATTATTGTAGGATATCGTCCTGGAATCGCATAACCGTATTCAGGATGAACGCAATAAGCAACAACAATGGAGAATCGCCACGTCCCGCCACATGCACCGCGGGAAGGCCCTCACACATTTGCTGCGCCGGGATCGCGCAGGCGCGCCGCCGCGCCCGCTTCCCCCGCTAACCCGAGGCAACGGTATGTCCCCCGCGTTGAATGCAATCCCCGTTCCCGCCTTCAATGATAACTATATTTGGCTCATCGAGCTGACCCGGGACACCCAAGCGGGAGAGGCGCCGCGCGCAGGGCGGGACTCGCTGATGCCGGTAGCTGTCGTCGACCCCGGGGCCGCGGCCCCGGTCATCGATGCCGCCGAACGGGGCCGCCTGAGCCCTCAGGCCGTCCTCGTGACCCATCATCACCACGACCATGTGGGGGGGGTCCGCCAGCTGACACAGCGCTACCACATCCCGGTTTACGGCCCTGCCGGGGAGTCCATCCCGGAATTGTCACGCCCTTTGCATGAAGATGATCAGGTCAACCTCGGAGACGAAAACATGACGTTCAGGGTCCTGGAGGTCCCGGGTCACACGGCGGGGCATATCGCCTATTACGGCGGCGGGGCCCTGTTCTGCGGCGACACCCTGTTCGCGGGGGGCTGCGGGCGCCTGTTCGAGGGGACGGCGGGCCAGATGCACCGCTCCCTGGGCAAGCTGGCGGCCCTGCCCGATGAGACCCTGATCTACTGCGCCCATGAGTACACGCTCAAGAATTTGCGGTTTGCCCTTCAAGTTGAGCCGGACAATGCCGATCTACATAAGCGATTGGATGATATGGAAAATCGGCGCAAGCAAGGGCTTCCCACGGTACCGGCCCGTCTCGATGTAGAAAAGCGGACGAACCCTTTCTTACGTTGTTACGAGCCGAGTGTGATCACTGCAGCGGAAAACTTTGCTGGAAAGAGTCTAAGCGGCGGCGAAGAAACCTTCGCCGTGATTCGCCATTGGAAAGACACCGCCAGCTAACCACGAAGGAACGGTCAAACTCTATGAAGAATAACCACTACCGTCGCATTGTCCCCCTGTGTCTGATCCTGTTGATGACCGGCGGTTGTGCCCATCCCCTTATCAAGTCATCCACCCTCTGGGCCTTCCCGGACAAGAAGGCCGCCGATACCCAGGCATCCGCGGACACGCTGGCGGATACCTCGAGCGCCGACAGCGCCGCCGATGACGCCGATATCGACCCCCTGTTCTCGCTGCCGGACCCGGAACAGCCCATGGGCCCGACCCAGGACAACCCGCCGCCGCGGCGGCGCCCCATGTTCCCCCTTAGCGAGGGGATCTCAGGCACCGATGAAGGCCGGTTCCTGCAGACGATCCTCGCCAACTTCTCCCCGCCCCTGCCGGTGGACGGCGACCAGCCTTCCGGCCAGGTCGACGGCGATCAGGCCGACGACGGGGGCGAGCCCAACGACGGCGCGGCGGCGGCTGACGACGGGGACGCCCTCGACACGCCCGACGACCAGGATCTGGCGAACGCCGCCCAGCCCAACCTGTGGAACAGGATCCGCGCCGGCATGAAGCTGCACGACTCGGCCCACCAGCGCATCAATATGGAAGTCCATTGGTTCGCCGATCACCAGGGATACCTGGACCGCACCGCCGAGCGCGCCAAGTACTACCTGTATTTCGTCGCCAATGAGGTGGCCAAGCGCCACATGCCCATGGAGCTGACCCTGCTGCCCATCGTGGAGAGCGCCTATCAGCCCTTTGCCTACTCCCACGGACGCGCCGCGGGCATCTGGCAGTTCATCCCCTCCACCGCCCGGGTGTACGGCCTCAAGCAGAACTGGTGGTACGACGGCCGCCGCGACGTGATCGCCTCCACCCGCGCGGCGCTGGATTACCTGCAGCGGCTGCACGACCGCTTCAACGACGACTGGCTGCTGGCCCTGGCGGCCTACAACTCCGGCGCGGGCACGGTGGACTACGCCATCCGCCGCAACAAGCGCCGCGGCCGTCCCATCGACTTCTGGTCCCTGAGGCTCCCCTCGGAGACCCGGGGGTACGTCCCCCGGCTGCTCGCCATCGCCAAGATCATCGCCGACCCGGCCAAGTACGATGTGTCCCTGACCCCCATCCCGGACAAGCCCTACTTCGCCACCGTCAAGGTCGGTTCGCAGATCGACCTGGCCCTGGTGGCCAAGCTCGCCCAGCTGCCCCTCAACGAGGTATACCGCCTCAACCCGGGCTTCAACCGCTGGGCGACCGCCCCCAAGGGCCCCCACCGCATCCTGATCCCCGTGGACAACGCGGACAAGTTCCGCCAGGGCCTCGCGGACCTGGGGCCGCGCCAGCGCATCCACTGGATCCGCCACCGCGTCCATCAGGGCGAGACCCTGGGCTATATCGCCCTGCACTATCACACCACCGTGTCCCTGATCAGGCGGGTCAACAAGCTCCGGGGCAACATGATACGTGCCGGCCATTACCTGACCGTGCCGGTGGCCTCCAAGCGCCTCGCCAGCTACACCCTCAGCGCCGAGCAGCGCCGCCGGGCGATACAGAGCAACCCCAAGGGCAGCCGCAAGATCAATCATCAGGTAGTGGCCGGCGACACCCTGTGGGATATTGCCCGGCACTATCATGTCAGCGTGCGCCACCTGGCCTCGTGGAACGGCATCGCCCCCACCGACCCCCTCCACCCCGGGCAGCACCTGGTCATCTGGACCCGTCACCGGGAGGTGGCGGCCTCGCTGGCAAAGACCATGCTGGCGGGCCCCGACCGGCAGGTGGCCACCCGGCGCATCACCTATCACGTCAAGCGCGGCGACTCCCTGTCGCGCATTTCACAGCGCTTCAACGTCACCGTCACCAACCTGCAACGGTGGAACGGACTGCACGGTCACCACTACCTGCAGCCCGGTCAGAAACTGACCCTGTACGTGAACGTGACCGAGTTGGGGGACAACATCTAGGCGGAGAAAAAAGGGGGGCTGACCCCTTTATTCTGAGTCAGCCCCCCTTTTCCGTTCCTGAAGCGGGTCCTTCCGCCGGGCGGGTGACCCCCCATGGCGCGGGTGGCGCAAGTGCATCCCTGCACGCCGACCTCATCATTAAACCGGCACTATTCCCTGTGCCGGCCTGCCGCAAGCCTAACAATGATCGGGCGCCACCCGCGCCATGGGGGGTCTTATCGGATAGGTGGTAGCCACCTGTCAGGAAATGAATCATTGGGATGGAGTCAAACATGAAGTCCCGCCCTCCCCGCGGTTCCGCAATGTTTGCTAATATTAGAAAAAACTATACGGATTCTGCCGCCCAAGATCAACAGCATTTTGTGCATAGCAGCTATGCACAAATAATCACCAGCCGCCGCCGGTCGGGACCGGGTCAGCGATACAGATAACAGGCCGTCTCGTGTGTGGCGCTCTTGCGCACGGTGTCGGGGTAGCGCTCGCGGCACTCGGGCATCGCCTCGGGGCAGCGCGGATGAAAGTGGCACCCGGCGGGCGGATTCACGGGCGACGGCTGATCGCCCTCCAATCGCAAGACCTGGCGCTTGCTCTCCCTGTCTATCACAGGGACCGCCGACAACAGGGCCTTGGTATAGGGGTGCAGGGGATTGTGCAGCACGTCCTCGACCGTCCCGCGTTCGACGATGCGCCCCAGATACATCACCGCCACGTCGTCGGCCAGGTATTCCACGACGCTGAGGTTGTGGGTAATGAACAGGTACGCCAGACCGAGTTCGCGCTGCAGCTGCTTCAGCAGATTCAGGATCTGGGCCTGAACCGAGACGTCCAGGGCGCTGGTGGGCTCGTCGCAGATGATGAGCTTGGGCTCCACGGCCAGGGCGCGGGCGATGCAGATGCGCTGGCGCTGGCCGCCCGAGAACTCATGGGGGTAGCGCTGCTTGACCTCGGGGGGCAGCCCCACCTGCTCCAGGAGTTCGTCGACCCGCCTGGCGCGTTGCGCGGCGCTGCCCATCCGCTGGGTGACCATGCCCTCCTCGATGATGTCGGCAACGATCATGCGCGGGTTCATGGACGAATACGGATCCTGGAAGATGAACTGGATATCCTTGCGGTGACGCCGCAGTGCCCTGCCCGTCAGCCCCATGATGTCCAGGTCACCGAAGCGCACCGTGCCGCCGGTGGGGCGGATCAATTGCAGGATCCCCTTGCCGGTGGTGGTCTTGCCGCAGCCGGACTCTCCCACCAGGGCGAGGGTCTTGCCCGGCTCGATCTCGAGGGACACCCCGTCGACGGCCCGCACGTGGCCCGCCACGCGCTTGAAAAGGCCCTTGTGCACGGGGAAGTAGACCTTCAGGTCCTGCACGGACAGGCGCTGCCCGGCCGCAGGCGACGCCGGGACGCCGGCCGGTGCCCGGGGCTCGGCCCGGGTGGGCGATTGGGGCTTGTTCTCGATGTTGGGGTCCCACAGGTGGCAGCGCACCCCCCCGTGGTGGACCGACCCAGCCAGCGCGGCGGTCTGTCCCGGCAGGTCTGCCAGGCATAGTGACAGCGGTCGGCGAAGCGGCAGGCGCGGCAGCGCCTGGGCCAGGGACGGGACCGCGCCGGGGATCACCGCCAGGGGCTGGTCGCGCTTGCCCATGGCCGGGCAGGGACTCGAACAGCTTTTGTGAATAGGGGTGCCGGGGCTCGCGGAAGAAGTCCTCCCGGGCGGCCAGCTCCACCAGGTGACCGGCGTACATGACCCCCACCCTGTCGGCCGTCTCCGAGACCACGCCCAGGTCGTGGGTGATGAGCAGGATAGCCATGCCCATGTCCCGCTGGAGCCGGCGCAGCAGCTCCAGGATCTGGGCCTGAATGGTGACGTCCAGGGCGGTGGTGGGCTCGTCGGCGATGAGCAGGTCCGGTTCGCCGGCCAGGGCGATGGCGATCATGACCCGCTGCTTCATCCCGCCGGACAGCTGGTGGGGGTACTCGTCCATGCGCTGCCTGGGATCGGGAATGCCCACCGCGTTCAGCAGCTCCAGCACCCGCGCCTTCTCCGCCGCGCCCCGCAGGCCCTGGTGCAGGCGCACGGATTCGCCGATCTGTTCGCCCACGGTAAGCACCGGGTTGAGGGAGGTCATGGGCTCCTGGAAGATCATGGCGATGCGCGCGCCGCGCACGCTGCGCATCTGCACCTCGGGCAGGGCCAGCAGGTCCTGCCCGTCGAGCATGACGCGGCCCGAGACGATGCGCCCCGCCGGCAGGGGGATGAGCTGCATCAGCGACAGGGCGGTCATGGACTTGCCGCACCCCGACTCGCCGAGCAGGGCGAAGGTCTCGCCCCGGCGGATGTCGAAGCTGACGCCGTCGACGGCCCGTACCGTGCCCTTGGCCGTGTCGAACCAGGTCTTCAGATCGTCAACGCTCAGCAGTACATCGCTCATCGGTCGGCACTCACTAATGGTTCCATCCTCACGAGGACCCGCCCACCCGCGGGTCGAAGGCGTCCCGGACCACGTCCGAGAACAGATTGGCGGCCAGCACCAGGGTGAACATGAACACGAACGCGGCCAGCAGGGACCACCACACCACCGGGTCGCGGGCCAGCTCCAGGCGCGCGCTGTTGATCATGTTGCCCCAGCTGATCATGGACGGATCGACGCCCACCCCCACGTAGGAGAGCACGGCCTCGGCCAGGACCAGGCCGCTGAAGTCGATCACCACCACGATCAGCACGATGTGCATGACGTTGGGCACGATGTGGCGGGCGATGATGCGCAGGTGATTCGCCCCCAGGACAGAGGAGGCCTGGACATAATCCATCTCCCGCAGCTTCAGGGACTCGCCCCGCAGCAGGCGGCACAGGTTGGTCCAGCTGGTGATGCCGAGGATGATGCACAGAAACAGCAGCCGGGCGTCGGCCCGCGAGGAGATCGAGTTGAACTGATCCGGGTGGCCGTCGATATACGCCTGCATGATCAGGATCGCCGCGGCGATCAGCAGGACGCCGGGGATCGAGCTGAGGGTGGTGTACAGATACTGGATGGCGTCGTCCGCCCAGCGCCCGAAATACCCGGCGACCACCCCCAGCGCGATGGCGAACGGGAGCATCACCAGGGTCGTCAGGGTGCCGATCACCAGACCGGTGCGGATGCTCTTGATGGCCAGGTACAGCACATCCTGACCGACCTTGTCGGTGCCGAGGACGTGATAGTGCATGCTGAGGTTGGCCCCCAGGGATATGAGCGCCGTCACCGCGGCGACGGTCAGCAGGGCCGCGCGCCACGGCACGTCGGTCTCCCCCCGGGCAACGCGCCGGGCCATGGCCCTGTACTCAATGCGCTGGCGGCGGGCGAGCCATCCCACGGTCACCAGGCACACCAGGGCGAACGCCGCGAAGGCCTCGACGACGGCCTTCAGGGAGGTCAGGGCGATGTCCCGCCCCTTGTGCGAGAGGTCGGCCAGCTGGGCCCCGCCGTAGCGAAGGCGCGGATACTCGCGCACCACCTGCCCGTCGGGCCGCCTGACGGCCTCCTTGACGAACAGGTGGGTGGCGAAGGGGGCCGAGTAGGTCTTCTCCACGTCCTCGCGCAGGTGGCTCAGGACCACGTCGAGAAAACTCAGCACTTCCGGAGAGTACTCGCGCTGGGTCTGATGGCCGGTGTCCTTGAGAGGCGGGTGAAAGTGGATCGAGTCCAGCAGGCCGGTGACCACGTAGACCGCCAGGACAATGATGGTGATGACCCCGATGCGCCGCCGGCCCACCTGGCGCCACGGCGCGCTCAGGTGCGGGCGCCTTCGGGCATAGAACACGAACCCGCTCACCACGGCGAGCAGCAGGTAGATCAGGGCATCGGTCCACAGGACGACGGGCTGAAGGCCGAACCCGATGAACAGGGCGGCGATGGACCCGAGCACGGCGGCGATCAGGATAATCATCCCCTTGTTACCGGCCTCATTCATGGTGCCTCCGCGTTCACTGGAACCTGATCCGCGGGTCCACCAGGGTGTACGAGATGTCGGTCAGGATCAGCCCGACGATGTACAGGACAGCGCCGAGAAAGACCATGGCCTTGACGATGGCGAAGTCCTGGGCGTTGATCGCATCGATGGTGTAGCTGCCCAGGCCCGGGATGCCGAAGAAAGATTCGGTGAGCAGGCTGCCGAGGAACAGCAGGGGGATCACCACCACGACCCCCGTGAGGATGGGCACCAGGGCGTTTCTGAGCACGTGCTTGAACAGCACCAGCTGCTCCGACAACCCCTTGGCCCGGGAGGTGCGCACATAGTCCTTGTTGATCTCCTCGAGGAAGATGGTCCGGTACCAGCGCGTCCCGGAGCCGATGCCGCTGACGATGCCCACCAGGATCGGCAGGATGAGAAACTGAAACGAGGCCAGCCCCTTGTCGTAGCCCGAGATGGGCACCAGGTGCCAGAGCTTGCTGATGAGGAACTGCCCGCCGATGATGTAGAACAAGGCGGATATGGACATGAACACCACCGCCACGATCACCCCGGCGAAGTCGATATAGGTGGCGCGGAAAAAGGCCAGGGTCAGCGATATGGTAATGTTGACCAGCAGCCCGACGATGAAGGTGGGGATGGCGATGGCCAGGCTCGGCCACATGCGCTGCTGGATGTCATAGCCGATGTCCCGCCCGTCGTCGGAGCGGCCGAAATCGAACACGAACAGGCCCGCGGACTTGGTGAAGAAGATGGTGTCGGTGAGCTTATCCAGTCCCCGGTCGCCGCTGTTGTAGATGAGCGGCTTGTCATAGCCGTGCTCGTGCTTCCAGTTCTCGATGGCCTGGGGCGTGACGCGCTTGATCCCCAGGTGAATGCGGGCCATGTCGTCGGGCGAGTTGACCACGAAGAACAACACGAAGGTCAGCAGG
The DNA here is from genome assembly GCA_963844825.1 of uncultured Gammaproteobacteria bacterium. Lineage (GTDB taxonomy): Bacteria > Pseudomonadota > Gammaproteobacteria > CAWJPQ01 > CAWJPQ01 > CAWJPQ01. The sequence goes on from CAWJPQ010000004.1 coordinate 34,565, forward strand.
TTGACCCCGACCAGGATGGGGACCGCATAGAGGATGCGTCGGACGATATAGGCGAACATAGACCGGCTAGCCGAAAAGTCCCATTATCGCAAAACGGCGGCCGGAATCCCAAGACGGGCTGCGGGCGGGCGCCGACATCAGGCCCGCGCCCCCCGTGGCGCGCAGGGGACGCTTCTCCCGGCGCCGGTAGGTGATCACCGCAGGGACGAGCACCGCCACCAGCACGCCGGCCAGGGCGAACAGGGGCCACAGCACGGGCTTGTTCCACGCGGCGCGCTCCTGCGCCCGCAGACCGCGGGTCGAGGCGCAGGTACTTGACGGTGTTGTTGGCCATCAGATTGGGCAGGGCATTGTGCAGCCACGAGTGATAGAGGCTGTACTGCTTGGGGTGAAAGCCCCACAGCCAGGGGGCGTCGCGCCGGGCAATATCGAGCATCTTCTCGATGATGGCCTGCCGCTCGGGGCCGTTGTCCATGTCCTTCATCTTCCTGAACAGGGCATTGAACCGGGATTGTCGTAGTTCGCCGCGTTCTCCCCGTTGTCGCCCACCTTCTTGTTGGGCCCGTACAGCAGGAACAGGAAGTTCTCCGGGTCCGGGTAGTCGGCGTTCCAGCCCCACTCGAAGATCTGGGTGCCGCCGTTTTGCATCTTGTCCTGGAAGCGGTTGTAGTCGGTGCTGCGCACCACCAGCTGGATATCGAGCTTGTCGAACTGCTTGCGCAGCCAGTCGAGCTGGGCCTTGGCGTCGGGGCCGGTGCGTGCGGTATCGAAATGCAGCAGCAGCGGCTCGCCCGTCTCGGCGTCACGCCCGTCGGGATAACCGGCCTGCGCCAGCAGCTTCCTGGCGTCCTCGATGGACCTGCGCTGCGGGCTCGCCGTCCACCCAGCGGTAGACATAGGGGTTGATGCCCGCCTCGCCGTCCTCATGGCCGAAGATGCCCGGCGGGATGGGCCCCTGGGCGGCGATGCCCCGGCCGTTGAGGAAGATGGAGATGTACTCTTCCTAGTCCACGGCGATGGAGATCGCCTGGCGCAGCTTGCGCGCCCGTTCCGAATCGCCCCCGACCACGTCATCGAGCATGTTGAAGCCCATGTAGAAGGCCGAGGCCGCCACGGCGGTGCGCAGCTGGATGCCCTTTTTCTTCATCTGATCGCTGAGGGTCGGCTCGCCCTGGCTGGAGACTTGATCGCCTGATCGAAGCTGTCGGAGCCGATGCCCGAGGTGTCGTAATAGCCCTGGAGAAATTTGTTCCAGCGGGGGATGCTCTCCTTTTCCAGGCGCATACATCACCTCGTTGATAAACGGCAGGGGCTTGCCCGCATCGTCGAGCAGGCCGAGGGCCTTGTCCCCCGGCGCCCCTTCGCTGGGATAGGTCTCGCCGTGAAAGTTGGGATTGCGCCGCAGGACCATCTTCAGATTGGGATTGTTGACCGTCAGCATGTAGGGTCCCGTCCCCACCGGGTACCAGTCCAGGGTGATGTTGCGCTCCGCCATCCCCGGCTGGGCGTAAAACCGGTCCACCTCGGGGGCCATGGGGGCGAAAAACGGCATGGCCAGCCAGTAGCGGAACTGGGGGTATTTGCCCTTGATCTTGATCCGGTAGGTATAGCGATCGATCACCGAGACCCCCTTCAGGGGAATATCGGCGAGGTCCAGATACCCGTCGCCGGCGCGCTTGGCCCGGGCCTGCTGCACGGCCTTGGCGAAATCCGCCAGGCCGACGATGTAGCCGCTCATCAGCCCGAAGATCGGCGAGTGCAGGTGCGGGTCGGCGAGGCGCTTGATCTGGTAGACGAAATCGGCGGCGGTCAGCTCCCGGGTGCCGGTGTGCCTGAAATCCCCCAGGGCGTGTATACCCGCCAGATCGGACCGCGTCAGGTGCTGATAGTAGTAGTGCCCGTCGGCGTCCCGGGCGAAGGCCGGGTGCGGCTGATAATGGATACCCTTTTTGATATGGATATCATAGACACTGAAGGCGATCTTGTCCGCCGGGGCGTCCCGGGGCAGACGCCGGCCCTGGGCGTCCAGGAAGGCGGGCTCGGGGATCCCGGAGGCGGCGGCGGGGATCAGGGTATAGGGGCGTTTCAGGTAGTGGTACTGCAGAGGGGGTTCATAAATCTGGGCAATAATGGCATATTCGTTGGCGCTGTAGGAGCGCGCCGGATCCATGTGCTTGGGGCGCTCCGCGAACGACGTGTAGAGGATGTCTGCCGTTGCCTGAGAGGGAGGGTACGGATCGTTCCAGGGCTGAGAGCAAGCCGCCAAGGCCACCGTCAGCAGCAGGGACCACACCCCTTGCCGGACCGCTCCAGCCAACCGTCGGGCAACGACTCTTTTACTTCGAACTGTGCTCGGCACGATACGTTTGCGCTTCCGGCCCCGCTGGCCCACTGATGTCAAGACGCCTAATTTTGACATGCTTTAGGCAGTTTATCACAGGCTTCTTTGCCAACCGGGGCGATTTTGGGTACTGTTATGGCGCCCGTCGTTCGAGAACATGGATAATAGCTACAAAACAACCTGCTAAATAAAAAAGGATCTACTTATGGGTTTTCTTACCGGAAAACATGCCTTGATCGTGGGACTGGCCAGCGACCGATCCATTGCCTGGGGTATCGCCAAGGCCATGCAGCGCGAGGGTGCGCAGCTGGCCTTCACCTATCAGAACGAGAAGCTGCAGCGCCGGGTCGAGAAGCTCGCCGCGGAGTGCGACAGCGATATCACGATCCCCTGCGACGTGGCCAGTGACGAGCAGATCGAGGCCGTGTTCGAACACCTGGACGACTTCTGGGACCACCTGGACATCATCGTGCACTCGGTGGCCTTCGCGCCGCGGGACCAGCTGGAGGGGAACTACCTGGACACCGTGACCCGGGAGGGCTTTCGCACCGCCCATGATATCAGCGCCTACAGCTTTTCCGCCTTCGCCAAGGCCGGGCGCAACATGATGGAGGGACGCAACGGTGCCCTGCTGACCCTCAGCTACCTGGGCGCCCAACAGGTGATTCCCAACTACAACGTCATGGGACTGGCCAAGGCGAGCCTCGAGGCCAGTGTCCGCTACATCGCCCACAGCCTGGGACCCGACGGCATCCGCGCCAACGCCATCTCCGCCGGCCCCATCAAGACCCTGGCCGCCTCGGGCATCACCGACTTCAAGAAGATGCTCGACCAGGTCTCCAAGAACACCCCCCTGAAGCGCAATGTGACCACCGATGAGGTGGGCAACGCCGCGGCCTTCCTGTGCTCCGACCTGGCCTCGGCCATCACCGGCGAGACCCTCTACGTGGACTGCGGCTATCACACCATGGGCATGTGCCTCACCGAGTAACGTGCCCCACAAACACGCCATCGTCCTGCTGACCTTCATCATCGCCGGGGTCATCGGCGGTGCGCTGGCCGGGTGGTTCTTCGGCCCCGCCATGCAGCAGGTGGCGTGGGTCGGCCAACTGTTTCTGAACCTGCTCAAGATGATGATCCTGCCGCTGATCGTGGCGGCGGTCATCAGCGGCGTCGCCTCCCTGGGCGACGTGCGCCGGCTCGGACGCCTGGGTGGTGCGACCGTGCTCTACTACCTGGCCACCACCGCCCTGGCGGTGCTGATCGGCTGATCATGGTCAACCTCATCCGCCCCGGCGCGGGCCTGGCCCTGGCCGCGCTCCGGCGGCCCGCGCCGGACGATCTGCAGGCCGCCCGGCACACGGGGCTGACCGATGTCCTGCTGTCCCTGGTCGAGCCCAACCTGGTCAAGGCCGCCGCGGACATGGACCTGCTGCCCCTGATCCTGTTCGCCATCCTGTTCTCGGCCGCCCTGACCACCATCGGGGACCTGGGCCGGCACGTGATCGCCTTTTTCGAGGGGGTCAACGAGGCCATGATGACACTGGTGATCTGGATCATGTACCTGGCGCCGGTGGGGATCTTCGCCCTGGTGGCCAGCCGCCTGGGCCAGGCCGGCGGGCGTGCCTTCGCCGAGAACCTGAGGGCCGTGGGGTGGCACGTGGTCACCGTCCTCAGCGGGCTCGCCATCCATATGGCGGTGCTGGTGGTGATCATGGTCGTGCTCTCGGGCCAGGGCATGAGGTACCTGGTGGGGATGCTGCGCGCCCTGTTCACGGCCTTCGGCACCGCCAGCTCCTCGGCGACCCTGCCCGTGACCATGGAGTGCGCCCGGGAAAACAGGTGGACGAGCGCGCCGTGCGCTTCGTGCTGCCCCTGGGCAGCACCATGAACATGAACGGCACCGCCCTGTACGAGGCGGCCGCCGCCATGTTCATCGCCCAGGCCTACGGCATCGAGCTCACCCTGCCCCAGCAGGGGATCGTGTTCGTCACCGCCACCCTGGCCGCCATCGGCGCGGCGGGGGTGCCCGAGGCCGGGCTGGTCACCATGGTCATCGTGCTCAAGGCGGCGGGCCTGCCCCTGGACGGCATCGGCCTGCTGCTGTCGGTGGACTGGTTCCTGGACCGGTTTCGGACCACTGTCAATGTGTGGGGGGATGCGGTGGGCGCGGCGGTCATCGGGCGGTTCATGCCGCGCCTGATGCCCTAGAAAAGGAAATGCCTTGTCCCTTCTCCCCCCTTGGGGGGAGAAGCAAGGATGAGGGGGGCAGGGAGCCAACTGCCGTCGGTGGCTATCCTCCCCTCACCCCGGCCCTCTCCCAAAGGGAAGAGGGAGAAGAAAAGGAAATGCCTTGTCCCTTCTACCTCTTGGGGGATTTATGCCCTTTAGGGTAGAAGCAAGGATGAGCAGTGTCTCGTTATCCCCCCTCTCCCCAGCCCTCTCCCCAGGGGAGAGGGAAGAACAGTTGCTCTCCCCAACGGGAAGAGCAAGAAGAATCAGAGGTTCTTCTTGTTGACCTTGATGTCCGCCTGGTCGCGCAGGGAATTCAGCATCATGAGGTACTCCATTTGCCCGGCCTCGCCGGCGCGGGACTGCTCGAGCTTCTTGCGCTGGGCGGTCTTGACGTCGGAAGAGGTCCCCGGCTTGACGCCGTACAGGGCGAAGACGCCGTAATTGCCCTGGGCCAGCTCGGACTGGCCGAAGACCGGCTTGCCGCCCTCGGGCTTGGGGTGTTTGAACACATCCTGGAGCAGGGTCAGATTGACCTTGTTGTCGTCCCGGGTGACAAAGCCCGGCCGGTGCCATTTCAGATCGTGATCCTTGGCCACCTTCTGCGGATCGGCGCCGCCCTCGAGGGTCTTGACGATTTCCTGCGCCAGGGACTGGGCCTGCTCCCCCGCCTTGTCCCGCTGGATCTCCTTGCGTATGGCATCGGCGACGTCCTTCAACGGCGCCACCGCGGAGGCCTTATAGGCCTTCTTGCGCAGGACGATCACCCGGTCCTGGGTCAGGTTGATAGGCAGGCTGTTGTAATCGTTGTTCAGCACGTCATCGCCGAACGCGGCCTCCCGCACCTTTTCGTGGGTGGCGATCTCGACGCCCTTGGGGGCCTCGCGGGTAAAAAAGCCGGTGGACTGGACCTTCAGCCCCAGGGACTGGGCGGCATCCTGGAGGCTATCCGGGTGCTCGTAGGTCAGGTTCCCGAGCTTCTCGGACTCGTCGTAGAAGCGCTTCTCGGCCTTGTCGTGGCGATACTCGTTGACAAGCTCGTCTTTTACCTGGGCGAAGGTCTTGGTCTTGCCCGCCTTGACCTCGAGCAGCTTGATGATGTGAAAACCGAACGAGGTCCGGACGATACCGCTCACCTGGCCGGGCTTGAGGGAGAACACCGCCTTGGCGAAGGCCGGGGCCATATCCCCCTTGGTGAAGAACCCCAGGTCGCCGCCCTGCTTCGCCGAGCCGGGGTCATCCGAGTACTTCCTGGCCAGGGCGGCGAAATCCTGGCCCGCCTTCACCTTCTTCAGGATGTCTTCGGCCTTGGCCCTGGCCGCCGCCACGGCCTTTTCGTCCGCCCCCTGGGGCACGGCGACGAGGATGTGCCTGGCGTGGCGCATCTCCTCGGTACCGAACTCCGCCAGGTGGTCCTTGTAGTACTGGTGAAGCTGCTCGTCGGTGGGGTGGATATCCTTGGCCAGGTCGTCCACCGACAGGTCCAGATAATCGATGCTGATCTGGGCGGGGGTCTTGAAGCGCTCGGTGTTCTCCTTATAGCGCTTGCTGATCTGCGCCTCGCTGACCTTGACCTCATCGGTAAAGCGCTTCGCCGGCACCATCATGTATCCCACATCCCGCTGCTGATCCTGGAGCTGCACCAGGGCCTTCAGCTCATCATCCGTGACGAAGGCGGTGTGGGTAATGCCGCTGTTGACCTGATCGATGAGCATGGCGCGGCGCATATTGCGCTCGAAACGGCCCGCCGACATGCCCTGGTTGCGCAGCAGGGTTTGATACTGCTTCTCGTTGAATTTTCCGCCGGTCTGAAATTCCTTGCGGCCCCGGATCTCCGCGCCGAGCTGGCCGTCGGTAATACGAAAACCGGCGTCCCGCGCCGCCTGGGCCAGCACGGCCTGGTCGATGAGGGATTTCAGGACATTGGCCTGGACCATCTCCTTGCTGAACATCTCAGGGTTGTAGTTCTTGCCGAAGGCCGAGCGCAGGCGGGCGCGGTACAGCTGGGTCGCCGTCGCCAGGTCGGAGGCCGTGATCTCCTGGCCGTTGACCTTGGCCACGTCGTTGGGAGCGGAGGGGCTGAAGTAGGACTGGATACCCCACAGGCCGAAGGCGAGAATCAGCATTCCGAAGATGACCCACGCGATGAAGCCCTGGGCGTATTTACGAATGAACTCAAGCATGCCTACCGTCTCCGCTATCGCTGCACTTACCTGTTCAATGGGGGCACAGGGAATCTGTTCAATCAGCCCGCTGCGCGGACCTCAGTCCAAAATCATGCATTTAACCGGCTTTGGGGTGGAAAATCAATGCAAAGAGGGGCACACCCGCACGGATGCACCCCTGTGTCGCAACTCAACGTTGCCTCGAGATATATGGCGGAGTGGACGGGACTCGAACCCGCGACCCCCGGCGTGACAGGCCGGTATTCTAACCAGCTGAACTACCACTCCTAATGCAGAGACTGGTGGGTGCTGAGGGGATCGAACCCCCGACATTCGCCTTGTAAGGGCGACGCTCTCCCAGCTGAGCTAAGCACCCGGGGAGAGCTTATTTTATGGCATCCTTGAATGCCTTACCAGGCCTAAAAGTGGGATTCTTCGACGCCTTGATCTTGATCGCCTCACCGGTCTGGGGATTTCTGCCTTTGCGCGCCGGGCGCTTCCTGACAAAGAACGATCCGAACCCGACCAAGGTCACCTGATCCCCCTTCTTCAGTGCCTTAGTAATTGCAGCAGTCGTTGCGTCCAGTGCGCGCGCCGCTGAAGCCTTCGGCATGTCAGCGGAGGCGGCGATGGCCTCAATCAATTCTGCTTTATTCACTGTTGTACTCCCTATTTTGTTGTGATCGTCGAAACAGCATCGTCCCGTGTTAGTGCAGCGTTGTTATACCAACCGCCCGGAACCCCTGTCAAGAAGCGGTTTTCAGCGGGTTGGCAAATCTACAGCCCGGTCTGCGGACGCGGCGACCCGATTCCACGGCCAAAGCCAAAAGGGCCCCGGCACCGTCAGGTGCCGGGGCCCGGGCAAAGGGCATGAAAACGAGAGGAAACGACTCAGTGGGGACGAATGCCCGTGCGCTTCTTCGAACCGATGATCTTACCCTGCTCCACCAGGTCCTCGGCCGATTCGGACTCTTCCAGGCGCGGCTCGGGCATGTGCTGCAGGGCCAGCTGGAACACCTCGTCAATCCACCGTACGGGCTCGATATTCAGGCTGCTGCTTGATGTTGTCGGGGATCTCCGCCAATTCACGGAGGTTCTCCTCGGGGATCAGCACATGGCGGATATCGCCGCGGTGAGCCGCCAGCAGCTTTTCCTTCAGGCCGCCGATGGGCAGTACCTCGCCGCGCAGGGTGATCTCGCCGGTCATGGCCACGTCCGACTTGACCGGGATCTTGCTCATGGCCGACAGCATGGCGGTGCACATGCCGATGCCCGCGCTGGGACCGTCCTTGGGGATGGCCCCTTCCGGCACATGGATGTGCACGTCGTTGTTGCGGTAGAAGTCCGGCTCCAGGCCCAGCACCTTGGCCCGGCTGCGCAGCACGGTCATGGCCGCCTGCACCGATTCCTGCATCACGTCCCCGATCTGGCCGGTGATGATGAGCTTGCCCTTGCCGGGGACCACGGTGGCCTCGATGGTGAGCAGGTCGCCGCCCACCTCCGTCCAGGCCAGCCCCGTGACGCGCCCGACCTCGTCCTTCTCCTCGGCGCGGCCGTAGCGAAAGCGCTTGACGCCCAGGTACTTCTCCAGCTGCCGCGCGCTGACCGAAATCTTCTTGCGGGTGGGCTTGAGCAGCACCTCCTTGACCACCTTGCGGCAGATCTTGGCGATTTCCCGCTCCAGATTGCGCACCCCCGCCTCGCGGGTGTAGTAGCGAATGATATCCCGCAGGGCGCCCTCGGTGATGCTCGACTTCCTTCTCCTTGAGGCCGTTGTTGCGCATCTGCTTGGGCACCAGATAACGCAGGGCGATATTGACCTTCTCGTCCTCGGTGTAGCCGGGGATGCGGATCACCTCCATGCGGTCCAGCAGCGGCCGGCGGAATGTTCAGGCTGTTGGAGGTACAGACGAACATCACGTCCGACAGGTCGTAATCGACCTCGAGGTAGTGGTCGTTGAAGGTGTGGTTCTGCTCGGGGTCGAGCACCTCGAGCAGCGCCGAGGCCGGGTCGCCGCGGAAGTCCATGGACATCTTGTCCACCTCGTCCAGCAGGAACAGCGGATTGCGCGTCCCAGCCTTGGACAGGTTCTGCACGATCTTGCCCGGCAGGGAGCCGATATAGGTGCGGCGGTGACCGCGGATCTCGGCCTCGTCGCGCACGCCGCCCAGGGACATGCGGACGAACTTGCGGTTGGTGGCCCGGGCGATGGACTGGCCCAGCGAGGTCTTGCCCACGCCCGGCGGACCGACCAGGCACAGGATCGGACCCTTGAGCTTCTTGACCCGCTGCTGCACCGCCAGGTACTCGAGGATGCGCTCCTTGACCTTCTCCAGACCGTAGTGGTCGGTCTCCAGGATCTGTCTCGCGCCTTGGCCAGGTCGTGGCTGACCTTGGTGCGCTTCTTCCACGGCACGCTGACCAGCCAGTCGATGTAGTTGCGCACCACCGTGGCCTCGGCCGACATGGGCGACATCAGCTTGAGCTTGTTCAGCTCGGCGGTGGCCTTTTCCTTGGCCTCCTTGGGCATGCCGGCTCTTTTCGATCTTCTGCGCCAGCTCCTCGACCTCGTTGGGCACGTCCTCCAGCTCCCCGAGCTCCTTCTGGATGGCCTTCATCTGCTCGTTCAGGTAGTACTCGCGCTGGCTCTTCTCCATCTGCTTCTTGACGCGGCCGCGGATGCGCTTTTCCACGTTGCAGGAGATCGATCTCCGACTCCATGATCTCCATCAGATGCTCGAGGCGCTCACGCACGCTGATGATCTCCAGGATGCCCTGCTTCTCGCTGATCTTGAGCGACAGGTGCGCCGCGATGGTGTCGGCCAGGCGCCCGGCGCTCTCGATGCCGGACAGGGAGGACAGGATCTCCGGGGGCACCTTGTTGTTGAGCTTGACGTACTGGTCGAACTGGTTGAGCACCGAGCGCATCAGCACTTCGGCCTCGCGGTCGCGGGGCGAGTCCGGTTCCAGCAGGATCAGCTCGGCGGAGAAGCTGTCATCGGTCTCGATGAACTGCAGCACCCGGGCGCGGTCGGTGCCCTCCACCAGCACCTTGACGGTGCCGTCAGGCAGCTTCAGCAGCTGCAGGATGTTGGACAGGGTGCCGATGTGATAGATGTCGTCGAGGCCCGGGTCGTCCACCGCGGCGCTCTTCTGCGCCACCAGCAGGATCTGCTTGTCCTCCTGCATGGCCGCCTCCAGCGCCTTGATGGACTTCTGGCGTCCGACGAACAGCGGGATGACCATGTGCGGGTACACCACCACGTCCCGCAGCGGCAGAACGGGGCGAATTTGCTTTTCCGCGGTCATGTCAGTGCTCTTCAGGGATTGGGCCATGATAAAGAAACCTCTCGAGATCGTTTAGCACGCCTCACGCGCTGTCGAGTTGGACCGGCATGGGCCGCGTCCCGCACGCTGTGCGCAGGGCGTGCTGTATCCTTGCGATGGGGTGTCACTCTTTACGGGCGAGTAACGGCTGCTCCCTTCCTTCGTACAACAATAGCGGCTCGGACTCGCCCTTGATGACGCTTTCGTCGACCACGACCTTGGTCACCGACTCCATGGAGGGCAGGTCGTACATGGTGTCCAGCAGCACCTGCTCCAGGATCGAGCGCAGGCCGCGGGCGCCGGTCTTGCGCTCCATGGCCTTGCGGGCCACGGCGTGCAGGGCGTCCTCGCGGAACTCCAGCTCGCACGCCCTCCATCTCGAACAGCTTGACGTACTGCTTGGTCAGGGCGTTCTTGGGCTCGGTGAGGATGCGCACCAGCGAGTCCTCGTCCAGCTCGTCCAGCGTCGCCACCACCGGCAGGCGGCCGACGAACTCGGGGATCAGCCCGTAGCCGATCAGATCCTCGGGCTCCACCAGGTGAAGCAGCTCGCTGGCCCCCTTCTTCGTCCTTGGGCCCTTGACCTCGGCGGAGAAGCCGATGCCGCCCTTCTCGGAGCGGTCGCGGATGATCTTGTCCAGGCCGGCGAAGGCGCCGCCGCAGATGAACAGGATCTTGGAGGTGTCGACCTGCAGGAACTCCTGCTGGGGATGCTTGCGCCCGCCCTGGGGCGGCACCGAGGCGATGGTGCCCTCGATGAGCTTGAGCAGCGCCTGCTGCACGCCCTCGCCCGAGACGTCGCGGGTGATGGAGGGGTTGTCCGACTTGCGCGAGATCTTGTCGATCTCATCGATATAGACGATGCCCGTCTGGGCCTTCTCGACGTCGTAGTCGCACTTCTGCAGCAGCTTCTGAATGATGTTCTCCACGTCCTCGCCCACGTAACCGGCCTCGGTCAGCGTGGTGGCGTCGGCGATGGTGAACGGGACGTTGAGCAGCCGCGCCAGGGTCTCGGCCAGCAGGGTCTTGCCGCAGCCGGTGGGGCCGACCAGCAGGATATTGCTCTTGGCGAGCTCCACGTCGTCCTTTTTCGGGCCATGCTCCAGGCGCTTGTAGTGGTTGTAGACGGCCACCGACAGGACCTTCTTGGCGGCCACCTGCCCGACCACATACTCGTCCAGGATGTGCTTGATTTCCTGCGGGGTGGGCAGCTTGTTGCCGCGCACCGGCGAGGACTTTTCCTGCATCTCCTCACGAATGATGTCGTTGCACAGCTCAACGCACTCGTCACAGACGAACACGGACGGCCCGGCAATAAGCTTGCGGACTTCGTGCTGGCTCTTGCCGCAGAAGGAACAGTATAAGAGCTTCTCTCCTCCTTCACCCTTACCGTGCTTATTGTCACTCATAGCTAACCCCGACCTATGTATCTGTTGACCGCTTGGCTCTCATTCCCTAAGGATAGGTCCCTATATTTGAGATTCAATATCCTATTTATGAACTATCTACTTACCTACTGATTGGTTAGACAATATTTAGTTAGATTTATTCAAAAAGCGTGCCTCATTTAACCGCGGCTATCCAGCACCTCGTCAATCAGGTGATAGTCCTTAGCCTCCTGGGCGGTCATGAAGTAATCGCGGTCCGAATCCTGGCGAATCTTTTCAACGGTTTGCCCCGTATGACGGACCAGGATCTCGTTCAGCGTATCGCGTACCCGCAGGATCTCCCGGGCGTGGATGTCGATGTCCGCCGCCTGACCCTGGAAACCGCCGAGGGGCTGATGGATCAAAATCCGCGAATTGGGCAGCGACTGACGCTTACCCGGCGCCCCGCCTGTCAGAAGTACGGCGCCCATGCTGGCGGCCTGACCGACGCACATGGTGCTGACGTCCGGCTTGATAAATTGCATGGTGTCGTAAATGGACAGGCCGGCGCTCACCGACCCCCCGGGGGAATTGATATATAAGTGAATATCTTTGTCGGGATTCTCGGACTCGAGAAACAGCATCTGGGCCACCACGAGATTGGCCACATTGTCCTCCACCGGACCGACCAGGAAGATAACGCGCTCCTTGAGCAGTCGCGAATAGATGTCATAGGCGCGCTCTCCTCGTGCAGATTGCTCGATCACCACCGGCACCAGATTGAGTGCCTGAATGTCCGGTGCGTGCCCGTCCTTGTAAATTCTATCGGTCATAATCGTGCTACCCTTTAACGACTTCAAAAGAACCTGTTGATTTAACTCAACTCTTGACCGCAGCGCGGGGCCTCGGGCTCAGCCCGCCTCCTGGCGGCTTTTCATCAGCTCCTCGTAGCTCATGGGCTGGTCCTGGAGCTGGGCCCGTCCCAGCAGCCAATCCACCACCTCTTCCTCCAGCACCAGGGACTCGATCTGCTGCAGGCGCCGGCGATCGGCATAATACCACTCCACCACCTTGCTGGGCTCGTCATAGGTGGCGGCCAGGGCCTCCACCTTGGCCCGCAGGGCCTCCGGTTTGACCTGCAGGCTTTGCGCCTTGACGATCTCGGCCATCATCAACCCCAGGGTGATGCGCTCGCGCGCCTTTTCCTCCAGCTGCTGATTCTCGGTCACCGCATCCTGCTGTGCGTCCTGGGCCACGCCCTGGCGCTGGGCCTCGGAGGTCATCCGCTGCAGTTCCTCGTCCACCAGTGTCTGGGGGATATCGATAGGGTTGGCCTTCTGCAGCTCCTTCAGTATCCGCCGCTTGACGATCTCCCGCGAGGCCTCCTCGGCTTCGCGCTGCATCCCTTGGGCCACTTCCCGGCGCAGGGCCTCGACCCCGCCCTCTTCGATCCCGAAACTGCGGGCGAATTCCTCGTCCACCTCGGGGATCGCGGGCTCGGCCACCTGGATCACCTTCACGTGGAACACCACGGTCCGACCGGCATACTGGGGATCCCGGTAGTCGGCCGGGAAGTCCAACTCAATGGTCTTGTCTTCCCCCGCACTGACACCGACCAGGGCCTCCTCGAAGCCCTCCATCACCGTATTCGAGCCGATCACGATGGGGAGCTGGTGCCCCTCGCCCGGCTGACCGTCATCGCGCCCCAGGTCGACCGTCACCTGGTCGCCCTGCTGGGCCGGGCGGTCAACCGGTTGAAACCGGGGCTTTTGATGGCGCATGCGCTCGATCATGGCATCGATGTCTGGGTCCTGAATTTCGGCCACCGGCTTTTGCGCCGTGAAGCCCTCCAGGGCTTTGAACTGAATCTCCGGGTAGACCTCAAAGACCGCGGTATACTCCAGGTCGGCCCCCGGCTCGGCCTGGCGGGCCTCGATCTTCGGCGCCCCGACCGGGCGCAGCTGTTCCTTGGATACGGCCTCGTAGAAGGTGGAATTGGTGAGCTCATCCACCACCTCCTGACGGACCTTGTCGCCGTAGCGGCGCTCCATGTAACTCACCGGCACCTTGCCCGGGCGAAATCCCGAGATCTTCGCCGTCTTGGCCAGGGAGTTGAGGCGCTCCTTGATCTGCTCCTCCACCCGCTCAGCTGGTACCGCGACGGTCATCCGTCGCTCAAGGGCATTAGTCTCTTGCAATGATATTTGCATATTCTAGTTCTCAATCTACCTGATAACGTACGGTTCGGCCTTAATATAAATCAAATATTGCATTCCCTCGCGAGAGAGCCAAAAAGCACCAAAGAATCAATCGGATACCATGGTGCGAAAGGAGAGACTCGAACTCTCACGGGGTAACCCCACTGGCACCTAAAGCCAGCGCGTCTACCAATTCCGCCACTTTCGCACATAAATTAATGGGTTATCAAATATTATACAGGGATAAACACAAAAACATGAGATAGGCCGCTGATATGGGCGCGTATGACCGGACCCGACCCTTGCAGGTCCCGGGGAGGCATTGCCCGGGGCGAGGCTGTTCGAGTCATCATGCCTTCTTGTTCTTCTGGGAATAGCGGGTATGGTGGGCCGTGTAGGTCTCGAACCTACGACCCGCTGATTAAGAGTCAGCTGCTCTACCAACTGAGCTAACGGCCCTATTTATTAAGCATCTTCACTGCCGGGCACCTGTCTAAGCAGTCGCGCTGGCGCGGCGCGCCCGGTCTATCGTTGCCGTCCTTTGCGCCGCACAGGACTCGCCCGGCGCCGCGAAAAGATCGGCGATCTGTCCTTGAATTCCCCTCGCCTCGCTACTTGCCGATAGCCCGGACAGCTTCTTAGTGAACCACAACAAGACGCAATTTTCAAAATTCGATTGGGGTGGACGATGGGACTCGAACCCACGACAACCGGAATCACAATCCGGGGCTCTACCAACTGAGCTACGCCCACCATAATAAAGAATCGATCATCACCCCTATCGTTGTTTTTCTCAACCCCCTTCAACTAGTGGCGCGCCCGGCAGGACTCGAACCTGCTACCCTCGGCTTAGAAGGCCGATGCTCTATCCGGATGAGCTACGGGCGCAACGACTCGAGCCACCCGCCAGGTATCCCCTCTGTCAGCCCTGCGACCTCGCGTGCGGCCGCCATGGCCGGCGGCGGTGTGGACAGCCCGCCATATTATGCCTCAATTCAGGTGCATTATGACATCTGGTCGGGGTAGAGGGATTCGAACCCCCGACATCCAGCTCCCAAAGCTGGCGCGCTACCAGGCTGCGCTATACCCCGGTATATCGCCCGGAATGCGTTGTTAAGCCTCGCGATAATACGCACAGGCGGTGATGGCGTCAAATGGCCTATAAAAGCAACTTCCTTGTCCCTTCTCCCCCGTGGGGGAGAAGCAAGGATGAGGGGGTCAGGGAGCGCACCGCCGTTATATCCAGTATCCCCTTTGCCCCAGCCCCCTCCCCTAAGGGGGAGAGGAGGAATAAAGCAACTTCCTTGTCCCTTCTCCCCCCGTGGGGGATAAATGCCCTTCAGGGTAGAAGCAAGGATGAGGGGGTCAGGGAGCCCACCGCCGTTATATCCAGTATCCCCCTTTGCCCCAGCCCCCCTCCCCTAAGGGGGAGAGGAGGAAAAAAAGCAACTTCCTTGTCCCTTCTCCCCCGTGGGGGATTTATCCCCCTCGGGGTAGAAGCAAGGATGAGGGGGTCAGGGAGCCCACTGCTGTCGGTGTTGATCTCCCCCCTCACCCCGGCCCCCTGAGGGAGAGAGGGGGAAAAGACCGGGAACATCAGTCAACGTCCGACCGCTGCCCGGCTCGGTCGGACGCCTCCAGGCGAATGAACCGCCAGGCCACCACGAAGGCCGCCAGGCCGATCAGCGAGGCGATGAGAAATGTCCAGGTGGGCCCCAGGCTGCCCCAGGTATAGCCGCTGTACAGGCTGCCCACCGCCCCGCCGGCGCCGAAACTCATGCTGCTGTAAAGGGCCTGACCGCGCCCCTGCTGGCGTTCGCTGAAAAACCCGTGGATGAGCTGAATGGCGGTGGCGTGATAGACGCCGAAGGTGGCGCCGTGCAGCAGCTGCGCGACCACCACCACCGGCGCCGTGTCCACGAACAGGCCGATCAGCAACCAGCGTACCCCCGTCAGGGCGAGGCTGGTCAGCAGCAGGGTGCGCAGTCCATACCGGGGCACCAGGCGGTGCATGACCAGGAAGACCCCCACCTCGGCGATCACCCCCAGGGCCCACAATTGACCGATGGTACGGCTGGCGTAGTGATGGTCCTCGAGATAGATGGTAAAAAAGGTGTAATAGGGCCCGTGACTGGCCTGCATCAGGAAACACACCCCGAGCAGGGCCATGACCTTGGGCCGGCGCACGGTACTGGCAAGGGATTCGTGGGGCGGGGCCGCGCCCGCCGGCCCCGCCGCCGGGACCATGAGGCTGGCAAGCCAGATGCCGGCCATCAACCCCAGTATCACCACGGGGATGTAGGCCGGGCTGAAGCGCTCCAACAGCTCGCCCAGGGCGGCCACGGTCAGTATGAACCCCACCGAGCCCCACAGCCGGACGATGCTGTAGCGATGGGTGTTGTCGCCCAGGTGACTCAAGGTAGTGGCCTCGACCTGGGGCAGGGCGGCGTTCCAGAAGAAGCTGAACACCAGCATGACCCCCAGGAGCCACCCATAGCCATGCCCCCACAGCACGCCGGCGAAGGTCACCACCGCCGCCAGGCAGGCGATGCGCACCACGGGCATGCGCCGGCCCGTGTGGTCGGCGATCCAGCCCCAGACATTGGGCGCCACGATCTTGGTGCCCATCAGAGCCGCCATCAACTCACCGATGGCCGTGGGCCCGAAGCCGAGGGAGGTCAGGTACAGGGCCCAGTACGGCAACAGGGCCCCCAGGGACGCGAAGTAAAACAGGTAGAACGCTGACAGCCGCCAGTAGGGCATCAGCAGCGGGTGTCGGGCCCGGCCGGCCGGGCCTTGCATGAGGCATGTGTCATGGTCATGGATATACGGCCCAAAGGGTTCCGGTTGGCGGCCCGGTCGCCGCCCCGCCGCGACGGCCGGTGGCCGGCGCGGCTACTGCCCGTCCGGGGCCGCCGGGACGACCGGCGTCGGCGGCTGCACGTCCAGGTTTTGCGCCCGGTGGCGCAGGATATGGTCCATCAGGACGATGGCCAGCATGGCCTCGGCGATGGGCGTGGCGCGCACCCCCACACACGGGTCGTGCCGGCCGGTGGTGACCACCTCCACGGGCTCACCCTGCAGATCGACCGTGCGCCCGGGCTGCAGGATGCTGGAGGTGGGCTTCAGGGCGATGCTTACGATGATCGCCTGGCCCGTGGAAATGCCGCCCAGGACGCCGCCGGCGTGATTGCTGAGAAAGCCCTCGGGGGTGATCTCGTCGCGGTGCTCGCTGCCGCGCTGTTCCACACTGGCGAAACCCGCGCCCACCTCCACGCCCTTGACGGCGTTGATGCCCATCATGGCGTGGGCGATATCCGCGTCCAGGCGGTCGAATACCGGCTCGCCCAGCCCCGGGAAGAGCCCGTCGGCCACCACGTTGATGCGGGCGCCCACCGAGTCGCCCGCCTTGCGCAGCTGATTGATGTACGCCTCCATCTCCGCCAGTTTGTCCGGGTCGGGACAGAAAAAGGGATTGGTCTCCACCGCCGCCCAATCCAGTTTCCCGACCCTGATCTCCCCCATCTGGGCCAGGTAACCGCGCACCCGTATCCCGTAGCGCTCGTGCATGTATTTCTTGGCGATGGCCCCGGCGGCCACCCGCATGGCCGTCTCACGCGCCGAGGAGCGCCCGCCCCCCCGGTAGTCCCGGATGCCGTACTTGTGGGTATAGGTGTAATCGGCGTGCCCGGGGCGAAAGCGGTCCAGGATCTTGGAGTAGTCCTTGGAGCGCTGATCCACGTTGCGGATCAGCAGGCCGATGGGCGTGCCGGTGGTCTTACCCTCGAACACGCCGGAGAGGATCTCCACCGTGTCGGTCTCGCGGCGCTGGGAGGTGTAGCGCGAGGTGCCGGGCTTGCGCCGGTCCAGATCGTGCTGCAGGTCCTGCTCGCACAAGGCCATCCCCGGCGGGCAGCCGTCCACGATGCAGCCGATGGCCGGCCCGTGGCTCTCGCCGAAGGATGTCACAGTGAATAACCTGCCGATGCTGTTGCCTGACATGAAGCCGTCCCGCTGGGATAAAGTGCCCGTTGTGCCTATTGACGTGTCCGGCCCGAGAAGTACGCCGCCAGGTCCGCCAGGTCCTGGGCCGTGAGCTCGGCCATGATGCTCTGCATGATCGGATTGCCGCCCTCGCCCTGCTTGAAGGCCTTCATCCGGGCCAGCAAATAGGCCTGGTCCTTGCCGGCCAGGGGGATGCGCCCGTTGCCGTCGATCCCATGGCAGGTACTGCACGCCGTGGCCTTGTCGCGCCCCGCGGCGGCGTCCCCCGCCGCCAGGGCGGAACCCGCGGCCACCGCGGCCGCCACAAGCACCGCAACCTGCATGATTGTCTTGCGCACTCCGTCCTCCCTCGCCTGTCCGCGCATTTTACAGATATTTTATACGGATGGCGCGCCCCGGCGGGCTAAAACGCGGGGCGGTGGTCCAGCAGCTGCTCGCGGGTAAGCACAAACACGCCCTCGCCGCCCCGCTGGAACTCTACCCACAGGAACGGCACCTGGGGGAAACGCGCCTCCAGGGCCTCCCGGGAGGCGCCCACCTCAGCCACCAGGATACCGCCCGGCCTCAGATAATCGCCCGCCTCGGCCATGATTCGCTGGATGCAATCCAGCCCCTGCTCGCCGCTGCACAGGCCCACCCGGGGCTCGAAGCCGTATTCGACGGGCAGTGAGGCCATCTCGGCGCGGCCCACATAGGGGGGGTTGGTCACGATCAGGTCATAGCGCCGCTGCGCCACCCCGGCGAACAGGTCGCTCTCGACCAGATGCACCCGGCCTTCGAGGCCGTATCGCGCCACATTGATCTGCGCCACCTGGAGGGCGTCATCGGAGATGTCCACCGCGTCCACCCCGGCGCCGGGAAAGGCCAGGGCACAGGCGATGGCGATGCAGCCGCTGCCGGTGCACAGATCGAGGATACGGTCAACCCGGTCGGGGTCCAGCCACGGCTCGAACCCCTGCTCGATGAGTTCGGCGATGGGCGAGCGCGGGATCAACACCCGCTCGTCCACGTAGAAGCTCAGCCCCGCGAACCAGGCCTCGTGGGTCAGATACGGCGCGGGGCGGCGCTCGACCACCCGGCGCACCAATAACTCGGCGACCTCCTTGCGCTCCTGGCGGGTCAGGCGCGCCTGCAGCAGCTCGGGGGACAAGTCGCGCGGCAGGTGCAAGGCATGGGCAACCAATTGTAATGCCTCGTCAATCGCATTATCCGTGCCATGCCCGTAAAATAGGTCGACCTGATTGAAGCGGCTCGCGCCCCAACGGACCAAGTCCTGAAGTGTACGAAGCTCGTCGGCTACCGCCTCGACACTCGGATCATTACCGGCACGTGACATGACTGGACCACGATAACGCGCTTGAAATCATCATCAACCCGCTACTCCCCATGTTTGTCCGACTCCTTGGTCCATCGTGAAAAAGACGAATAACGTCAGAGATATCCTGCCGCGTCGCCTGCGCCTGCTGCTCATGACCGCCCTGCTGCTGGCCAGTCACGCCTCGGTCGCCAGGCTGAACGTTGACGTCAGGATCGAGGGCGTCTCCGGCGAACTGCTGAACAATGTCCGCACGTATCTGAGCGTTGAGCAACAGAAGTCGGACCCTTATCTGACCCCGGAGCGCCTGCGCAGGCTCAACCATAAGGCAGACGAGCAAATCAAACAAGCACTGCAGCCGTTCGGCTATTACCACCCGGTCATCAACAAGGCGCTCAAACAGGAAAACGGGCAATGGACCGCCACCTACGACATCCAGCCGGGCCGGCCGGTCAGGATCCGGACGGTTGACCTGAAGCTCGCCGGGCAGGGAGCGCAGGACCCCGAATTCCAGAGGCTCCTGCAGTCGTTCCCGCTCAGGCGCGGTGACATACTCAATCAGCAGGACTACAGCAAGGCCAAGAGCCAGTTTCAGAACCTGGCGCTCGAGCGCGGCTACTTCGATTTCCATTTCACCCGGCACCAAATCCAGGTGGATATGGCCGCGAACACCGCGATCATCACGCTGCACATGGACAGCGGCCCCCGTCACCGGTTCGGCGCCGTCACCTTCAAGCAAAACTTCCTGAACGACAGCCTCCTGCAGCGCTTCGTGCCGTTCAAGCCCGGCGATCCGTATTCGACGGACAACCTGCTCAGCCTGCAGGGCACGTTGGCCAACACCGATTACTTTTCGAGCATCGATGTCAAGACACTGAAAGACCACCCCAAGGGGCTGCAGGTCCCGATCGAGGTGGACGTCAAGCCCTCCCCGAGGAACCACTATACGGCGGGAATCGGCTACGGCACCGATACCGGCGCGCGCGGCACGCTGGGGTGGGACATACGTCATATCAATCGCCGCGGGCACCACATGCACAACACGCTGCAGCTCTCCGAGCTGCAGGACGCCTTCAGCAGCCGCTACATCATCCCCATCCGCAACCCGCGGACCGACTCGTTCAGCGTCAACAGCTCGTTGAGCAGAATAAACACCGTAACCAGTCAGAGCAAGGTGTTTTCCGCGGGGCCCAGCGTCACCATCGGCCTTCACTCCGGGTGGTTGCAGACCGCCTACATCAACTTCCAGCGCGAGGTCTTCACCGTGGACGGCCAAAGCGGGACAGCCAACATGCTGATCCCCGGCATCACCTGGATGCGCATCAATGCCAAGGACCGCATATACACGCGCCACGGCAGCAAGATCTCGTTGGACCTCAAAGGGGCTCCTCAGGTACTGTTCTCGGATATCTCATTCGTTCAGGCGCTGCTGCACGGCAAGCTGATCCGCGGCATCGGCCCCTCGGGACGGGTCATCCTGCGCGGTGACCTGGGCCTGACCTCCGTGGGGGACTTCTCCAAGCTGCCCGCCACGTTGCGCTTCTTCAGCGGCGGCGCCCAGAGCGTGCGCGGCTACGCCTACGACAGCCTGGGCGCCAGGAACAGCTCAGGCCAGGTCATTGGCGGCGCCCAGCTGGTGGTAGGCAGCATCGAGTACGATCACAAGATCGTCGGCAAGTGGAGCGCCGGGGTGTTCTACGATATCGGCAACGCCATCGTCAATTTCTCCACCCCCCTGAAGCAGGGGGCGGGCTTCGGCATACGCTGGCGTTCCCCGGTGGGCATGCTGCGCTTTGATATCGCCTGGGCGCTGAGCACCCCCGGCACGCCGATCCACCTGCACTTCAACATGGGGCCGGACCTGTGAAACAGTGGCTCAAATGGCTGCTGTGGTCGCTACTGGTCCTCACCGTGGTGCTGGGCGGGGCCGTCACGGTGCTGTCCACCACTCAATGGGGGCTGCAGTGGGTCACGGCCCGCGTGACCGGCGCCTTTGCCGGCGAGCTGAGCATCGCGTCGGTCCGCGGACGGTTGATCGGGCCGGTCAGCATCCAGGGGCTGACCTATCACAGCGGCGCCAAGACCCTCAAGATCGCCTCCGTCGCCATGGACTGGCGCCCATCCGCCCTGCTCGCCGGGACCGCGCACATAACCCATTTCGACCTTGAGGGCGTTCACTTCTCACAAACGGCGGTCCCGCCCCCGGCGGGCCGGCCAGGCGCCGGTCCGCCCGATATCACACTGCCCGTCGCGGTCAAACTGGATCGCCTGTCGATCAAGGACCTGACCATTCACAGGGACGGGCACGCCCCGGTTCACGTCGATACCGTCACTCTCGCCGCACACGCCAACCGCCGGACCGTGCACGTCGACCGGCTGACCGTAGCCGCCCCCCGGTTCAATGTCGCCCTGCATGGCTCCGTCCGGCCCCGCGGCACGTATCCAATGGAATGGCACAGCCGCTGGACGGTGCGCCCCGCCGACATGAAGGCATTTTCCGGCACTCTGGACGTCAGCGGATCGCTAAAGGCATTGGACCTGACCCAGCACCTGAATACACCGGTTCGCATCGACGTCCAGGGGCACATCAAGGACGTCATGAAACAGCCTACCTGGCGCGCGCGCGTGTCGCTGCTGGAGGTCAGGGCCCGCGCCATCCGCAAGAGCTTCCCCGCAGCGCAGGCCAACGGCGAGATCAATCTCAACGGTGACCTGCACAGCGTCGCGGCCCGGGGCCGACTGTCCCTCAAAACCCAGGTCAAGACCAGGACGTTGCCGATCGACAGCCGCTTCGAGCTTGCCTACAAGGATGCGGCGTTGACCATCGGCCAATTGAAGTTACAAATCCCGGACAGCCCCACGCAAATCAATGTCACCGGCCGGATCTCAGAGATCACCGGGGCGCCCCGCGCCGCCCTCAAGGGCTCCTGGAATCACCTGGTCTGGCCGCCCACGGCAAAGGGAACCGCCGCCTTCGTCAGCGAGAACGGCCGCCTCGATTTTGCGGGGACACCGGACGACTATACCCTCAGCGTCCGTGCCTCACTCGGCGGCAAGCAGCTGCCCCCGGGCACCTTGCAGGCCACGGCCAACGGCAACCGACAGGCGCTCACCCTCACCGACCTGCAGGTCCATGCCCTCGAGGGCACTGTCTCAGGCCGCGGCACCGTGGCGTGGCGCCCGCAGCTGTCCTGGCGGCTGCAACTCCAGGGGAGCCACTTGAACCCCGCCGCGATACGGCCCGACTACCCGGGTCAGATAGGTTTTACGGTCGCGGTCTCGGGCAGCAACGGCGACCAGGGCCTCGCGGCGGACATCAACCTCGAGCGATTGCAGGGCAAACTGCGCGATTATCCCGTCGAGGGCAGGACCCATGTCAGCCTCGCCGGATCACAGCTGGATATCCATCACCTGTCCCTTGCCTCCGGAAAGACGAGCGTGTCGGCCTCCGGCCGGGTCGGCAAGACCTGGGACCTGAAATGGAAAATCGACTCGCCGGATATCCACGCGCTTTACCCCAAGGCCCATGGTGCGCTGAACGGCCATGGACACATGGGGGGACAGCTCGAGCGCCCCGCGGTCAAGGCCGGCTTCACGGGCCACCGGCTGGGTTACGGCGCTTATCGGCTCAAGGATATTCAAGCCTCCCTGGACGTGGATACCTCCCAGGAGACGCCGTCGACCCTGGCCGTCAAGGCCTTCGGCGTAGACATCGACAAGCACAGTATCAACTTCATACACCTGACCGGCGGCGGCACCGTGTCGGACCACCATCTGGACGCCGCGATTCACACCCCGAGAGGCGTATTGAGCGTGGCGCTGGCGGGCGGATTCAGGGAGGGCCAATGGGCAGGCAGCCTCGGGCAGCTGGATTTCATCAGCCGCGACATGGGGTATTGGCACCTGACCAACGCCGTCCCGATAAGCGTCGCCCGGGACCGGGTGCAGATCGAGCGGCTGTGCTGGCAACGCAAGGGCGCGCACCTGTGCGGCCACGGGGCCTGGCGCCGTGGCGGCGACTGGCTCGCCGACGTGGCGTTGAAGGGCTTTCAGCTGCGCTGGCTGCAGCCGTTTTTCACCTTTCAGACCACGCTCGCCGGCACCCTGGACGCCGACCTGGCGGCGCAACGCAAGGATTCAAAGCTGAGCGGCACGGGCCAGGTAACCCTCAACAAGGCCGTCGCAGAGACCGCCCTCCCCGACGGCACCCCCATTGCCGTGACGGTGACCCAGGCGACGCTCAAGGCCAAGACCCGGGACGGGGACATCCACTCCGCCCTCACGGTGTCCACCGCCCAGGGCGGGCGTATAGACGGCGAGTTGATCATCCCCCTGGCCGCGCTGCCCGTGATAGGGCCGCCCGCGGCAACGCCCCCCCGATCAAGGGGCGCGTGACGGCCCAGCTCACGGATCTCAAGATCCTGCCGCGCCTGGTCCCCACGGTGGAGAATACCCGCGGCAAGCTCACCGCCACGCTGAACATCAGCGGCACCCTGGCGAAACCCCAGTTCGCCGGCACGGCGCACTGGACGGACGGGGCAATGGACATCCCCCGTATCGGCATCCACGTAACGGCGCTATCGGTGTCCGCCAAGAGCCCGGACGGCAAGACCTTCTCCCTGACCGGCAGCGCCCGCTCGGGCGGCGGATCGATGCACATCGACGCCAGCGGCCAATTGCCCCTCGGGGGGCCTCAGGCCATGACCGTCAAGATCACCAGCAAGGCCTTCGAAGTCGTCAAAATCCCCGAGGCCCAGGCCCTGGCCACCTCGGATATTACGTTGAAACTGAGCGCCACCAGCCTGGAATTCTCGGGCACGGTAACCATTCCGAGGGCCAAGCTCCAGCCCCGGGACATCAGCAGCGCCGTCCGCCCTTCCAGCGATGTCACCCTGGTCAACGGTCCGGTAGAGCCCAAGACGACGGCCAGGAGCGTGAGCGGGACGATCAATATCAATCTCGGCAGGAATGTCAGCTTCAAGGGCTTCGGCCTCACCGGAAAGGCCACGGGCAGCATCACCGTGCAGGAACAACCCAAGCAACCCACACTGGGGTACGGCTCGATCAACATCACCGGCAAGTACAAGGCCTATGGCCAGGATCTGGACATCCAGCAGGGCCGCCTGTCCTATGTGGGCAGCCCCATCGACAACCCGGGACTGAACGTCAGGGCGGTGCGCCAGACCGGCAGCGTCACCGCAGGCATCCACGTGACGGGCACGCTGAAAAACCCCCATCTCGCCGTCTTCTCACAACCGCCCATGGATGATGCCAACGCCCTGTCTTATCTTTTGCTCGGCAGACCCATCAATCAGGCCTCCTCGAAGCAGGGCAACACACTCGCCAATGCGGCCACCGCCCTCGGCCTGTCCGGCGGCGACTTCCTGGCCAAGAAGATCGGTCACATGTTCGGCATCGAAGATGTCAAGGTGGAGTCCGCCAACGGCGGACAGACCGCCTCCCTGGTACTGGGAAAATACCTGACACCCGACCTGTACATCAGCTACGGCGTCGGCCTGCTGAGCGCCACCAACATCCTGCAGCTGCGTTACCAAATAAGCACCCATTGGGAATTGAAGGCCCAGAGCGGGCGCTACAACGGCGGGGACATCCTGTACACCATCGATACCCACTAAACAGCAATTTCCTTGTCCCTTCTCCCCCTCGGGAGGCAAACAGAGATCGGCGCAGTCGGACTATCTTTGCTCCTCACCGCTGTTGGCGGTGAGGATACGGTAGCCATCGCGCCGCAGCAGGCGCTTGAGCGCGGCGACAATATTGTCCTCATCATCGACCATGAGCAGCGACTGCTCCGTTTTAGTCTCTGTCACGGGCACACAGCAGGTCGATTCACCTGGTTCAACAATAAGAATCTGTCCTAGATACCTGGGCTTACCACACACCGTATCGGGCGCACGGCGGGATTCCTGAGGCCCCGGGGACCCTTCGCGTCCATGCTGTTATAAAATGGCCCACGCATCTATAATTCGCAGGGGGGCATCGGGCGACGGCGTGACTGATTCACACACAAACAAGTTCCGCATCGGCTGGCGGGAGTGGCTGGCACTGCCCGAGCTCGGCATCCACAGCTTGAAGGTCAAGGTGGACACGGGGGCGCGCACCTCGGCCCTGCACGCCTTCATGGTGAAAAAGTTCAAATCCGAGGGCAAGTGGCGGGTTCAGTTCGGCATCCACCCGGTGCAAAGGAACCGGTCCATCGAGACAGTCTGCGTTGCCGACATATTGGACGAGCGGTGGGTGACGGACTCGGGCGGACACCGGGAGAAGCGTATCGTGATCCGCACCCCCGTCACCCTGGGCGGGCAGACCTGGCCCATTGAGATCACGCTGACAAACCGGGACAATATGACCTTTCGCATGCTGCTGGGCAGGAGCGCGCTGAAGGGAAGGGCTCTGGTGGACAGCAGTGCCTCATACCTGGCCGGCGACCCTCGCACCGACGGCGACCACTCACCACCAAGAACAAGCTGACGCCATGAATATAGCCATCCTATCGCGCAACTCGAAGCTTTACTCCACCAAGCGCCTCCTCGAGGCGGGTCAGCAGCGGGGACACGACGTGCGCGTCGTCGATCCGCTGCGCTGCTATATGGACATCACCTCGGCGGATCCCAAGGTCCACTACAAGGGCGAAGACCTGGAGGGGATCGACGCGGTGATCCCCCGCATCGGCGCCTCCATCACCTTCTACGGCACGGCCGTGGTGCGCCAGTTCGAGATGATGGGGACCTATTCCATCAACGAGTCCGTGGCCATCAACCGCGCCCGGGACAAGCTGCGCTCCCTGCAGCTGCTCGCCCGCAAGGGCATCGGCCTGCCCAAGACCGGGTTTGCCGAATCGCCCGACGACACGAGGGACCTGCTGAAGATGATCGGCGGCCCGCCGCTGGTCATCAAGCTCCTGGAGGGCACCCAGGGCATCGGCGTGGTGCTGGCCGAGACCCGCGGGGCCGCCGAGAGCGTCATCGAGGCCTTCATGGGCCTGCGCGCCAATATCCTGCTGCAGGAATTCATCAAGGAGGCGGGCGGCGTCCGATATCCGTTGCTTCGTCATCGGCAACAAGGTCATCGCCGCCATGAAGCGCCAGGCCAAAGAGGGGGAGTTTCCGCTCCAATATCCACCGCGGCGGATCTCCCAGCCTGGTCCGCATTACGCCCAAGGAGCGCGAGACGGCGGTCAAGGCCGCGCGCATCATCGGCCTGAACGTGGCGGGCGTGGATATACTGCGCTCGAGACCGCGGCCCCCTGGTCCTGGAGGTCAACTCCTCCCCGGGCCTGGAGGGCATCGAGTCGGCCACCCACAAGGACATCGCCTCCATGATCTTCGAGTTCATCGAGGGTAATGCCAAACCGAGGCGGACCGCGACCCGTGGCAAAGGCTGACAAGACCAATCCATCCCTTCACATCACCGACAAGGAGTTCAAGCCGGGGCAGCGCGCCACCATCGACCTGGTCGTCGGAAGGCTGTATACCCACAGCCCCATCACCATGCCCGTCCACGTGATCAACGGGCAGCGGCCCGGCCCGCGGCTGTTCGTGTGCGCCGCCATCCACGGCGATGAGATCAACGGCGTGGAGATCATCCGGCGGCTGTTGAAGCTGCCCATTCTCAAACGCCTGCGCGGCGCCCTGGTGGCGATCCCGATCGTCAACGTCCAGGGCTTTATCAGCCACTCGCGCTACCTGCCCGACCGCCGGGACCTCAACCGCTCCTTCCCGGGCTCGCACAAGGGATCGCTGGCCGCCCGGCTGGCGCACCTGTTCATGGAGGAGATCGTCTCCATCTGCACCCACGGCATCGACCTGCACACCGGCGCCCAGCACCGCAACAACCTGCCCCAGATCCGCGCCTACCTGGACGACGCGGAGACCGAGCGCCTGGCCCGGGCCTTCTCCGTGCCGGTCATCCTCAACAGCCGACCTGCGCGACGGTTCCCTGCGCGAGGCGGCTGCCGAGCAGGGCATCCCCATGCTCCTGTACGAGGCCGGCGAGGCGCTGCGCTTCGACGAGGTCGCTATCCGCATCGGCGTCAAGGGAATCCTGTCGGTCATGCGGGCGTTGGACATGCTGCCGCAGATCAAGCACGCCAAGGCGCCGTATCAGCCGGTGGTCGCCCGCTCGAGCACCTGGCTGCGGGCGCCGGAAGGGGGCATCCTGCGCAACGCCATCCCCCTGGGGGCCCACGTCAAGAAGGGCGACTCCCTGGCCACCATCGCGGACCCGTTCGGCGAACGGGACGTGGACGTCAAGGCCCCCAACAGCGGTATCGTCATCGGGCGCATGAATCTACCCCTGGTAAACGAGGGCGAGGCCCTGTTCCACATCGCCCGCTTTCACCAGGCCGACGAGGTGGCCGCCACCATCGAGGCCCTGCAGTCGGAGCTTGCGGACGAGGACCGGCATTATCCCGATCAGGGCCTTACCTGACGGCAGCGTGCGGATTATGGGATAATGCCCGTCTTCGTCACGGGATCCGGCCCATGGCGGGGCTCAACTTCCCCCTAACCCTCTGCCCGAAGGGAGGGGCGCATCAGATAAACATTCACCAGCGACAGAGATCGGCGGCACAAGCCATGAGTCAGTATGTCTTCACCATGAACGGGGTCGGCAAGGTCGTGCCCCCCAAGCGGGAGATCCTCAAGGATATCTCCCTGTCGTTCTTCCCCGGCGCCAAGATCGGCGTGCTGGGCCTGAACGGCTCGGGAAAATCGAGCCTGCTGCGCATCATGGCCGGGCGTCGACAAGGATTACATCGGCGAGGCCCGGCCCCAGCCGGGAATATCCACATCGGCTACCTGCCCCAGGAACCCCAGCTCGACCCGGCCAAGGACGTGCGCGGCAACGTCGAGGAAGGCATCGCCGAGACCAAGCGGCTCCTGGACGAGTTCAACGAGGTGAGCATGAAGTTCGCCGAGCCCATGGACGAGGAGGCCATGAACGCCCTGATGGACAGACAGAGCCAGCTGCAGGACGCCATCGACGCCGCCGGGGCCTGGGAACTGGACCGCAAGCTGGACGTGGCGGCCGACGCCCTGCGCCTGCCGCCCTGGGATGCGGACGTGAGCAACCTGTCCGGCGGCGAGCGCCGCCGGGTGGCCCTGTGCCGCCTGCTGCTGTCGAACCCGGACATGCTGCTGCTGGACGAGCCCACCAACCACCTGGACGCCGAGTCGGTGGCCTGGCTGGAGCGTTTCCTCACCGAGTATCCCGGCACCGTGGTGGCCGTGACCCACGACCGCTACTTCCTCGACAACGCCGCCGAGTGGATCCTCGAGCTCGACCGCGGCCACGGCATCCCGTGGAAGGGCAACTACACCTCCTGGCTGGAGCAAAAGGAAAAGCGCCTGGAGATGGAGGAAAAGCAGCAAAGCGCCCATCAGCGCGCCATGAAGGCGGAGCTCGAATGGGTGCGCAGCAACCCCAAGGGCCGCCATGCCAAGAGCAAGGCGCGCCTGGCCCGCTACGAGGAACTCAGCTCCCAGGAGTTCCAGAAGCGCAACGAGACCCAGGAGCTGTACATCCCGCCCGGCCCGCGCCTCGGCAACCTGGTGATCGAGGCCGAACACCTGAACAAGGGCTACGGCGACCGCCTGCTGATCGAAGACCTGAGCTTCAAGCTGCCCCCGGGCGGCATCGTGGGCATCATCGGGCCTAACGGGGCGGGCAAGACCACCCTGTTTCGCATGCTCATGGGCCAGGACACACCCGACGAGGGTGAGCTCAGGATCGGCGAGACCGTCCAACTGGCCTATGTGGATCAGAGCCGTGACGACCTGGACGGCGACAAGACCGTGTGGGAGGAGGTCTCGGGCGGCCTGGACAACATCACCATCGGCAGCTACACCGTCCCGTCCCGCGCCTATGTCGGTCGCTTCAATTTCAAGGGTCCGACCAGCAAAAGCACGTCAAGGACCTGTCCGGCGGCGAACGCAACCGCCTGCACCTGGCCAAGCTGCTGACCAGCGGCGGCAACGTGCTGCTGCTCGACGAGCCCACCAACGACCTGGACGTGGAGACCCTGCGCGCCCTGGAAGAGGCCCTGCTGTCATTCCCCGGCTGCGCATTGGTCATCTCCCACGACCGCTGGTTCCTGGACCGCATCGCCACCCACATCCTGGCCTTCGAGGGCGACAGCCAGGCGGTCTGGTTCGAGGGGAATTTCGCCGACTACATGGAGGACAAGGTGCGGCGCCTGGGCAGCGAGGCGGACCAGCCCCACCGCATCAAGTACAAGAGGCTGTCTCATTGATACCGCCGGGCGCCTGCGCAACCGCCAACTGATAAGCGCCTATTGCCATGGCTGTGACCATTGCAACACTGCTGGCTGTCACTGGTGGTCGTCATCATCGCCGCCGAGGTTTTCACCAACGCCCTGGAACACATCGGTGAACGCCTGCAGGTCTCCGAAGGCGTGACCGGGTCCTTGTTCGCGGCCGTGGGCACGGCCATGCCCGAGACAATCGTCCCCATGCTGGCCATTTTTGCCGGGACCGAAAATCAGCAGCATCAACGAAGAGATCGGCGTGGGCGCCATCCTCGGCGCCCCATTAATGCTGTCCACCCTGGCCCTGTTCCTCCTGGCCGTGGTCACCATCAAAAAACGCCGGGCGCAGGGGTTGTTTACCCCGGAGAAAACCGGCATCAAGCGGGACCTGGATTTTTTTCTGTTCGCCTTTGCCCTCGCCGGGATGGCGCTGCTGATCCCTCACCACTACAGCCTGGTGCGCATCGGCATCGGGGCGACCCTGGTGCTGTCCTATTTCCTGTACGTCCTGCTCACAATCCGGGCGTCCAGCTCCCTGGTCCAGGAGGGGCACGGGACCAGTGCCGGAGAGCAGCTGTACCTGGAGCGCATCGGCCTGCCGGGCAATCTGGTCATGACCGCGCTCCAGCTCCTGACGGGGCTGGCCCTTCTGATCCTCGGGGCCGAGGGCTTCATTCACGGGGTGGAGATCGCCTCCCACGCCCTGGGGGTATCCGCGCTGCTCCTGTCCCTGCTGATCGTGCCCATCGCCACCGAGCTGCCCGAGAAGGTCAACAGCATCCTGTGGATTCGCCAGTCCCGCGACACCCTGGCCTTCGGCAACATCACCGGCGCCATGGTATTCCAGGGGACGCTGCTGCCGGCCATCGGCATCACCCTCACCGCCTGGGCGCCCCGCCCGGAGGTGGCGGCGGGCATTCTGGTCACCTTTCTCGGCGCCCTGTGGTTACGGGCGCTGATCTATTTCAATATCCCCCTCAAGGTCTGGCACCTGGGGATCAACGGGATCCTGTACCTGGCGTACTTTCTTCATATGGTATTCTGACACCCCTGTAAAAGAAATTTCCTTATCCCTTCTACCCTTTAGGGTAGAAGGATAGGATGAGGGGATCGGAGAACCGGCTGCCGTCGGCGTCTACCCGCCCCTCACCCCAACCCTCTCCCCGGAGGGGAGAGGGGGCAAAGAGGGAAGCACCCCTTCAGGCCGCACCGTGCCGGAGCTTGCACATCAGCACCCGGGCATCCTCGCGGCCGGAGAAGGCCGGATAATACCCCTTGCGCACGCCAATGGAGTGGAACCCCATCTTTTCGTACAGGGCCAGCGCGGCAGTGTTGGATTGACGGACCTCGAGCACCGCCACGCTGGCGCCGAGATCGCGGGCGTGGTCGAGCAGGTGGGTGAGCATGTACCGCCCGATGCCCTGGGCGCGGCACTGGGGTTTGACGCAGAGATTGAGGACGTGAGCCTCCCCCGCACCGAGGGACATGATGCCGTAACAGGCCAACCCGTCGTCGTCGAGCAGCACGCTGCAGTAATAGCCCACGCGCAGGCAGTCGCGAAAGATGCCCTCGGTCCACGGGAAGTCGTAGGAGCGGGACTCGACCTCCATCACCGCCTCCAGATCGGCCTCGGTCATGGCCCGCAGAGAATAGTTCGCGTCGCTGTAGTTCTTGAAATTGACGGCCATGATCAAAGCTCCCCCATTACCTTCGATGCAAATTGCAGGTCCTCCCAGGCCTTGCGCTTGTCCCCCGGCGTGCGCAGCAGATAGGCCGGGTGATAGGTGACCACCACCGGGATCCCCGAATCCGCATGGTGATAGACCTTGCCCCGCATGGCGCCCAGACGGGCATCGCTCCCAAGAAGATTCTGCGCCGCCACCCGGCCCAGGGCAAGTATCAACTGAGGCCGGATGAGCGCCATCTGCCGCTTGAGAAACGGGGCGCAGGCCGCCACTTCCTCCGGGCGCGGGTCGCGGTTGTTGGGCGGCCGCGACTTGAGGATATTGGCGATATACACCTGTTCCCGGGACAGGCCGATGGCGACGAGCATGGCGTTGAGGAGCCGGCCGGCACGGCCGACGAACGGCTCGCCCTTGCGGTCCTCCTCGGCGCCGGGGGCCTCACCCACCACCATCAGCGACGCCTGCCTGTCCCCTACGCCGAACACGGCCTGGGTACGGGTCTCGTGCAGCGGACAGGCGGTGCACCGGGCCACCTCCGACGCCAGGGCGTTCCAGTCGAGCCGGGCGATCCGCGCCTCGCGGCTCTCGCCCCCCCGCGGCGGCGGCACCTGGGCCGGGGCCGCCGCCGCGGGGTCATCCACGGCCTCGGGGGGCGCCCCGCGGTCCCGGGGAACCCAGCGGGTGACCCCCATGGCCGCGAGGTATCGATCTCTGCGCGTTTGATCCATCAGCCCCTTCCTGCCACGCCCCGCGGGTGCCGGCGCCCTGCCCCTGGTTTCAAGCGGCGCCTCCCGCTTACAGTGTCTGCGGGTGCCGGCGCACCACCGTGGACTCCATCTTGTCCAGGGCGTTGATATAGGCCTTGGCCGAGGCGATGACGATGTCGGTGTCCGCCCCCTGGCCGTTGACGATACGCCCGTCCTTGGTGATGCGCACCGTCACCTCGCCCTGGGAGTCGGTGCCGCTGGTAATGCTGTTGACCGAGTACAGCAGCAACTCCGTACCGCTGTTGACCAACGACTCGATGGCCTTGAAGGTGGCGTCCACCGGTCCGTCGCCCGGCGCCTGCCCCTGCTTCTCCTGGCCGTCGATGGCCAGGGTAATGCTGGCCTGGGGCACCTCGCCGGTCTCCGAGCATACCCGGAGCGAGACCAGCTTGATACGCTCGTTCTCGGACTCCAGGCCCGTGTCCGTCACCAGGGCCTGAAGGTCCTCGTCATAGATCTCATGCTTCTTGTCCGCCAGTTCCTTGAAGCGGTAGAAGGCCGCGTTGAGTTCCTCCTCCGAGTCCATCACGATGCCGATCTCCCGGAGGCGGCTGCGAAAGGCGTTGCGCCCCGAGTGCTTGCCGAGCACCATGCGGTTGGCGCCCCACCCCACGTCCTGGGCCTGCATGATCTCGTAGGTCTCGCGGTACTTGAGCACCCCATCCTGGTGGATCCCCGACTCGTGGGCGAAGGCGTTGGCGCCGACGATGGCCTTGTTGGGCTGCACGGTAAAGCCGGTGATGCCGGCGACCAGGCGGCTGCAGGGCACGATCTGGGTGGCGTCGATGTCGGTGGCGCAGGGGAATACATCCTGGCGGGTGCGCACCGCCATCACGATCTCCTCCAGGGCCGCGTTGCCCGCCCGCTCGCCGAGCCCGTTGATGGTGCACTCGACCTGCCGGGCCCCGTTGAGCACCGCCGAGAGGGAATTGGACACGGCCAGCCCCAGGTCATTGTGACAGTGCACGGAGAACACCGCCTTGTCCGAGTTCGGCACCCGCTCGCGCAGCGCCCGGATCAACCCGCCGAACTGGTCCGGGAGGTTGTAGCCCACCGTGTCCGGTATATTGACCGTGCGGGCGCCGGCGTCGATGGCCGCCTCGATCACCCGGCACAGAAAGTCCAGCTCCGAGCGGCCGGCATCCTCGGGTGAGAATTCCACGTCATCGGTAAACTGCCGGGCGTACTTTACCGCGGCCACCGCCCGCTCCAGGACCTGCTCGGGGGTCATGCGCAGCTTGCGCTCCATGTGGATGGGCGAGGTGGCGATGAAGGTGTGAATACGCCGGGAATTGGCGGGCTCGAGGGCCTCGGCGGCGCGGCTGATGTCCTGGTCGATGGCCCTGGCCAGCCCGCACACAGTACTGTCCTTGACCTGCTGGGCCACCGACTTCACGGCCTCGAAGTCTCCCACGCTCGCCGCCGGGAAACCGGCCTCGATGACGTCCACGCGCATGCGCTCCAGGGCCTTGGCGATGCGGACCTTCTCCTCGCGCGTCATGGAAGCGCCCGGGCTCTGTTCCCCGTCGCGCAACGTCGTATCGAAAATGAAGAGTTTGTCTTGTTGTGTCATGACCTGCTCCGTTTCACCTCTCGGCTGTCAGTGTAGCCGACGTAATATAGATAACCAACTGCGCTGTCGCGCGCCTGATCAAGTCTGTATTGTCCCCGAAGGGTTGAAGGTATAGGTGGCTGCCGCTAGGGCAGCAGCAGTCGCAGGGACAGGAGAAAGGAGGCGTGCAGGGGCGAACGGGGACGGCCGGAGTGCCCGGTGACACCGGGTCCGTGTGCTGAATCGATGTTGTGATGGAGCGACATCATCTGGAGATTTCCGTCCGAACTTAGCTCGACTATACCTATTTTCGGCCGCCTTGCCAAGATCGTGAACGGGACCGCCTCAGGGGGCCGGCGGGGGGGCGCCCCGGTCATGAAAGCGGCGGCTGAGGCGCTTGCGCCGGCGGTAGACCAGGGTCATGACCGGCCCGGACAGGGCATACAGCAGAAACAGGGTAAACAGGATCTGGGGGGGGTTGATGGAGATGACGGCGTATACCAGCACCAGAACCAGGATGGTCATGAACGGCACCCGGCCCTTGAGGTCCAGGTCCTTGAAGCTGCGAAAGCGCATGTTGCTCACCATCATCGCCGCCAGGAACACCGTGAGCAGCAACACCAGCCAGGCGATCCGGTCCCCGCCGATGCCGTAGTCGTCGCATACCCACACCAGCCCGGCGCAGACCGCGGCGGCCGCGGGGCTGGCCAGGCCCTGGAAGTAGCGCTTGTCCGCCACGCGCACCTGGGTATTGAAGCGTGCCAGGCGCAGGGCGGTGGCGGCGGTGTAGATAAAGGCGGCAAGCCAGCCGAATTTCCCCAGGCCCGACAAGGCCCACTCGTAGAGCACCAGGGCCGGGGCGAGCCCGAACGAGACCATGTCGGCCAGGCTGTCGTATTCCGATCCGAAATCGCTTTGGGTATTGGTCAGGCGGGCCAGGCGCCCGTCGATGCTGTCCATCACCATGGCCACGTAGACGGCCACCGCCGCATGGCTGAAGTGATTGGTCATGGCCGCCACGATGGCATAGAACCCGGCGAACAGACCTGCCGTGGTGAACAGGTTGGGCAGCAAATAGATGCCGCGACGCCGCTTGGGCCCTTCCGGTTTTCGTTCCATCGATCTGTCTGCCACCAGCGGCGCCTATTTGTGAACGAGGGTTGAAATTATGGTCGAGCCCGCCAGCACCCGGTCGCCCGCGGAGCAGTCCAGGCGCGAGCTTGGCGGCACATATACATCCACCAGGGCGGCCCCTCCCAACAGGAAGCCGGAGCGTTGTCCGTGACCGACGCGCTCCCCCGTCGCGGTGCGAAACCGGGGCCGGCAAAGCCAGCACCCGGGGTGCATCACCAGAGTGATGTCATCGCCCTCGTCGGTCTTGATCCACACGGCCCGGTGCCGCGGCCCCTTGGCCTCCGCCGGCTCGCGCTCCTGCGGGGCGGGCGGGGGACTATTGGCGGTGAACCACTGATCGAAGATCTTGCCCTCGATGGGGCTGCGGATCACATAGGCGCCGTGCAGGTTCATGCGCATGCGGATCAAAAACGCCTCGCGATGCAGGTAAGGGTCCGTCGCCGCGCCCACCGAGTACACCCGCCCGTCCACCGGGCTGACGATGGCCAGAGGCGCGGTCGTCGTCACCCGCACCGGGTCGCGCAGCACATAGGCCGCAACGAGCACCAGCAGCCAGGCGGGGGCCGACCACCACAGCCCGGCCGTCATGGCCGCGATGACCGCGGCGACGGCGATGACCAGGACAATCGGCCTTCCCTGGGTTGCGATTCTAATCTGTTCCGTCTCGATCGCCATCGCCTCGGTCGCGGCTGATGCCCGTTGAGGGGGGCCCCGCGGCGGCGCCCGCAAGGTAAGCCCTAATCGTGGATTAAAGAAACGACCCGATCAGTTCTTGGTCTGATCCACCAGCTTATTGGTCTTGATCCAGGGCATCATCTCGCGCAGCTTGGCGCCGACCTCTTCGATCTGATGGGCCCGGGACAGGCGACGCCGCGCCTTGATGGTCACCGCGCCCGCTTGGTTCTCGGCGATGAACTCACGGGCGAACTCGCCGTTTTGGATCTCGGTGAGGATGTTGCGCATCTCCTGCTTCGTCTCGTCGGTGATGACCCGCGGACCGCGCGTCAGGTCCCCGTACTCGGCGGTGTTGGAGATGGAGTAGCGCATATTGGCGATCCCCCCCTCATACATCAGGTCAACGATGAGCTTGAGCTCGTGCAGGCACTCGAAGTAGGCCATCTCCGGCGCATAACCGGCCTCGACCAGGGTCTCGAAACCGGCCTGGGTGAGCGCCGTCAGCCCGCCGCACAGCACCGCCTGCTCGCCGAACAGGTCGGTCTCGGTCTCCTCGCGGAAGCTGGTCTCGATGACGCCGGCACGCCCGCCGCCGATGGCGCTGGCATAGGACAGGGCCATCTCCTTGGAGGTGCCCGAGGGATCCTGCTGCACCGCGATCAGGCACGGCACGCCGCCGCCCTGGGTATAGGTGGAGCGCACCAGGTGGCCGGGGCCCTTGGGGGCGATCATGAACACGTCCAGGTCGGCGCGCGGCTCGATGGCCTGAAAGTGGATATTGAAGCCGTGGGCGAACGCCAGGGCGGCCCCCTTTTTGATATTCGGCTCCACCTGGTCGCGGTACAGCGCCGCCTGATGCTCGTCGGGGGCCAGGATCATCACCACGTCGGCCCCGTCGACCGCCGCCTCCACCGGTTTGACCTCCAGACCGGCCTGCTCCGCCTTGGCGGAGGAAGCGGAGCCGGCGCGAAGGCCCACGACCACGTTCCCCCCGGAGTCCTTGAGGTTGTTGGCGTGGGCGTGCCCCTGGGATCCATAGCCGATGATGGCCACCCGCTTGCCCTTGATCAGGGATAGATCGGCGTCTTTGTCATAGTAGATATTCATAATTGCTGCTCTTGTTCCTCAACGATTGAATTTATTCTTGTCGCAAATGGAGTCCGCGCTCGCCCCGGGAGATGCTCGCCACCCCGGAACGCACCGTCTCGATGATCGACGACGAGTCGAGCACCTTGAGAAAGGCGTCGAGCTTGTCGCCGGCGCCGGTCACCTCGATGGTGTAGGTGGTCGGCGTCACATCGACGATGCGCGCGCGGAAGATCTCGGTAAGGCGCTTGACCTCGTCGCGCGACTCCCCGTAAGCCTTGACCTTGATGAGCATCATCTCGCGCTCGATGTGCTCGCCCTCGGTCAGGTCCTGGAGCTTGACCACGTCCACCAGCTTGTTGAGCTGCTTGGTGATCTGCTCGATGATCTCGTCCGAGCCCCATGTCACCAGGGTCATGCGCGACAGGGACGGGTCCTCGGTGGGCGCGACGGTCAGCGACTCGATGTTGTACCCCCGGGCGGAAAACAAACCCGCCACCCGGGACAAAGCGCCCGCCTCGTTCTCCAGCAACAGTGAGATGATATGACGCACTAGGCCAGCTCCCGTTCTTCGGTCATGTGCGCCGGCAAATGCATCTCATGATGGCCCTTGCCCTGGGCGATCATGGGGTAGACATTTTCCGTCGGGTCGGTGATGAAGTCCATGAACACCAGGCTGTCCTTCATCTTCAGGGCCTCGCGCAGGGCGCCCTCCACGTCCTGGGGCTTTTCGATGCGCATGCCCGCATGGCCGAAGCTCTCGGCCAACTGCACAAAGTCCGGCAGGGCGTCCACGTACGACATGGCGTAGCGCTTCTCGTAGAAGAACTCCTGCCACTGGCGCACCATACCCATATAGCGGTTGTTCAGGTTGATGACCTTGATCGGCAGGCGGTACTGCTTGCAGGTGGACAGCTCCTGGATGCACATGATGATGCTCGCCTCACCCGTCACGCAGGCCACCGGCTCACCCGGGTGGGCGAGCTGCACCCCCATGGCCGCGGGCAGGCCGAAGCCCATGGTGCCCAGCCCCCCCGAGTTGATCCACCGCCGCGGCTTGTTGAACTTGTAGTACTGGGCCGCCCACATCTGATGCTGGCCCACGTCCGAGGTCACGAAGGCATCGCCGCCGGTGAGCTCATAGAGCTTCTCGATCACGTACTGGGGCTTTATCCGCTCGCTGTCGCGGTCGTAGCGCAGGCAGTCCATGGACTGCCACTTGTGGATCTTGCCCCACCACGCCCGCAGCGCCTCCTGATCCGGCTTGGCGCCCGATTCGTTGATCAGTCTGATCATGGTGCTCAAGACCTGGCCCACCGCCCCGACGATGGGCACATCCACCCGCACGCTCTTGGAGATGGAGGCGGGATCGATGTCGATATGGATGATCTGCGCCTCGGGGCAGAACTGGTCGACCCGGCCCACGACGCGGTCGTCGAACCGCGCCCCGATGGCGATCAGCACGTCGCACTCGTGCATGGCCATGTTGGCCTCGTAGGTCCCGTGCATGCCCAGCATGCCGATGAACTGCTTGTCGGTGCCCGGGTAGGCCCC
This sequence comes from uncultured Gammaproteobacteria bacterium, assembly GCA_963844825.1. GTDB lineage: Bacteria > Pseudomonadota > Gammaproteobacteria > CAWJPQ01 > CAWJPQ01 > CAWJPQ01. The sequence goes on from CAWJPQ010000004.1 coordinate 72,257, forward strand.
CAGGCCCATCAGGGTGTTGGTGATGGGATAGCCCAACTGGCGGGTAAAGGCGGTCAGGGCCTCCGAGGCCTCGCCCAGGATCACCCCGCCGCCGGTATAGATCATGGGGCGCTTGGCCGACATCAGCAGCTCCACGGCCCGCTTGACCTGCCCCATGTGGCCTTTGACCACCGGGTTGTAGGAGCGCATGCTGATGGTTTCCGGGTAGTAGTACTCGGCCGTGTTGACGGTGACATCCTTGGGCACGTCCACCACCACCGGCCCGGGCCGCCCGGTGGTCGCCACGTAAAAGGCCTTCTTGATGGTCGTGGCCAGGTCCTTGACGTCCTTGACCAGGAAGTTGTGCTTGACGCAGGGGCGGGTAATGCCCACGGCGTCCACCTCCTGGAAGGCATCGCTGCCGATGGCCCAGGTATGGACCTGGCCGGTGATGATCACCATGGGGATCGAGTCCATGTAGGCGGTGGCGATGCCGGTCACCGCGTTGGTGGCCCCGGGCCCCGAGGTCACCAGCACCACGCCGGGCTTGCCGGTGGAACGGGCATAGCCGTCGGCGGCATGGGCCGCGCCCTGCTCATGGCGCACCAGCACGTGCTTGACGTCGTCCTGTTGGAAGAGCGCGTCATAGATATAAAGTACGGCGCCGCCGGGGTACCCGAAGATGTACTCGACCCCTTCGTCACGCAGACAACGCACCAGGATTTCAGCGCCTGTAAGTTCCACTGTTTTTATACCTCGCAAATCGAAATACCGGCCCGCCGCCCTGTTAGACTGATTCTAAACCGCAACCCGGCACCGCGGACGTTCCCCGCGGCGCCACGCCGTTGAACGGCAACAGGGCGTTGAGTTTTCATATATTATATGGATTTTACGCAAAAATATTCTTTTACGCAGCAGCTTCTGTTAAGCTTTTTGGCTTTACAGGCTGCGGCCGCGGGGCTATGCTCCCGGGCTGTGTCGTTAATGACCTAGAGCGATAAGAAGAGGAGGGAATTGATGGAGCAAAAGATGGGCTCGCTGGCCATCGTAGTGGCCTTGACTTTGGGGCTTACCCTGGTGTTCACCATGAAGTCGATATTGAGTAAGCCGGTCATCTACGTGAATTACCCCTACAACCAGTGCATCAAAGTGGCCACACCCGACGGGGACAAGCCGTGTTCCTGGCTGAAGAGCGGCCAACCCTATCGCATGGAGTACATCACCAACCCTCAGCACGACATCGCCAACTAGGGCCTGTTAACAGGCCCTAGGGCACCACTCCGGTCGACCAGGGAGCGGTCGGCCGCGGCCTCAAGCATTCCCTCACCCCCTTATAATAAGCCCCCTTGTTGAAACGGCCCGGCGGGCCGGTCCCTCAGGACGCGCCGCCCGGGCCAAGCGCCTTGGCGAGAAACTGCTTGGCGTAATTGCGCGCCGCCTGGGCGGCCGCTTCGCTGTAGCCGTCGCTCAGGGGGTCGTAGAACCCCCGCTTGGCATCCATCCGTATCAGCCACAGCCCCAGCCCCGCCTTGTGTACGGCGCGGGAGAACTTCTCCACGTCCTGTTCGGTGATCCACGGGTCGTGGCGGGCGAAGATGGCCAGCACATGGCGGCCGCGCATGCGCTGCAGGATCGGCACTTCGGTGGCGAAATGGGGATGGGTCAGCAGCACATTGGGGTCCACCGGCTGGCGGGAGGTGGCGGTGCGCGCGTCGGTCACCGGCAGCCCGTAGTACATGATCGTGCCGGCCACCTTCCCGGGGACCAGCTCGGCGGCGCGCAGGGCCTGGGCCCCGCCGTAGCCCCACCCGTAGGTGATGACCTTGCGCCCGGGCTTGTACAGATAGTCCACGGCGGCCTTGAGGTCCACGTCCACCCACTCCTGATCGATCTGACTGACGATCAGGTTCGCCCAGTGGGGGTCTTTGGAGGCCCGCCCGTCGAACACATCAATGGCCAGCACCCGGTAGCCCTGGGCCCCGTAGCGGTCCGCCTCCTGCTCCAGCTCGGTGTTGAAACCCCAATAGGCGTTGACCAGCAGGATCGCCCGCTGGGCGTCCTGCGGGCCGGTGACATAGCCGTTGAAGTCCGTCCCCAGCGGCGTATCGATCACCACCGATTGGCCGTCGAGCTTCGGCGCCGGCGGCATGCTGGCACAGCCCGCCAGGACGCCCGCCACCGCCAGGCCGCACAGAATCCTCCCAAGATGCACTCGCCCCATAGCTATACCCTTTTCTATATTGTTCTGCCCCTGAATTATACTAGCCCGCATTAGGGCGCCGGCACAACTCAGATGCCATACCGCATTATCTGCGGATACAGAACAGAACCCATCTCCTCTCGCCAAGACGCCAAGAACGCCAAGGGAAGAGAAGGCTTGAAATCTCATTGGCGTCCTTGGTGCGCGTGCCGAGAGGACAAAAAGGTGCTGGAAAGCACGCCTCCAAACGGGGCATCGCGCCGTTGATTATCGTTTACGATCATGCGCCTGGCGTTCACAGATGCGAATGGGGGGGCGAATAAGCCATCTCAGATCTCCCGCAGGGTCTGCAGCGGCGGCTGGCGCAGGATGAAGCGCGTCCCCCAGTACCCCGCCACGCCGATGCCCAGCACCCCCCCGCCGATGCCGCTCACCCACAGCAGGGGATCGGGCCGGTAGGCAAAGTGGAACACATGCTCCGCCAGCACGTAGCCGACGACCGTGGCGGCGGCGGCGGCCACCGTCCCCGCCAGCCCCCCCAGGGCGGCGAACTCGGTCACCAGGCCGCGGACCATCTGGCGGCGGCTCGCCCCCAGGGTGCGCAGGATGGCGTTCTCGTGAATGCGCTCATCCAAGGTGGCCTGAATGGCGGCATACAGCACCATCAGGCCGGCGACCAGGGTGAACAGGAACACATACTCCACCGCCAGGCTCACCCGGGCGATGAGGCGGCGCACCTCATCCATGATCTGCGCCACATCCAGCACGGTGATGTTGGGGAACGCCTTGACCAGGCGGTTGAGGACCGCATAGCGGTCTTCGGCCAGGTAAAAGCTGGTGATATAGGTGGTGGGATAGCCGTCGATGACCCCCGGGGGCACCAGGACGAAGAAGTTCACGTGAAACGAATCCCAATCCACCTTGCGCAGGCTCGCGACCTTGGCGTCGAAGCGCTCGCCGCCCACCGTGAAGGTGAGGGTATCGCCGAGGGCGATGCCGAGGGTCTTGGCGATGCCCTTCTCCACCGACACCTGCTTGTCGCCCTTGGCGCCGGCGCCCCACCAGTGCCCGGCCGTGATGCGGTTGTCTTCCTGCAGACGCGCGGCCCACGACAGGTTGAATTCCCGCGCCGCCAGGTGCCGCGCCCGCTCGTTGTCGTAATCCCCGGGCGAGACCTCGCGGCCGTTGATCCCGGTCAGCCGGCCCCGCACCATGGGATAGAACCGTACGTCAGACAGGTCATTGACCTTGGCGATGAATCGCTTCATGCCCACCACCTGATCGGGCTGGATATTGATAATGAAGCGGTTGGGCGCGCCCGGCGGGATCGTCGCCTGCCAGTCGGCGATCAGGTCGCCGCGCACGAAGGTCAACAGGAGCAGGACCATGATGCCCAGCCCCAGGGCCAGCACCTGCACCAGGCTGGCGCCGCCGCGGCGGGTGATGTTGCCCAGGCCGAAGCGCCACACCACCGCGCCCCGCCGCTGCAGCCGCCGCAACCCGCCGATCAGCACGACGATCAGGCCGGACAGCACTGCCAGGGTCACGGCGATCCCGCCGAGCACATAAGCCCCCAGGGTCAGGTCCCCGGCCTGCCAAATCATCACCCCGGCCAGGGCCGCCATGCCGGCCCCGTAGCCGGCCAGGCTCCGGCCCGGCAAGGCGCCCAGGTCCCGGCGCAGCACCCGCAGGGTCGGGACGTGCTTCAGGTGCAGCAGCGGCGGCATGGCAAAGGCGGCCAGGGTGATCAGACCGGTCAGCAGCCCCGGCAGGACCGGCCACAGGGACGGGGCCGGCAAGTGGGCGTGGACCATCCCCGCCAGGGCGCCGGCCAGGGCCCACTGGGCCGCGTAGCCCCCCGCGCAGCCCAGCACGCTGGCCGACAGGCCCACCCACAGCAGCTGCAGGGCATAGGTGCCGAGGATCTGGCCCTGGCGGGCGCCCAGGCAGCGCATCACCGCGCAGCTGTCCAGGTGCCGGGCGATAAACCGCCGGGCCGCGGTGGCGATCGCCACCCCCGCGACCATGACGCTGACCAGGGCGGCCAGGCCGAGAAACCGCTCGGCCCGGTCCACGGCGTCACGGATCTCGGGGCGTCCGTCGCGAATGTCCTCGAGCCGCTCGCCGCGCCCGAGCTTGGGGTGGGCATGGTCGCGAAAGGCCCTCATGCCGTCCTCCCCGCCGGCCACCAGCAACCGGTACGAGACACGGCTGCCGGGGATTACCAGGCCGGTGGCCTTCAGGTCCGCCATGTTCATCATCAGCCGGGGGGCGATGCTGAGCACATGCCCCGCCCGGTCCGGCTCATGGGCGATCAGCGCCGCGACCCTGAGGTCGATCTTGCCCACGCCCACCGTCTCGCCCAGCTGCAGCTGCAGCTCGCCCATCAGGCGTGGGTCGATCCACACCTGCCCGGGCGGCGGGACGCCCCGGGCAGGGTGCCCCGGGGCGAAGCGCCGTGCGGCGATGCGCAGGGTCCCGCGCAGGGGATAACCCGGGGTCACCGCCTTGATGTCCGCCAGGGCCGTGTTATCGCCGGCCACCACCATGCTGTGGAAGGCACGGGTCTCGGCCGTGCGCAGCCCCAGGCCCCGGGCGAGCGCGACGAAGCGCTCGGGGACGGGGTGATCGGCGGCGATGACCGCATCGCCCCCCAGCAGCTCGTTGGCCTGATGATGCAGGGCCCGGTCCACCCGGTCGGCGAAAAACCCCACCGAAGTGACGCTGGCCACGGCGATCACCAGCGCCAGGGCCAGGATGCGCAGCTCGCCGGCACGCCAGTCACGGCCCAGCATGCGCAGGGAGAGCATCACGGTCTTCATGGGGATTCCCTGAGCCGCCCCTCGTCCAGCGCCAGGCGCCGGCCGCAGCGCCGCGCCAGGGATTCATCATGGGTCACCAACACCAGGGTGGCGCCGCGCTCGGTGTTCAGGTCGAACAGCAGCTCTATGATGCGCCGCGCCGGTGGCGGGATCGAGATTGCCCGTGGGCTCGTCGGCGAACAGCACCTTGGGCTCGGTGGCGAAGGCGCGGGCGATGGCCACGCGCTGCTGCTCACCGCCGGAAAGCTGCTTGGGATAGTGGCCCAGGCGCGGCCCCAGCCCCACCCGTTCCAGCACCGCAGCGGCGCTCTCCCGGCTGTCCCCCGCCCCGCCAGCTCCAAAGGCAGCATGACGTTCTCCAGGGCCGTCAGATTGGGCAGCAACTGGAAGGTCTGAAAGACAAAGCCAACGGCCTCGCCGCGCAGCCGGGCGCGGCCGTCCTCGTCCAGGGCGAACATGTCCCGCCCATCAAGATAGACCTGCCCCGTCGTCGGCGTATCCAGGCCCGCCAGCAGCCCCAGCAGCGTAGACTTGCCCGAGCCCGAGGCCCCGACAATGGCCACCGCCTCCGCCGGCGAGATGCTAAGATTGACGTCTTTGAGGATATCGAGGTCACCGGTGGGACTGCTGACGCGCTTGCTCAGATGGCGGGCCTGCAAGAGGGGATGGATATCCCTGTGGTGCGCCTGTGTCTGGGCGCTGGCGGCGTCGCCGGCGGTCGGGGCCGCGCCGGCGGCATCGGATGCCCCTGTATTATTGGTCATGGGTGACAGTTTAAGTGCAGGTCACGGTATCGATCAAAAACGGGGGTGGGTTAACCTTCTGCAACAACGGCTCGAGCAAAGGGGCTATGCCTGGCGGGTGGTCAACGCCAGCATCAGCGGCGAGACTACGAGTGGCGCCCTGTCCCACTTGGACAGCACCCTGCAGGAGCACTCGCCGGCTGTTGTCGTCGTCGAGCTCGGCGCCAATGACGGCCTGCGCGGCCTGTCCCTGAAGCGCATGGAAGACAACCTGGCCACGATCATCGAGCGCTGCCGCCGCGGCGGCGCCCGGGTGCTGCTCATCGGCATGCGCCTGCCCCCCAACTATGGGCCGCGCTATACGGCCGGGTTCGCGCGGGCCTTCCGGACCCTGGCCAGGCGCTATCATACGGCATTCGTGCCCTTCCTGCTGGAGGGTTTCGCCGCGGACATGAAGGTCTTCCAGGACGACGGCCTGCACCCCACGGCGGCGGCGCAACCGGCCATCCTGGACAACGTGTGGCCGACCCTGGAGCCCCTGCTCGGCCAGCCCGGGTAGACCGCGGCGAGCTGCCGAAGACAACAGCATCAAGGACTCCGACCCCTTGGCTCGTTGTTTGTGGGTGTAGAAGTATACCGGTATATACTCTCGCCAAGACGCCGAGAACGCTAAGGGAAAAGCCTCGTTGCTCTCTTGGCGTCCTTGGCGCCCTGGCGAGAGTAATACAATACCGAATCTGGAAAAAAACCCGGGGCCCGTCACGAAAGCCGCTTGCGCAGGCGGGACAGGTAATGGCGCACGCGGGCGGCATTGGTGCCGATGTCGCTGCGCCCGACCCGCGAGACCGAGCGCACGTCCACCCGGGTCCCCTCGGCCGCGGACCGGATCCGCACCACGATGTCGTCCTTGAACCCGAACCAGAATGTGGTATCGGTGGCCTCGATCCGGCCCTGCTGGGAGTCGGCCGCGACCACCTCCCAGCCGAGCTGCCGGGCGGCCTTCAGGGCCTGCTGAAAGACCTGAATGGGCGGGTCTTTGACCGTCAGGGGCCGGATATCGGGATACGCCTTGCGCTGCTGTGCGGCGACGGCCGGGCCGCCGTAGCGGGCGGGATTGGCCGCCCCCCGGCGCAGGGGCAGCACCGCCTGGAAACGCGGCGGGTCCTGGGTGTCGGTGGTGATATCGTGGATGGGCGGCACGCGCATGGCCGTATACAGCCAGCTGAGGGGAATCGCGATGATCGCCAGGCTGACGACCAGCCCGGACACGGCCCAGCCGCGTCCGGGCGGACTGCGCCGGGACAGGACCAGCCCGATGGCGCAGATCACCGCCGCCGCGATGGCCCCGTACACCGACCAGCGCAGGACGGAAAAGCCCGTCGTAAAGCGCCATACGTCGAAACGGGCGCCGAAGCCGGCCAGCATGGCCACCAGGGCGCTGGCGGCGGCCAGGCCGAAGCCCAGGTAGGGAATGCGTGCGTGTACCGTGGTCGCCGTCACCGTACTGCCCGTGGAGATGCCGATTGCATGGACTTCCCTTCTAACACACCTTGCAAAGTCACTTCCACCCTGGCGAGCGCCTGTAGACGTACAGCAGCGCCGTCGCCGAGACGGCGCTGAGCACCGCCGCGGTCAGGAAGGCCGCGGGCATCCCGAGCCACTCCCACAGGGCGCCGAACAACAGGGCCCCGGGCAGGGCCATCAGCCCCGTGGTCACGTGGAACAGGCCGAAGGCGGTAGCCTTTTGAGCCTCGGGGGCGAAGTCGCCGATCAGGGCCCGTTCGGCCCCTTCGGTCCACGCCAGGGCGGCGCCGTAGGTGATGAACAGGGCGATGACCGCCGCCGTATGGGCGGTGCTGGCGGCGATGGACAACAGGACCAGGATACGCACGCCCCAGCCGCTGAGCAGCACCGGCACCCTCCCCAGGGTGTCGGACAGGCTGCCGCCGGGGATCGCCACCAGGGTCTTGGCGGCGTGCGCCGCCGCCCACAACAGGGGGATCCCGATAATCGGCATGCCGGTCGACCGGGCCCACAGCACCAGGAAGGCCTCCGGCACCGCGGCCAGGGACAGCCCGGCGGCGCTGACGATCAGCCCCCGCACGCGGGCGTCCAGGGTCCCCCACGCCGCCGCCAGGCGCGGCGGCCGTGCCACCGGGGCCGGCGTCGGCGCATCGAGCCCGACGCCCAGCAGCAACAGCAACAGCACGCCGGGGATCACCGACACGAGGAAGACGTGACGCAGTTCCATGTGGAAATGGAGAAATACAAAGGCGATCAGGGGACCGATAATCGCACCGGTGTGGTCCATGGCGCGATGGAAACCGAAGGCCCGGCCGCGCCGGTGAGACTCCACCGCCCCGGCGATCAGCGCATCGCGGGGCGCGGTACGCAGCCCCTTGCCGACACGGTCCAGGAACCGCAGGGCCAGCACCCACGACCAGCTGAGGGCCAGGCCGATCAGGGGCCGGGCGCTGTTCGACAGCAGGTAGCCGCCCAACACCAGGCGCTTGGGCCGCCACCCCCGGTCGGCGAGCCAGCCGGCGACCAGTTTGAGCACGCTGGCGGTGGCCTCTGCGAGCCCCTCGATCAGGCCGACGATCAGCGGCCCGGCGCCGAGGTTGATAGTCAGGAACAGGGGCAGCAGGGGCACGATCATCTCGCTGGCCGAATCGTTCAGCAGCGAGACGAACCCGAGCACGATGACGGTACGCGGCAGAAAGCCGCCGCCGGACGGGATTCGGTCAGACCTCATGGCGGATCGCGGCTACCTTCTTTCCGGCTTTCTCTTGGGCGCCCGCGGGGCCAGGGTAAACCAGTCGTCCTTCGTCACCTCGTGAAAGTAGTCGGACTCCTCGACCAGCAGGTTGGAGGTGGCGCTGGTGACGGCGGCGATCTCCACTCGGACGCCCTCGGTCTTGAGGTGGCGAACGAGCTCCACATAATCGGAGTCGCCCGACAGGATAATGATGGTATCGACCTTGTTCGCCAACTGCATCGCCTTGATCGTCAGCGGGATATCGGCGCTCTTGTGGCACGGCTGCACCGAGCCGTGGTAGTGGTGATGCAGCCGCTCCTTGAGCTTGGCCGATATCTGCCTGCCCTTCGCGGAAGTAGAACAGGCGGTTCAGGCTGCGGTTGTCCAACAGCTTCGGGATGAGCGTATCGAAATTCAGCATGGAATGGGGATTGCCTGACTCGTCATGAATGGCGCGCTCCAGATTGTTGCCATCCACCAAAATGGCGACGGATTGACTGATGATCACGTTTTCGGGGCGATTCTCTGTCGCCGCGGGTATCTTCATTTGCTGCCCCTATCAGATTCCATTAATACAGCTGCGGTCCGCGCCGGCTGTTGCCCCCGGCGCCCGTGTCGCCGGAGAGCCGGCGGGGTCAGGACGAGGAGCGGGTCCGCCCCCCGTGGCGGGGCGTGCTCCTTTGCGGTCGCCCGGGGATCCGGGGACCGTAGCAAGCATAATCCCCCGGGCCGACCCGACGCAATTGCGGGCCGGCGGGCGGCGCGATGCGCGCCATGGACATTTCTATGAGGTCTGATACCGTATAGAATAATGTCCACGGCAACGGCAAGGAAATGAACGACACGCCGGGACGTTGGTCAAATTGGAGAATTTTTCACGGGACACGGAGGATGTGATGTCCGATAACGAGATTGATGAAAAGCGGCGCAAGTTTCTGACCACGGTCACCTCCGTCGTCGGGGCGGCCGGGGCGGGCCTGGCGGCGACGCCCTTCGTAAAGAGCATGGAGCCCGACGCCAGCGTCCAGGCCGCCTCCACGACCACCGTGGACATCGGCGCCATCGGACCGGGCGAACAGGTCACCGTGAAGTGGCAGGACAAGCCCGTGTTCATCGTCAACCGCACCCCGGAGATGCTCGCGACCCTGAAGAAGGTCACTCCCGAGCTGCTCGACCCCGGCAACAAGCTGCCCCAACAGCCCCCCTACTGCAACAACATGTACCGCTCGCGCAAGCCGGAGTGGTTCGTTATGGTCGGTGTCTGCACCCACCTTTGCTGCACGCCCACCTTCAAGCCGCAGCAGGGGTCGGTCAACCCCAAGTGGCTGGGCGGCTATCACTGCCCGTGTCACGGGTCGTTCTACGACCTGTCGGGACGGGTATTCAAAGACGTGCCGGCACCGCGCAACATGGCCATCCCCGAATACGAATTCACCGACGACGACACCAAGATCAAAATCACGTCGCTGTACCCCAAATCCAAGCTTTGCTAACGGTGTCCCGCTCCACCTACATTCATCAAGCAGGGAAGAAAGGCCGCCATGAAGGGACTTACTGACTGGATCAATGACCGTCTTCCGTTTCGCGAGCTTGCCCGCGAACACCTGACCGAATACTACGCGCCGAAGAACTTCAACATCTGGTATGTCTTCGGCTCGCTGGCGCTGCTGGTGCTGGTGATTCAAATCGTCTCCGGCTATTTCCTGCTCATTCACTACCAGCCCAATGAGGACGCCGCGTTCGATTCGGTCCAGACCATCATGTTCGATGTGAAATGGGGCTGGGTGCTGCGCTATACCCACACCACCGGCGCCTCCATGTTCTTCATCGTGGTCTACCTGCACATGTTCCGCGGCCTGATGTACGGCTCGTACAGGAAACCGCGCGAGTTGCTGTGGATTATCGGGTTCATCATCTACCTGACCTTGATGGCGGAGGCCTACCTGGGCTATGTGCTGCCGTTCGGCAACATGTCGTTCTGGGGCGGCAAGGTGATCACCTCCATCATCGAGGCGGTGCCCTATGTGGGCGACTGGCTGGGTTCCCTGGCCCGGGGCGGCTTCGGGATCGGGACCCCCACCCTCAACCGCTTCATGGGCATGCACGTGGTGCTTGTGCCGCTGGTGTTGATCGCCCTGGTGGCCGTGCACGTCCTGGCGCTGCACAAGGTCGGGTCAAACAACCCCGACGGCATCGAGATCAAGGAGCACCCGGGGCCCGACGGGAAGCCTTTGGACGGCATCCCGTTTCATCCCTTCTACACCGTCAAGGACATCTTCGGCACCTGCGTGTTTCTGACAGTGTTCTGCGCCATCGTCCTGTACGCGCCGACCATGAACGGCCTGTTCATCGAGCTGGCCAACTACACGCCGGCCAATCCACTAAAGACACCACCTGACATCACCCCCGCCTGGTACCTGGCCCCGTTCTACGCCATGCTGCGTTCGGTCCCCAACAAGCTGGGGGGCATCGGGGCCCTGGCCCTGGCGGTGATCCTGCCGTTCTTCCTCCCGTGGCTGGACCGCAACCCCGTCAAGTCAGTCCGCTACCGGCCGGTGTACCTGGGCATGCTGGTAGTGCTGGTCATTTCGGTGTTCGTGCTGGGGTGGATAGGTATGCAGCCCGCCTCTCCGGCCCTGTTGCTGCCGGGACGCATATTCCTGGGCCTGTATCTTCTGTTTTTCCTGACCCTGCCCGTGGTCAGTCACTTCGAACCGACCAAGCAGGTCCCACAGCGGGTGAACATGTCATGAAGTATGCCGCCGCATTGATCGCCTTGGCCTGTATCATGAGCTCCGCCGTCGTCCGGGCCCAGGAGGCGCAGGTTAGCCTGAAGACCCCCCATTACAGCTTCGACCGGCAGACCCTGATCAGGGGCGCCAAGCTGTTCGTCGACCGCTGCCTCACGTGCCATACCCTGAAGTACCTGCGCTACAGCCGCGTGGGCGAGGATCTCGGGCTTAGCAAGACCCGGGTCAAGAACATGCTGATGGTGCCGGCCAACGCCGAGTACCATGCGGGCATGCTCAACACCATGCGGCCGGGGGATGCCACCAAGTGGCTCGGCGCCGCCCCGCCCGATCTCACGCTGGAGGCCCGTTACCGCGGCACCGACTGGGTATACACCTACCTGAAGAGCTTCTACGTGGACTCCTCCCGGCCCTCGGGCTGGAACAACCACGTCTTCCCCCATGTGGCGATGCCCGACGTCCTGGCTATGCTGGGCGGAGAACGCGACAAACAGGGAAAACTCATCAAGCAGGGCTCGCTGAACCAGGCACAGTTCGATCAGGTGGTCGCCGACCTGACCGCCTGGCTGCAGTACACCAGCGACCCGTCCAAGATTCAGCGCATGTCCCTGGGCCCGTGGGTGATCGGCTTTCTGGTGATCCTCTCGATCCTGACCTATCTGCTCAAGCGGGTTTACTGGCGGGCGGTGCACTGACCCCCCTCTCCCCGGAGGGGAGAGGGGGCCGACACGGGGCCGCCTACAGGCCGGTAACGTACTCCGCCACCGCCTCCATCTGGTGGTCGCTGAGCTTGGAGGCGATATCGCGCATCACGGCATTCGGGTCGTTGGCGCGATCACCCGCCTTGAAGTTCTTCAATTGCACCACGATGTACTGGGAGTGCTGACCGGCCAGGCGCGGGAACGTGGGCGGCATGCCTTCTGCGTGGGCGCCGTGGCACGATGTGCAGGCCGGCACGGAGTCTTTGGCGATGCCGCCGGTGAAGATCCGCTTGCCTTCATCGGCCAGGGATTTGTCGGAGACCTTGTCGGAACTCATCTTTTGACTCGAAAAGTACGCCGCGACGTCCTTGACACCCTGATCCGACAGGGTCGAGGCCATCGAGGACATAATCGAATTCTTTCTGTCGCCGGACTTGAAGTCGTGGAGCTGCTTGACGAGGTACGGCTCGATCTGCTGGGCCAGCTTCGGAATGTTCTGGGCGGTCGTCTGGTTGCCGTCACGCCCGTGGCAGGCGACGCAATTGGAGGCGATTGACTGCCCCTTGTGCGCATCGCCGCCGGCCCCGTATGCGGCGCCCGCATACGCCATGCCCGCGGTGACCACGAGCGCCATCGCTTTCGTCAGGTTTTTCATGATTTGGTTTCCTTCCTCTGTGGTTCGAATCAACAGCTCATTGCTGGACGTTTGCTTGCAGTTGAGGGCGGATTTCCGGGCACCCCTTGAATATAACAGTTTTCTGATCAATCCCTCACCCCTCCCGGCCACCCCATGTCCGCGATTGCGGGCGCTATGGCGGTCAGTGCCGTTGGCGATACAAACGACCGGTAATGATACACATGCCCTATGGCTCCCAGTTTGATCCTCGTCAACTCGGACCGCAAACCCGGCCGGTGCCGCCGCCTTCAACCGGCTTAGTCACAAAGCGGGCGTGGGGCCAGGTGTCGTTATGGAACGACACACAGCACCAGGAGGTTGCGGGAATATCGCCGCCGATCCGGGACCCAGGGTCTGTGAACACCATCCATACCGCGGTATGGATGGTGTTCACAGACCCCAAGACGGATGCACCTTGACAGGCCACGGGCGCCGGCGTAATTTTGCCCCGCATATGCCGCCAACCAGCGCCATGCCTGCCGGGACGTGAGGCCGAACAGCAAGAAGCAAAGGAGAACACGAATGTCAGTATCGACCAAAACAGCCGTTGCGGCGCTGATGGCCCTTGCCCCGCTGGCGACATACGCCGCCGGGCCGCTCTCCCTGGGCCCCGACGCGGTCGGCAAGTGGGCGGGCCCGTACGTCGGCGGTCAGGTGGGCGTCAACAACACCAGCGCCACCGGCCTGAGCAATGAAAACGCCTTCGACGGCGGCCTGAGCCTGGGCTACAACACCGTGACGCCGGCCGCGGGTCTGGCGTCACCGGCCATCCTCGGCGCTGATTTCTTCACCGAATTCAACACCCAGGAGATTCACAGCAACGACGTCAGCTACGGCTCCAATGTGCTCGGTGTGGATTTCCTGGCCGGCTACCCCCTCGGCGTGAACCGCCAGCTGCTGCCCTACATCAAGTTCGGCTTTGGCGATATCAACGCCACCGGCGACCGGGGCACCAGTGGAGTCGGGGCCCGCGTCGGCGTCGGCGCCGAGATGTGGATGAACCCGGGTCTCGGCCTGGTCGCCCAGTGGGTACACCAATCGGGCAACGGCATCACCAACGACAATTTCACGCTGGGTGTGAATTACCACTTCGGCATGCAATAGCCGCAGCCCGGGCCGCAGGCCTGTCCCGGTGCACGCCCTGTTGACGCCATGATCACACCCAGGGCCAAGCCGGACGCGGCGGGGCCCAGACTCCCCTCAAGCCGGCGCTGGGCCGGGACGGATGGCAGCGGCTTGCGTCACTGGGGCTGGTGACCGCGCCAGGGGGCATAGTACTACCCGGCGGTGAATCCGGCGCGACTGCCCCGGCGCCGATCGTCGCCGGCCGCCGGCCCCCAGGCCTCCCGGTTATCGCCCCCGCCTGAACGCCCGCCGCGGCAGGGCCGGGCTGAACGCGACAATCGGCCGCGCCTGCTATACTGTGACGGCCCCGGGACGGCCCCGGCCGGGATGCGCCACCGCGCGAATCATCCCAATCAGTGCGCCGCGGCGGTCGTCGACGTCCACAACCTGTGCAATGAAATCACCACGATCTGTCTCACCCCCAACCCAGGCGGCCGCCCACGGCGGTCACGGGAGCCGGTGCGCCCGGCTCTGCATGCTGCTTGTCCTGGCGCTCGCCCTGGTCATGACCTCGCCGGCCCGCGCCGACGGGGCGGCCGGCGAGGCCCGCCCCATCCCCCTCATCGACGCCGTGCGGACCGGCAACATGGCGCGGGTGCGGGATCTGATCCACGACAACGCCGACGTCAACGTGGCCCGGCTGAACGGATTCACGGCCCTGCACATGGCGGCGCGCACGGGAAACGAGGCGATGGCCCGCCTGTTGATCCAGGCGGGCGCCGACGTCAACGCCGCCACCATGGGCAACAAGGTCACCCCCCTGTATATCGCCGCCGCCGGGGGCTACCCCGCCGTCGCCCGGCTGCTGTTGTCAAAGGGCGCCCGGATCAACCAACCCACGGTGGCGATTGCGGTTGTCAACGGCCGCCTCCGGATCCTCGATCTGCTGTTTCGGCACGGGGCCGACATCGACCGGCGCGACCCGGGCGGCGAGACGTACCTGCATCTTGCCGTGCTGGGCGGACGGGTCGATATCGTCAATCTGCTGCTGAGATACGGCGCGAAGGTCGATGCCCGGGATCGCAACGGACTGACCCCCTTATCCCTTGCCGCGGGAGACGAGGCCGTTACGGCCGCCCTGCGCGGCAACGGGGCCAAAGACACCCCGGCGCCCGATTGGAAGACCCTCATCACCACCGGGGACATGGCGTCCGCGCGGGACGACTATAAGACCGCCGGGGCCAAATACGAACTGGCGCTGGCGGACCTGGGCAGGCAACCGGCACACGAGAGCCTGCCGTGGCGGCTGATGGTGCTGCAGAAGCTGGCCCGCGCTTATATGCAGACGGGCCGGCTCGACAAGGCAAAGCGGGCGGGCGAGCGTTTCATCAAGGGCTACCGAGAGGGCGCCGGCGTCGGCCGCCTCGCCCTTGCCCGGGTGTCGACGCTGATGGGCCGGATCGACGTTGAGCAGGGCGACCTTGCGCGGGCGGAGGAACACTACCGTACCGCGGCCGATATTTATGAAGGTCAATCACCGCCGGACACCGCCTCCCTGACCGACGCCTATCTGCGGCTGGCCAACACATTGATCAGACAGCGGCGGTACCACCGGGCGCAAACGGTCTTCGAAAAGGCCCGGCGCGTGCTGGAACAGGACAAGCATGCAGACCCCGTCATCCTGGCCATGACGGAGCAAAACCTGGCACATGCCCTGCGCTTTCAGGGAAAGCTGGACGAGGCCGAGGCGCTGTACGAACACTCCAATGCCCTGCTGGCCAAGGCGCCCGGCGCCGACTCGGGCATGACCGCCGACGGGATCTACGGCCTCGCCGATATCGCCCGCCGCAAGGGACAGCTGGACAAGGCGTCAGCCCTTTATGAGAAGGCCATCGACGCCTTCGAGAAGAGCAACACCCTCAGCCCCTCGGCCCTGAAGACCGTCAAGCGCGAGTATCAGCGCCTGCGCCGGCGGCTGTCGCGCCCCGCGCGGGGAAATTAGGGCCGTCAGCCTTTGCGGCCCTTCAGGGTCGGTGTCAGCCAGCTGTTGCCTTCCTGGGCGACGAGCAGCTCCGCCGACTCGGGCCCCCACGAGCCCGCCGCATAGTTGGGGAAGTCCGGGGCGGCATTGTCGGTCCAGACTTCCAGGACCGGCATCAGACAGACGCCATGCGGCGTCGACCTGATCGGACCGCATGAACAGGGTCGCGTCGCCGATCATGATGTCCCACAACAGGGTCTCGTAGGCGTCAGGGGTGTCACAGTCGAAGGCCTCCTGATAGCTGAAGCGCATATCCACGGGCCGCAGCCGCAGGGTAAACCCCGGCTCCTTGGCCATGAACTTGATGACGATGCCCTGCTCCGGCTGGATCTGGATCACGAGCCTGGCGGGCTGCTCGTTGAGCCCGGCCGCATTGGGAAAGGCGCGATGGGGGACATCCCGGAAGCGGATCGAGATCTCCGAGACATCGGCGGCGAGGCGCTTGCCCGTGCGCAGATAAAAGGGCACCCCCTGCCAACGCCAGTTGTCCACGAACAGCTTGAGCGCGGCATAGGTCTCCGTATTGGAGTGATCGTCCACACCGGGCTCATCCCTGTAGGCGGGGAATTTTCCGCCTTCTATCCAGCCGCCGCCGTACTGGCCGCGCGCCGCGAATTGCGACACGGTGGCGGGGGTAATGGGCCGCACCGCACGCAATACGTCGAGCTTCTTGCTGCGGATATCGTCGGCGTCATAGGCGACCGGGGCCTCCATCGCCACCAGGCACAACAACTGGAACAGATGGTTCTGCACCATATCCCGCAGCGCCCCGGCATGCTCGTAGTACCCGGCCCGGTGCTCCACACCCAGGGTCTCCGCCACGGTGATGGCCACATGATCCACATACCGCCGGTTCCAGATGGGCTCGTAGATGGGATTGGCAAAGCGCATGGCCAGGATGTTCTGGACCGTCTCCTTGCCCAGAAAATGGTCGATCCGGTAGACCTGCGACTCGGCGAAGGATTCATGAAGCGAGCGGTCGATCGTGCGGAACGAATCGAGATCGTGCCCCAGGGGCTTTTCCAGCACCACGCGGGTCCGCTCGCGAGGCTCGGCCAGACCCGCCTTACCGAGCCCTTCGGCGACCTTGGCGAACAGTGAGGGCGGCAGGGCCATGTAGAAGACCCGGTCGGCCTCGCCCCCCCATTCCCGTTCCTGGGCGCTCAACCGTTCAGCCAGATTCGCGTAGCCTTGCTCATCGCCGATATCCATGCGCACATGGGCAATAAGCTCGGCGAATCCCCGCCATTTGCCGTCCGGCGGCGCCCCCGTGCGCGAGTGCTCACTGACCGCCTTGCGGTATTCCTCAGCGAGGGCCTCGTCGTCGCAGTCGTTGCGGTCCACGGCGATCAAGCGGAACTTCTCGGGCCACTGCCCGCTGAGGTAGAGATTGAACAGTGCCGGCAGAATCAGCCGATGGGACAGATCCCCGCTGGCCCCGAAGAGCGTAAACAGGGTATTGGGCGTTTCCCTGCGTCCGTCCATTGCATGCTCCTTTGATAGATTAATTCTCGTGAATGGAAAATCAAAAAGCCTTCCTCGTCTAGACAATCAAAATCCGGCAATGATCTCCGTGAATGCTTAATTGCATACCCACAAAGGCAAAAAATCACGGCCGCCCGCCCGAACCTGCGCCATAGCCCGCGCTAATGAACAAAATGACCCGGCGCGTGTCAATACAACTAGGGGTCGACACCGACGCCACCCCAGTCATGAGGGGATGCCGCCGCCCCGAGTTCGGAGTGAGCCTGCCCGTATAACAGGACGCGGGATGGCTAGTGGTGTACTATGTCGATGTGGACAGGAGGTCCCGGCGCGGGACACTGTGCATTAAAATTAGTTAGGGATGCCATAATTTAGAGTTATGCCAATAACGGATCACGGGGAAGACGGCGGGGCATCCTTGTTACGTCTATACCCATGACGGGTTGCGGCATGTAGAATAGCAGTGGAGTTCAGGTGATTTCGCGACGGATCCGGGTCATCACCTGTGCATCGCCGGCCCGGATGGCTCTTTGGCACCGACAGGGAAGATTGGGGGGACTGAATTGAATCATCAAGATCGAAGCGTACCCGCGCGGAGGGCATGGGTGTCCAGCGCGCATGTGCGGCCCTTGTGCCGCTCCCACGCCGACTGTCATGGCGATTTCCAGCACCGGTTCAACCCGATGAGGCCTTCCGACCATGGCTCCCCATCCGTACACTAAGCCGCGGCTGATACGCCTGAGCCGCGCATTGGCCCACGCCCTGCGCCACGCCCCACAGCGCTATGATTTCGACGTGGACGAAGAAGGCTGGGTGTTGATCGATGACGTTCTCAACGCATTGAAAAAGGAGCGGGCCTGGAAGAACATCAAGCGCGCCGACCTGGAAGACATGATCGCGAAGTCCGCGAAGACGCGCTACGAGCTCCGCGGTGACAGGGTCCGCGCGGTGCACGCTCAGTCACCGGCCGCGCCGGTGGCGATGCGCCCGGAGCGCCCGCCGCTGATCCTCTACCACGGCGCCGACCCCGAGCACGCGGATAAGATCAAGGTGGAAGGGCTGTCGTGCATGACCCACAAGCACGTCCCCCTCGCGACGACCCCGGAAGAAGCCCTCGAAGCCAGCCGGCTCAAGACCAAGGATCCGATCATACTCAACATTGACGCACACCGGGCCTACGAGAGCGGCGTACCTTTCTACAAGGACAATGACCAAATCTGGCTCGCCGAAAACGTGCCCCCGGAATACATCTTCTGAGCGCCGCCGCGCTCATACAACCGTCTGACCGCCCTGCGGGGCTCCCCCCTTGTCACCCTCCACCAGCCCCTGCAGCGTCTGGTGGGCGTAGTGGCGTCCGGCCTCAATGACCTCGGACGCGCGGTGAAACTCGTAGAACGAGCACACGTTCCGGGGAATATTGACGATGATGTCCGGCGGATAGGCGGTAAGCTTGAACTGGGCGATGAGGTCCTCCATGATATCCATGGAGCGGGAGATGATGTCGAAAAAGCCCGACTCGTCCTCGGCCTCCGTCCCCCAACGCTGCTGAAGCTCGTTAATCAGCTTGGCGATGTTCTCGCGATAGCGATTCGATTCCCTGCGCTTGCTCACCGCGTGCACGCTCGGCGGCAAGGCCTGGGGCTCGGCATTCAGGTTGACAGCGATCGTCAGATCCGTATTGTCCGCCAAGGTCGGCGCGATCGGGACGGGATTGACCAGCCCGCCGTCCATCAAGCGCATTCCCTGGAAGGTGTAAGGGCTGAAGATGGTGGGGATGGCCATCGAGGCGCGAATGGCGTCAAAGAGCGGGCCGCTGTTGAGCCATACCTCCTTGCCGGAGTCCATGTCGGTGGCCACGGCCGTGAAAGAAAGGGGCAGATCGCCGATCTCCGGATTGCCGATCAGAACCTTCAGTTCCCCGATCACCCGCTCGCCTTTGAACAGGCTGTTACGGCCGAACGAAAAGTCGAGCAGGCGGATGACGTCCTTTCTCTCCAGCGCCGTCACCCAGCGGGTGTAGAGCGGCAGGCGGCCGGCGGCGTAGATCCCCCCCACCAGGGCCCCCATGGATGTGCCGGCAATGGAACGCACCTCGAACCCATGGTGCTCCAACCACTGAATCACCCCGATATGGGCCAGCCCCCGGGCCCCGCCGCTCCCCAGGACGAGCGAGACGGTACGGGCGGTCATGCGGCACACCGATGGGCGTATTGTCCGGTCATTGCTCCCCTTGGGACGCACCCGGAGGCGCACGGCGGCGGCGCCGGGAAGGGATTGGCGGCCCCCATTGAACGGGACCCGGATTGCTTATATAACATAAGATACCCTATCCATCGAGGATCTGAAAATGAACAATCCACAAAGACCCACGTCCGTCGGCGCGCAGGATCCCGAGCTGAAGAATTCTCCCATCATGGAGGAGGACGACGAGGATTACGAGGCCCTTGCCCAGGAGATCGACGGGGTCCGGGTATGCTACTTCAACAGCGCCGCCTATACCGAGGGCGCTTACGTATGCAGCGGCAGCGGGGAATTGTTGAAGTGCGAGAGCGGGCTTTGGGTCCGGGAGGGTTCGTGTGACCCGGACAATCCATAGCCGGCATCCGTCACCAATGTCCGCCGCGAGGATGCCGCGGTGGAGCTGCGCCGGGGAGGGCGGAGGGTGACGGGGATGCGCATCGTTCACCGGCTCGTGCACCTCGACACCGGTCCGGGGATCGATTTTCACGACCTCACACCCCGGATCCGCCAGTGCATCGATGAAACGGGCATTACCGACGGGTTCGTCATCGTCACGTCACGGCATACCACCACGGCGCTGTTCGTCAATGAGAACGAACCGCGCCTGCTGGAGGACGTGCGTCGCTTCCTGGCAAGGCTGCTCCCCGCCGGGGACCGGTATCTGCATAACGATATCCACCTGCGTGACTGCCCGCCCGACGAACCCGAGAACGCCCATTCCCACATCGCCGCCTTGCTCCTCGCCAGCAGCGAGACCATCCCCGTCGCCGACGGCGCCCCGGCCCTTGGCACCTTCCAGTCCGTGCTACTGGCCGAACTGGACGGACCGCGCCGAAGGACCGTCAACCTGCAGGTCATCGGCACATAGGACGGCGACTGATTCAGCCGCCCGGCCCGTCAGGGCGCAGGAACCCGGCGCCATCTAGCGCCACCCGGGGGCCGGCGGCGCCGCCTTCACGGTTCAGGGTATCCCTCAGCCATCGCGCGTCGCCGTGGCCGGCACGGTTGGCCCGAAACCGACTCACCTGAAACGGCATCATGCGCAGGTCCGTCAGTCGCCCGTCCGCCGCCGACAGGGAGGCGAAGTACATCAGGCTCAGATCGGGGCGGTAGGCCTGGTACCCGGGGATACCCTCGTAGTCGTTCAGAAAATCACCGCAGCCGTAGAGAATCAGCTTGCCCCGGTAGACCTCCAGGCCCTGTACATGGTGGCAGGAGTGGCCGTGCACCAGGTCCACCCCGGCGGTGTCGATCAGGGCGCGGGCGAAGGCCCTATGGGCGGGGGGAATGTCATAACCCCAGTTGGCGCCCCAGTGGATTGACACCACCACGATGTCGCCGGACTGCTTGACCGCCTGCACCGCGCCCCCAATCCGCTCCGCGCCCTCCGGCGTCATGTCCGGCATCAGGTTCACGCCGGCCTTGCGCCGTGTCGCCGCCCAAGCCGGCGGTATGCCGCTGGAACCCGCGCCCACGGCCAGGACTACGACCCGCCCCTTGCCGGGGACCTCCATGACCGCGGGGGCCTGCGCCTCGCCCAGGTCCCGCCCCGCCCCGGCGTATCGCACCCGGGCCTCGGTCAAGGTGGCCAGCGTCTGCGCCAGCCCGCTGTAGCCCCAGTCGAGCACATGGTTGTTGGCCAGGGCGCAGCAGTCGATCCCCGCGGCGGTGATGCAGGGGAAATTGTCCGGGTGCATGCGGTAATGGATGCCCTTGCCCGGCCAGGGCTCGGCGCTGCTCGTCACCGCCGTCTCCAGGTTGATCAGCCTGACGTCCGGCGCCAGCCTGCGCCAGCACCCCGAGGGCGTCCCCCCAAACATAGGGGAACGGCACCGGTTTCGGGATCGGCCCGTTGACCGCCTCGGCGAGCGCCACGTAACGCCGGGCGTCCTTCACATAGGGCTCGTACAGGACCGGGGCGCAGGGATGGGGCAGCACCTGGTCAATGCCCCGCCCGGTCATGACGTCGCCGCACAGACACACGGTGATATCACTGAACTGGCTTTGCGGTTGCGCCACGGCGGCCCCCTTATGCCAATCTTTCGCGGCGGGCCCCGCACCGGCCCGCCCGCCGGTATACAATTACGCCTGGGGGGCGACCTTACGCCCCGCGGCATGTCTAACCATTTTATATGAGTATATCGGATTCGCCCGACACGCCATGGCCCTCGGATTGACTCGCGGCTTGGTCTCCGCCCTGCTCTGCCTTTGGCTGGCGGCCTGCGCCCCCTCCGTGGCCCGCTGGCAGGCGACGGCGGACCAGCCGCAGCTCGCCGGGGGCCAGTTCTACACCGCGGATGACCTCGCCCTGCCCGTGGTCAAATGGCTGCCCGAGGGGCCTGTGCGGGCGGTGATCATCGGCGTCCACGGCTTCGACGACTACAGCCGGGCCTTCACCTACATGGCGCCTTACCTCAGTGACCGGGGCATCGCCGTCTACGCCTACGACCAGCGCGGGTTCGGCGCCACGCCCAACCGCGGCCTGTGGCCGGGCACGGACAAGCTGGTCGGGGACCTGAAGCAATTCACGGCCCTGATCAAGGGGCGCTACCCGGACACGCCGGTCGACTGGCTGGGGCATAGCATGGGGGCGGCCGTGGTGATCCTGGCCGCGGCCGAGGCACCCACGCCGCCGGTCAAGGGCCTGATCCTGGCGGCCCCGGCCGTATGGGGAGAGGATACCTTCAGCCCGTTTTACCGCTTCGCCCTGTGGACGGGGGCCACACGGTGCCGTGGATGAACGTCTCGGCCGGCCCCCTGGACATCCAGGTCAGCGACAACATCGAGATGCTCAAGCGGCTCAGCCGGGATCCGCTCATGATTCACCAGGCCAGGCTGGATACCCTCTACGGATTGGTGGGGCTGATGGACCGGGCCCTCACGGACAGCCGCCGGCTGAAGCTGCCGACCCTGGTCCAATACGGGCTGCACGATGAAGTCATCCCCAGAACGTCCGTGTGCGACATGATCGACCGGATGGGCAACCGTCCCGTCGTGGCCTTCTATCGGGAAGGGTATCACCTGCTGCTGCGCGACCTGCACGCCAAGCGGGTGTGGCGGGACATCGCGGCCTGGGTCCGCGGCCGAGGCATCGCCCCCGGGCGGGGCGCGGTGGCCCAAGTGTGCGGCGGGAACGGCCCGACCCCCGGGGCCGGGCCGGCCGGTTAGGCTACTTGATGACCACCTTGGGCCACTGGCCGTTGACGGTATGGATGGTCCAGGCGCCGTTGTCCTTCGAATAGTAGTTGCCCTTCGAATGGATATAGACGACGACCTCCCGGTAGTCGACGCCGTTGTCGGTCCATTTCATGGCGGTCCGGGCGAAACAGCCCAACGGCGGATCGCCGCACACCTCGTGCTCGTCGATGGGGGCCTGCAGGGCGTGCTCGACCGCCTGCCGGATGGCCTCCAGCTGCTTCTTGTCCAGCTTGAATGGACCGAGCCAACGGACGGAATTGATGTTGACCTCGCCGCCGCTTTGCGCGTCCGGCATCTTGGCGTCGGCGGCCGCCTGCGCGCCCACCCATGGCCAGACGAGCAACAGCACAATCAGAAATTTACGCATTATGAACCACTCCCCCTGTCTTGTTGTTGTGCTTAGCGACCCCGGACCGGGCAGCCGGGTGCCCCCCCTCGCGAGCGGCCTGCTTCGGGCCGGCACCGACCGGCAACCGGGGCCGCAACAGGTCACAGTATAGTCAGGCCGGGCGCGGCGGATCAATAAAAACCCCGCCCCGGCGCCGGCACCGGCCCGGGGACCGGCCTATTTTTTGTACACCTTGCGCCTGAACAGGTCATTTCTGTGGCTGACCAGGCGGTCGAGGAATAACAAGCCGTTCAGGTGGTCCACCTCGTGTTGCACGGCACGCGCCTCAAAGCCCTCGAACCGCACCTCATGCTCTTCCCGTGCTCGTCAAACCAGTGGATGTTGATCCGTTCGGCGCGCATGATGTTGCCCGTATAATCGGGCACCGAGAAACACCCTTCCCGCCCTACGCCAATCCCTCCCAGGCAAGGATCTCCGGATTCACCAGGACCAGCCGGCCGTGATTTTCGATATTGGGTCGCTTGCGAGACATCCACCAGGGCGACGCGCGCGGGATCCACACTGGGTGGCGGCGATGCCGACACAGTGGGAGGCGGCGTACATGGTATCGTGCAGGTCGTTGACGACGTGCTGGAATGCGTCATCGAACTCGGTCACCGGGCCGTGGCGCTGTTTCAAACGCTCGTCGGGATAGGCAAGTACCTGCAAGATCGCCATGCGTTACCCCATCATGGTATCGATGGGCGAGATCCGCACTTCGACACCCTCCTCGGCCACAGGCGCCAGCGCCGACTCCAATGCCTTGACACCCTTCGGCGGCGCGCCCCTCCATGTGCATGACATAAATCGGTTTGTCCTCACTGCCCACCACATCCGACTCCAGGTCGAGGATATTCATCCCGGCGCCGGCCAGCACCGTGGTCACCCTGGCGACGATGCCGGCGCGGTCCGCACCGAACACCGTCACGCGCACGTCCGGGTCGAGGCGGCGGTGCAGGCCGCCGTCGATCTCGTCGATGTGGCAATGCAGGTCCAGCTCGGCGACCGCCGGCTCGAGCAAGGCCAGCAAGGCATCGCCGGTGCCGTCATACTGCACCATGAGCATGATGGTGAAGTTGCCACCCAGGCGCAGCATGGAGGCCTCGCCCAGGTTGCAGCCGCCCTGATAAAGGACGGAGGTGACACGCGCGACGATTCCGGGGCGGTCCTGACCGACGACCGTCAACATATACCACTTGCTCATTTGTGCCCCCTGCTCGTTCAATGAAGCGCGGCGTCAGTGCCGCCGATCAAAATGATACCCAGCGTAATCATGGCCAGCTGCTGCAGGGTCACCCGAGGCTGGGTGTGCCTGTGCAGTGTAGGAATTAAATCAGCGATGGCGATATAAATAAAGCTTGCGGCGGCGACAGCCAGGACATACGGCACGGCCTTCTGCGTCATCGGACAGACTGGTATACGCCGCAACACCGCCAATCACCGTGGTCAGGCTGGACAGGACATTGAACAGCAACGCCTGCGCCGCGCTGAAAAGCCGCCGTGCAGCAGCAGCACGAAGTCCCCCACCTCCTGCGGAATCTCGTGGGCGGTGACGGCGACGGCGGTGACGACACCCAGGTGCATATCGGTCAGGAAGGCCGCGGCGATCAGCACGCCGTCCAAGAGATTGTGCAGTCCGTCGCCGAGGAACACCATGATGCCGGGGACCTTGTCCCGCCCGCGCTCGATCTCCATGTCCGGCGTGTGACCGAGGGCGGCGTGATAGTGCCGCCACAGGACGAACTTTTCCAACAGGAAGAACCCCATGATGCCCAGCAGCACCGTCGCCGTAGATGGGATGCACGTCGACGCCCCTGACCGACAGGGCGTGGGGCAAAATGGCCAGGAATGCCGCGCCCAGGAGCGTCCCGGTGGCAAAGCCGATGAGCGACGGCATGATCCGCCGGCGCAGCGCATCGCTCAGCAGCAGGAACGTGCCGCGCGGCCATGACGCTCAGCACCCCGCCCATGAGACAAAAGAGAATGATCCAGACCAGCGTGCTCACGTATTCTCCATTCAATCCATATCAATCGCCGGGGCGCGCCGCCAACCAGATCATGGTGGCCATCCGCCCCGTGACGCCGTCGCGGCGGTACGAGTAAAAGCGCTCCGCATCGCTGAACGTACACCAACCGCCGCCGTAGACGGCGCCGACCCCGGCGCGGGCCAGGGCGCACGTCGCCAGCCGGTACAGATCCACATACCACTTGCCGGGGCCGGCGGCCTCGAAAGCGCCCGCCGGGGGATCTGCCACGGCTTCGCGCAATGCCTGCACGACCTCGTCGCCCACCTGGTAGACCTGCGGCCCGATGGCCGGACCCAGCCATGCCAGCAGGTCCTCCCCGCCGAGGGTCTGCACGGCGCGGTCAATGATGCCGGCGGCCAGCCCCCGCCAGCCCACATGCACGGCCGCCACCGCATCCCCCGTCCGGCGGCACAGCAGCACCGGCAGGCAATCGGCCGTCAGCACCGCGCACACCACCCCCGTCCGGGTCGCATAGGCGCCGTCGGCGAGGGGGCCGGATCCGGCGCACGCGGCGTCGATCACGTCCGCGCCGTGCACCTGCCTCATCCATACCGGCGCGCCGGGCAGGCTCAGAGCGCCGGCGGCCCGCCGGCGGTTGGCCTCCACGGCACGGGGATCATCACCCACATGGCCGGCCATGTTCAGGCTCAGATACGGGGAACGACTGAAGCCGCCGCCGCGGCAGGTCGTGCAGGCGCGCACCCCCACGGGGGCGGGCCAGTCGGGCGTCACTGTCAACACCGGGCCCGCAGGCCGCGTCTCGCGCTTCAACATCCGTCACTCGTGTCGAACAAACGGGCTTATCATATCAAACAAGCGCGGCCCGCCGCTCATTCCCGGGACCAGAACGGCGGCCGCAGGGGGAGATGGGTAACGGGCGCGGGATGACCGCTTCGCCACGAGGCGAGTCACTCGCCGGGGGCCGCCGCCCGCAATCGCTGCAGCAGGCCGAGCATATCCGCGGGCGGCGGCGCCTCCCATTGAACGGCTTGCCCGGTCACGGGGTGAGTCAGGGTCAGGCGCTCGGCGTGCAGGGCCTGGCGCTTGAAACCGCGCAGCCCCTCGGCAAGCTCCGATGCGGCCCCCCTGGGGATGCGTAAGCGGCCATACACCGGGTCCCCGACCACCGGGTGGTGGAGATGGGCCATGTGCACCCGGATCTGATGGGTGCGGCCGCTCTCGAGCATGGCGCGGACCAGGGTAAAGCCCTTGAACCGCTCCATGACGCGGTAACGGGTGGCGGCCTGCTTGCCGGTGGGGGTGACCGCCATGCGCTGGCGATGAACCGGATGGCGGCCCACAGGCTCGTCGATGCGCCCCCCGCTCACCAGCTCACCGTACACCAGGGCCAGGTATTCACGGCCCACCAGGCGGCGCTGAATCCGGTCCACCAGGTAGGTATGGGCCTCTAGGGTGCGCGCCACCACCATCAGCCCGCTGGTATCCTTGTCGAGGCGGTGGACGATCCCGGCCCTCGGCACACCGGCCAATTCCGGCGCGTAATGCAATAAGGCGTTGACCAGGGTGCCGCGGCGATTGCCCACCGCCGGGTGCACCACCATACCCCAGGGCTTGTTGATGATGAGCAGCGCTTCGTCTTCGTGGACGATGTCGAGGGGCAACGGCTCGCCTTCCCACGGCGTCTCCCCGGTCACCACGGCGGTTACCTCGACACGCTCGCCCCCTGCCACCTTGTCACGAGCGCGCAACGAAGCCGAATCAACCGTTATCAGCCCCTCACGCAGCCACTGCTGCAAACGCGACCGCGAATACTGGGGAAACAGCTCGGCGAGCACCTGATCCAGGCGTTTGCCGGCCATTTCCTCTGGGACCGTCGCGCTAAGGTGCCGGCGACCGCCTGGAACGTTTATTTTCAACTTGGCGTAACTTAACGGTATAATCGGTAATATTTACAGTCACAGTGCGGGCGCAATACCTCGGCGGCCGAGCGGTTCTCTTGTCAGGCGACTCACAGCGAAATGACAGCCCTTCGAAACATCTTCCTCTGCACCGTCGCGCTGCTCATCGGCGCCTGCTCACTGTTCCCCACCGACAACGGCGAAATAGAAAAGGGATCGGCCGAGCTGTTGTACAAAGAAGGCAAGGCGTCCCTCAAGGCCGGCGACTTCAAGACCGCCATCAACAAATTCGAGTCCCTCGAAGCGCGCTACCCCTTCGGGCACTACTCCCAGCAGGCATTATTGGAGATCGCCTACGCCTATTACAAATTCGGCGAGGCCGACTCGGCCATCTCCACCGCGAACCGGTTCATCAAATTATACCCCCGCCACAAGCATGTGGACTATGCCTACTATCTTCGCGGCCTGGCCAGCTACAATCTCAGCAAGAACTTCTTCGACCGCATGTTCGACGTGGACCCCGCCCAGCGCGACCCCAAACGGGCGCGCCAGTCGTTTCAGTACTTCTCCGAGCTGGTCCAGCGCTACCCCAACAGCAAGTATGTCCGTGACGCGGTCCAGCGCATGGTCTATCTGAAAAACAGACTGGCCTCCTACGAGGTCGATGTGGCGCGCTATTACTTCAAGCGCGGCGCCTACCTGGCCGCCGTGAACCGGGCCAAGTACGTGATCGACAACTACGAAAGGACACCGGCGGTCCCCGACGCCCTGGGCGTGATGGTCAAGGCCTATCGTAAGATGGACATGAACGAGCTGGCCAACGGCGCCGAGAAGATTCTCGAACTGAACTACCCGGACCACCCCCATGTGGCCAATAACCGCCAGCCGCCGAAGGATCACGGGGATACGGGGAACACCCAGTAGCACCGCTCGTATCCGAGGGAACATGCGCGCCGGCCGGCGTTCACAGGAGGCACCCGATGTGGGATTTTTTTGAAACCGTGCGCCACAGGCACTCGATCCGCAAGTATCAGGCCAACACCCCCATCGAGGCCGAAAAACTGCACGCCGTACTGGAAATGGCCTGCGCCGCCCCCTCCGCCGGGGACCTTCAGTCGTACAGGATCTTTGTGATCAGCCGCGAAGACCTTCGCCGGCGCCTGGCCACGGCCGCCGATGACCAGCAGTTCATCTCCCAGGCCCCCGTCAGCCTGGTGTTCTGCGCGGATACAGGACGCTCGGCCCAGCGTTACGGCGACCGGGGGAAGACTCTCTATGCCGTCCAGGACGCGACCATCGCGGCCACCTATGCCCAGCTGGCGGTCGTCGCCGCCGGCATGGGCTCCACATGGGTGGGCGACTTCAACGAGCGCGAGGTGGCGAAGCTGCTGGAGCTGGCGGAGGATGTGATCCCCATCGCGATCATCAGCCTAGGCTATCCCGCCGAGTTGCCGGAGGCGTCCGTGCGCCGACGCATGGATGAGGTGGTGACCTACCTGGATTGAGGGGGGGCGCCCCCTGTCCCCGGCCCTCCCCCGGCGGGGAGAGCGTGAAAGACAGTCGACCTCCCTGAGAGTGGGGAGGGAGTTCAAAAAGGAAGTTTCCCTTCAGATCGCCTCCATGTCCTGTTCGCCGGTGCGGATACGGATGGCCTTTTCGATGTGAGTGACGAAGATCTTACCGTCACCGATCTTGCCGGTGCGCGCGGCGTTGCCGATGGCCTCGATACAACGCTCCAGCTGCTCATCGCCCACCACCGCCTCGATCTTGATCTTGGGCAGAAAGTCCACCACGTACTCCGCGCCGCGATACAACTCCGTATGCCCCTTCTGGCGCCCGAAGCCCTTGGCCTCGGTCACCGTCATGCCCGTCACGCCCACCTCCGACAGCGCCTCTCGCACGTCATCCAGCTTGAAGGGCTTTATGATGGCCTCGATCTTTTTCATTATGACACCCCCTTGTGGGAACCGTTGAATAACCTGTCAAACCTTTGCCGACGCCCGGACAAGTCCGCGGCATCAGCCGTCGACGAACCCCGAGGTAATCGGGTAACGCCGGTCGCGGCCGAAGGCGCGGGGCGTCACCCGCACGCCGGGCGGCGCCTGACGCCGCTTGTACTCGTTGTGCTGCACCATCGCCACGATGCGCACCACCACATCCCTTTCGTAGCCCCTGGCGACGATCTCCTCGACCCCCATATCCTTTTGGATGTAGAGCTCGAGGATCGGATCCAGAAGGCTGTACGGCGGCAGGAAGTCCTCATCCTTTTGATTCGGGGCAAGCTCGGCGGACGGGGGGCGCTGAATGATACGCTGGGGAATCACCGGCGATATGGAGTTTCGATAGTTGGCCAATTCAAACACCATTGTCTTGGGAACGTCCTTGAGCACGGCGAATCCGCCCGCCATGTCCCCATACAGTGTCGCATATCCCACCGACATCTCGCTCTTGTTCCCGGTGGTCAGGACGAGCTTGCCGGTCTTGTTGGAGATAGCCATCAGTATAACACCTCGGCAGCGGGCCTGTATGTTCTCCTCGGTCGTATCCACGGGCATTCCACGAAACATACCTTCAAGCTGATGCAGGAAGGAATGGAACGGCGGGTCGATGGAGATGGTCGTGATAGGCCACGCCCAGCGTCACGCACAGGGTCTGGGAATCCTCGATGCTCATTCCTGAGGTATACATGGACGGCATGAGCGATCGCCTCGACGTTTTGCGCGCCGATCGCATCCACGGCGATCGCCAGGGTCAGAGCCGAATCGATGCCGCCCGACAGTCCCACCACGACGCCGTTGAAGCGGTTCTTGCGGATATAGTCCTTGGCGCCCAGGACCAGGGCCTGATACACGTTGTCGTGAAGCCCGGGGATGGGCGCCACCCGCCCCCCGGCCGGCATCACCGCATCACCGCTCACCTCAAAGTCGACCGGCTCCAGCAGCTCCACATAGGGCGGGCAGCGCTGCACCACGACACCGCCCGCGTCCATGACGAAGGACTCGCCGTCGAAGACCAGCTCGTCCTGGCCGCCTACCAGGTTCACGTACAGCACGGGGAGACCGCTCTCGTGAACACGCTGACCCACGACCGCCTCACGCTCCCGGCCCTTGCCGATGTGATAGGGGGAGGAATTGAGGTTGACCGCCAGCCGGGCGCCCGCCCGGGCGGCCTGGCGGATCGGCCCGGGGTACCAGGCGTCTTCGCAGATGGTCACGCCCACGGCCACCCCCTTGAGGTCCACCACACAGGGCCTATCCCCCGGCACGAAGTAGCGTTTTTCATCGAAGACACTGTAGTTGGGCAGGCATTGCTTGTGATAGGTCGCCGCAATGGCGCCGTCGCGCAATACGGAGGCGGCGTTGTAGATTCCCGCCTCGTCGCGGTAGGGGTAACCGACGATGATGTCGATGCCCCTGGCCTCCCGGGCCAGGGTCTCCAGGGCCTCGTCCACCTGGGCGTAGAGCCCCGGCCGCAGGAGCAGGTCCTCGGGGGGGTAGCCGGTCACGGCCAGCTCGGGGAATACGACGGCATCGCCCTGCAGCTCGTCGCGGGCCCGGCGGGCGGCCTCAACGAGCTTCTCGGTATTGTCCCTGACCGCCCCGACCAGCAGGTTCAGCTGGGCCATTACGATACGCAAACGGGTCGCCATGAGGTCGGCTCCTGCACAGTAGTCAGACGGCGAGCAGCGCCAGCATACGATCGCCGATTTCAGCCGGCGAACGTACCACACTGACGCCCGCCGCCTCCAATGCGGCGATCTTGTCGCCGGCCGAACCCTTTCCGCCGGCGATGATGGCGCCGGCATGGCCCATGCGCCGCCCCGCCGGGGCGGTCAGCCCCGCGATATAGGCCACCACCGGCTTGCTGACCGAGGCCTTGATGAACTCGGCGGCCTCCTCTTCGGCCGTCCCGCCGATCTCCCCCACCAGGATGATGCCTTCGGTCTGTTCGTCCTGCTGGAACAATGCCAGACAATCCACGAAACTCATGCCCGATATGGGATCACCGCCGATGCCGACACAGGTGCTCTGCCCGAGTTGATTCTGGGTCGTCTGGTAGACGGCCTCATAGGTCAGGGTCCCGGAGCGCGACACGATGCCGACCCGGCCGGGGGAATGAATATCGCCCGGCATGATGCCGATCTTGCACTCGCCCGGCGTAATCACGCCGGGGCAGTTGGGGCCGATCAACCGGGCACGTGCGCCCAGCGCCGCCTTGACCTTGAGCATGTCGAGCACCGGGATCCCTTCGGTAATGCACACGATAACCAGGATCCCGGCATCGGCGGCCTCGAGGATGGCATCGGCGGCATAGGGGGCGGGCACGTAGATCATGCTCGCCTCGGCGCCGGTCTCGCCCACCGCCTCGTGCACGGTATTGAATACCGGCCGGTCCAGGTGGGTCTGACCGCCCTTGCCCGGCGTCACGCCCCCCACCAGGCGGGTCCCGTAACGGAGGGCCTGCTCGGAGTGGAACGTCCCCTGCTTGCCCGTAAACCCCTGGCAGATGACCCGTGTGTCCTTGTCCACCAGGATCGCCACTACCCGTCCCCCGCGCCGCCTCCACCGCTTTTTGCGCCGCGTCGCCGAGGCCGGCGGCGGTGGTCATGGCCAGGCCGCTGTCTTCCAGCAACTGCCGGCCGGCGCGGCGTTGGTGCCCTCCAGGCGCACCACCACCGGCAGCGACACGCCCACCTCCCTGACCGCGGCGATGATGCCCTCGGCGATCAGGTCGCAGCGCACGATGCCGCCGAAGATATTGATCAGCACGGCCTTGACCTTGCCGTCGGAGCAGATCAGCTTGAACGCCTCGGCGACCCGCTCGGCGGTGGTCCCGCCGCCCACGTCGAGGAAGTTGGCGGGCTCGCCGCCGTGCAGCTTGATCAGGTCCATGGTGGCCATGGCCAGCCCCGCGCCGTTGACCATGCAGGCGATATCACCGTCCAGGGTGATGTAGTTGAGGCCATGCTCGCGGGCGCGTCGCTCCTTGTCGTCCTCCTGGCTGCTGTCGTACAGGGCCTGCAGGTCCGCATGCCGGTACAGGGCGTTCTCGTCCACCACCAGCTTGGCATCCACCGCCACCAGCGCCTCGCCGCGGGTGATTACCAGGGGATTGATCTCGAGCAGGCTGAGGTCCTTATCGACCAGCATCTGATAGACCCGGCCGAGGAGACCGGTGAAGGCCGGAATCAGGGCCGGCGCCAACCCCAGGAAAAAGACGATGCGGCGGCACTGATAGGGCTGCAGCCCCACCACCGGATCGATGACCACCGACAACAGACTCTCGGGCTGGGCGTCCGCCAATTCCTCGATCTCGACACCTCCCGACGCCGACACCAGCAGCAGCACCCGCTGGCGGCCCCGGTCCACCACGGCACTGAGGTAAAACTCCCGGGCGATGTCGCACGCGGCCTCCACCAGGACCCTTTGCACCGGCAGCCCTTTCGGACCCGTCTGGCGGGTCACCAGGCGCCGGCCCAGCAGGGCCTTGGCGCTTTGCTCCACCTGGGCCGGGGAGTCGACCAGGTGCACGCCGTCGGCCTCGGCGCGGCCGCCGGCATGGATCTGGGCCTTGACCACCCAGCGCGCCCCGCCCAGGCGCCCGGCGGCGGCGCCGGCCTGGCCGGCCGTGACGGCGACCTCCCCGGCGGGCACATCGATGCCGTACTCGGCCAGTAGCTGCTTGGTCTGATATTCGTGAAGATTCAAGGGTGTTGCCTGTCGTATGGCCGGGGCCCCGGCGCCGACCTGAGTCCCGTTATAGTCTTATTCTGCGAAAACTAAAAGGGGGATATTCTGGCTGAAACGGGTCAATTAAGCAAAACGGGGTTTGTCGTCAAGCGGCTCTAGAAGAGGTCAGGCTCGATTGCTTCCCTTGCAGGCAAGACGCCCGAAGAAAGTGTCGCGCAACATTTCCGGGTGCAGGAGAACACCCATGTACTCTCGCCAAGGCGCCAAGGACGCCGAGAAATCAGCCCTTTTATTCCCTTGGCGTTCTTCGCGTCTTGGCGAGGGCATAAGAATCAAGTCGAGAAGGAAACGCCATGAAATGAGCCGCCGCCATGCGATTATCCCTATAAGATCATGCGCCTGGCGTTCGGGGCGAGCAAGGCTTCGCTCGCGAATTGTGCGAAGGAGCCAAAAAAAAGCGGAAGGCCGCCGCCTTCCGCTTTTCTGTTTTTATGTCGAGGTACCCGTTAAAACGGAATATCGTCGTCGAAATCGTCCGAACCGCCGCCGCTGCTGCTGCCGGCACCGGCCGCCGCCTTGGAGCCGCCGCCCTGCTCGCGCTGGTCCATGTAATCCGGCGCCTCGGAGGTGTAATTGTCACCGCCGCCGGAGCCGCCGCCGCGGCTGTCCAGCATCTGCATCTCGTTGGCGACCACCTCGGTGGTATAGCGGTCGTTGCCCGACTTGTCCTGCCACTTGCGGGTGCGCAGGCTGCCCTCGATGTAGACCTTGGAGCCCTTCTTGAGGTACTCCCCGGCGATCTCGGCGAGGCGGTTGAAAAAGACCACGTTGTGCCACTCGGTGCGTTCCTGCTGGTCGCCGGACTGCTTGTCCCGCCACGCGGCGGTGGTGGCCACGGCGACGTTGGTCACCGCCGCACCGCTCGGCATGTAACGTACCTCGGGATCCCGGCCGAGGTTGCCGATCAGAATCACTTTGTTAATGCCCCTTGCCATGCTGTTTCTCCTAATGCCCTGTTGTAGTCAATCGCTCATCCCTGAGCACCGTTCATGCAGTCATCCTGGCGAGGCGCCGCCCCGCTCAGTGGGCGCCTTCCAGATCCCCTGCAAAGCGCTGCAGGGCCTCCTGGTCCAGGGCCCGCGAGTCCACCTTGAGGTAGGCCACCTCGTCTTCGGCGATGACCACGGCCTCCTTGACGCCGGGGACCTGCAGCAACTCCTGGGTCAGCGACTGCGCCTGCTGCATCATCGATCGTACCGACATTGAGCATTTTACTCGACAGGTACGGCGGCTGGTGCAGCGTGCTGGCGATAAAGGCCCACAGCACCGCCGCCAGGGCGCAGAACGCGAAAACCGCGGCCAGTCCCTCGGCCCCGTACAGCCAGCCGCCGATGGCGCCGCCCGCGAACGCGCCCAGGAACTGGGATGTGGAATAGGCCCCCATGGCGGAGCCCTTCTTGTCCGGGGGGGCCACCTTGGCGATGTAGGACGGCAGGATGGCCTCCATCACGTTGAAGGCGGTGAAGAACAGGAGCAGCCCGATAATCATGCCGTCCAGGGAGTTGACGGAGCGCCAGAAGACCAGCTCAGCGATGGCCAGGGTCACCACCGCCCCCACCAGGGTCTGCTTCATGCGGCGGCGCTTCTCGGCGATGATGACCATGGGCACCATCACGATCAGGGACAGCACCATCACCGGCAGGTAGATGTACCAGTGGTGATTCGACGCCAGGTGCATGTGGTCCCGCAGCACCAGGGGCATGAGCGACGAAAGTCGCCGTCAGCATCATGTGCAGGGAGAAGATGCACACGTCCAGGCGCCCCAGTTGGCCGTTCTTCAGCACCTCGCCCAGCTGGGCGGGCACCGGCTGGGTGTCGTGGTGAAACCGCAGATGGGTGGGCCGGGGACCCAGAACTGCAGCACCGCGATCCCGCCAAGGGCCAGGACCGACGTCAGCCAGAAGATCCCCGGCACGCCGATCCATTGATTGAGCATCGGGCCGGCCACCAGCGAGGCCACGAACGACATACCGATGGTGGTTCCGATCAGCGCCATGGCCTTGGTACGGTGCTCTTCACGGGTCAGGTCCGCGGCCAGGGCCATCACCACCGAGGCCACGGCGCCCACGCCCTGCAGGGCGCGGCCCACGATCACCCCCCAGATGGAGTGGGACATGGCGGCCACCGCGCTGCCCACGGCGAAGATCAGCATGCCGATGGCGATCATCGACTTGCGGCCGAAGCGGTCGGACATGAGGCCGAACGGGATCTGCAGCACGGCCTGGGTGAGGCCATAGATGCCGATGGCGATCCCGATCAGCGCGGGCGTCACGCCCTTCAGGTGGTGGGCGTAGAGGGAAAACACCGGCAGGATCATGAACAGCCCCAGCATGCGCAGGGCGAAGATCGAGGCCAGTGAAAGGGCCGCCCGGCGTTCGTCGGGCGTCATGGCGTCGGCTTGCTCGGAATTTTTTCTATTTTGCTTCATAGGATATGACCATCGTATATTATCAGGTTACCTTGGTTGTCAGGAAAGGTCCAATGGATACTATCCGCATACGCGGCGCACGCACCCACAATTTGAAGAACATCGATATTGACCTGCCCCGGGACAAGCTGACCGTCATGACCGGCCTGTCCGGGTCGGGCAAATCCTCCCTCGCGTTCGACACCATCTATGCCGAAGGCCAGCGCCGCTACGTCGAATCCCTGTCCAGTTATGCGCGGCAATTCCTCTCCATAATGGAGAAACCGGACGTGGACCTCATCGAGGGGCTGTCCCCCGCCATCGCCATCGAACAAAAATCCACCATTCACAATCCCCGCTCCACCGTCGGGACCGTGACCGAAATCTACGATTACCTGCGCCTGCTGTTCGCCCGTGCCGGCGAGCCCCGCTGCCCCGAGCACGACACCGCGCTGGACGCCCAGACCGTCAGCCAGATGGTCGATCAGGTCATCTCCCTGCCCGAGGGGACGCGCCTGCTGCTGCTGGCCCCCCTGGTCGAGGCGCGCAAAGGCGAGCACGCGCAGCAGCTCCAGGACTTGCGCACCCAGGGCTTCATCCGCGCCAGGATCGACGGTCGAATAACGGAATTGGATACCTTACCCCAACTGGATGCCCGCAAAAAACACACAATCGAAGTGGTTGTTGACCGCTTCAGCGTCCGCCCGGATATTCATCAGCGGCTGGCCGAGTCGTTCGAGACCGCGCTCAACGCGGGCAAAGGCCGCGCCCGCATCGCCTTTCATGGACGAACCCGAGCGGTCCGAGCTCGATCTTTTCCTCCCAATTCTCATGCCCTCTTTGCGGCTACAGCCTCAACGAGCTGGAGCCGCGCATCTTTTCATTCAACAACCCCGCCGGCGCCTGTCCGCGCTGCGATGGGCTGGGCAGCATCGAGTTCTTTGACCCGAGCCGTATCGTACAACATCCGGAACTGAGTCTGCCAGCCGGCGCCATCCGCGGCTGGGACCGACGCAATACCTATTATTTTCAACTAATTACCTCGTTGTCCCAGCACTACGGCTTTGACCTGGACACGCCCTTTCAAGCCTTGTCCGAGCCCGTGCAGCAGGCGATTCTCCATGGCAGCGGCGACGAGCAGATCGAGTTCAGCTACCTGGACAGCCGCGGCCGGCCTACCACACGTAGACACCCATTCGAGGGGGTGGTTCCCAATATCCAGCGCCGCTACCGGGAAACCCAGTCCAATGTGGTCCGCGAGGAGCTCGGCAAGTACCTGGGCACGGTCACTGCCCCGACTGCGGCGGCAGCCGCCTGCGCACCGAGGCACGCCACGTGTTCGTCTCGGGGATGACCCTGCCGCGGATCACCGCCCTGCCCATCGACCAGGCGCTGGCGTTCTTCGCCCACCTGACCCTGCCCGGGCGTCGCGGCCAGATCGCCGAGAAGATCATCCACGAAATCCGCCAGCGCCTGACGTTTCTGGTGAACGTGGGCCTGGAGTATCTCACCCTGGAGCGCAGCGCCGAGACCCTGTCCGGCGGCGAGGCCCAGCGGATCCGCCTCGCCAGCCAGATCGGCGCCGGGCTGGTGGGGGTGACCTATATCCTGGACGAGCCCACCATCGGCCTGCACCAGCGGGACAACAGGAAGCTGCTGGACTCGGTCATTCAATTACGGGACCTCGGCAACACCATCATCATGGTGGAGCACGACGAAGAGTCGATCCTCTGCGCCGACCATATCGTGGACATGGGGCCGGGGGCGGGGACCCACGGCGGGCGGGTCGTGGCCCAGGGCGTCCTCGAGGACATTACCGGCTGCGCCGACTCCCTGACCGGGCAATACCTGACCCGGCGCCGGTGGATCGAGGTGCCGGCCGTACGCCGCCGCCCCGACCGCAGCCGGCTGCTGAAGATCCGTGACGCCCACGGGCACAATCTCAAGCACATGGACGCGGAGTTCCCCATCGGCCTGATGACCTGCGTCACCGGCGTCTCGGGCTCGGGCAAATCCACCCTGGTCAACGACACGCTCTACGAGCATGCCGCGGTGAGCCTGTACAAGTCCCGCCTGACCCCCGCCCCCTGCGCCGAGCTCCAGGGCCTGGAGCACATCGACAAGGTGGTGGACATCGACCAGAGCCCCATCGGCCGCACCCCCCGGTCCAATCCCGCCACCTATACCGGCCTGTTCACCCCCATCCGGGAGTTGTTCGCCGGGACCCCGGAGGCGCGTTCGCGGGGCTACGGGGCGGGCCGTTTCAGCTTCAACGTCAAGGGCGGGCGCTGCGAGGCCTGTCAGGGCGACGGCATGATCAAGGTGGAGATGCACTTTCTGCCCGACCTGTACGTCCCCTGCGACGTGTGCAAGGGCCAACGCTACAGCCGCGAGACCCTGGAGGTGCTCTACAAGGGCCGGAACATCCTCCAGATCCTGGAGATGACCGTCGAGGAGGCCCTGACCTTCTTCCAGGCCATCCCGGTCATCAAGCGCAAGCTGCAGACCCTGGTCGAGGTGGGGCTGGCCTACGTCAAGCTGGGCCAGAGCGCCACCACCCTGTCCGGCGGCGAGGCCCAGCGGGTCAAGCTGGCCCGGGAGCTGTCCAAGCGGGACACCGGCAACACCCTCTATATCCTGGACGAGCCCACCACCGGCCTGCACTTTCACGACATCAAGCACCTGCTCCACGTACTGCACCAGCTGCGCGATCACGGCAATACCGTGGTGGTGATCGAGCACAACCTGGACGTCATCAAGACGGCGGACTGGGTCATTGACCTGGGACCGGAGGGGGGCAACAACGGCGGGCGGATCGTGGCCGCGGGGACGCCCGAAGACATCGCCCGCTGTCCGGCGTCGCACACCGGGCAGTACCTCAAGACCGTGCTGGACGACCCGCCCCGGGCCAAGGCCCAAGCCCGCTGACACACCCCTTCTCGATCAGGTGCCGGGGAGCGCCCCCCTGCAATGTGAAAAAGCACAATACAATCAGCGTCCTTCCCGATGCGCACGGAGATGCCGGCGGGCGCGGTCCGGGCGGAAATAATTTCACGGCCCGATTGGAAATAATTGCCCCCGCACCTATCTAACATATTAATTGAATGCCAAATGCGCCCGCCGCCCGGGTCGCTCACGGATTGGTAATGCGGGTGCGGGAAGGAATGGTATAAAATCAATCGCAATATGCTTATTTTCTTATCCCAATTGTTTCGCAAGACACTGATTTATCTGTTATTTTTCGCATCAGGGGCAGTGTTTTCCGGCACCGCGTCGGCCGCTGTGGATTTGCCCGACATGGGCGATTCCGCCCGGGCGGCGCTGTCCACGGTGGATGAAAAGCGCCTCGGCCAGATGTTCATGCGCAATATCCAGGAATCGGGCAACATCATCGATGACGCGGAGGTTAACGCCTATATTCAATCACTTGGCTATCGCCTGGTGGGCAACATCGACCACCCCGAGTTCAACTTCCGGTTCTTTGTGGTCGGCGACGACACCATCAACGCCTTCGCCGGCCCCGGCGGGCACGTGGGCGTAAACAGCGGGCTGATCCTGGCGACCCGCTCGGAGAGCGAGCTGGCCGCCGTCCTCGCCCACGAAATTTCCCACGTCACCCAGCATCACATCGCGCGCTCCATCGCCGAGGCGCAAAAGTCGCGCCTGCCCCTGGCGGTGGGACTGCTCGCCTCCATCCTCATGGGGATCGCCAACCCCCAGATGGGGATGGCGGCGCTGACCGCCACCGAGGCCGGCAGCATGCAGCACCAGCTCAACTTTACCCGCGCCCATGAGAAAGAGGCAGACCGGATCGGCATCGAGCTGCTGGAGCGGGCGGGCTTCGATCCCATGGCCATGGCGGACTTTTTCGAACGCCTGGAGCAGATGACCCGCGTGTCACAAAACAATGTCCCCGAGTTTCTCCAGACCCACCCGGTCACCCAGAACCGCATCGCCGAGGCCCGCAGCCGGGCCAGGCAGCTCATGGGGCCGGGACCCGTGGAGGCTGACCGCAACTCACTGAACTACCACCTGATGCGCGCCAGGCTGCGGGTGCTGACCGCCGCCAATCCCAACAACAGCATCACCTATTTCAAGACCCAGCTCGAGTCGGAGGGGCTGGTCGTCGGGGCCAGGCTGGGAGACGGCAAGGGCGTCACCATCAAGACCGGCAAGGGCGCCGGCGGCGCCAAGCGGATCGATCGCGTCTCCAACGCCTACGGGTACGCCGAGGCCCTCATGAGCGCCGGGCGCTATGACGAGGCGCGCCCCATCATCGGCCAGCTCCTGGACGAGCAGCCCCACAAGGTCACCTACCTGATCGCCAGCGCCCAGATCGACCTGGGCACCGGCGCCCCCGAAGCCGCGTTGCAAATCTTCGACAATGCACTTAAGCTGTATCCACACAGCCACGCGCTGATAGTGACGTACGCTCACGCTTTGCTGCAGAGCAATCGCCCCGAGCAGGCTACCCGGTTGTTGCAGAGACACATGCGGAACAGCCAGTCGTCACCGGACCTTTATGGATTACTCGCCCGCGCCCAGGGCGAGGCGGGCAATGCCGTCGAAGCCCATCAATCCCTGGCCGAGTATTATTATCTCACCGGCCAGACCGACACGGCGATTGAGCAATTGAAGATCGCACTGAGTTTGAGCAAAGAGCAGGATGACCTGTTCCAGACACCGCGCATCAAGGCCCGCCTGGAACAGCTCAAGCAGGAGGCGCAGGCGGAGTCTCACTGACCCGCGGGGCGTTTCGAGCATGGGGCAATCATCGTAATGTGATGCGCAGGCAGGAGGCACGCATGCTCAAGACACCGGTGTTCCAGGATGCGACCGCTCCCTCCCCGGCACCACCCCAAACCACGTTCGGCGGACGACGGCTATGGCAAACCTTCTGACGTTAATGCGCTTTGTGCTGCTGTTCGTCCTGGTCGCCCTCGCCTACGAGGCGCCGCCGGCGCTGCAGCAGGTGGACGTGTTCCTGCTGATCGTCATCATTGCCCTGGACGGGCTCGACGGGTACGTGGCGAGGAAGCGGGGGGAGACCTCCGTATTCGGCTCGGTGTTCGACATCGCCGTCGACCGGGTGGTGGAGAACGTCCTGTGGATCGTGCTGGCGGACTTGAACCTGGTGTCGATCTGGGTCGCCATCGTGTTCATCACCCGCAGCCTGCTGGTGGATTCAATACGCGGCAATGCGGCCGCCCAAGGCCTGACCCCGTTCGGAATGATGCGCACCCGAGCGGGCAAATTCATCGTCTCGGGCCGCTTCATGCGGGGCTTTTACGGGACCGTCAAGGCGGCCGCCTTCGGCTGGCTGTTCCTGATCCAGCCCTGGCCCGCCCTTTACCCGGCCTTCTGGTCCCGCTGGTCCGAGCTGCTGATCACCGTCGGTCACTCCCTGGTATACACCTCCGTTGCGGTGTGCATCCTGCGCGCCGTGCCGGTGATCGTCGAGTTCACCCTGTCGGCCAATGTCGCGAGAAAACCCAAATCGCTGCAGGGGATGCGATGACCCGACGGATGGTGCTGGTGGATATCGACGGGACGCTGTTCGGGGGCATGAACTCGGAGGTCTCGTTCATGCTGTACCTGCTGCGCCGGCGCAAGCTCGGCCCGCGCCAGCTGCTCAGCGCCTGCTGGTTCTTCCTGCGCTGGGGCCCCCGGTACGGCCGGCACGTGGCCAAGCGGAACAAGGCCTATCTGAACGGCCTGAAGGTGACGGAGGTCCGCGCCCTTGCGGAACGCTTTGTCCGGGAGGTGCTCATGCCGAAGGTGCGCCCGATCATGCTCCAGCGTTTGAGCATGCACCGCCAGGCGGGCGATACCGTCGCGCTGCTGTCGGGGACGCTGCAGTTCATCGCCGAGCCCCTGTGCCGCGCCCTCAACCTCGATGACTGGAGCGCCACGCGCTGCACGGAGCAAGACGGCGTGCTGACCTTGCGCCCGCCCCTCGCCCATCCCTTCGGCAAGGAAAAACTGCAGCACGCCGCGCAGTTGTGCCGACGCCACCGCCTGTCGCTCACCAAGGCCGTCGCCTACGGGGACTCCGGTTACGACCTGGCGCTGCTCA
Source organism: uncultured Gammaproteobacteria bacterium (assembly GCA_963844825.1). GTDB lineage: Bacteria > Pseudomonadota > Gammaproteobacteria > CAWJPQ01 > CAWJPQ01 > CAWJPQ01. The sequence continues at coordinate 113,423 of CAWJPQ010000004.1, forward strand.
GTTATGTGGCCCGGCCGGTGGCGGTGGACCCCGACCGCCGCCTGGAGCGGGTCGCCAGGGAACAGGGCTGGGAGATCATCGACCCCCAGCAAGGCCCGCGTCTGGACACCGCCCTCGGCATGTAACGCCGTTCACCGGCTGCACAGGTCCTCTTCCCGGGGAGCGGGAACCGGCTCAGGATCGCAGAGCGCCTCGGGGACCGATGCCAACCGCTCGAAGGCGGGCTTGGCAAAGTAAAAGCCCTGAAACAATCTGATGCCCAGATCCCGCAGGAAGGCGTATTCGTCCGGGTTCCACGCCCTCGGCCAGCGGCCCGCAGGTCAATTCGGAAAAATACTTTTTCTCCAGCATGGCGTCCTCATAGGAATATTGTGATCAATCGGGCGGGCCCGCGGGGCGCTTCAAGCGCCTCACCAGGTCCTCCATGATCTCGGCCGCCCTGCCCTTGCCGGCCGGCTCGGTTCGATGCTTCGCCAGCGTCTCGAAGCTCAACTCGGGAACCCCGGTGTTGTCCACATACCCCATGGTCCACCCGTCAAAGAGCCGTTCCCACGTCGGGGAGACGTACAGGAGCAGGCAATCGCTGTGCCTCGGGTCGCGCAGGATGCCCATGTACAGCTCCAGCAGCTTCACATCCGGCCCTTCTATAATCTGGGTAAAATAGCCCTTGCCGTAGCACAGCACCCCCGTGATACGGTCCTTGGCATTGCGCGCCCGGGAGGTCTTCAGTATGTGCAGTATGTCGTCATCGGTCAGCCCCTGCCGGGCCCGGCTTACATACAACAGTCTCATCAAGTATTCCATCGCGGTCCTTTCGCTCTTCGATGTGCATCTGCCAGGGCACCCGGCTCAAGTCCGTACTCCGATTTCGGCCGTTTCGCGGTCCGGCCTGAATTCGCCGTCGTTTCCCGGCCACCATTGAATGGATTGCTCCGCCGACAGCGGCTTGCTGATATAGTAACCTTGGGCCACGTCGCAGCCCAGCTCCTTCAGGCGCTCCCATACGGCCAGTGTCTCGACACCCCCGGCCACCACCTTCAGGCCGAGGTCATCGGCAGCTTCTTGAGATACCCCAAAGAGGAATAACCGGTGCCGAAATCATCGATGAACAGGAACGCCCCCGGCGCCCGCAGGCGCAGGAGAATCTCGAGCCCCTCCCTGAGGATCCTCCATCACGGCGCTCTCGGTGATCTCCAGACCGAGGGTACCGGCGCGGGGGACGGTGCCGTCTACTGGGCGACGCCCACCACGGCCAGGCCGTCGGGATTGACGCCGTCGGAGCTGATGGGACTGCCGAGGGGAGACAAGGCCCCCGTGGAGGCGTCGATGGTGTAGGCGGCGACGCTGTCGGCGCCGAAATCGGTGACGTAGAGGAACCTGCCGCTGGGGTCCACCTGAACGGCATGGGGCCGCTGTACCGCGACGCTGACGGGGCTTGCGCTGAGGGGCGTCAGGGCGCCGGTGGCCGCGTCGATGGTGTACTCGGAAATGGTTTGAACCGTATTGGAGACGTAGGCGAACCGACCCAGGGGATCGAGGGCGAGCGCTTCGGGACCGAAGCCCGCGGGATAGGGGCCGGCGGCGAGCGCGCTCGGTATGCCGGTGGTGGGATCGATGGCATAGGCCTCGATGTTGCTGGCGGAGGATGAGGCGCCCGCTGATCCTTGTTTACCACATAAGCCCAACGCCCGTTGGGGTGGATGCCCACTGACGAGGGCTGGATACCCGCCGCCACATTGTTCACGAATGTCGGTGATCCGCCCACAGGATTGATCGCGTAGACCGATACCGTGCTGGCGGAGGCATTTCCGCCCGGGCGTCGCCTCGAAATTGGCCACGTAAAGATATTGCCCCGCGGGGCCGACCGCGATGGATTGCGGGTTGATGCCTCCGCGCGGCGCGCCCGTGATCGGCGTCAAGGCCCCGCTGGCCGCGTCGATCCGATAGGCGGAGACCCCGCTCGCCGTCGCCACGTACACGAAGCGCCCGCTGGGCTCCACGGCAACGGCCTGGGGGCTGACGCCGGTGATCACCGGGCCGCCTGCGGCGGTGAGCGCCCCGCTGGTCGCATCTATGGCATAGGCGGAAACGGTGTCGTCGCCGTTGTTCACCGCATAGAGAAACCTGCCGGTGGGATCGACGGCCAGGGCCGCGGTATTGGCGCCGGCGGTGACCGGGCCCGACGGCAGGGCGGTCAGCGCGCCGCTGGCGGCATCGACGCTGTAACCGGCGATGACCCCGGGACCGGGGGCGCTGGCGCTGCCGGAGGACTGGTTCGCCACGTAAAGGAACTTGGGCTCGATGGTGACCGTGGTGGACACGGGCCCCTGGACGATGATGACCGTGGTCGGCGAACCCTGGGTCGGCGCTACCGAAAAGCCGCCCCCGGTGGGCGTCAGGGCGCCGGTGGAGGGATCGACGTTATAACTGGAGACGGTCCCGTCACCGCCGTTGACCACATAGACATGGCCGCCGGTGGGGTCGACGGTGACGGACGTGGGGCCGTTGCCTGTAGGGACCGTGCCGACCAGGGTCAGGGCGCCGGTGGTCGGATCGATGGTGTACTCCGCCAGCGTATTGTCGGCGCCGTTCGCCGCATAGAGAAACTTGCCGCCGGGGTCGATGGCCAGGGCCACCGGTCCGGCATTGGTGCCGTCAGCAAAGGGACTCCCGGGGATGGCGGTCAGCGCCCCGCTCGTCCCGTCGATGACGTAGCCGGTGATGGTGCTGTCGGTGTTGTTCGCCACATAGAGAAACCGGCCGTCGGGCGTGATGGCCAGGGCCAGGGGCTTGGTCCCCGTGGGGAAGGGACCGCCGCTGATATCCGTCAGGGCGCCGCTGGTGCCATCGATCATGTAGGCGGAGAGCGTGTTGTCCCCGCTGTTGACCACGTAGAGGAACTGCCCGCTGGGGTCCACGGCGAGGGCCACCGGCGCGGTCCCCGCGGCGAACGCACTGCCGGCCACGGCGGTCAGCACCCCCGTGGTGCCGTCAATGGTAAAGGCGGAGACCGTCCCGTCGCCCTTGTTCGCCACATAGAGGAACTTGCCGCCGGGGTCGATGGTGAGGGCGACCGGGTCCTGCCCCGTGGGGAAGGGACTGCCGGCAATGGGGCTCAGGATGCCCGTGGCGGCGTCGATGACGTAGCCGGAGACGGTGTTATCGCCGCTGTTGACCGCATAGAAAAACTGCCCGGTGGGATCGACGGCACCCGCCGTCGGATTATTGCCCGTGGGCACGTAGGAGCCGGTATGGAGTTCGCCGGTGGTGGGATCGACCGTATAGACGGAGACCGTGTCGGACGTGCTGTTGGTGACATAGCCGTAGGTGCCGTTCTGGGTGCGCATCCCGGGGCTGGAACTCCCGCCGCCGCCCGTGCCCGTCCCGCCGCCGCCACCCAGACTCTTGGTCAGATCGCTGCCGACGCCCCCCCCGCCGCTGCAGGCGGCGAGCAGCGGGATAGCGAGCGCGCACAACAAGCGCACAGCGATTTTCATGACGCCCCCTTGGCCTTTTACCCGAGGAATTGGATTCTGCAAGTGACGGATCGGCTTGATGAGAGAAAAGCTGAGCCTGGAAAGGCTCACCCACGGTCTATTATAGACGATTTACGCCCCTGTCGTGCCACACCTTGGGGCGGCATAGGGGCCGCCGCGGCATTCGACACCCCAGATAAGCCATTGCTTCTTTAAACCGCCAGGATCGAGGCGACTTCGGACCACACCCCGCCCATGTCGCCTTTCGTAAAAGACCTGACCCGCTCCGCCGCGCACGCACATGCCCCAACCCTGCGCACTCGGCGCTTACGCTGCCCCGTTTTCGAACTGCGCACATCCACGGCGCACCAGGAATTTCCCATAAGGCGTTGATTTCAAGAACTCGATTTGTTTGGCATACCGATTGCTAAACCTCGCACAAGGGGGGTTCACCGAGATTATCGCGCTGAGACTGGTTGCAGTTACCAGCGGGATGGGTTGATCCGAGATCATCCCCGTAATCTTCAGCCCTCTGATGAACAGGGCCGTAAAAATACCAACCAATGCTGTGAGAGCGGCGACACCGTCTTCAACCGACTATTCGAGGAGAAATTGTCATGCCAGACACTTTGATCAAGGTGGATATCAACAAGAGTCCTGAGGAGCAGGCGAATGTTCTGCACAACCGTTGGCACCCGGATATCCCCATGACCGCAATGGTCAAGCCCGGCAGCGAGTTTCGCGTCGAATGCATCGACTGGACGGGCGGCCAGATCGCCAACGACAACACGGCCAATGACATTCGCGACGTCGACCTGACCAAGGTGCACTACCTCAGCGGGCCTATCGGCGTCGAGGGCGCCGAACCCGGTGACCTGCTGGTCGTGGATATCCTGGACGTTGGCGCAGTACCCACCTCGGAGTGGGGTTTCACGGGTCTGTTTTCCCGTGACAACGGCGGTGGGTTCCTGACCGAGCATTACCCCGAGGCACGCAAGGCATGCTGGGACTTTCACGGAATCTACACCAGCTCACGGCACATCCCCAACGTAAAATTCGCAGGCATCATGCACCCCGGCCTGATCGGCTGCCTGCCCTCGCGAGAGCTGCTGATGGAATGGAACAGACGCGAGTCGGAGCTGGTATCGACTGATCCCGAGCGTGTACCGCCATTGGCGACGCTCCCCTATGCCGATACGGCACTGATGGGTGGATTGAAGGGATCGGCGGCACAGGCCGCGGCCGCCGAGGGCGCCCGCACGGTGCCCCCCCGTGAACACGGGGGAAACTGCGATATCAAGAACCTGTCCCGCGGCTCCCGGGTCTACTTTCCCGTCTACGTAGACGGGGCCGGCTTGTCCATGGGCGACATCCACTTCTCCCAGGGTGACGGCGAAATAACCTTCTGCGGCGCTATCGAAATGGCCGGCTACCTCGACATCCACGTCGATGTGATAAAGGGCGGCATGGAAAAGTACGGCGTTAAAAACCCGATATTCAAACCCAGCCCCCTGGAGCCGCGCTACACCGACTACCTCATCTTCGAGGGCATATCGGTGGATGAGGCGGGCAAGCAGTATTATCTGGACGCCCATGTAGCCTACCGTCAGGCATGCCTGAACGCCATCGAGTACATGAAGAAGTTCGGCTATACCGGAGAACAGGCCTATGCCATCCTCGGCACGGCCCCCGTGGAAGGTCACATCAGCGGCATCGTGGACATTCCCAATGCATGCGCCACGTTGTGGCTGCCGACTGAGATCTTCGACTTCGATATCAAATTGAACCCGTCGGGACCGGTCAAGTCCGTGACGCCCGGGACGGACCTGGCCTCGACCTCCTGATGGCGAATGCCTGTGGGGGGGGGTTCGCTCCCCTCCCCGCAAGCGAATCCATACACCGCCTCTGCGGATGCCCCTTTTATCCCACTACCGGAGATAACCAATATGCCCCTCTACGATTACCTCTGCCCGACCTGCGGCGGCTTTTCCGCCTGGGGTTCGATCAAAGACTCCCTCGCCGATGCCCCATGTCCCTCCTGCGCGATTCCCGGCACCCGTATCATTTCTGCCCCACGGCTCGCGCTGATACCCGCCGGTATACGACACGCCCACGAGCGCAATGAAAGGAGCGCCCACGAGCCCGCGCATCACCGCCGTTCCGGGTGCGGCTGCCGCGGCATGCACACGTGCGGCAGCGCCTCCCGATCGTCCGCTGAAACCACCGATTCGCCGGGAACAAAAAGACAGGCCAAGCCGGGCGCCCGGCCTTGGATGCTCGGCCACTGAAAATAACTCTCCATCGCCGGCGGCGTGCACCCCCCGCCCACCGCCGGCTTCCATATCCAAAAGCAACCTCCCTCACAGGAGTCAATGGCGCCTCCCATACCCCCGTGTATCCGTCGACCGACGGCTCTTTCATTACCTCTCCCAAGTGCAACATCACACGTTCTGCAGCGCGGCGCCATGTTACAGGCAACCTAAGAGACCGCGCCCACCACACACTTCTGCACCCTCATTGCCTTCATGTCCTGCACCATTGACAAGCGCGCGCCTTCGCATCCGCACCAGAATAACCCCTGTACCGCCGAAGCACAGCATGGCGATTTTCTAATGCATCACCGGCCCGCCCGCGGCATGGCGTAGACGACGCCTGCAAGGGGCGTCTCAACCGCCTGTTTTTGCTTGGCTTCGCGACACCGCGAGAACCACACAGCCGCCATGAGGCGGGCGGCCTGAGAAATGCGGCTGCAGCATGCACGCATTTTTTTTCCTGTGGCACATGACTTGCAAAACCAGGAACGAACGAAAGCGTGCTGTTCCCCTCGGCATTAAGACTCGATGAATAGGGCAGCGCAGCACATGCTTTCGGTCACGCATTAGGTCCCGTTAAAAGCAAAGCGGCCTCAAAACAATGCAACACAGGCAGTGCGACACAGAATGAACAAATTTGGGAGTACAACTATGACCACACGCGAATCAACACGGCTGGGACGCAAGTCGCTTACAGCGATCGCCGCCGCAGCTCTGGGGGCAGTACTTGCGGCCCAGGCGACCTTTGCCGCAGGACCACCTACTTCAAAAGTCAACGAAACAAATCGGGCCGTCACGGATGATGCCGTTACGGTTGGGATCCTGCACTCATTGACAGGCACCATGGCCATCAGCGAAACCGGCGCACAAGAGGCGGAAAAGCTGGCGATTGATCAGATCAACGCCATGGGCGGGGTACTTGGACGAAAGATCCAGTACATCCAGGAAGACGGGGCCAGTGACTGGCCGACCTTCGCCGAAAAGGCCAAGAAGCTGCTCGAAAACGACAAGGTCGCGGCCATCTTCGGCTGCTGGACCTCAGCCTCGCGCAAGGCGGTATTGCCGGTGTTGGAACGTGACAACGGGCTGCTCTACTACCCCACGTTCTATGAAGGGGAAGAGGAATCGAAGAACGTGGTCTACACCGGACAGGAGGCGACACAGCAGGTATTCGCGGGGCTCGACTGGGTTTCCAAGAGAAAGCACCCCAAGACCTATTATCTGATCGGATCCGACTACATCTGGCCGAGAACCGTAATGAAACTCGCCAGAGAATACATACAGCGGGTACTGCATGGGCGAATCGTCGGCGAAGAGTACGCGGCGCTAGGCAGCACGCAGTTCGGCTCCACGATCAACAAGATCCGGCTGAAGAGGCCAGACGTCATTTACGCCGCGGTGGTCGGCGGATCAAACGTCGCCTGGTTCAAGCAACTGAAGTCCGCCGGCATCACCGGGAAGAAGCAGACGATGCTCACCTTATCGGTGACCGAAGACGAGGCCCACGGCATCGGCGGCGAGAACCTGGCCGGCTTCTACTCGGCGATGAAGTACTTCCAGTCCCTGGATACGCCCGCGAACAAGAAGTTCGTCGCAGCCTTCAAGAAGAAATGGGGTGCCGACTCGCCCATCGGCGATGTGACTCAGGCCGCCTACGAGGGACCCTGGCTGTGGAAGGCGGCCGTCGAAATGGCCGGCAGCTTCGATACGGATAAGGTTGTAAAGGCCGAGGAGAGCGGGAAGATCACGTTCAAGGCGCCGGAGGGCATGGTCTACCTGGAACCCAACCACCACCTCAAGACCCGGCTGCGGATCGGAAAGTGGCGTGCGGATGGACAGGCGGACATCGTCTTTACCTCCGACTACATTATGCCGAACCCTTTCCCGAAGGGATACTGAGGGGACCCGACAGGACGGAAACGCCCGGGCGGGCGACCTTCCCTGCGCCCCGCCCGGGCCTCACCGCAGCCGCTGAACCCCAACTGAGCTGGAGAACACCCAAATGCTTGGATACTCATGGTCTGACTTAGGATCGATACTCGTCATGCAGGGCTTCGCTGGCCTCAGTATGTTCAGCGTCCTGCTGCTGATGGCCTTGGGTTTGGCCATCATCTTCGGCCAGATGGGCGTCATCAATATGGCCCACGGCGAATTCATGACCATCGGGGCCTATACAATCTACGTGACCGGCAATGTAACCAAGGAATATTTCCCCTCGCTGATGCCCTACTACTTCATCGTAGCGATTCTGGGTGCCTTCGCCATTGCCTTTATCGTCGGCTACATCGTGGAGTTTCTTCTCATCAGACACCTGTACAAGCGCCCCCTGGACACGCTACTGGCGACTTGGGGGTTGAGCTTGATCATGCAGCAGACATTCCGGTCGATCTTCGGCGGACGTGAAGTCAGCCCCACCCTGCCCGACTGGCTGATCGGCTCCTGGTCGCTTTCGCCGACCATCGATATACCGATCAACGGGATGTTCGTGATGGGACTGACCCTCATGGTGACGCTGGCCGTCGTAGGGGCCTTATATAAGTCCCGCTGGGGCCTGAATGTGCGGGCGACAACCCAGAACCGCCTGATGGCCGGTGCGGTCGGCATCAACACCAAACGCGTGGATCGCTTGACCTTCGCCGTCGGCTGCGGCATCGCCGGGATCGCCGGCGCCGCATTTACAACGATGCCTCAACAGGTCCGACCAGCGGATCCCTGTACATCGTGGACACCTTCCTCGTGGTGGTGTTCGGCGGCGCCGCCAAGTATGATCGGGACTGTCGCGTCGGCGTTCTCCATCGCCCAGGCGCAGTCGATCCTGACGTTCTTCATGACCAATGCCATGGGTAAGGTGGTCACCCTGTTGACGGTCATCGTGATCCTGATGATGCGTCCGGAAGGCCTGTTCGCCAGCAAGGTCCGTAAATAGGGTAAAGGGGGAAGGCGCATGAATACGTTCTATGAAAGGTGGTTGGGCGGAAAGCAGGGGACGCTGGGATTGGCGGTCGCTTTCAGTGCTGATCTTCTTGATCATGCCCCTGTGGCTCGACATCTTCCGTCTCAATCTGGTCGGCAAGTATCTGACCTATGCGTTCGCGGCGGTCAGCCTCGTCATGGTATGGGGATACGGCGGCGTGCTCAGCCTCGGCCAAGGGATATTTTTCGGCCTCGGCGGCTACTGCATGGCGATGTTCCTGAAGCTGGAGGCCTCGGATCCGGCGAGCACGGCGCATCAGACCACGCCGGGCATTCCCGACTTCATGGATTGGAACCAGATCACGGCCCTGCCCGCGTTCTGGGAGCCGTTCCACAGCTCTGACGTTCACGCTCCTGGCAGTGCTGGCGGTGCCGGCAATATTCGCCTTCGTCATCGGCGCCGCCATGTTCAAGCGGCGTGTGAGTGGGGTCTATTTCTCCATCATGACCCAGGCGATCGCGGCCATTCTCACGATCCTCATCGTCGGACAACAAGGATATACCGGCGGCATCAACGGCATTACCGACCTCAAGACACTGCATGGCTGGGACATCAACACCACCTCGGCGAAATATATTCTCTACTACGTCAACGGTGCGCTTCTCATCGGTGTCATCCTGGTATGCCGCTATGTATTGTCCTCCAAGCTCGGGCGCCTGTTGTTGGCGATGCGCGACAAGGAAGACCGGGTGCGGTTCTCCGGCTACGACGTCTCCAATTTCAAGATCTTCACATTTTCCCTGGGCGCCATGATATCGGCCATCGGGGGAGCCATGTTTACCCTTCAGGTCGGATTCATGTCCCCTTCCTTCGTCGGAATCGTACCGTCCATTGAGATGGTGATATTTGCAGCGGTCGGAGGGCGCATGTCCCTGATCGGCGCCGTTTATGGCAGTCTGCTGGTCAACTACGGAAAGAGCGCCTTCTCGGAGTCCTTCCCGGCGCTGTGGCTGTTCTTCATGGGGGGCCTTTTCATAGCCGTCGTGCTGTTCTTCCCCAACGGGCTGGCGGGAGTATACGAAAAGTACGGCGCCAGGATCCAGGACTGGGTATCCCGTCTGTTCAGTCGCCGCGGCGCATCGGGCTCTGGCACCCATGAAGTACGCACGAAAGGGTAAACCATGATCAACAACCATCCAATTCTCGCGATAGAGGACCTCACCGTTTCCTTCGACGGGTTCAAGGCGGTGGACAACCTGAACTTTTATGTCATGCCGGAGGAGCTGCGCGTGGTCATCGGCCCCAACGGAGCGGGAAAGACCACCTTGCTTGACATGATCTGCGGCAAGACGAGACCCACATCAGGCACCATAAGATTTGATGATAAGGACTTGACGCGCATGTCCGAGCCCGCCATCGTTCGCGCGGGCGTCGGACGGAAATTCCAGACGCCGTCCATATACGAGAACCTCAGCGTATTCGAGAACCTCGAGATATCCTACCCCAGCGGCCGAACCGTGTTCGGCAGCCTCATGTTCCATCGCACCGACGAGGTCAAGGACCGTGTACAGGAAGTCGCGGAGATGATAGGCCTCAGTGACCGCCTCAGGGACGAGGCGGGCCTGCTGAGCCATGGGCAGAAGCAGTGGCTCGAAATCGGGATGCTGGTCATCCAGGACCCCAAGCTGCTGATGCTCGACGAGCCGGTCGCGGGGATGAGCGTCAAGGAGCGCGAGGCGACCGCGGAATTGCTCAACAAGATCTGCGAGGGCCGGTCGGTGGTCGTCATCGAACACGATATGGAGTTCGTGAAGCGCATCGCTCACAAGGTGACCGTGCTGCACCAGGGAAAACTTCTGGCGGAGGGCAGTATGGATATGGTACAGCACGACGAGCGCGTCATAGAGGTGTACTTGGGCCACTAAACGGAGGGCATCCCATGCTATTCGAAGTAAAAGATCTCACAGTGGCCTACGGTCAAAGTGAGGTGGTGCAAGACGTCAGTTTCAGCGCCAAGCAAAACGAAACCGTCGCCATCATGGGTAGAAACGGGATGGGCAAGACCACCCTCTTCAAGGCGATGATGGGGGTGCTCCCGAGCAAGAGTGGAGATATCAACATCGATGGAGTGGGTATCGGCGCCATGGAAAGCTACCAGCGCGTCGAGAACGGAATCGCCTATGTGCCGCAGGGCCGCATGATTTTCCCCACACTCACCGTCGAGGATAATATCAAGACCGGACTTTCCAACGGCAAGAACAAGGAAATCCCGAAGGATATCTACGCGCTCTTCCCGGTGCTCTACGAGATGCGCGCCCGCAAGGGCGGAAATCTTTCCGGTGGACAGCAGCAGCAGTTGGCCATTGCACGCGCCCTGGTCACGGATCCGAAGGTCCTGCTTCTGGATGAGCCGACGGAAGGCATTCAGCCTTCGATCATCAAGGAGATCGCCAAGGTCCTGAACGAGATCCGCCAATTGAGGGAAATCACCATCATTGTTTCCGAGCAGGTGCTGAGCTTCGCCCTGGAGATCGCTGATCGGTTGTTTGTAATCGACAAGGGCAGGTTTATCCACGAGGACCGGCGCGAGAGCGTCGACGCGGACAAGATCAGTCGGTACCTGTCGGTCTAGCCGGGCACGCTGCCGATAGGACGTCCCCCGGCATCGCGCAAACCCCGCACGCTCATTGCGAGGCAGGCTCAGCTGCCTCGAGCCCGCCGCCCCTGCCCCACCACTGCTTGAAAGCCCCTCTCCCTCAGGGAGAGGGCACGTGACGGGGGCAATGGGCATAAGGGTCTGCTCCCGGTCGACCTCAGTCCAACGTTCTCCCCTGGGGCGAATGACAACGAGGCATCGTCAACAGCCCGCCAGCCCGCGCTGGCAACGACCCTCAGCTCTCCGTATGACAGAACTCAAAGGGGTCGGCGTGAATATCGCCAAGGGCCGCGCCGGCCAGGTAGGCCTTTTTCTTGGTCGCCTTCACCATGTCGGCATTGCCGCACAGGTAAACACGCCAGCCCCTGAGCTTTGGATATTGCGTCAACGCAATGTCCGCAGCGCGCCCCACGGCGAAACCCGGGTCGATTTCGCCACCGGAGAGACAGGCGGTATAGTGAAATTTCCGCTGATGCTCTTCCAGGGCCCGCATTTCATCTTCCAGGTATATGCCGTCGCGCGAGCGGCTGCCGTGGAACAAATGAATGGGCCCCACATGACCCTGCTGCAACGCTCGGTATACGACCCCGCGCAGGGGTGCAAGGCCACAGCCCGTACCGACCAGAAGCAGCGGTTGAGCGGGATCCTCGGGATGATAGACGCAATCGCCGAAGGGGCCTTGTATTGTAAGGGCATCGCCAACCGCCAGTGCATCGTGTATCCAGTTGCTCACCCGCCCGTCGTCGATGCGGTAGACATGAAGCTCCAGGATCCCTTCCGGATTGGGGGTGTTGGCGATGGAATAACTCCTGATTTCGCCTTCATGGAACAGATTGATGAACTGCCCCGCCTCAAACGTGAAGCCCTCCGGGCATTGCAGACGAAGTTGCATGACCCGTGCACTCAGCCGTTTTTTTGAGGCGACCTTGGTCTGGACCACCGGCAGGTCGTCGTTCCCGGGCAGGGCGACCTCCATGTCCTCCGAGGGCATACACTGGCAGGCCAGAAAGTGGTTGCGCTGCCGCAGCGACATGCGCAACCCCTGTTGTGCGGCCACAGGGGGGGGGCCGTCCAGGGATCGCATCATGCAGCTCTGGCAGACGCCGCTGCGGCAGGACGAAGGGAGATGGACACCGTGCCGCAACAACCCTTCAAGCAGCGACTCGTTATCCCCCAGCACATACCGTTGGTCTTGGAAGATGATGGTCGACACGGTATCCTCCTCGATCCCTCTCAGCGGTTCAGCACGTCGTTACGGGTGCTCTCGGCAATGGCCGCAGCCTCCGCGATAAGCTCAGGGGGAACATTGAGCTCCTGCAACGTCGCCGCCAGGTCCTCCATCACCGCATCGAAGTGCGCGTCACTGAGGCCCCGTTGCACCAAGTGTGCATGGCCGGCCCGCATATCCACGGCCGCTGTATTGGTTGGGCCCGCCCAGGGCAAAGGTCAGGAATGCCTTTTGCTTCGCTGCCTGCCTGTCCATATCCACGTCTTCGAAGTAGCTGCTGATTCTGTCGTCGGCCAGTACCTTTCGATAGAAGATATCGACGGCGGCATTGACGGCGTCTTCCCCTCCGATACGTTCATAAAGGGTTTTATCCATGGTGATCTCCTTTGTCTGTTTTATATAAGCATTAATGCATATAAAGTGTATGTCATTTACATTATTACTCGTGTCGCCGCTTATTTCAACAAGAAATATACGGCTATTATTGACTGATTTAGTCGGGAACCAAGGGGTCAGAGCACTTGAAACACGTCGTGACCCCTTGAAATCCTGCAGCTACGCCTCAGCTTGGTGCGAGATAAGTGGGACAGCAGTGAGTCTGACCCCTTTGATGAGCCCCGTACACGGGACCACCGGCACAACCCGACCGAGTGTCTTGCCGCAGTCCTTACACGTACGCCCTTGCGGTATCATAACGGCCATGTGGAACCGTCTGTTCAACATGCTAACCAGCCCCGGTACTTGCCGCATAATGACGCCGTCGCTGTTGCTGTTATGCGGCTTGTTGGCGGGAGTTTTACCCGCGGCCGCCGAACAGGTGGACAATTGGTTGGACGTGGTTCGACAAACACCCTACTGGGCAAGCCAGGGCGTGGCCAGGAATCTCACCACAATTCGCCGCTGGGTGTTGCTCAGCGAAGGTTACTGCGGCAAGCCGCAACGACAAATCCTGTTTGATCGTCGTGGCCGATTTTTGGGCTTTATCGATAATGCCGACAACGCCGCGGCCACCACCCGCCGCCTCAACGACGCGCGGGAACGCCTCGCCGCCACCCACCGCGTGGCCGACTGGAGCCCCGGCACGGACGTGGGTCAGGGTTATCCGTTTGCCCTTTCATGCGACCAGCCTTATGTGGATTTGAACAAGGCCATCGCGCGGATGGCAGGAAGCGAGAAAGATTATCGGCTGTGGGGCACCTGGGACGGGATGCGAGTCGGCTCGCCCAATAGCCCGGTGTCACTTGTCACGCTGATCCGGACGGTGTACAAACATCTCAAGGAGCAGGGCCGGATCAGTTTCTCGGGAACCATGATGCCTGTCTTTATGGGCAGAACGATTATCGAGAGCGGTGGCAACAAGCACGCGCTGTCGACCGAGTCGGCACGGGGCATTATGCAGTTGCAGCCCAGTGTGCTCGACGACTGCGAGATTCCCAAAGGCTTCCGACTGCACCGCATGGCGCAGGTGGACTGTGCGCTGCGATTGGTTCAACAGAATCGACCGTAATCTTCGGCAACCTTTCAATGCGGTCTTCGGAAAGCTCCCGGAGAAGAAGCGCCACGCGTTGTATCGACTTGCTCCTGACGCAGGCTTACCAGATCGGCGTCGGCCGCATGATCGAATTGTTGCAGGATGAAGAACTGGGCAAGGCGGCGCGGTATTTTGCGGCTCATGCGGATCATTTCAGCGCCGGGGACATTCAAGCAGGGCATGATATACCACAATCTGGGCCGTCGGGATATCGGGATGCTGTCGCTTTACTACGTTACCGACGTTGATATCGCCACCGAGGCGCTGTGTGCGTCGCGCGCCATGCGCAGTGATGCATGGTGCGATCGCCTACCGCACGAATCACCTGGCATCCGCTCACGCCATTGAGCATTCGAGATCACCATCAAGGGCTCAGAGCACTCGACAATCACCGGTCAAAAAATGCCGCACTCTTGCGGTCCCCGCCATGGCCAGACTTCTCCATGTGATTTCGACTACTCTGATGCCTTGACGGTCATCCGCCGTCCGTTGATGGCCCTGCTCGAACATGACCCAGCGCCACCCCCACCTGACCCCCGCTACGCCTCAGCTTGGTGAAAGATTAAGCGGGTCACCAGCGAGCCTGACCCCATCGATACGTATATTTGCGGAAAGGGTTGGCGCTCGCCGGGTACGCGTTAAGAGCGCGGGGAGTAATTAGGTTGTCGGGGACAGAACTGCGTTACTGCAACGGGCATCGGGGCGCCCGCCAAGGGGGCATTAGGTATCTTATTGATTTATAAGTGGGCCGTGCAGGGATCGAACCTGCGACACACGGATTAAAAGTCCGGTGCTCTACCAACTGAGCTAACGGCCCCAAACGGGTTATTTTACTAAGTTAAGCGGACAGGTGCCAGTTGGGTTACACTCGGCGAGGGATCCACCCGCGGCCGGCGCCGTGCTCAGGCGCATTATGGCCGGTCCATGTACAACGTCGGATCCTCCATGCCCGCCTCGGCGAAGCCCTTGGCCCGCAGCCGGCAGGCATCGCAGCGACCGCAGGCGCGCCCGTCCTCGTCCGCGGCATAGCATGACACCGTCTGGGAAAAGTCCAGGCCCAGGCGCCGCCCCTCCTCGACGATGCGCCGCTTGGTCCAGTGGATCAGGGGCGTGCGGACGGTGAAGTGCCGGCCCTCGACGCCGGCCCGGGTGGCCAGGTTGGCCATCCTGGTGAAGGCCTCGATGTATTCGGGGCGGCAATCCGGGTACCCTGAGTAATCGATGGCGTTCACGCCGATATAGATATCGTGGGCCTCCAACACCTCCGCCCAGCCCAGGGCGAAGGACAGGAACACGGTGTTGCGCGCCGGGACATAGGTGACCGGAATTCCCTCTGTGGGCTGATCCGGGACCTGCAGGGCCGGGTTGGTCAGGGCCGATCCCTGCGCCCCCCCGAGGTCGAAACTGATGAACTTGTGCTCCGCCACCCCAAGGGCGGCGGCCACGCGCCGGGCGGCATCGAGCTCCACCCGGTGGCGCTGGGCATAGTCGAAGCTCAGCCCGTAACACTCGAACCCCGCTTCCCTGGCCAGGGCCAGAGTCACGGCCGAGTCCATCCCGCCGGACACCAGGACCACCGCCTTCTTTTCGGACGCCCCGCTCATCGGCCCGGCACGTCCCCCCACAGGTACTTGTGCAGTTGGATCTGCAGGCGCACCGGCAGGCGGTCGGCGAGGATCCAGTCGGCGAGGGAGGTGGCGCTCAATTTCCCGTGGGACGGGGAAAAGAGCACCTCGCAACGCCCCGCCAGGGCGCGGGCCTCGAGCAGACCCGCGGCCCACTCATAATCCGCCCGGTCACACAGGACGAATTTCACCTGGTCATCGGGCGTGAGCAGCGCCAGGTTGTCATAGAGGTTCCTGGCCTCCTCCCCCGAACCGGGAGTCTTGATGTCCATCACCTTGCTCACGCGTCCGTCGACCGGGGTCAGGTCGAGTGCACCGCTGGTCTCCAGGGACACCCGGTAGCCGGCATCGCACAGCAGCTCCATCAGGCGCGGGCATGCCCGCTGGGCCATTGGCTCGCCGCCGGTCACGGTGACATAGGGCGTGTCATAGGCGGCGACCCGGGCCTTGATCTCATCCAGGGTCATCCACTGCCCGCCGTGGAAGGCGTAGGCGGTATCGCAGTAGTGGCAGCGCAGGGGACAGCCGGTCAGGCGGACGAACACGGTGGGCAGGCCCACGGTGCGCGCCTCGCCCTGCAGGGAGAAGAAGATCTCCGTGATGCGCAGGGACGTTTCGGGATCCGGTTTTCGCGGGGCGGTGTTCATTGGGGCGGCGAAGATTGGCGTTGACGTGCGGATGATCCGAACAGGTTCCAGCAGCTTGTTGAAAATACTTTCTCTCCTTCTGGGAGAGGGCCGGGGTGAGAGGGGATTGATCACCGCATTTGCGCCAAATCCTTTTGATCCCCTCATCCTAACCTTCTCCCTGAGGGAGAAGGGACTGGTTTTCCCCCTCTCCCTCAGGGAGAGGGCTGGGGTGAGGGGGTCAATAGTCTTTTCACACCCGAGCCGTCCGACACCTACCCCCTCATTCCAGCCTTCTCCCCCCCGGTGGGGGAGAAGGGGAAACGAGGTTGCTCAGTGCCCCTCCTTTTTCATCCGCTGCAGGCGGTTCTGGGCAAGCTTGGCGGCGGTGGTGTCCGGATACTTATTGGTCACCTCGGTGAGCGCCTTGCGCGCCTCGTCCCACTGGTCCAGCTCGTAGTGAGTGAAACCGGCCTTGAGCTCGGCATCGGGGACCTTGGGGCTGTCGGGGTAGCGGCTGACGACTTGCTGAAAATCCTTCAGGGCCTCGGGAAACCGCCTGATCACATAGTTGGCCTCCCCCAGCCAGTACTGGGCATTGTCCGACAGGGGCCCATCGGGGTACTTCTTGAGGAACTGCTCGAAGGCCGCAATGGCCTTGTCGTATTGGGCGCCCCGCAGCAGCTTGAAGGCCTGATCGTAATCGGCCTGCATCTGCTGCTGGTCCTCGGGGCTCAACGGGGCGGGGGCCGCCGTGCCCGGCTGCTCGGCGCCCGCGGCGCCAGGCTGCCCGGACGCCGCGCCGGGGGACGGGGCTTGCGCCGTGGCCGCGCCCGCCACGCCCGGGCCGGCGCCGGCCGGCGCGGTCTGCCCGCCGCCTTCGGCCTGGGAGGGGGTGCCGGCCGACTGATCGGCCTCGAGCTTGCGCAGGCGCCGATCCAGGTCCAGGTACAGATCGCGCTCGTGCTGCCTCAAGGCCTGCAAGTCGTGCTGCTGCACCTCAAGGTCGCCTTGGATCTTCTGCAGCTGCTGCTGCAAGGTATCCAGGCGGCTCAGCATGTCCACCAGCGTCCCGCCCTCGAGCATGTGCTCCATGCGCGCCACCCGCTCCTCCAGGGATCTGGGCTGAGCGCCGGGGGAGGCCGGCGCCGCGGCCTGCTGCCCGCCGTCGCTGCTCTGTGGGGAGGCCTGGGGGGAAACCTGGGGGGCGGCCTGCTCACCCGCCGGGGGAATGGAGCGTTCGATCACCTGCGCCGCCTTGGCCGGCGCGACGGTCATCCCGGCGGCGGCCCCCAGCAAGAGGGCGGCGCACAAAGAGGTTCCACGGTTTGGTATGGTCACGGTCGTCCCGACTTTCGATATCAATGATTGGCGTAGTCCAGCTCGACCCGGCGGTTCTTCGACCAGGCCTGCTCGTCATGACCGAGGGCGGCGGGCCGCTCCTCGCCGAAGCTGACGGTCTGGAGCTGGGAGGATGAGACGCCGAGCAGGGTCAGGTACTGGTAGACCGACTTGGCGCGGCGCTCGCCCAATGCCATGTTGTACTCGCGGCTGCCCCGCTCGTCGGTGTTCCCCTCGAGGGTCACATGGGCGTCGGGATGATCCATCAGGTACTGGGCATGAGCCTTGAGCATGGGCTTGAACTCGTCCTTGATGGTACTCGTGTCGAAATCGAAATACACGACCTTTTGGTACAGCTCGCTGTCGGGGTTATCCAAGGGGCTGCCCTGGAAGCCCTGCTGGCCCGGCACCGCCGCGGTCTGGGCGCCGCCCCCTTCGGTTTGCTGCTGCTGTTGCTCACTGCCCTGCTGTGACTCGGCGCCGCCGCTGGAGGCGCCCGGCGGGGGGGTGCCCGGGGAGGTCTTCATGCCCTCGCCCTTGGTGGCGCAGGCTGCTAACAGGACGGCGGCGAGGGCGACCGTTGCCAATCTGAATATCACGTTCATACGATATGCTCCGATAAAGTTATATTCACTCATTGTCTGAACGGCGACCACGCCGGTTCGCGTGCGTCACCGGACCGTTCACCCAAGCGCTGGTGGACCCGGCCATCGACCGAGACCGCCTCCAAAACCCCTTTGTCACCCACGTTAGTGGCATAAATGATCATCCTACCATTCGGTGCAAAGCTTGGCGACTCGTCCAACCGGTTGTTGGTGAGCACGCGCATGTCGCCGGTCCCGCGATCGATCACCGCGATGCGGAATCTTCCGTTGTGCCCGTCCACCATGGCCACCAGCTTGCCGTCGGGGGACACCGCGGCGCGGGCGTTGTAATCACCCTCGAAGGTGAGCCGCTGCACGTCGCCGCCGTGCACCGAGATCTGGTAGATCTGAGGCGCGCCGCCCCGGTCGGAGGTAAACACCAGGGACTTGCCGTCGGGCAGCCAGGCCGGTTCCGTGTCGATGGCGAAATTACGGGTTACCCGGTGCAGGGCACGGCTGGCCAGATCCATAATGTAAATCTCGGGATTGCCGTCCTTTGACAGGACCAGGGCCAGTTGACTGCCGTCGGGGGACCATGCCGGCGCGTCGTTGAGGCCTTGAAAACTGGCGATGAGGCGGCGTTTCTGGGTCTGCAGATTCTGGATGTATATCTCCGGGCGACCGTGTTCGAACGATACATAGGCCAGGCGTTCACCGTCGGGGGACCACGCCGGCGACATGATGGGCTGGGTGCTCTTCAGGGCCACGTGGGCGTTATAGCCGTCGGCGTCCGCCACCGTCAGCGAATAGCGGGGCTTGGCGCCGGCGTCTCGCACCTCGGTGACGTAGGCGATGCGGGTATCGAATGCGCCGGGCTCGCCCGTAAGGTTCTCGTAGATCATGTCGCTGATCTGATGGGCCACGTGGCGCAGGTCGCCGGCGCCGGAGTGAAAGCTGAACGCGACCAGCTGCGAGCCCTTGAACACGTCGAACAGGCGAAACTTCACCGTGTAACGGCCGGCCTCGGCATGTACCGTCCCGATCACCAGGTTGGGGGCCCCCAGCAGGCGCCAGTCATGAAAACGCACCTGCTCCCGGGCGTGGGGCTTGACCACCAGGTCCTTTTCGGCGAGGGGGGCGAACTGCCCGCTGCGCTTCATGTCCGCGGCGATGATCCCGGCGATGTCCACGGGCGCCTCGGACCCGGGCCCCTCCCAGCCGAAGGGTACCACCGCGATGGGTTGGGCACCCTCGACCCCCTGGGTGATCTCGATGGTCAGGGCGGCGTGCCCGGCGGGGGTCAGCCACACCAGACACAGCCCGATCAAATAATACAGTCGATTCCGCAAGGCGATTATTCCTTTGGATTGAAAATGAAGGTGATCTCCCGGAAGCGATTGAACAGCGCGCCGTCGGGTGGCAGCGGCAGGGGGGCGGCCCGGGACACCGCCGTCTCCACGGACTGGTCGGCCAGCGGGCTGCCGCAGCTGTCGACGATCTGGACATTCGCCACGTCCCCGCCGGGGATGAGCTGGATATCCACCTTGCAGGTCTGCCCCTTCTGCCAGCCGGCGGGACGGACCCAGTTGCGGGTGACCTTTTGCTGTATCAGGTCCATATATTTCCTGGTGGTGCTCTCATCCCTCTGGGCCTGGCGCTGCGCCTCCTCCTGGGCAAGCTGCTCCTGCAGGGCCTGCTCGGCCGCCTTGCGCCGGCGCTCTTCCTCTTCCTTGAGCTTGCGCTGCCGTTCCTTCTCGGCCTTGATCTTGGCCAGACGCTCCTGCTCCTCCTTGCGCTTTTTCGCCAAGGCCTCCTTTTTCGCCTTCAGCTCCTTGAGGCGCTCGGCCTCCTGCTCGCGCTTGCGCTGGATCTCAGCCAACCGCGCCTGCTCCTTTTTCTTCGCCTCGGCCACGGCGCGGCGGTGCTGCTCGGCCTTGCGCTTCGCCTCGGCCCGGCGCTGAAGCTCGGCCTTGTGCTGGGCCTGCGCCTTGGCCTTGAGTGGCCTCCCGGCGCTTCGCCTCTGCCTCCTTGCGCTGCCGGCGCTCCCGCGCGAGCTTTTCGCGCATGCGCTTGCGCTTCGCCTCCTGCTCGGCCTTCTTGCGCTCCTTGGCCTCCTTGAGCTTGTCCATCTGGGCCTGGAGCTTGCTCTGGTCCACGGCCACCGCCTTGACCACATTGCCGGGGGACGGCGGCGGCGAGGGCTTGGGCGTCCACTCGAAGCTCAGCAGCAGGACGCCCACCAAGACCACGTGGATGCCCACCGCGAACACGAACGCGCGTGACAGGCGCGGGCTTTCGGTTGCCTTTTTCATGGGACCCTCGGACAACGGACGACCCCTTCACTGCGGCTCACATGCACAGCGTCAATACGGTTAATGACCCGACCCGCCGCCCTGGGGGGCCTCGGTGACCAAGCCCACGCTGGGCGCCCCGGCGCTTTGCAGCAGCGTCATGGCGTGCACCACCTTGTCATAGCTGACATGCCGGTCGCCGCGGATCAATACAGGTGTCCCCGGCTGACGGCGCAGCACCGCCGCCACCCGCGTCACCAGGGTTTCACGGTCCACGGCCTGCTTGTCGTCCGCCCCCACATTGAGGAAATAATTCCCCTGGGCGTCCACGGTGACCACCAAGGGCTCCTTATTGTGCTCGTCGATGGGCACGGAGGCGGCCTTGGGCAGATCGACCTTGACCCCCTGGGTCAGCAGGGGGGCGGTGATCATGAAGATCACCAGCAGCACCAACATGACGTCGATGTACGGGACGATGTTGATCTCGGCCATTAATCGCTTGCGGCTGCGTTGGTTCATGGCGTGGCGTCGCGCGGGGATGCGTCGATGGATTGATCGGCTGCGTCGAGACCGGCTGTATCAGGCGACCTCGACATGCAACTGGCGTTGCAGTATGGATGAGAATTCCTCCATAAAATTGTTGTAACGGTGGACCAGCCGTTCTGTCTCGTTCATGTAACGGTTGTAGGCCACCACGGCGGGAATCGCGGCGAACAGGCCCATGGCGGTGGCCACCAGCGCCTCGGAGATGCCCGGCGCGACCATGGCCAGCGTCGCCTGGTGCACGTTGCCCAGGGAGCGGAACGAGTTCATGATACCCCATACGGTGCCGAACAGCCCCACATACGGGCTCGTGGACCCCACCGTGGCGAGGAACGCCAGGTGATTCTCCAGGTGGTCCGTCTCCCGGTTCAGGGCGGTGCGCATTACCCGCTGCGCCCCTTCCAGGCTCTCCATGGGGTTGAGGCCGGACTGCTTGCGCAGCCGCACGAACTCCTTGAAGCCGCTCTGGAACAGGTTCTCCATCCCGCTCTTGCCGGTCTTGTGCGCGGCGCCGCGCTCGTAAAGGGAGTTCAGGTCGGTGCCGGACCAGAAGCGCTTCTCGAAATCATCGGCCGCCCCCCGGGCCGCCCGCAGGGCGCTCCACTTCTGAAAGATCAGTGTCCAGGAGGCCAGTGACGCTGCCAGCAGCAGCAGCACTACCAGTTGCACCAGCGGACTGGCATTGGCGACCATGTGAATAATCGATAAATCAGCGCTCACGTGCTAACTCCGTTAAGATCTGCTCGGGGACACGACAGGGACGCATATCGGCGGCCTTCAGGCATGCCACTTTGATGGTGCCGGCGCACAGGGTCTGGGAATCGGCCGGCCCCCGCCCGTGACCTGCGCCGGCGGCTTGGGCCTGCAAAAAGGCGCGGGCGGCGGCCTCGCCGGGCGCCCGGATGACTTGCTGATCGAACGTCAGGCTGGCACCCCCGCAATGGGCGTTGACCGCGCTGACATAAAGGAGTTCATTGAACCGTCCCGGCCGTAGGAACCGCAGCTGAGCCGATTGTACCGCGAATACGACCCCCTGGCTTTGCATCAACACATCCTGTTCGAATCCCAGCTGCCGCAACCACTCGCTCCTGGCGCGCTCCATGAACTTGAGGTAATTGGCGTAATAGACAACTGCGCCGCAATCCGTATCTTCATAATAAACCCTGACCGGCCATATAAACATGTCTATACAGGATACGTCCGTGCAGCCATCACATACGCAATTGCAAAGTTTTTGATTATAGCCGAAGTATGCGGATAGTTAAAAACGAAGGGCGTCGCCGTGGGGCGACAGCGGCGGTTCAAATGTCGAGGGGCGCCTGGGCCTGAGGGTTGTCCGCCGAAGGCGTGATACCGAAGTATTGATAGGTGCTGCGCGTCACCACCCGGCCGCGCAGGGTGCGCATCATGAAGCCTTGCTGGATGAGAAACGGCTCCAGCACATCCTCGATGGTACCGCGCTCCTCGCCGATGGCCGCGGCCAGGCTGTCCACCCCCACCGGCCCGCCGTCGAACTTCTCGATGATCGCCAGCAGCAGCCTGCGGTCCATGTTGTCGAAGCCGTTGACATCCACGTCCAGCAAATCCAGGGCGTCATGGGCCACCTGCTCGGTGATCTGCCCCTGGGCCTTGACCTCGGCGAAGTCCCGGGCCCGACGCAGCAGCCGGTTGGCGATGCGCGGGGTCCCGCGGGAGCGGCGCGCGATCTCGAGGGCCCCGCGCTCGTCGATGGCGACCCCGAGGATGCGCGCGGCGCGCCGGACGATGGACTGCAGCTCGTCAGGGGAATAGAACTCCAGGCGCTGGACGATACCGAACCGGTCCCGCAGGGGGGAGGTCAGCAGCCCGGCGCGGGTGGTCGCCCCCACCAGGGTGAACGGCGGCAGGTCCAGCTTGATGGAGCGCGCCGCCGGCCCCTCGCCGATGACGATGTCCAGCTGGCAGTCCTCCATGGCCGGGTACAGGATCTCTTCGACCACCGGGCTGAGGCGATGGATCTCGTCCACGAACAGCACGTCGCGGGGCTCCAGGTTGGTGAGCAGGGCCGCCAGGTCACCCGGGCGCTCCAGGACCGGTCCCGAGGTATGGCGCAGCCCCGCGCCGAGCTCCTGGGCGATGATGTTGGCCAGGGTGGTCTTGCCCAGGCCCGGAGGACCGAAGATCAGCACGTGATCCAGGGCCTCCCCGCGGCGGCGCGCCGCCTCGATGAACACGCTCATTTGCTCGCGCACCACCGGCTGGCCGATGTACTCGTCCAGGCGGCGGGGGCGAATGCTGGCGTCCAATGCCTCCTCGCCGTTGAGGGGGCTGCCGGTGATGAGGCGGTCGGTTTCGATCATGGAACTCGCCGTGCAGGGTGCGTGCGTAACATTCCGTTAAAAGCAAATTGCCCTCTCCCCCAAGGGGGAAAGGCTTCAGGATGAGGGGATCGGGGAGATCTCTGCCACCGCTGGATCTCCCCCTCACCCCAGCCCTCTACCCTAAAGGGCATGAATCCCCAAAGGGGAGAGGGGGTAAATTCGCATGCCTCTCCCAAGGGAGAGGACAGCCCAAGTTTAATCAAACCGCCGGTCATTTTACAGCCGCCTGCAGGGCCCGGCGGATGAGCTCCTCGCTGTCCAGGCCGGCGCTGTCGACGCCGCCCAGCAGGCGGGTGGCCTCCTGGGGCTTGTACCCCAGGGCGGTGAGGGCATTGAGGGCCTCCTCCGCCGGCGACGGGTGAGCGCCCACGGTGGCCGCCGAGGGGGGTGCATCGGCGGCGCCGCCCTCGGCCGCCCGCCCCAGGCGGTCGCGCATCTCGACGATGAGCCGCTGGGCGGTCTTCTTGCCGATCCCCGGCAGGCGGGCCAGGCTGTCGCCGTCCTGCAGGTGCACGCACTGGACAAAGGCCTCCACGGAGATCCCCGACAGGATCGTCAGGGCCAGCTTGGCACCCACCCCGCTCACCTTGATCAGGGTGCGGAACAGGACCCGTTCCTGCTCGGTGGCGAAGCCGTACAGGGCGTGAAGGTCCTCGCGAATGATCAGGTGGGTATGCAGAGTGACCTCCTGGCCCAGGGACGGAAGCTGGTAGAAGGTCGACATGGGCGCCGCGACCTCGTACCCCACGCCGTGGACATCGAGCAGCAGATAGGGCGCCTGCTTTTGGATCAGCACACCGCGCAGGCGCCCGATCATTGCGAGCCCGCCGTCATGGTCTGCTGGCAGCGGCTTATCCGCTCGAGGCTGCGGGCCAGGTGGGCGTGGCACAGGGCGCAGGCCAGGGCGTCGGCGGCATCAGCGGACAGGGCCCCGCGCAGGTTGAGCAGGACCTTGGCCATGTGCTGAATCTGCGCCTTGTCCGCGTTGCCCTTGCCGACGATGGCCTTTTTGATCTCCGCCGGGGTGTATTCGTGGACGGCCAGGGGCTGCAGCGCCCCGGCGCAGATCACCGCCCCCCGGGCCTGACCGAGCTTCAGGGCCGAGTCCACGTTGCGCTGGACGAAGACCCGCTCCACGGCCATGACCGCCGGGGCGTATTCGCCCACCACCTCTTCCATGCCCCGGAACAGGGAGCGCAGCCGCTCGGCGAGGGTCTCGCCCCGGGCCGTGATGCAGCCGCTGGCAATATACTGATAGCCGCCGCCGCGGGTCTCGATCACCCCGAAACCGGTGATGCGCGAGCCGGGGTCCACGCCGAGGATGCGAGTGTCTCGATCGGTCAAGTATGATCCACCGCGCTGTGAGATACCGCGCCTAACATAACACGATTACCGCCCGGATTGCTCACCGCCCCCATCGGGCGCCGCGCGCCCCTCACCCCTGCTCTTCGATCTGGGCGAGGACCTCGTCGGAGAACTCGGCGTTGGTGTAGACATGCTGCACGTCATCCAGGTCATCCAGCACCTCCATGAGCTTGAGGACCCGCCGGGCGTCGTCGGGATTGAGCTCGGCCTGGGTGGAGGCACGCATGGTGACCTCCGCGAATTCGGGCGTCAGACCCGCCTCGGTCATGGCCGCCTTGACCGACTCGAAGTCCTCCGCAGCGGTCAACACGTCGATGGACTGGTCCTGCGCGGTCACCACGTCCTCGGCCCCGGCCTCCAGGGCCACCTCCATGACACGGTCCTCGTCGCTGCCCGGGGCTAAGTGGATGACGCCGGACTTGCTGAACAGGTACGCCACCGAGCCCTCCGTCCCCAGGTTGCCGCCGTACTTGGTGAAGGCGTGGCGCACATCGGCCACGGTGCGGGTGCGCTTCTCGGTCAGGCAGTCCAGCATGATGGCGGCCCCGCCCGGCCCGTAGCCCTCGTAACGGATTTCTTCATATTGCTCGTCGTCGTTCAGGATGCCCGCGCCGCGCTTGATGGCCCGCTCGATGGTGTCCTTGGGCATGTTATGGCCATAGGCATTGTCCACCGCCAGGCGCAGCCGCGCGTTGGTCGCCGGGTCGGGGTCGCCCATGCGGGCGGCCACGGTGATCTCACGGATCAGCTTGGTGAAGACCTTGCCGCGCTTGGCGTCCTGGGCGTTCTTGCGGTGCTGGATATTCGCCCACTTGCTATGACCGGCCATAATCGTGCTTGATGCCTCGTGATGCGGATATTGGGTTTACATCCCGCTGAGCGACAACGGGGATGCGTCGAACATACGGTGCAGGGCGGTCCGGGCCTGCTCGGCCTGGCTCTGCGGGCACCTGGATCCGGTTGACGACCTTGCCCTCCACCAGGTTTTCCAGGGACCACAGCAGCTGCTGCGGATCGATGCGGAACATGGTGGAGCACATGCAGATGGTGGGCGCCATGAAGTGCACCGACTTGCCCTGGATCTTGTTCCGCTCGTGCAGGCGCTTGACCAGATTGAGCTCGGTGCCCACCAGCCAGCGGGTGCCCGGCGCCGATGCATTGATGGTCTTGATGATGAACTCCGTGGAACCCGACGTAATGGGATTTCTGGCACACCTCGAACGGCGCCTCCGGGTGGGAGATCACCTGCCCGTCCGGGTGCTTGGCGAGGAACTGGTCGATGTACTCGGGCTGAAAGCGCTGGTGCACGGAGCAAAAGCCCTTCCACAGGATGAGCCGGGCGTCGCGGATCTGCCGGGGCGTGAGCCCGCCCATGGGCTGGGTGAAGTCCCACACCACCATCTCCTCCAGGGGGATGCCCATGCGGTAACCGGTATTGCGCCCCAGGTGCTGGTCGGGGAAGAACAAGACCTTGTCGCGCCGCGCCAGGGACCAGTCCAGGATGTGGCGCGCGTTGGTGGAGGTGCAGACGATGCCGCCGTGGCGCCCGCAAAAGGCCTTCAGGTCGGCGGCCGAATTGATATAGGTGACGGGCGTGACCTGCTGGTCGGGCTCGAGCACTTCGGCCAGCTCGCGCCAGGCCCGCTCCACGTTGGCCAGGTTGGCCATGTCCGCCATGGAGCAGCCGGCGGACAGGTCCGGCAGGATCGACACCTGCTCCGGGCGCGACAGGATATCGGCCACCTCGGCCATGAAGTGCACGCCGCAAAAGACGATATAGTCGGCCTTGGACTGGGCGGCATGGCGCGACAGCTTGAGGGAGTCCCCCGTCACGTCCGCGTGGCGGTAGACCTCTTCGCGCTGGTAGTGGTGCCCGAGGATCAACAACTCATCCCCCAGCGCCCGCTTGGCCGCCGCGATGCGCGCCTCGCACTCGGTGTCATCCAGGGCCGTAAACTGCTCAGCCGCTAATGCACTCATGTTTCATTCACCTGTTGCTGCACATTGTCTTTACTCCCCCTATGGGGAGCGAGGGGAGTCACAAGCCACCGCAATCAGTCCTTCCCGCCCCCTCATCCCAACCTTCCACCCTAAAGGGCATAAATCCCCAAAGGGGGAAGGAGCTGTTCCTCACCGCAGGGCCTTGACGGCCTTGCCCCCTCTCCCCTCCGGGGACTTATGCCCTTTAGGGTAGAGGGCTGGGGTGAGGGGGAATCTGCTCCATAAGGCGGGGCCGCCCGTCAGGCCCCATGCGCCAAGTTATATCAAAAATACACCGGAGCGGCTATTGCGCCTCCGCCGGGGGCTTGCGCAGGCGTATCCCCAGCTCTTTGAGCTGGGCCTCGCTGACCGGCGTGGGCGCCGAGGTGAGCAGGCACGCCGCGGTCTGGGTCTTGGGAAAGGCGATGACCTCGCGGATCGAGTGGCTCTCGGTCATGAGCATCACCAGCCGGTCGACGCCGAAGGCGATACCGCCGTGGGGCGGGCAGCCGTAGCGCAGGGCATCCAGCAGGAAGCCGAATTTCTCCCGCGCCTGCTGCTCGCCGATACCCAGCAGAGCCAGCACCTGCATCTGCATGTCGTGCTGGTGGATGCGGATGGAGCCGCCGCCCACCTCGGAGCCGTTCAGCACCAGGTCGTAGGCCCGGGACGGGCAGCTTGTCGGGGGCGCTCTTCCAGCTGCGCCAGGCTGTCCGCCCGCGGCGCGGTGAAGGGGTGATGCAGCGCGGCCCAGCGCGGCTGCGGCGTCTTCCTCGGCTCGAACATGGGAAAGTCCACCACCCACACGGGCCGCCAGCCCGCCCTCCACCATGCCCCGGTCATGGCCGAGCTTCTCGCGCAGGGCGCCCAGGGCGTGGTTGACCACCTTCGCCTTGTCCGCGCCGAAGAAGATCAGGTCGCCGTCGGCGGCACCGGTGCGCAGCAGGATGGCCTCGACCACCTCATCCGGCAGGAACTTGAGGATCGGCGACTGCAGCCCGTCGCGGCCGGCGGCCTTGTCGTTGACCTTGATGTACGCCAGGCCCTTGGCCCCGTAGGCGCCCACGAAATGGGTATAGTCGTCGATCTCCTTGCGGGTCAGCTCCCCGCCGTGGGGCAGGCACAGGGCGGCCACGCCGCCCGTACTGGTCATTGGCGGGACCGGCGAAGACCTTGAACTCCACGCCCTGCATGAGATCGCCCACCTCCACCAGCTCCAGGGGAATGCGCAGATCGGGACGGTCGCTGCCGTAGCGCCCCACGGCCTCGGCATAGCTCAGGCGGGGAAAAGGGTCGGGCAGCGCCACGCCCAGGACCTTGGCGATACAGCTCCCGGATCATGGTCTCCATGAGGGTCATGATCTGGTCCTCGTCGGTGAACGACAGCTCGATGTCCAGCTGGGTGAACTCCGGCTGGCGATCGGCGCGCAGGTCCTCGTCGCGGAAGCAGTGCACCACCTGATAATAGCGGTCCAGCCCCGCCACCATCAGCAGCTGCTTGAACAGCTGGGGCGACTGGGGCAGGGCAAAGAAGCTGCCCGGATAGGTGCGGCTGGGGACCAGGTAGTCCCGCGCCCCCTCGGGCGTAGACTTGGTGAGCATGGGGGTCTCCACCTCAGCGAACCCCTGGCCCTCCAGGTAGGCGCGCAGGGTGCTGATGACCCGGGCGCGCAGGCGCAGGCGCTCCTGCATGAAGGGGCGGCGCAGATCCAGGTAGCGGTACTTCAGGCGCAGGTCCTCGTGGACGTCGCTGTCTTCCTCGATGACGAACGGCGGGGGCTGGGCGACATTGAGGATCACCAGCTCGCCGCACAGCACCTCCACCTGGCCGGTGGGCAGGTCGGGATTCTCCGTCCCTTGCGGGCGGTGGCGGACCTCTCCCGGGATCTGCAGCACGTACTCGTTGCGCACCTGTTCGGCGGGACGAAGGCCGCGGGGTTGCTGGGGGTCCATCACCACCTGAACGAGACCCTCCCGATCACGCAGATCAATAAAATGACCCCGCCATGGTCACGCCGGCGGTGTACCCAGCCGCACACGGTCACCTGTTGACCGATGTACGACTCATCCACGTGACCACAATAGTGGCTACGCATGCTGTGCTGTCCTCAGATTTCTAGCGGTTATCAATCGATTAGAGCGACGCCTGGGCGCCCGCCCGTGTAAAGGAGAGGATGTTACCGGGTGGGGTGACTGTTGCGCAACTCTATGGGCGGGCGAACGACTCGCTTCACACCCTCTCATCGTTCATTGGCTCCCTCTCCCCCTGAGGGAAAAGAGGGCTGGGGTGAGGGGGCCTGTCTCAAGCCCGACGACGGGCCCGCGCCCACAGGCCCGTCAACAGCAACGCCATGAAACCGGCCCCCAGGGCACCACCGCCACCCCCGCCGCCGGCGGGGCTGCTGCTGCCCATGTCGACCTGCGACGGGCTCCGGGCCTCGCCTACGGACGCCTGCCCGCCCGGGCCGGTGGCAAGCAGTTTGCCGCCGCCGCTGGACTGGGCCGTGGCCGCCGGTTGGGACGCGCCGGTGGGGCTCGAGCCCTGGGGCGCGAAACCAGCGCTGACCACGCTGGTGGTCAGCTTCAGGGCATTGCGGGCGCGGGGCGACAGGCTGCCGTCGGCGTTCACCAGGATGACATCGTAGGTCCCCACCGGCAGATTGGTGTTATCCGCGATCACCGACAGGTTGCCCGAAGACGGGCTATAGGTCGTCGCGGAATAAACCGCCGACGGGATCGTCGCCAGACCGCCGTTGCCGTCGGCCACATAGAGCTTCTGGCCCGCGACCGCGATGCCTTGGGCATGATTCGGGATGTTGACGCCGCCCACGTCCACGGGGGCATCGGGATGGGACAGATCGAAGGCCTCGACCCCGTTGTCGTTTGTCACATAGGCAAACTTACCGTCGGCGGACAGGGCAACCCCCGTCGCCGCCCCGGGGATCTGCTTCACGGCGATGGGATTTGGAATAACGCCCCTGTCCTGCGTATCGCTGTCCGCGGAGGCCTCCGCCACCAGATTCCTGTAGACGTCGAAGACCTCCAGACCGAACTTCCCGTCCGCCACGTAGGCATAGCAATGGGCGTTATTGACCAACTTGCACCCGCCGCCGGCATCCCGGGCGATGGCAATGTCGTTGGCGGCCCCCAGCACCTGGATGGCCCCCGACAAGGGCAGCGGCTCCGCGGCGACCAGATGGGCCTCGGGGGAACCTGACTTGTAATCCACCTCGATGACCTGCAGCCCGTTGATGCCCGCCACCACAAAGGCGTAATAGGTGAGGGCGTCCGCCTGGACCACCCGCACCGACCGCGCCGGACGCAGCAGCTGTCCGTCCGCGGGGGGTATCGCGGTGGCGGCGGCGGGCACGGTGGCCGCGATAAAGGGCGCGTCCGGGGAGGTGACATCAACGACCTGCAGCCCGCCCTGCATGTCCGCCACGTAGGCGTAGCACCTGTGATTGACGGATATGCAGTCACCGTTATTGTCGGTGACGATGTCGACATTCGCGGCGATGCCCGGGGTGTCGACGCCGGCCGGGACCGTGCCAGCGGCGGGAGGGGGCGTTGTGATGTCGACGATCTGCAGGCCCCTGTAACGGTCGGGCACATAGGCGTAGGTCTTGCCGCTGTTCCCTGCAATGGTCACGCCCAGGGCCAGGTCCGGCATGGGGACGGTGGTGACCCCGTTCTGGGACGTCGGCGAGGACAGGTTCACCGCTTTCAGGCCAAAGCCGTCGGCCACATAGGCGTATTGACCCGACACGGCCACGCCGCGGGCCTTATCTGTCACGTCCGACCCCAAGACAATCGAGCTGAGCATGGGGCTTGGGGTCGCGGCCGTGGACACGTCGATGATCTGCAACCCCTCCGCGCCCGCGGCCAGGTAGGCGAGGGTCTGGGTGGGATTCGTCGCATTGACCTGCACGACCACCGCTTCCGCCAGCCCGTGATGGATGACCATGGGCGTGGACGTCGTCACCGACCACTTCATGGGCACAGTTGCATTGAGGCGTGGCTTCAACGGATCACTGATGTCAAAGACCTCGAGCCCCCCGGCGTAGTCGGCCACATAGGCCAGTGTGTCCGCCGCGGAGACGAACACGCCCCGCGCCTGGCTTTGGGTAGGCACCGCGCCTGCCAGCGTCGGGGCCGAAGGCGAGGTGGCATCCACGACCACCAATCCATCGCCGCCGTCCGCCACGTAAACGTAACACCGGTTATTGACCTGCAGGCATTGGCCGGTGTTAGCGTCCACCGGCACCGCCACCTGGCGGGCGAAACCCGGGGTACGCACCCGGCCCATCGCCACGGGGGCTCCCGGGGTAGCGATATCGAACACCTGGACGCCGGCCGCCCCCTCCGCCACATACGCCCGTTTGGCGGACGTGTCGAGGGTGATGCCCTGTACCCCGCCCGCGGTATCAACGGGCATCGATCTTGACGTCAGTGTTATTCAGCGTGCCGAGGTCCACGACTTGAAGCCCCTGATCGCCGTCCAGGGCCACATAGGCGTAGTTGCCCGAAGGGTCGACGGCCACGTCGTTGACCGGCGCCGGCATGTTCAGTTGCCGCACCCGCGCGGATGCAGCCGGATTGGCGACGTTGACAATCTCGAGGCCACCGACCCCTTCGGCGACAAACAGCCGCTGGCCGGAGACGGCCACCGCCATGGCCGGCCCCGCGGTGAAATAGGCCCCGACCTTCGAGGGGCTGCCGACGGTGGTGACATCAAAGATCTGCACCCCCCCCTGGACACTGCCGTTCGCGCCCTGGGTCGGCTCGCCGTCGGCGAGGTACGCATAGGTATGGGGCTGGCTGTTCACGCTGACCGTGTCCACGGCCACGTCATGGGCGCGCCCGGTCGGGTTTGCGGGACTCGCCTCGAGATAAGGCCCGCTGCCCCAGATCAGGGCCTTGGTCCCGGTAGCATTGTCGACGGAGAAGCCGTTGGGGTTGACGGTGAACGTATCGCCCTGCTTGATGCTGGCCGGGCTGACGGAGGGACTGGAGGTGGCCGACCAGGCCGCGGGACTGTGAACGGCGCACAACGCAAGCCCCAGGCAGGCAAGGACGGCGGACCTCGCGGGGCGCCAAGCGGTGGGGGCGGGTCTGCGCTCACTCATCGCCGGCAATGCCCCGGCGCCCGACGGCCGTGTACGGGAAATACAACCAACGAACTGCAGACGGCTAGCCCCCATCTCACCCCTCCCGGTTTTCAGCCCTGATGCCACCCCCGTCCGGCCTGACCCCGGCGCGGGCACGCATCCGGGCCCGTTTAAGTTATTATCCTGCGCCCGCTAAGCTTATTATCTGAATATAGGAAGTTTTTCCAAATTACATTGTTAGCCAAAGAGGCGTTCGAGTCAAATCCCGGCGCCCCGCCCTAGCTGTCGGCCGTGCTCTTTTTGGGCGCCTGTTCCGGGGCGGCCTTGGCGCCCCCCTTGTCCTCGGATTTTGCCCCGTTGGCCTTCTTGCCCTGGTCGCGAAAATCGGTGACATACCAGCCCGTACCCTTGAGCTGGAAGGCCGACGGGGAGATCAGCTTCTGCAATTGGGGCTTGCCGCACTCGGGGCACTCCAGCAGGGGATCGTCGGAGAATTTCTGAATGGCCTCCAGTTGATGGCCGCAGGCACTGCACTTGTACTCATAAATGGGCATAACCAACCAGTCTCCTGAATTATTTTACTAATCAAACCCTTTCGTTCGACGGCGGGGCCGCACGACCGCTACCGTTGCACAGCAAGCGGGATTACAATAGGGTCGATATAACACTTTTCAAGTAGCATGCCAATTCACCATCCGACCATGACGGCCAGAACATCCATAACGGCTCTTGCGCCGGTGGCACCCGGTCCCGGCCGGCGGACCATCCGGGCCCGCCGCGGGGACACCGCCCCCCAACGGCCGCCCGTCGGCGCAGCCCGTCATCCATGACGCCCCCCCGCCCATCATCGCCCGACCAGCGCGGGGAGTGGCGCGCCATCCTCAAGCTGCTGCCCTACCTGTGGCAGTACCGCGCCCGCGTCATCACCGCCGTCGTCCTGCTGGTGCTGGCGAAGGTGGCCAACGTGTCGGTGCCCCTGGTGCTCAAGCACGTGGTCGATGCCCTGGACACCAAACAGAACGCGGTGCTGATCCTGCCCCTGTTCCTGCTCATCAGTCTACGGGCTGCTGCGCCTGGGCAGCACGGCATTCAGCGAACTGCGCGATGCCGTGTTCGCCAAGGTCACCCAGCGGGCCATCCGCCGCATCGCCCTGCAGATGTTCCGGCACCTGCACTCCCTGGCCCTGCGCTTTCACCTGGACCGCCAGACCGGCGGCGTGTCCCGCGACATCGAGCGCGGCAGCCGCGGCATCAGCTTCCTGCTCACCTTCATGGTGTTCAACATCCTGCCCACCCTGGTGGAGATCGCCCTGATCGCGGGCATCCTGTTCGTACAAGTTCAGCGCCTGGTTCGCGGTCATCACCCTGGGGACGGTGGTGGTCTACGTCGCGTTTACCTTCAGCGTCACCGAGTGGCGCATGAAGTTCCGCCGCACCATGAACGAGATGGACTCCAAGGCCAATACCCGCGCCATCGACAGCCTGCTCAACTACGAGACGGTCAAGTACTTCGGCAACGAGGACTATCGAGGCCCGGCGCTACGACGAGAACCTGCAGACCTGGGAGCAGGCGGCCGTCAAGAACCAGACCTCCCTGTCGGCCCTGAACATCGGCCAGGCCGCGATCATCGCCGTGGGCATCACCTCCCTGCTGATCATGGCCAGCCCAGGGGGTGGTCAGCAAGGCCCTGACCATGGGCGACCTGGTGATGATCAACGCCTATCTCATGCAGCTGTTCATCCCCATGAACTTCCTCGGTTTCGTCTACCGGGAGATCAAGCACTCCCTGGCCGACATGGAGCGCATGTTCAAGCTGCTGGAGAAAACACCGAGGTCCAGGACCGCCCCGGTGCGCCGCCCCTGCAGGTGCGCGACGGGCGAGATCCGCTTCGAGCATGTGAGCTTCGGCTACCTGCGCGAGCGCGACATCCTGTTCGACGTGGACTTTACCGTCCGCCCCGGACACAAACTGGCGGTGGTAGGGCCCAGCGGGGCGGGCAAGTCCACCCTGGTGCAGGCTGCTGTTCCGGTTCTACGACCCCACCCACGGGCGGATCCTGATCGACGGCCAGGATATCCGCGAGGTGACCCAACAGAGCCTGCGCGCCGCCATCGGCATCGTCCCCCAGGACACGGTGCTGTTCAACGATACGCTCTACTACAACATCGCCTACGCCCGGCCCGAGGCCTCGCGGGACGAGGTCATGCGAGGCGGCGCGGCTGGCCAACCTGCACGAGTTCATCGAGTCCACGCCCCAGGGCTATGACACCACGGTGGGCGAACGCGGACTGAAGCTGTCGGGCGGCGAGAAGCAGCGGGTGGCCATCGCCCGGGTGATCCTCAAAAATCCCCCCATCCTGGTCTTCGACGAGGCCACCTCGGCCCTGGACTCGCGCACCGAGCAGGCCATCCAGGCCTCCCTGCGGCGCATCGCCGCCGACCACACCACCCTGGTGATCGCCCACCGCCTGTCCACCATCGTCGACGCCGACCAGATCCTGGTCATGGAGCACGGGCAAGCATCGTCGAGCGCGGCGGTCACGACGAACTGTTGGGCGCGGGCGGCGTCTATGCCCATATGTGGACCCTGCAGCAGAAGGAACGCGACAAGTCCCGGGTCGGCGGCGGGAACGACGGCGACATGGACAGGGCCAGGGTGCTGCCCTGAGACAGGGGCAGATGTCAGAGGACAGATGATCGAAAAGACCTATCGATCCCCTCACTCCTCCCTCTCCCTGAGGGAGAGGGGGAAGATCAAGACGCTCCCCTTTGAGCAGAGCATCTCCTTGTCCCCTCTCCCTCAGGGAGAGGGAGGTAAGAAAAGGATATCCTTTTCCAGCCACCCGGCACGATTCTTGGCGCATAGCCGCCGACCCAACGATTGGTTACCATAGCCTCATGCCCGTTTCCCCCATTCAGCTCATCATCTTCATCTTCCTGCTGGGGTTTCTGCTCTCCATCATCCAGGTAGGCGCACTGACCATCGCCTTCGGAAAACTCGGCCTGTCGCAAGGCTCGGCCTTTTTGCTGCTGTTCAGCTCCCTGTTCGGCAGCGCCATCAACCTGCCCCTGTTCAGCGTCAAGGCGGACAAACCCGACCTCACCAACGTACCCGAACGCTTTCGGGCCATGGTCGAAGAGGCGATGAAGCGCTTCAACGGGCGGACGGTGGTGGCCGTCAATGCCGGAGGCTGCCTGATCCCCATCACCTTTTCCGTCTATTTGATGCAGCACCATCCCCTGTCGCCGGTGCAGGTGGTCAGCGCCATCGCCCTGGTGGCAGCCGTCAGTTACATGGCCAGCCGGCCCATGCCGGGACTGGGGATCGCCATGCCCATCTTCGTCGGGCCCGTCGCTGCGGCCCTGGTGGCCATAGCCATCGGCCAGGAGAACAGCGCCCCCCTGGCCTATATCTGCGGCACCCTGGGGGTGCTGATCGGGGCGGACCTGCTGCGCCTGGGGGATATCCGCAGGATGGGCACCCCCACCGCCTCCATCGGCGGGGCGGGGACCTTCGACGGCATTTTCATCACCGGCATCGTGGCGGTCCTGCTCGCCTGAGCGGGCCGCCGGGGAGGCTCCCCGGCCCGCATTCCCCACCGATCCACTACGGGCCAGGCCGCAACAGATTCCATGGTTGGCATTTTAACTTTCTGATAAACTGCGGGAAATTTCACCCGGGGGCGGTGCGTGGCCGCCCCGGATAATATCAAGAACAGGCGCCCGCGCCGGCGGGCCGGCAGCGTGAATAGAGGGGCCATGGAGATTCCACAACACGACAGCTTTAAGACCCATTCAGTCCTGACCGTAGGCGGCAAGGACTACCATTACTGTTCCCTGGCGCGCTTTGCCCAGCACCACGTGGACATCTCGCGCCTGCCCTACTCCCTGTGCATCCTGCTGGAGAACCTGCTGCGGCGGGAGAACGGCACGACGGTTAAAAAGGGGGACATCGAGTCCCTGGCCCAGTGGGACCCGTTGGCGGATCCCAGCAAGGAGATCCTGTTCATGCCGGCGCGGGTGCTGCTGCAGGACTTCACCGGCGTCCCGGCGCTGGCCGACCTGGCCGCCATGCGCTCGGCCCTGGAGCGCCTGGGCGGCAGGGCCTCGAAGGTCAATCCCTTCACCCCCGCCGACCTGGTGGTGGACCATTCCATCCAGGTGGACCGCTACGGGAGCACCGGCGCCCTGCAGGCCAACAGCGACCTGGAGTTCGACCGCAACCACGAGCGCTACCAATTCCTGCGCTGGGGACAAAAGGCCTTCAATAATTTTCACGTGGTCCCGCCCGACAGCGGCATTGTCCACCAGGTCAATCTGGAGTATCTGGCGCGGGTCACCATGACCGCCGAGCTGGAAGGCAAGACCTGGGCCTTCCCGGATACCCTCATCGGCACCGACTCCCACACCACCATGATCAACGGCCTGGGCGTGCTCGGCTGGGGGGTGGGCGGCATCGAGGCCGAGGCCGCCTTGCTCAACCAACCCAGCTCACTGCTGATCCCCCAGGTGGTGGGCTTCAAGCTCATGGGCACCCTGCAGGCGGGCATTACCGCCACGGACCTGGTGCTGACCATCACCCAGATGCTGCGCCAGCACGGCGTGGTGGGCAAATTCGTGGAGTTCTTCGGCCCCGGTCTCGCCCAGCTGACCCTGGCCGACCGCGCCACCATCGCCAACATGGCGCCGGAATACGGGGCCACCGCCGGCATCTTCCCGGTGGACGAGCGGACCACCGAATACCTGCGCCTGACGGGCCGGCGAGGAACAGGCCGAGTTGACCGAGGCCTATTACAAGGCCCAGGGCCTGTGGTTCAGCCCGGATCGGCCCTATCCCCAGTACACCGACACCGTGGAGCTGGACCTTGACAAGGTGGAGCCGAGCCTGGCCGGGCCGTCACGGCCCCAGGACCGGGTGGCCCTGTCCGACGTGCGGGTCTCGTTCCGCAAGTCCCTGGCCAAGCGCCTGCAGGAGGACGGCGAGGCCCCCCTGGACGACGACGCCGCCGTCAGGCGCTGGGTGACCGAGGGCGGCAGCCCCATGTGGATCCCGCCGGAGCTGGCCGTGCGCAAGCCCGAGGACGATCAGGATGTGTTCAACCTGTGCATCCCGGTGCGCCAGCCCGACGGGGTCAACTACGCCCTGTGCCACGGCTCGATCGTCATCGCCGCCATTACCAGCTGCACCAACACCTCCAATCCGTCGGTGATGCTCGCCGCGGGGCTGCTGGCCAAAAACGCCGTGCAGCGGGGACTGCAGGTCAAGCCGTGGGTCAAGACCAGCCTGGCCCCGGGCTCCAAGGTGGTCACCGAGTACCTGAAGGACAGCGGGCTGATGGCCTACCTGGAGGGTCTGCGCTTTCACCTGGTGGGCTACGGCTGCACCACCTGCATCGGCAACAGCGGCCCCCTGTCGGAGCACATCACCCAGGCCATCCGCGAGGGCGACCTGGCCGTGGCCTCGGTGCTGTCCGGCAACCGCAACTTCGAGGGCCGCGTCAACCCCATGGTGTATGCCAACTATCTGGCCTCCCCGCCCCTGGTGGTCGCCTACGCCCTGGCGGGCAACCTCAACGTGGACCTGACCCGCGACCCCCTGGGCCTGGACCCCAACGGCAATTACGTGTACTTCAAGGACATCATGCCCACCCGCGAGGAGGTCGACGCCCTGAGCAGGGAATATGTGACACCCCGGGCCTTCAAGCACGGCTACGCCCACATCTTCGAGGGCAGCCCCCAGTGGAACGCCCTGGAGGTCCCCGAAGGCGAGCTCTACGCCTGGAACCCGGATTCCACCTATATCAAGGAACCGCCCTTTTTCAACGGCGTCGGCCCCGCCCCCGAGCCGGCCACCGATATCACCGGCGCCCGCGTCCTGGCGCTGGTGGGCGACTCCATCACCACCGATCACATCTCGCCGGCGGGCGCCATCGCCGAGGCAAGCCCCGCCGGGCGATACCTGATCGACCAGGGCGTGGCGCCCAAGGATTTCAATTCCTACGGGGCGCGCCGCGGCAACCACGAGGTCATGATGCGCGGCACCTTCGCCAATGTCCGCTTGCGCAACCAATTGGCGCCGGGGACCGAAGGGGGGATCACCACCCACTTCCCCGACCGGGAGCAGACCACCATCTACGAGGCGGCCATGAAGTACCGGGACGAGGGTGTGCCGCTGATCGTGGTGGCGGGCAAGGAATACGGCACCGGCTCATCCCGGGACTGGGCGGCCAAGGGCCCCATGCTGCTCGGGGTGCGCGCGGTGATCGCCGAGAGCTTCGAGCGCATCCACCGCTCCAACCTCATCGGCATGGGCATCCTGCCCCTGCAGTTCCAGCCCGGCGAGACCCTGGCCAGCCACGGGCTGACGGGCCGCGAACGCTTCGATATACACGGGCTGGACGACCTGGCACCGGGACAGGCCCTGGAGATCGTCGCGACCGGCGACGACGGCGCCGAGCACCGCTTCACCGTCACCGCGCGCCTGGATTCGCCCAACGAAGTGGAGTATTTTGATCATGGGGGGATTCTGCCGTACGTACTGCGCAATGTGCTGGCCGAAGGGGACCGGAACAACTAAATCTTTGTTTTGAAT
The DNA here is from genome assembly GCA_963844825.1 of uncultured Gammaproteobacteria bacterium. Classification (GTDB taxonomy): domain Bacteria; phylum Pseudomonadota; class Gammaproteobacteria; order CAWJPQ01; family CAWJPQ01; genus CAWJPQ01. The sequence continues at coordinate 151,957 of CAWJPQ010000004.1, forward strand.
CCGCGCCTGCAGCCGGACCGCAGGCAAGCGGCGGGCCCGCTCGGCGCACAAGGGGTTGAAAGAACGCGTGTTCCGGAATACTTTAAGCGCTGGTGGGGGGCTCGCGCCTAAGCGACAAAGAACAACAAAACCCCTTAGGCCGCGCGAATCATAAAATCATTATACTAAGAATTATTCATAACGAATCCTTCATTCAGCATGGTGACTAATAGGGTTTCAAACACCACAGGCCCGTCCCCGGGGGGGCTGAAGGCGGGCATTATCTATGCGTTCATGTGCCTGTGGCTCGCCGCCGTGAGCCTCCCGGGCCACGCCGCCGCGCTCCCCACCCTGTCCATCCAGGCGACCACGCCCCAGCTTCAAGAAAACATCAAGAACGCCGGGGCCTTCACCGTGACGCGCACCGGCAGCACCGACGCCCCCTTGACGGTTCTTCCACAACATCACGGACGCCGTCCAGACCCTGAACATCGCCCCGATATTCAATGTCAGCGGGCAATTCTTTTCCGGCCCCCTGTGCCAGTTGAACACGACCATCCCCGCCGGCACCGTCATCGGCTATATCGTTCAGTCATCGACCGACGTGCAAGCGACCGTCAGGACCGATTGCGCGACCCAGGCCGCCCCCGCCAGTGCACCCTCGGGGGTCATCGAGACGATCAAGATGCCCTCCAAGGGCACCATTACCGAATGGAAGAAGAATCCCGGCGAAAGCACCGCCTTGCAAAGCACCGACGGCCGCCCCATCGACATCGCCGTCATCGATATCTACGGGCTCGCCTCGTCGACCCGGGATTTCGTGCCCCTGGCCGGCGAGGCCACATTCTCCAGCGGCCAGCGCACCACCGTCATCAACGTGATACCGTCCCAGGACCCTTCGACGGAAGGAACGGAAGGGGGCGTGTCGGCCATCGAAAAGCTCACGGTGAGCTTGAGATGCCCCCCCGAGCAGCTCAGTGCGCCGCCTTGCGTTAACAGTTACGCCCTGGGCAATCCCTCCAGCGCGACCATCGACATGTTCGACGGACCGAGCATCGGCGCCACGGCCAGCGACCCCTTCGCCGCGCCGGGGCAAGGAGCGGTGGGCGGCGGCACCTTGACGATCAGCCGCATCGGCGATACCACCAACCCTCAAGACATATGGGTAACCCTGGGCGGGACGGCGCCCACCACACGCCTACAGCATCAGCGGCGGGACCAAGACAGCACGGTCCTACAACATCGTCGCCCTCGGGATGCCGAGCGGCTACATCTCGGGTCCCTTTTACGACCCGACGAGAGAATCCTCTCTCGGGCGCCAGCCCCTGCTCTACCTGGTCGCCAACCAAAGCGATGTGATCCCGGCGGACGGCTGCGCCTGTCAGCTGCCCGCCCACCGCATCCCGGTCTACATGCCGGACCTGCCGCAGGTGGCCGGGTCAACCACGGGCGGCGTAGAGAACTTCACGCGCAACGTTCAGGCGGGTGACGCCTTTCGCGCCGGCGATGTGCTCGCAACGTTCGATTTAAGCCCCACGTATAAGGTGACGGTCCCGGCCGGGGCGTCCAGCACCGCCCTGACCGTCACGCCCGCCAGCGGGGCACCGCCGGTCAGCACGGTTTCCGTCACCTCCCTGTTGGTGCCGCTGACCGCGGTCAAGGGCGGCTACCTGTCCGGTCCCCTGGCCGGTCTCAACAGCCCGCCCGCCGTGGGCAAGCCCATCGCGTATCTGGTGGCGACGCCCGGGGAGGTGCTTCCCGCGGGCGCGGACAGCGCCGCCCCCAACGCCACGCCCGTCAAGATGGCACAGTTCGGTGACGGCACCTCCAGCGGTGATAGTGACGAGCGTCAGCCTCGAAAAGCAGCTTGGTGCCAGCATCAGCCAGGGTGAGGAAATCGCCCTGCTTCAAGTCGCCGTCAACAACGCCGCGGATGCGGCGGAGAGCGGTCCCGAGACCGCCGACATCACCGCACCGGCCGCGCGGCTATCTATCCGGGCCGCTGGCCGACCCCGCGAACCCGCCCGCCGCGGGTACCACCATCGGTTATGTGGTCGCCGCGCCAGGGCGACGTCGTCCCGGCGAATTCCAAGCAGATCCCCACCGGCGCCACGCCGATCACAAATGGCGCAAGTGGACTCGGGCGCGCCCCCCGAACTCACCATGACCTTCCTGAAGAAGCGTGGGGGACAGCACTCCAAAGCGGTGACACGGTGGCGAAACTCGTTGTCCCCGAGACCGCCACCGAAGCCGCCCTGGAAGGCAGCACCGTGTATATCGCCAACGCCTCCGTCTCGCCCATCATCGACATCACCGCCAACCAGGCAGGCATCAATCGACGCCTGGTCACCGTCGGCGGCGGCACGGTAAAGATCACCGCGTGGACCCTGGACCTGAACGGCGACAGCGCTGTCTGCTATGACTGGAGCGCGACGGACGGCGCCCTGAGCCCGCCCCAGGGCAGCGTGCCTGGCGGACAACACCTTTTCCTTCGACCCCGGCAGTCTCGGCCCCCGCGCGTCTATCCGGCGCATGCGCCCGGGCGTCGCTCTGTCACGTGGGCAGCTGACCCGACAGCGAGCTACGACCAACACCACGGTCAGCGGCCTCGCTCCTCGATCGACGTCGAAAGCCAGCCTGGCCAATCAGCTGGCGATCCAGGACAATCGCCCACCACGGACCCCGACGGCCACTCTGGCCCTCCCTAATCACCGACGGCGACACGGGACGACACCCGCAGGAATGGCTCCGACGGCGACTTCATCCCCGACGTGATGGAAGGTTATGCCGACACCGACAACGACGGCATCCCCGATTATCTGGATTCCAATATGCTGCCCGTCAACGTCCTGCAGGAGGTTCGCCTCAACGCCAGCGCATTCCTCATCATGGCCGACCCGGGCCTGACCCTGTCACTGGGGGACGTGGCCTTTGCCGCCGGCGCCGACGCCGCCGATGTGACCTTTGACGACATCACCAAGTACGGCGGCCCGACCGGCGGCGCGGCGCTGCACACTTCCGACAGTCCTATATCCCAGCAGTGCATCGCCAATCCCAGCGGCACCCAGGCGCCGGGCAATCCCTTGCCCCAGGATATGCGCCCGCCCTCGTGCTATCCGCCTTACGTGTTCCAGGACTTTGATATCGGCCGCATCCCGCAGGCGGGCGGCGTCGCCCACGTGGTCATCCCCCAGCAATACGCCCTGCCGATCAATCCCCACTACCTGGTCTTTCATCCGGGCAAGGGCTGGCAGGAATTCGTCTACGACGACAAGAACACAATCAAAGGGTGCTGCGATAACCTGGCGGAGAACAACGCGGGCAACAAGGGCAATTACCCCGGCTCCAACGGCAACTGCCCCCCTCCGGGCAGCCCGGCCTACTCCAAGTCCCTGAAGACACTGGCCCAGGAAGAGCTGGACCAAGGCCAAAGACAAGGCCAGAAAAGAGTCTACCAAGGCTACATGTGTCTGGAGGTAACCATCCAGGACGGCGGACCCAACGACACCGACGGGGTCGCCAATCACACGGTCACCGACCCGGCCGTAGTGGCCAGCGCCCCCAGAACCCAGGCCCAGATCGCGGCCGGCGGCGGCGAGCTGGTGCCGGCGGGGGCGGGATCGCTGGCGCCCCTCACCCTTGGTGGGCTGATCGGCCTGCTTTTTGTCACCGCGCGGCGGCGCGCGGGCCGGCCGTCAGGCCGATAACCCCCTCACCCCGGCCCTCTCCCCCAAGGGGGAGAGGGGGCGAACTTCGCCCGCTCTGCAGGGAACTTCGTTACTCCCTCTCCCCCTTTGGGGGAGAGGGTTGGGGTGAGGGGGTCAGGAAGCATGCACTATGATCAGCCTGACCCTTACCGCCCCCCCCAACGAAGGAGCAACGACAGGGATCAGGCGGTTGCCGGCACCTACGCCGCTGACGCCTCGGCGGCGCGGCCGTCCTTGGTGAAGGTCAGCTCGTCGTCCTGCATGTCCACGCGGATGCGGTCGCCGGGGATGAAGCGTCCCTCGAGGATGGCCTCGGCCAGGGGATTTTCCAGACGCTGCTGAATGGCCCGCTTCAACGGCCGTGCGCCGTAGACCGGGTCAAAGCCCACCTCGCCCAGCTTGTCCAGGGCGGCCTCGCTCAGGACAAGCTCCATCTCCCGGTCCACCAGGCGGTGCTGCAGGTAGCCCACCTGGATCTCGGTGATCCGGCGCAGCTGCTCGCGGCCCAGGGGGTGGAACACCACCACATCGTCGACGCGGTTGATGAACTCGGGCCGGAAGTGCTGGCCGACGATCTCCATGACCGCGGACTTCATGGCGTCATAGTTCTCTTCGCCGGCCATCTCCTGGATGACGTGGGAACCCAGGTTGGAGGTCATGACGATGATGGTGTTGCGAAAGTCCACCGTGCGGCCCTGGCCGTCGGTGAGGCGCCCGTCGTCGAGCACCTGCAGCAGGACGTTGAACACGTCCGGGTGGGCCTTCTCCACCTCGTCCAGGAGGATGACCGAGTAGGGCCGGCGGCGCACCGCCTCGGTGAGGTAGCCGCCCTCTTCATAGCCCACGTAGCCCGGCGGGGCGCCGATGAGCCGCGCCACCGAGTGCTTTTCCATGAACTCGGACATGTCGATGCGCACCATGGCGTCTTCGCTGTCGAACAGGAAGGCGGCCAGGGCCCGGGTGAGCTCGGTCTTGCCCACGCCCGTGGGACCGAGAAACAGGAACGAGCCGTTGGGGCGCTTGGGGTCCGACAGCCCCGCCCGGGAGCGGCGAATGGCGTTGGACACGGCGCGCACCGCCTCGTCCTGGCCCACCACCCGGTGCTCCAGGGCCTGTTCCATGCGCAGCAGCTTGTCCCGTTCGCCCTCGAGCATCTTCGATACCGGGATGCCGGTCCACTTGGAGACCACCTCGGCGATCTCCTCCTCGGTCACCCGGTTGCGCAGCAGCTTCATCTCGCGGCTCTCCGCCGCCGTGGCCTCGGTGACCTTCCTCTCCAGCTCGGGGATGCGCCCGTACTGCAGCTCCGACATGCGCGTCAGATCGCCGGCGCGGCGCGCCGTCTCCAGCTCGATGCGCGCCCGGTCCAGTTCCTCCTTGAACTGCTGGGCGCCGTGCAGGGCCGCCTTTTCGGCCTTCCACACCTCTTCCAGGTCGGAGAACTCGCGCTCGAGCTTGTCGACCTCGGTCTGCAGGGTCTCCAGGCGCTTCTTGGAGGCCTCGTCGCTCTCCTTGCGCAGGGCCTCGCGCTCGATCTTGAGCTGGATGAGCCGGCGCTCCATGCGGTCCATCTCCTCGGGCTTTGAATCCATCTCCATGCGGATACGGCTGGCCGCCTCGTCCACCAGGTCGATGGCCTTGTCCGGGAGCTTGCGGTCGGTGATATAGCGGTGGGACAGGGTCGCCGCGGCGACGATCGCCGGGTCGGTGACCTCCACGCCGTGGTGCACCTCATACTTTTCCTTCAGGCCGCGCAGGATCGCCACGGTGTCCTCCACCGTGGGCTCGTCGATGAGCACCTTCTGGAAGCGCCGCTCCAGGGCGGCGTCCTTCTCAACATACTTGCGGTATTCGTCCAGGGTCGTGGCGCCGATGCAGTGCAGCTCGCCGCGGGCCAGGGCGGGCTTGAGCATGTTGCCCGCGTCCATGGCGCCCTCGGCCTTGCCCGCGCCCACCATGGTATGGATCTCGTCGATGAACAGCACGATCTGACCCTCTTGCTTGGACAGATCCTTCAGCACGGCCTTGAGGCGCTCCTCGAATTCGCCGCGGTACTTTGCGCCGGCGATCAGGGCGCCCATGTCCAGCATCAGCACCCGCTTGCCCTTGAGGCCCTCGGGGACCTCGCCGTTGACGATGCGCTGGGCCAGGCCCTCGACGATAGCCGTCTTGCCCACCCCCGGCTCGCCGATCAGCACCGGGTTGTTCTTGGTGCGCCGCTGCAGGACCTGGATGGTGCGGCGGATCTCGTCGTCGCGGCCGATGACCGGGTCCAGCTTGCCCTGCTCGGCGCGCTCGGTCACGTCGATGGTGTACTTGTCCAGGGCCTGGCGCTGGTCCTCGGCGCCGGCGTCGGACACGCCCTGGCCGCCGCGCATGCTGTCGATGCCCTGCTCGATATTGCCCTTGGCCGCGCCGGCCTTGCGCAGGGCGTCGCCCAGGGCCCCGCGGTCCTCCAGGGCGGCGAGCAGGAACAGCTCGCTGGAGATGTACTGATCCTTGCGTTGCTGGGCGAGCTTGTCGGTGACATTGAGCAGGCGGTTGAGGTCATTGGACAGATGTGACCTCGCCTGCCGCCCCGCCCTGGACACTGGGCAGGCGCTCCATGGCCTGCCCCAGTTGGGAGCGCAGCTGATCGACCTTCACGTCCGCCTGGGTCAGCAGGTGGCGCACCGTCCCCCCCTCCTGATCCAGCAGCGCGACCATCAGGTGCACGGGCTCGATAAACTGGTGATCGCGTCCGACGGCCAGGCTCTGGGCATCGGACAGGGCCATCTGGAATTTGGTGGTTAACTTGTCAAACCGCATGGTGTCTCCCCTAATGCTCTGAATCTTACATATCAATTAAACAAAATAACCGCCCCCGGAGGATTGATCCTGCTCAAAGAACGAGACGATGACATACCTGGAACATAGGGGTTATTCCATGGGATTCAAGCAAATAACGGGAAGCAGCCCCCATTGATCCCCTACCCGGCCGGAGGGAGGGGGGAGAAAGAGCATACCCCCGGAGGGACGTCTGCCTGGTTGCCCATAGGACCCTGCTAGCGGTCCCCCTCTCCCTCCGGGAGGGGGAGGGGTGAGGGGATCAATGGAAGATTCGCCGCGACTTCGACTCCCGTTGCACGAACGCCGGCTACGCCAGATCCGGCTCGCCGCTGCCCTCGAGGATCTGGGCCCGCGCGGCGTCGCGAACCTTGACCGCCGCCGCCCAGTCCCCGCCCTGGGGATGGACCGGTTCACCCACGGTGATGGTGACCGTCCCGCGGCGGGGCAGCCAGGTATCGGCGGGCAGCACGGACCGTGTGCCCCGGATGGACACCGGCACCACCGGCCGCCCCGCCTCCACCGCCACCAGGAAGGCGCCCATGCGAAACGTGCGCAGGCCGGGCCCGCGCACGAACGTACCCTCGGGGAAGAACACCAGGGACTCGCCCTTGCGCGCCACCGCCTGCAGGTGCTTGATATCCTCGACGCCGCGGCGCGCGTCGAAGCGCTCCACGAACTCGGCGCCGATGCGCTGCAAAAAGACGCGGGTGAAGAAATTCCCGGCCAGCTCACGCTTGACCACGTAACCCAGGGCCCCCGGCAGGATGAAGCTCAGCACCAGGCCGTCCAGGTAGCTGGCGTGGTTGGCGACGACGATGCACGGCGATGAGCGGGCCACTTGGTCCTGGTTCTCGATATGCAGCCGGATCAGGGTCAGCGCCGACACCAGCCGACCCATCACACGGATCACCCCCATGCGCCACGACCGCCCGGGCAGCACCGCCACCGCCGCCCAGGTCGCCAGCGCCGCGGGGATGAACACCGACCAGGCATAGACCCCGTAGCTGCTTCGCACCAGGCCCGCCGCCCCCCGCCGGAGTCCGGCCCGGGCCGCGGGCAACAAAAGCCGCGCCCACTGTCGCCACTTGCCGCGGCGCCTCCCCAGCTCACCGCGCTGATACAGGGCCCGGTTCTCGGTGCGCCGTATCTTGCCGCTGGAGGTCTTCAACACCGTATGGGGCGGCACCAGGCGCACGTCATCGGGCGGATTGCCGATGATGTCGATGATCACCGCCGTGACCTGCCTGCGCAGCGCCTCGCGACGCGGCCGCGTCCTCTTCGCGGGTCTCGGCGACGATCACCAGGGCCTCGGTACCGTCGCGCGGGTCCGCAATACCGAAGGCCACGACGCAGCCCTTGCGTATCCCCGGCACCCTTGCGACGGCCTCTTCCAGTTCATAGGGATGGATATTGCGCCCGGCGCGGATGATCAGCTCCTTGGACCGCCCGGTGACAAAGACCTCGCCGTCGGCGACATAGGCCAGGTCCCCGGAGTCGAGCCACTCCCCGTGAAACATGGCCAACGTCGCCTCCCGGTTGTGAAAGTAGCCTGCGGTGGCCGACGGTCCCCGGAACTGCAGCCGCCCCTGGCGCCGCTCGCCCACCTCCCGGTCGTGATCGTCCACGATGCGGATATGATGCCCGGGCAGCGCCTCGCCGCAGGAGACGAAGGCCTGGGCGTGATCGGGCGCTGCGGGCCGCGCCTCGCCCCGGCGCACGAAGGGCTCACGCTCGATGTAGTCGATGCGCGGGGGACGCCGTCCCCGGGGGAAGGCCAGGCCAACGGAATTCTCCGCCAGCCCGTAGACGGGCGTCATGGCCTGCCCCTGGAACCCGTAGGGGGCGAAGCGCCGGCAGAACCGATTGAGCGTGTCCACGCTGATGGGCTCGGCGCCGTTGAAGGCGAACCGCCAGTGACTCAAGTCCAGGCCCTCGATGTCCTCGTCCCGGATCTTTTGCAGGCACAGGGCATAGGCGAAGTTGGGCCCGCCCGACAGGGTGCCCTTGTAGCGGTGCACCGCCCACAGCCAATCGGCGGGGCGGGTAAGAAAGGTCAGCGGTGACATGAGCACCAGGGGGATGGCGTAGTACAGGCACCCCAGCCAGGCCCCGATCAGCCCCATGTCATGGTACAGGGGCAGCCAGCTGACGAACACGTCCTCCTTGTCCACCTGGAGGCGCCGCCCCATGGCGCGGACATTGGCCAACAGATTGGCGTGGGAGAGCATGACCCCCTTGGGGCTGCCGGTACTGCCCGAGGTATATTGGAGCAAGGCCAGATCGGCACCGTTGACCGCCGGCCGCCGGGGGTAAGGGCCGGGCAGGTGCAGCTCGTCAGTCGTCACCACGTGGCGCAGACCGGGGACCTGGGCCTGCAGGAGGCTCGCGAAGGGCTTGGCCTCGGGCACGGTGATCAGGGCGACGGCCTCGGCGTTGCGCAGGATGGCTGCCTGGCGCCGTAGATGGTCCTCCAGCCCCGCCCGGCGCAGGGGCGGATAGATGGGCACCGGCACGCCTCCCGCCAAAAGGGCCCCGAAGAAGCTGTGCAGGAATGCCGCGCCCGTGGGCAGCATGATGGCCACCGCCTGGCCCGGCGCCACCTCCCGGCTGATCAAGCCGTAGGCCACGCCGCGACCGGCCTCCAGCAGTTGACCATAGGTCAGCTCACTTTCGACCCCGCCTTCCCCGTAGAGCAACACATGAACGCGGTCCGGGTGCTGGTCGGCATGCCACTCCAGCACCTCCACCAGGGTCGCGGCCGGGACGGGCTCGGCCAGCGCCTGTTCCGCCGCCGGGACGGTGACGGCCGCCGGCGCCGGGCGCGGCGCGGACGCGGCGCCGGCGAGCGCCTCCAGCAGGTCCCCGGGGGTGCGGGCGCTCGCGAACAGCTCCTGGGGCAATTGCACATCGAAGGCCCGCTCCACGCGCAACAACAACTCCACCCGCGCCAGGCTGTCGAAGCCCAAATCCCGCTCCAGGTCGCTGTCCAGGCTCACCGCCACGCGGCGGCCCTCGGGGCGCAGCTCGTCCTCCAGCCCCTGAACGGTTTCGATCAACAATGGGGCATGGGGGCGGGAGGCGTTTTGCACGGTGGCGCTGTCTGACATGGGACCCTTTATCTAACTCTTGAAGCTGCTTGGTCGGGCGTTTAAACGGAGGCATCCGCGGCACGCCCCTCGGCGATGCGGGCGCTTGCTGCATGCGGCGGTCCGGGTCATATCGCTTGCCCGACAAGCCCATGGGCACGGCAAGTGATTGATCTGATTATCTTGTTGAAAACAAAATAAATTTATGCTAATATCGGCCTGGTTTTCAAGTACAATTGCGAGTGCCAGGGCCATGGTACTCGCATGGCGCAGGCACAAATCGCGTCGCTTATCTAGAACGACGATAACGTACTCTCCGCTGCCCGCTGCGACCGGAAGGACAATCTGCTCATCAATAGATGATGATAAACTAGGTGCCTATGCGCAAGTTCCGTGTTCAGGGCCATACGGCCCGGTGGTTGCAGGCCATCCTCCTGGCAACGTCTTTATTCACCTCCCAACAGCTCCTGGCGATGACCTTCACGGTCAACGACACCACGGACGCGGTGGACGCCGCACCCGGCGACGGATTGTGTGCGACGGCCGGCGGCACCTGCACCCTGCGCGCCGCCGTCCAGGAGGCCAACGCCTGGCCCGGGGCGGACGTCATCCGGCTGCACCGCGGGCAACCTACCTGCTCACCATCCAGGGAAGAAACGAGGATCAGGCCAAGACCGGCGACCTGGACATCACCGATGACCTGACCATCAACGGCGCGTCTAACGACCCCAACTCTGCCAGCGCCACAGTCATCGATGCCGGTGGGACCCTCAGCGGCAACACTGGCATTGACCGCGTGTTCGACATCCCCACCTCCGGAATAAACGCCACTCTTTCAAATCTCGTAGTGCAGGGCGGGAACACCGACTCCTCGAGCACGTTAGGTGGGGCCGGCATCAAAAACGAGGGTAATTTGACCCTCATTGATGTCCTTGTCAGCAAACAATGACAATACGGCCACTGGCGGCGGCGGTTTAACCAACGAACAAGGGCAATGTCACCATCGAATATTCGAAGGTGAGCGGCAATACCGCCAGCAGCTTCGGTGGAATCCTGCTAACGTTCGGCAAGATGGATATCAGCCACTCGACCATCACCGGAAATACGGCAGGGTCCGGTGGGGGCATCGGAGTGAACGGCGGCGAGCTGACCATTAGTGACTCCAACATTTCGGACAATGTCGGCGCAAGCACTCAGGGCGGCCAGGGAGGCGGCATCTCCAACGCCGGCACCGTGAAATTGGTGAGGAGCCTCGTATCGGGCAATACCGGCGCCCAAGGGGGTGGTATCGCCAACACCGGCACCGGCACGATTCTCGTTCTCAATAGCACCGTAGACGGCAACACGTCCCAGAGCGGTGGCGGCATCTTCAACCAAAGCACTGCGGGATCGGCCAGCGCCACCATCATCAACAGCACCATCAGCCACAACCACGCTAACGGCGCTCCGAACAACAACCAAGGCTTCGGGGGGGGCATCTTCTACCCCAAGGGCGTCACCTCCATCATGAACACGATCATCGCCGGCAACGCCGCACCCAACGCGGCACCTGAAGACGTTGAATGCAGCGCCGGCACCAGCGGCTCGTATACCGGCGGACAGCTCCAGTCTGAGGGCCATAATTTGGACAGCAACGGCTCTTGCCTCACCCCGGGCACCAACAAGAACATCGTCATCAAAGGGACCGGCGATCAATCCAGCACAGACCCTCTATTCTCCAGTTCCGGCCCGGACTATAACGGCGGTCCCTCAAAAACTGTCATGGTTAGCGCCGGCAGCCCGGCGATTGACGCCGTCCCGACCCTGGACTGCACCGATCAAAACGGCCAGAGCCTCGCCAAGGATCAGCGCAACTTTTCCCGCCCCGTCAATGGAGCATGCGACGTGGGGGCTGTGGAGGTCCAACAAAGCGCCGGCACTCCGGCGGACCTGAGCGTGCACAGCACTGTGGCGCCCAGCCCGGTGAACCCCAATGGTACGTTGACCTACACAGTCACGATTCGCGACAACGGCCCGAACAATGCCAGCGGCGTCACCCTCACGGACAATTCCCGGCCGGCACATCCTTCATCCCGGGAGCGGCTGCACGCTCACCAACACCACCAGCGCCGGGGTACAGACCATCAGCTGCAATGTCGGCGCGATCAGTGCGGGCAGCGCCGTGCCGGTGATCATTACCGCCAAGGTGGCGGCCAACGCCACGGGAACGCTCACCAATCAGGCCAGCGTCAGCGGCAACGAGACGGATCTCAACTCCGCCAACGACAGTGACAGCCACTGATGTACCCGGGTCAACCTCACCGCCGACCTCCAGGCCAGCGTCTCCGCCAGCCCCGATCCGGCCATACTCAACAAGGACGATGTTGTGTATACGATCACCGTGACCTATCCCAGCAACCGGCGCCGGCACCTCCCGCGTACCGGGGGTAAGCTCATCGACAACCTGCCGAACGGCGCAACGCTGGTGAGCAACAGCACCAAAGTCGATGGGACCACGGCGGCGGGCGGCGCGTGCACTGAGAATTCCGGCGCCAAAACGATCATCTGCAATCTCGGCCCCTCGCCTGATTACACCATGGCCCCCGGTGACAGCCACACCATCACCTTCACGGTGAAGCCCACCGTCGCGGGGCCAATGACCAACTACGCCACGGTCAATTTCGACGGCACGGACGACAAGCCGCGGCGAACAATCGAGCCGCCGCCAGACCAGCATCACCGTCCAGGCCGATGTCGGCGTCACCATCACCGACAATCCCGACCCGGTCCAGGTCAACAACGACCTGCAGTATATTCTCAACGTCACCAACAACGGCCCATCGCCCAGCTCGGACGTCAAGGTGACGGCCACGCTGCCCGCCAACGTGACCTTCGATTTCGTCAGCTCGAGCCGGGGCAGCAACAACTGCAGCAACTCCGGCGCCACCGTGACCTGCGACCTGAAAGGCATGGCCGACGCCAGCCAGGCCACCGTAACCATATTCGTCACCCCCACCGCCGAGGGCTCCCTGCAGTTCAGCGCCTCGGTCAGCGTCCCCTCGGGCGAAACCGACCCCGACACCAGCAACAACACGGCCACGGCCAATACCCAAGTGGAGAAAAGCACCACCCCCACCCCGGCCAAGGCGGACCTGGTCATGGCCCTGTCCAGCAGCCCGAACCCCTTGCCCGCGGACACCACGCTCACCTATACCCTGAAGGTCACCAACAGCATCACCAGCCAGGCCTCCGATGACGCCGGCAACGTCATCGCCGTGCTGACCCTGCCGGCCAGCGTGAACGTCCCCTCGCCGTCGGGTACCTGCACCAAAGATCAGTCGACAAATGTGGTTCGGTGTAACCTGGGGACCGTGTTGGCCGGCAAGAGCGCCACAACCACGGTGGACGTCACTCCCACCCAGGCCGGGGTCCTCACGGCAAGCGCCAGCGTCAACTTTGCCGGCACCGATCCCGACAAATCGAACAACACGGCCACGACGGCCACCACCGTCACCGCTGCGGCCAGCACCGGCGGCAGTAAAGGTAAAAGCGGGGGGGCGTTGGGAGGGGTCACATTGCTGACCCTGTTGCTGCTCTACGCCGCCACATGGCGGCGCCGTCGGGTCTGACGGAGCGGCCCTGTCGCGCCGCCCGGCGGCACAAGGTGTTTTAAGCTTTCCCCAGTTTGTCCGCCGCCTTGGCCAGACGCCTGCCCAAGGCCCGGCACAGGCGCTTTTCTTCCTCGCTGAGGGGCTGATTGTTCTCGATGCCCGCCGTGTGGCTGGGCCCATAGGGCGTCCCCCCGCTGGTGGTCTGGAGCAGGTCTCCTTCGGTATAGGGCAGCCCCATGATGAACATCCCGTGATGCAGCAGCGGCAGCATCATGGACAACAGGGTGCTCTCCTGGCCACCGTGCAGGCTGGAGGTGGAGGTGAACGCCGCGGCCGGCCGGCCCGCCAGGGTCCCGGACAGCCACAGGGCGCTGGTGCTGTCGATGAAGTACTTCAAGGGCGCGGCCATATTGCCGAACCGGGTCGGACTCCCCAGGGCCAGACCGGCACAGCCGCGCAGGTCTTCCAGTGTGGCATAAGGGGGGCCTTGCGCGGGGATCGCATCCTCCACCGCCTCGCATACCGTGGACAGGGCCGGCACCGTACGCAGGCGCGCCTCCATGCCCGACGCCTCTTCAACGCCCCTCGCCACCAGCTGCGCCATCTGCGCCACCGAGCCGTGGCGGCTGTAGTAAAGGACCAGGATATACCCCATCACAGGCATCCCCCGCGGCCGTGACGGGTGCCGGCGCGGATTCTTGACAGCCTATAGGGGGGGTGATAGCTTTCAAGTGAACAGGGCGGATAGGGACGGCTTTTACCATGCCCTCCCAGCGATGTCTCTATTGCCCTCGTCGTTAGCCCCATGCATAACCACTCCGTAAATCACTTGAGCGGTCCCATGCCCTTGATTGCAGGTACCGCTACTATGCGCATTTTGGATTGAACGGCGATGAATATCAACCGTCCGCCAATGCTGATGTTCCTGGCCGCATGGGGCGTGCTGTGCCTGCTCGTCGGCTGCGCCGCGGCGCCCATTCAACAGATGAGCGACGCCCGCCAATCCCTGCAGGCGGCGCACGCGGCCGACGCCGATATCCATGCACCGGGCCTGCTGAAGAAGGCCGAGAGCGACCTTTCCGACGCCGAGTTGTCCCTGGCCCGGCACGAGTACGGCCAGGCCAGGGACGCGGCGATGAACGCCAAACGTGAAGCGGTAAACGCCAAGCGCCTCGCGGTGGCGATCCGCGATGCCCAGCAGGCCGCTCACGACGCGGACATGCTGGGCCTGTTGGACGACGCCACCACGGCGTCTTTGAACCGCGTCAAAGCCGGGGCCGCCTCTACGGATCACCCCCAGGCGCTGCTGCACCGGGCGCAGGGCATTACGCTGGATTTGAACAAGCGCGTCAACCGGTTCTATATGGACAAGGCGAAACCCATGATCGATGCGGCCCGCGACCGGCGACCGGCCATGAACGAAGAACAGCGGCGCCAACTGGATGCGGTGGAACAGGCCTATCAACACAATCACGGCAAGACGGCCTACGACGGCGTATCGGTGCTGCTGCGGGAGCTGGACAAGCCCGAGAGCCGCCCCCCGGGCCGCCAATCGCCCGCCAGCCAGGCCCTCTCCGATCAAGCCTATCCGGGGCGTCAGGCGGCCCTGTAGCGGGGTCCGCCGTCGCCGCCGGGATCAGCCCCGCCATGCCCCCCCTCAGCGAAACGATCAAACGCCACTGGCACCTGAGCGTCGACTTCACCCGCTACCTGTCCGAGCGGTTCGGTGAAGACCGCGGTCTGCAGGCCGCCGGGGCCCTGGGCTTCACCAGCGTCCTTGCCCTGGTTCCCCTGGTCGCCGTGACCGTCTACGTCCTGTCGGGTTTTCCCGTGTTCAGCGGCCTGACCGGGACCATTCACCATTTCCTGTTCACCAATTTCGTGCCGGCAACCGGCGCGGTGGTCCAAAAATACCTGGAACAATTCGCCTCGAAGGCGGCCAACCTCACTACCGTCGGCGTGATATTCCTGTTCGTCACGGCCCTGATGGTCATGCAGACCATTGACCAGGCCATGAACGACATCTGGCGCATCAAGGTCAAGCGCAGACGGGCCACCAGCTTTCTGGTGTACTGGGCGGTGCTGTCCCTGGGACCGCTGTTCGTCGGCCTGAGCCTGGCATCCACCTCCTACGTGGCGTCCCTGCCCTTGATCCAGGAAACCGTAGGCGGAAACGCGAAGGCGCTCCTGTTCGGCATCCTCCCGTTCATATTCATGATCATCGCCTTCACCCTGTTGTACACCCTGGTGCCCAACTGCCCGGTCCGGATACGCCATGCCCTGACCGGGGCCCTGGCCGCCGCGGTGCTCTTCGAAGGGGCCAAACAGGCATTCGCCTACTATGTCACGCAGGTCCCCACCTACGCGGTGATCTATGGATCGCTGGCGGTCATCCCCCTGTTCCTGTTCTGGATCTACATCTCCTGGGTGGTCACCTTGCTGGGCGCAGAGCTGACCTATTGCATCGCTCACTTTCGACGGGAACGGAGCCGTCAGGACGTGAGCATCGCCGGGCTCGAGCTGATTGCCGCCTACCGCATCATGGGCCGCCTCGCGCGGGCCCAGCACGACGGTGACTCGGTGAGCACTGACGGGCTGCTGGAACAAGAACCGAACCTCAACGAATCCAACCTGCTGGCATTGCTCGATTTGCTGCGCACCCAGAAGCTGGTTCACAGCACGGACGAGGGCCACTGGTCCCTATCCAGAGACGTGACAACCCTGACCCTCGGCGACCTTTACCGCGCCCTGCCCGACGCCGTGCCCCGAGATACGGGCCCATGGGACGCCGACGACGCCTGGAACCGGGCCCTGGCCGGGGTGCTGGCCGACGCCAACCGGGCCCTGGACCGTATCATGGACACGCCGCTTCTGGACCTTTACCGTCTGGACGCGAAGGGGAGCGGCGAGCGCTCCGCCGCCCCGCGCCGACACCGGGGCGAAGCCACCCAGTGAGCACCCGAGTGGCCCGGGCGCGCGATCTTATTTACAATCACTCCCCTCACCCTAACCCTCTCCCCGGCGGGGAGAGGGAAAAAGAGAGAGCGCCTTTTGACGGTGGGCGACTGAATTCCTTCCCCCCTTGGGGGGGCTGCCCTTCAGGGCAGAGGGATAAGATGAGGGGATAAGAACAAGGACTTACTCCTTCATTGCCCCCTCACCCATCCCTCTCCCTATAGGGAGAGGGAGTTTTTCAACAACCTGCTAAAAGCAGAGCACAATAATGAAACGACTTGAACACCTGTTCGAAAGCATCCTGTGGAACAGCCGTCTGATCGTGCTGGCGGCCGTTGTCACCAGCATCGCGGCCAGTCTGGCCATGTTCTTCATGGCGACGGTGGATGCGGTCTACACGGTCGGCCACCTTACCCACTACGCCTCGCCCCAGTTGAGCAACGCGTCCCGCAGCGAGATACACGCCGCCACGGTCACCCATGTGGTGGAGGTGGTCGACGGCTACCTGCTCGGCACCATACTGCTGATATTCGGTCTGGGTCTTTACGAGCTGTTCATCAGCAAGATCGATCTGGCCGAACGCTCGGAGACCGCGTCCAGCGTGCTGCTGATTCACAGCCTCGACGATTTGAAGTCGCGCCTGGCCAAGGTCATCCTCATGATCCTGATCGTGAAGTTCTTCGAGAAGGCCATCGAGATGGAGTTCGATACGCCCCTGAACCTGCTCTACCTGGCCGGCGGCATCCTGCTCATCGGCGGTGCGATCTTTCTCTCCCACATCAACCCCGACCACTTCCAAAAATCCAAGGCGCCCAAGAACGCCGAAGGCCTCCACGGCAAAACCGCCTCCAAAGAAACCACCTAACCCGGATCACGGTCAGTCGATCCGTCCGTCCCGCGCCGCCTTGAGCACCAGCCGATCGAACTCGTCGCCGCCCATCAAGCCGCGCTCCTCCACCAGGTCCCGGACCGGGCGACCCGTCTGCTCGGACAGCTTGGCGATCTCCGCCGCCTGGGCATAGCCGATGCGGGTATTCAACAGGGTCGCCAGCCCCACGCTCCCATGGAGAAAGGCCGTGCAGCGTTCGCGGTTCACCTTGAGGCCCTCGAGATTCTTTTGCGTGGCGGCGGTGACGGCATTGGTCAGCCAGTCCATGGCATCGAACAGGGCCGAGCCCAGGGCCGGCATCATCACATTGAGCTCCAGCTGGCCGGCCTGGGTCATGGCGCTGATCGCCGCATCCTGGCCCAGGACCTGATAACAGACCTGGTTCAGCATCTCGAACATCACCGGATTGACCTTGCCCGGCATGATGCTCGAGCCGGGCTGCACCGGCGGCAGCGGATCTCGCCGAGGCCGGTGCGCGGCCCCGAGGCGAGCAGGCGCATGTCGTTGGCGATGCGGGTCAGCTCCAGCGCCAGGTCGCGGATGGCCGAGGACAGGCGCTGCAGATCGTGCATGGACTGCATCTGCGCCGCGAGATCGGCCGCCGGGCGGATGGACTCGCCGGTCAGGCGGGCCAGCTCGGCGGCCGCACTCGGCGCATAGTCGGGCGCGGTATTGAGGCCGGTGCCGGCGGCGCTGCCGCCCGAGACCGATCTCGCACAGCGCCGGCCGACGTGCCTCGCTAGCGCCCGCGGCGCAGCGGCGCAGGGTCCAGGCATAGGCGTTGAACTCCCGGCCCAGGGTGGTCGGGACCGCATCCTGCAGGTGGGTGCGGCCGCTCTTGACCGTATCCCGCTCCCCGTCGGCGATGCGCTCCAGCGCCCCGGCCATGGTCTCACGGCGCCGGTCAGCGCCGGCAGCTTCGCCAAAGCGGCGAGGCGGATCGCCGTGGGGATGGTATCGTTGGTGCTCTGGCCCATATTGACGTGGTCATTGGGGTGTACCGGCGTGTATCGCCCCCGTTCGCCCCCGAGGGCCACATTGGCAAGGTTGGCGATCACCTCGTTGCTGTTCATGTTGTGGCTGGTGCCGGCGCCCGCCTGGAAGCGATCCACCACGAACTGATCCAGGTGCTCGCCCCCCAGGATCCTGTCACAGGCCTCGATGATGGCCGTGGTCAGGGCCTCGTCCAGCCAGCCGCCCCGGTGATTGGCCGCCGCCGCCGCCCGCTTGACCTGCACATGGGCCAGGACGAAGTGCCGGTCGGGCCGGCGCCCGCTGATGGGGAAATTGTCCACGGCGCGCGCCGTCTGCACCCCGTACCAGACGTCAGCGGGCACACGGTACTCGCCCAGGCTGTCCCGCTCGGTTCGATACTCAGCTTGCTGCGTCACTGGTTGCCTCCCCTTGGAAACGAATGTCGAAATTTCTCTCATGATAACCCAAGGGCAAACGGGCACGGAGGGCAATTGTCCATGACGACCCTGTATCGCCCCTTCCGGGCCGGCACCCCGGTCGAAACGGAGGACAAGCGCATAAAAAAGAGCCGAACTGGCGCTGCTAGATGCCAATCCGGCTCGGAGGGAGGGAAGACGTTGGTCCGTGGTTACGCCACGTCAGTGTGAGCTAGGTCATGTGCGTCCCGTTGAACATGGGATGATTTTGCTCGAGCATGCCGACCGAGCTGAACACGTGCAGCGGCAGCACCACCAGGTGTTCCCCGTCGGTTTCGAAATGGTGCGGGCACATCTTCTGCAGTATGACCGTCTTGCCCGGATACAGGTCCTCGACCACCACCTTGTTGTCCATGCCCACGATGCTGCGGCCCGAGCCGGACAGGATATAGGCCACACGGACGGTGGAATGGATATGGTGTGCCTGCTCGGAAGAATGGGGCGGAATGTTCAGGATCTGCAGCGTCGGATCGCCGAGACGGTCCGGCGGGAACACCTGCTTGCTCGAGCAGCCGTTCACGTAGGGGAGGTTGGTCTTGGTGACAATCTCACAGGACTTGTTCTCGGGCATGAACCCGCGGATCAGGGTTGCCACGTGCCTGCTTTGGATCTGCCTGGGACCGCGGCACAACAAGGCGGTGGTCTTGTCATCCGAGAGGTAATAGCAGCTGTCACCCTTTTCGATGTCGATGGAATGGGCGCCGACGAACACCTTGTAGTAGTACAGGTCGTCGTCACGGGCTTCCTGTATCGTGCGCGTGCCTTCGTCGAAATAATCCACGCCGAACAGTCGCTTTAGCGCTTCTTGCTCGTGAGCTCGCTTCCCTTCCACCTTTGCCATGTCGTACTTTGGAACACTCATGGATTCGCCTCCTGGGTACACTGGGCCATCATAGGCCATAAAACCGATTCATCTCTTCCCTCGATGCAGTGAAATCATTGACCGCATCACTCAGCCTCCATTCGTGTTGTCTCTGATCGCCCGGGCCGGCACACCGAAGGCCACCTTGCCCGCCGAAACCGAAGAGGTCACCGTCGCCCCCGCGCCGATCAGGCAATCATGACCGATCCTCGACTCCGGTGTCACCGTAACCCCCGCGCCCACGAAGGTGTCGCGTCCGACGCCCGACTGGGCGGTCAGGGTCACACCGGGCGCCAGGACGACGTTGTCCTCGATCACCACGTCTATCCCGACCGACCCGTGGTCCTCGATCATGACCAGCTCACCCAGCACCGCGCCGGCGTAGATGCTGGTGAACGGATGGATCAGGTATCCGTCACCGAGCGTGGCGTAGGGTGACACGTACACATTGGGATGCATAACTGATGCCAGACTTCCCCCCTGGCGTTTGATCCGGCGCCAGAAACGCCGACGCCAGCCGATGTCGCCTATGGAGATGAGAAAGTCGTGGTCGCCGAGGACGCGAATGTCCTCCAGCCGGTCCGTCCCGCCGAGGACCGGCCGCCCGCTGATCAACGTGCCCGGGGGATTGATATCATCCAGAAATCCCGTGACATTGCGTCCCGCCGCAACGCAGATATCCGTGGCGAAACGCCCCCCTCTGCCGGCACCGATGATGATAATGTCCCTGTCCATTCGCGCCCCTTCCTCACATTGTTATTTGACAAGTGCCCATATCAGTCCGCCCAGGTCATGCGCCCCGGCGCGCAGGGTGGCGTAGCCCCAGTCGCAAAAGCCGCCGTCGTGCAGCATTTCGATCCACGCACGCCGGGGCAGAAAACCGCCGTGCATGCGCCATTCGGGGATCAAACCGAACACCGGGGCCAGGCACCATTGAGCGCCGCTGACGTTCGTCACGGGAACCCCTTCGGCCAGGACCAAGGCGCCTCCCGGCCTCAGCCGCTCGTGGATGGCGGCCAATGTCCGGGACTTGTCAGCCGCCAAGTGCAGGCAGTTGACGCCAATAATGGCGTCATAGGCAGGCCAATCTTTTGACGAACCGGCCTGTTCCTCGAACCCGCCGATGTCACACGAGGCGGCGCCGTCCAACGAGGGCGCGGACGCAAGTCCGCTGCACCGGGCGGACTCCCGAATCGTGCCGATGCAGGAGCCACCTGGCCCGGTCAGCTCCAGGATATGGCCCTCATGAGGGCCTCTTTTTGCAAGAAACTTTCCAACCATCTCGGCAAAATCCACCATCGGCCATTCGCGCCATATTTCCCCCATAAGGCCGTCAATGCAGGCAATGCGCCCGGGCTGGGGACCTTCGGCCCGGGCAATCTGCGGCCAGCACGCTGTCAGCCGATTCAACACCCGGAAGATCCGGTGGTCACGGTCCGGTCCGCCGGCCGGGGCATGGGCGCTCTGCAACACCTCCCGGGCCTTAGCCACTATGTAGCGGGCCGCCTCGTTGGCCGGAGGGGCCGCGCCGGGGGCGACGATGCCCTCAAGGGCGTGGCGGGTGGCCGCCAGAAGCTTCCCATAGCGCTCCGGTGCGGCGTTCACACTGAACAGCGCGCGACCCATTTGCCCGCGCCTGACCTTGCCCGTCGATGACAGGGACAACGATCCGGTCTGCACGGCGCCCGGCTTGTATTGACAGGCCTCCACCGCCGCAAAGACGGTATCGATATCATTCGTCGCGACGTGGCAGCCGATATCGTCGCCGAGGCGCTCGTTCTCAACGGCCAGCGCGGCGAACGGGCGCGCCAGCCCCGCCCGCTCGAAGGTCTCTTCCAGTGCGGCCGGGTAAAAGGATTCCCCTCCGCGGTTGATGACCTCCTTGATCCGGCCCTTCAGGACCAACAGCTCGTCGTGCAACTCGCCCAAGTCGCCGGTCTTCAGCCAGCCGTCCTCGGTCAGGACCGAGGCGGTCGACTCGGGGTTGCGCCAGTACCCGCGCATGGTGTTCGGCCCCTTGACCTGCACCTCCCCGCCCTCGATTCGAAAGCGGGTACCCGGCAAGGGCTTGCCGACCGGCGGATTCGCGGCCAGGTAGTGTCGGCGAAACCCGTCCCCGTCCATCGGGGGCATCACGAAGCTGAAATTTACCGCCTCGGTCAGCCCGTAGCCTTGGACGAGGTGCGGACCGTATAGATCGAAAAACCGCCGCGCCAGAACGCCCGTCAGCGGTGCGGCGGCCGTGATCAGGTAGCGCAGGGACGCCGGCCAGGCGGGTTCCGCCTCGACGAGCCGGTGCAGGAGCGCCGGCACGATGGATGCCGTGTCGACGCTTTCCTCGCGCACGGCGGCGAAGTACTGCGCGGGCTCGAAACGGCTGCATAGCACCAGCTTGGTATTCGACAGGTAACAGCCGAGCAGCGACATCATCAGCGCATTGCAGTGAAATAGGGGCAGGCAGGTCGCATGGGCGCCCCGCCGACCGAACTCGTGCAGCGCCGCCACCGCCTCGGCGTTCGCCCTCACCGCCGAGTCGGTCAACACCACGCCCTTGGGAAACCCGGTCGAGCCGGATGTGTAGATCAGGAACCTGTCCCCGGCGGGGGACTTGCGCGCCCCCCGGTTGAGCCGGGTGAAGCGCAATGCCCGCCCGTCCGGCACCACCTTGGCCGCCGCCTCGCTGTGGGAGATGATGAAGTCGATCTGCGCCTGCGGCAGATTCGGTTGCACGGGGACGCAGACAATGCCCCGCTTGAAGCACTCGAGCAGGACCACCGCCAGCTCATAGCCGTTGGGCAGGACGACGGCCAGACGGTCCCCGGCCTCGAGCCTGTCCAGGAAGGCGGTATCCGGCCCCCGGCCGGCCACCCGTCCCCGCGCGGAATAGGCCACGATCTCGAACAATTCACATATCCCCGTTCAAAGGCTGGCGCCGGATACAGCCTCTACGACGGCGCCGGCTCATCGCCGGCCAGCTCGCGGTAAAGGGAATAGACCCGCGCGCGCGCCGCCACCCAGCCGGTCCGCGTTGCGCGCCTCGATCGACGTTGGTCCCCGGTAAGCGGCCCGGACCTCGTAGCCGTTGCTCGACAGCTTTGCCAGCAACGACCGATATGCGCCTTCGGGATCCCGGCAAAAGGACTCGTAACCGATGGATAACCGATTCTTTTCGGGAATCGCCGCAAGGCCTTCGTCGACGGCCTTGCAGGTCAGATAGACCTGATTAACGACCTGTTCCTCGGGTGACAGCTCCAACAGCCGCTCATAGCCGGGCGGTTTGAAGGACCACCAGTCGTGTCTGTTCCCGTACATCTTCTCCCTCGCCTCGAGGATGGACTGCACCGTGTAGTACGGGTGACGCTTGATATGGATAAATATGGCGTTCGGCATGAGCCCGTGGACAAACGGAATGTTCCAATTGACGAACATACCCTTCATGGCGATGGGCTTGCCGAACGCCGACTCCATAGCGGCGAGCTCGGAACACAGTCCGCCACCATCGACCCGGGCCAGCGCCGCCTCGTTGAAATACTGAATCTCCTGGGCGGGGAAAAAGCGCCGCCAGAAATACCAGAAGACATGGGGCGCGGCCGCCCCGCGGGTCTTGCCCACCTCCGACCCCCATTGCCCGCCATAGCCGAAGGGAACGACGTCGGCAAATTCGGACTTGAACTGCAGATCCGGCTCCACGAGCATCCGTTGCACCAGGGCGCCGATGTAGGGCGCCTCGTAGAACCTGGAGAGGATATTGCTCGGGTAACCGAAAAGGCCCGAGGCGGCCAGCCACTCCGACAGCAAGGTGGTCCCGGAACGCCCGCACCCCATGATCAGGACCGGCGGCCACTGGGGCTTGTCGAACGCCGGGCGGATCCGCGCCGACTCGACCGGTGACAGCAGTCCGTTCAGTTCCGCCAGCAGCGCCTCGAGCTTCGGGTTCCTTTCGAAGCGGGCGGTCCTTTTGATGTCGTTTGTACCCTTCATGATCCGACTTGCCGAAACCCGTCATCCCTCCGACGTGTTGCCTGTCCCTGAGCCCGTGCCGCCCCCCGCCGGGCACAGTATCCACCGGCGCCCCCCACGGAGCGCCGCCGTCAAATGTTTTCAAATCATAGACATATCAAAGGGAGCCCCATTCTGCAGCGGGACCGGCGAGGCGACCCGCCCGCCGCTTGGACAGGCCCCTGGGGTGAACGTATATAATAGCGCCAACACCCACTGTCACAGCCGTCTGATGCATAAATGACGCCAACATCGTCTCCCCCCGTTCGATCAGCGCCCGCCCCTTTGCCGGCTCACTGTGCCGTCTCATCCTGGCGTTGTCCGCATCGGTCATGCTCGGCGGCTGCTCCACCCCCCACAAGCCGCCCAAGGCGCTGGACTTTACGCTCCCCGACACCGGCGGCGCCATGCGCTCGCTCTCCGACTACCGGGGCAAGTGGGTCCTCGTCAATTACTGGGCCACCTGGTGCACCCCCTGTCTCGACGAGATCCCGCAGCTCGTCAAGTTGTCCCAGGAGTACAGGGACCACCAGGTGGTGGTACTGGGCATCGACTATGAACAGATCGGGCTCGAGAAGCTGCGCGCCTTCATGCGGGACCACCACATGAGCTATCCCGTGTTGCGCACCAGCCCGATGACGGCCCAGAAACTCGGTCCTGTCCTGGGCCTGCCGACCACGTATGTGGTGACGCCCGACGGGGAGATCGCATCGACCCAGGTGGGCAAGATCACCCGCACGGGGATCGAGCAGCTCATCGAGACCGAGGCGCTGCAGCGGGGCCTGGCGGCGCCGCAGCACGGGTGACTGCCCGGGCTTGCCGCGATCACTGAAAGCTTGGAGGGATATCGACCATGACCGAGTGCGTACGCTACATGGTGAGCGGAAGGGTCCAGGGCGTCTGTTTCAGGGCGGCGACCCGCCAAAAGTCCATGGAGCTGGGCCTGCGCGGCCGGGCGCGCAATCTGGCCGACGGGCGCGTGGAGGTCATCGCCTGTGGTCCGGCGCAGCGGCTGGCCATGCTCGAACAGTGGCTGTGGGACGGCCCCACCCACGCGCGGGTCAACAGCGTGAACACTGAGCCCGCCGAAGATGAAGGCTTCGTGGATTTCGAAACCGTTTGAACGCCGGCGCGCCCGCTACTGCCTGAACCAGCGCCTGGTCAAGGCCTTCAGGACCTTGTCCGAGTACCGGGTGCTGCCCGTGCTGCCGTTGTAGGCCGCCAGGGCGCGCATCATGTCCCCCCGCTCCTTGTCGAGATAATAGCGCAGCACCATGCAGCCGATGCGGATGTTGACCTTCGGGTCGAACAGATTCGCCACGGGACGGCCGATCTTGCGCAGCCAAAAGGGCATCACCTGCATATAGCCGCGGGCGCCGGCCTCGGAGATGGCAAAGCGGTGAAAGTCGCTTTCCACATCGATGACCGCCAGGACAAGCTCCGGGGGGACATCCAGCCGCGCGGCCTCCCGGTGGACGAGCGCCAGCAGCCGCAGGCGTTTGCGCCCGTCGGGCACCTTGTCGGCCAGACGCCGGGACATGTCCTTCAGCCACACCTGGGCGTCGAACCTGTCCTTGAATCCGTCTCCATGGACCTGACCGGCCACGGGGTATACGACGTCATCGAGCGTCTCCTGCGGCGCGGCGCCGGCACCGGCCGGCCGCAGGAACAGGCACGCGCCCATGAAGGCCATTGATAGCCAGCGGATGAGTGACAGGCGCCGGGACGCGGACCGGTCCCCCTCACCCCCGCCCTCTCCCCGGCGGGGAGAGGGCGTGAAGAGTGCCCCGCCACGGGCGGAGCGCCCCGCGTCCCTTCTCCCCCCGACGGGGGGAGAAGGATAGGATGAGGGGGGGCGGCGATGGCGGCTTAAGCGTCGGTCGCACCCCTCTGTCAGTGTGAGAGGGGGCGAAGACCATTGTCCTCCCTGGGCGCGAAGGAGCAAGCGCTCTTTGAAAAAATGCGAAGCTGCGGCCCGCGTGCGCAAGTTCCTCGAATCCTCATAAACGTATCTCGGCGCCGCACCCGGGGATGGGCGCCAGCCCGTCCCCATCACCAATCTCCTGGTGTAGCTGCCGATCCGCCCGCTGTGACTGATACCGGTGACCGAGGCGGGCGGGGGCTGCCGGATGATGGGATTGACCCGGGTTAAATAACGGCCTCGTCGATGGCCGACTTGAGGAAGTCGATCACACCGTCCAGGGGGATGTCGCGGGCCTGCTCGTCCCGCCGGCCCTTGTACTCGATACGCCCCGCGTCCAGCCCCTTCTCGCTCAGGACCAGGCGGTGGGGCAACCCCAGCAGGTCCATATCCGAGAACATCACGCCGGGCCGCTCGTTGCGGTCGTCGAACAGGACCTCCAGCCCGCTGTCCCACAGACGCTGATACAGATCCTGGGCCGCCTCGCGCACCCGGACGGACTTGTGCATGTTGATGGGCACCAGAGCGCAGTGAAACGGGGCGATGGCGGCGGGCCAGATAATGCCCCGGTCGTCGTGGTTCTGCTCGATGGCCGCGGCCACGATGCGCGAGACGCCGATGCCGTAGCACCCCATGGGCATGACGATGCTGCGCACCGCGCTCGTCCAGGACCGTGGCCTTGAGGGCCTCGCTGTACTTGGTCCCCAGCTGGAAGATATGACCCACCTCGATGCCGCGGGTAATGGAAGTGGCCCGCGCCCGTCGGGGCTGGGTCGCCCTCGACCACGTTGCGCAGGTCGGCTGCTGGCCGGCTCCGGCCAGATCGCGGCCCCAGTTGACGCCTGTCAGGTGCTCGCCGTGGCGTGTTGGCGCCGCAGACAAAATCGGCCAAGTGGGCGGCGCTGCGGTCGGCAATCACCGGTATCGACAGCCCCACCGGGCCGATGGACCCCGGCTCGCAGCCCACCACTCTGCCGATGGCCTCGGCCTCGGCGAAGGCCAGGGGCGCGGCCACCAGGGGGTGCTTTTCCGCCTTGACCGCGTTGAGCTCGTGGTCGCCGCGCAGCGACCAGGGCCACCAACTCGGTCTCCTCGCCCTTGACCACCAATGTCTTGAGGCACTGTTGCGGGCTGAGCCTTGAGAAATCGGCTGAGCTGCTCGAATGGTATGCTGCCCGGGCGTGTCGACGGTCTGCATGGTCCTGCGCGCGGCGCGGGACGCTCGCCCTCGGGGCGCGCAGGCCTCGGCCAGTTCCACGTTGACGGCATATTCGCCGTCGGGGGTGAAGGCGATGGCGTCTTCCCCCGACAGGGGCCAGCACATGAAACTCGTGGGACGTATCGCCGCCGATGGAGCCGGTATCGGCCTGCACCGCGCGAAACTTCAAGCCCAGGCGCTGAAGAATCCGGGTGTAGGTCTGCGTACATCAGATCATAGGTCTGCTTCCAGGGAGGCCTCGTCGAGATGGAACGAGTAGGCGTCCTTCATGATGAATTCGCGCGCGCGCATGACGCCGAAGCGCGGCCGGATCTCGTCCCGGAATTTGGTCTGGATCTGGTAGAACGTTGGCCGGCAGCTGCTTGTAACTGCGAATCTCGCGGCGCACCAGGTCGCGTGATGACCTCCTCATGGGTCGGGCCGAAGCAGAAACTCCCGCTCATGGCGGTCGCGTGATGCGCAGCAGCTCCGGCCCGTAGTTGTCCCAGCGGCCGGACTCCTCCCACAACTCCGCCGGCTGTACCGCGGGCATCAGCACCTCCTGGGCCCCGCTGCGGTCCATCTCCTCGCGCACGATGGCCTCCACCTTGCGCAAGTACCCGCAGGCCCGTGGGCAGCCAGGTGTAGATGCCGGCGGCCAGGCGGCGGATCATCCCGGCCCGCAGCATCAGTTGGTGACTGACGATCTCGGCGTCAGCCGGGGTCTCTTTCAGGGTGGCGAGCAGGTATTGGGAGGTGCGCATAATCGCTTTTCTTTGTGTAAGTGGTGAATAGGGGAATTTTAGCTACTATCAACCGGGCAAGTACAGTTCGAAAAAAGGGGCCGGAGTCGCGATTCCGAGCCCTTTTTTCCGCTCACTCGAATACCATGCGCATGGAAAAGTCCACCGCCCGCACGTCCTTGGTCAGGGCGCCTATGGAGATGCGGTCCACCCCCGTAGCGGCGATGTCCCGCACCGTGTCCAGGTTGACGCCGCCCGAGACCTCCAGGACCGTGCGCCCCCCGTTCAGGGCGACGGCCTCACCCAGGGTCTGCAGGTCGAAGTTGTCCAGCAGGACGATGTCGGCGGGCGCGGCAACGGCCTCGCGCAGCTGATCCAGCGTCTCCACCTCGATCTCCACGGGCAGGTTCGGATAGCGCCGGCGCGCCGCGGCGATGGCCCCGCTCACCGAGCCGAGCACGTGGATGTGATTCTCCTTGATCAGAATCCCGTCATAAAGGCCCCGGCGGTGGTTGCGGCACCCGCCGCAGACCACGGCGTACTTCTGCATGTCGCGCATGCCCGGCAGGGTCTTGCGCGTGTCCAGCAATTCGACGGGGAGCCCGGCCACGGCCGCGGCATAGCGCCGTGCCAGGGTGGCCGTGCCGGACAGGGTCTGGAGAAAATTCAGGGCGACGCGCTCGCCGCTGAGCAGGGCCCGTGCCGGACCTTGCAGGCGGCACACCGTCTGACCGTCGCGGCATGGGCTCGCCGTCGCCCCGCAGCCATTCGATTTTCACTCCGGGATCAAGCCGGGTGAAGACCTCCTCGAACCACGCCGCGCCGCACAACACCGCCTCCTCCCGGCAGACGACCGATGCCCGGGCAGGCGCCGCCTCGGGCACCAGGGCCGCGGTCAGGTCCCCGGGACCGATATCCTCGGCAAGGGCCCGGGACACGGCGGCGCGTATCTCCTCGCCGGGGGGCAGGCCGGGTCCGGTCACAGCCATTGCTTGACAAAGGGGATGGTCAGCCGCCGCTGGGCGACCAGGGAGGCATGATCGAGCCGCTCCAGGAGCGACGCCAGGGAGGTCATATCGCGACGGTAGTGACGCAGCAGGTAGCGGGCCACATCCACGGGCAGGTCCAGCCCCCGCTGACGGGCACGCAACTGCAGGGCATCGATCATCTGCTCGTCGCTGAGGGGTCTGACGTGGAAGATCAGCCCCCACCCCAGACGTGAAACCAGGTCCGGCAACCCCAGTCCAATCCCGGCCGGGACGGCGCAGGCACCCATGACCAGCCGGGCGTGGCCGTCCCGGCACCGGTTGAACAGGTGAAAGACGGCCTCTTCCCAGGCCGCCCGTCCCGCGATGCCCTGCAGATCATCGATGCACACCACATCGAGCTGCTCGAGCCCCTCAAGCAGCGCCGTGGACAGGCCGGCCGGCTCCCCCAGGGGCAGGTAGGCGCAGGGGCGGTCGCGGCGGCCGGCCTCGTGGCACACGGCCTGCAGCAGGTGGGTCTTGCCCGCACCGGGACCGCCCCATAAATAGACCGCACGGGCATCGCCGTCCGTGCCCAGGGCGCCCAGGCACTGCAGCATTTCCCGGTTCTCGCCGGGGTAGTAGTTGGCCAGGGTCGCATCATCGCGCAGCGCCAGGTTCAGGGGCAGCTGCGGGCTAATCCCTCCCCCCGTTCGCTCCCGGGCGCGGCCGTCAACCACAGTGGCTCCTCGACCGGGCGCGCAGGGCCTGAAGGCTCCAGGACCAGACGTAGCTGGCCCCGCTGAGAATCGTCGTAACCAGCACCGCGTAGATGAGCACATCGATGAAGCCCATGGAAACGGCGGTGAAGTGCGCCGCCGTGACCACCGTCAGCGCCAGCACGATCTGGCCGAAGGTATTGATCTTGCTCAGCAGGCTCGGCGACATCTCGTACTTGCCGACGAGATAGTGATAGGCCACCGCCCCCATGAAGATCACCAGGTCCCGGGCGACGATGGCGATCACCAGCCACGCGGGCACCAGGGCCAGGTAAGCCAGCGTCACGTAGGTCGAGACCAGCAGGGCCTTGTCCGCCACCGGGTCGAGGATCGAGCCCAGGCGGCTCTTCCAGCCGTAGCGCTTGGCCAGGAATCCGTCCAGGGCGTCGCTGAGCCCGGCCAGGGCGAACAGGGCCAGCGCCGCCTCGTAGTCCTCATCGAGCAGCATGAGGATGACCGGCAGGACCAGCAGCAGGCGCAGCATGCTGATGATGTTCGGGATGTCGCGACGGGTCACGGCAGCAGACGATACACTAACGGATTGTCCTTCGCAGCCACTGGAGTGCCGGGGACGGTGGGTACCTGCTCGAGGGTCGTCCCCAGACGTATATGCTGCGCCAGCCGCTTGGCATCCCCCAGCAGGGCGAGCTGCATGAACACGCTGTCGCCCGTGACGCGCTCGACCTCTACCCGGGAGACCAAATCGAGGCCGGCGAGGTACTTGGTCACCCGCGCATAGTCTTCGACGGAGCTGACACCGGTGACCTTCAGTCCCACGGAGCCCTCCACGGTCTCGCTGATCACCTGGGCAAACTGCTGGGCCAGGGTATCGGCGAGCCCGTCCACCCCCTGGCCGACCACGTCGCTGACGTCTCCGCCGTCATCCTGCCAGCTGCTGCTGTTGCGGCCTTCGTACAGGGTCCAGCGGGCCCGCCAGTCCTGGGATGCGTGCCGATAAACCCGCCCCACGACGACGGCGTCCGCGCCATAGCGCTGGGATGCCTGCGCGATCACCTGCTGGAAATTCCCCCATACGTCGGCGACGCCCAGCACCTGCTGGTCCTGCAGGTCGTACAGGGGCAGGAACACCCGCACCCCGCGGCGCGCGGCCTCCTGCAGGATCTGATGCTGCAGGTCCTGTTCGCGGTCGCCGGCGACCATGTACCGCTCCCCGTCCTGCTCCACCGCGAGCCAGACCAGGACGGTGGGGCGGGTCTGTCCCCAGACCGGTATTCCGGCCTCCCGCAAAAAATGCATGATGGCAACCGGATCGAAGTGCACCAGCAGCATCTGTTGCGGGATGGCGCTCTGCGGATCCTCCCCGGACGGCGTGCCGGCCACGGTGCGGTAGCTGAACCGCTGGACATACTTTTGCGCATGCCCCAGCAGGTCATCCACCTTGGGGTTGGTGGTGATCTCGCTGTCGCCGGTGACCTTGATCAGCACCTGATTCATGGCCGTATGGACCGCCTGGGCACGTTGCTGCTCACCCTGATCGTCGACGGGCACCTCGGCCTCGTAGAGCTTGTGCATGACGGCGCCGGGCGCCGCGCCGCACCACAGCGTGGCGAGGACCAGACAGACTAATGATGCGAAGGGGTATCGGGACACGTTCGGTATATACGCCTTAAAAATAAGCAATAACGCTCAATGTTGATGGCCAATTATGCTAAGCTTAGCGCCGATCGAGTGGAAGGTCGTGAGGAACGGGCCGGGGATACCACCGGCCGCCTTGCCCAACATATATCATCCTGTGAATACGCCCCGTGTCCCAAGGAAAAGAGCCGAACAAGCACCTGAACTATCGCAGTGCCGGCGTTGATATCGATGCCGGCAACCGCCTCGTGGGAAAAATCAAGGCACTCGCCCGTGACACCGAACGCCCCGGTACGTTGGGAGGGATCGGCGGCTTCGGCGCCCTTTATGAACTGCCCCTGGAGCGGTACACCCGCCCGGTGCTCGTGGCCGGCACCGACGGCGTCGGCACCAAGCTCAAGCTCGCCATACAGCTAGGCAAACACGATACCATCGGCATTGATCTGGTGGCAATGTGCGCCAATGACGTACTGGTCCAGGGCGCCGAACCCCTGTTCTTCCTTGACTATTATGCCACGGGAAGGCTGCAGGAAGACACCGCCGCCGAGGTAATCGACGGCATCGCCGCGGGCTGCAAGACAGCCGGCATGGCGCTGATCGGCGGGGAGACCGCCGAGATGCCCGGCATGTACCAGGGCGGGGACTATGACCTGGCGGGGTTCTGCGTGGGGGTGGTGGAAAAGGAGCACATCATCGACGGCAGCCGGGTGGGCGCCGGCGACGTATTGATCGGCCTGGCCTCCTCCGGCCCGCACGCCAACGGTTATTCCCTGATCCGCAAGATCCTCGAGATCTCCGGCCAGGCCGGCTCTCGGCCCCCCTGGGCGACCAGACCCTGGGCGAGTGTCCTGTTGGCGCCCACACGCATCTATGTCAAGCCCCTGCTGTCCCTGATGTCCGAGGTGCCCGTCCACGCCATGGCCCATATCACCGGCGGGGGGCTGCTGGAGAACGTCCCCCGGGTCCTCCCGGCGACGGCCCGCGCCGTGATCGACGCCCGCACCTGGCCCATGCCCCCGATCTTTCACTGGCTCCGGGAGCAGGGCGGACTGCCCGACACCGAGATGTACAAGACCTTCAATTGCGGCATCGGCATGGTAGTGTGCGTGCCGGCGCGGTCCGGCGAGGCGGCCCTGGAGCTGTTGCGCCGCAGCGGCGAGACCGCCTGGCCCATCGGGGTGATCGAGGCGCGCGAGCCCGAGCAGGCGCCCATCGCGATCCTCTCGGGAGACGACGACTAGGCACCCGGCCGCCCCCATCCCTCCATGACGCCCATCCCCATCGTCGTCCTCGTCTCCGGCGAAGGCACCAACCTTCAGGCCATCATCGATGCCACCGCCCAGGGCGCGCTGCCCGTGCGGATCCGTGCGGTGCTCAGCAACCGGCCCGGGGCGGCGGGCCTGGCGCGGGCCCGGCGGGCGGGCATTGAGACCGAAGTCATCGATCACAAGCAATTCGCCCGGCGGGCCGACTTCGACGCGGCCCTGCAGGCGGCCATCGACCGCTACCGGCCGGCCCTGGTGGTCCTGGCGGGCTTCATGCGCGTGCTCGGGGAATCGTTCGTCGCCCACTACCGGGGCCGGCTCATCAACATCCACCCCTCCCTGCTGCCCGCCTTCCCCGGCCTCGACACCCACCGCCGCGCCCTGGAGGCCGGCGCCGGCGAGCACGGCGCCAGCGTGCACTTCGTCACCAACCAGGTGGACGGCGGACCGGTGGTCATGCGGGTGCGCGTCCCCGTGCGGCCGGGGGACGACCCCGAGGCGCTCGGGGCGCGGGTCCTGAAACGCGAGCACGCGCTATATGTGAAGGTTATCGGCTGGTTCGCCGAGGGCCGCCTGCAACTGGTGGACGGCGTCCCGCAGCTGGACGGCAGGCCGCTGACACGACCGCTGGATTATGATGAGATGGGGGAGAGGACAGACCCCAATTAAAAAACCGGGGACAGACCCCAATTTACGCCGATGTGCGCGGCTTAAACGCACATTGGCGTAAATTGGGGTCTGTCCCCGGTTTTTCGTCTTACGCCTTCGGCAGCGTCACCCCCGACTGCCCCTGGTACTTGCCCTTGCGGTCCTTGTAGGAGACCTCGCAGGTCTCGTCGGACTCCAGGAAGATGACCTGGGCCACGCCCTCGTTGGCATAGATCTTGGCGGGCAGGGGCGTGGTGTTGGAGAACTCCAGGGTCACGTGGCCCTCCCACTCGGGCTCCAGGGGCGTAACGTTGACGATGATCCCGCAGCGGGCGTAGGTGGACTTGCCCAGGCACAGCACCATGACGTTGCGCGGGATGCGAAAGTACTCCACCGTGCGCGCCAGGGCGAAGGAGTTGGGCGGGATGATGCACACGTCCGCCTGCACGTCCACGAAGCTGTTGTCATCGAAGTTCTTGGGGTCGACGATGGCCGAATTGATGTTGGTGAAGATCTTGAACTCGGCGGCGCAGCGGATATCGTAGCCGTAGCTTGAGGTCCCGTAAGAGATCACCGGCCCGCCCTGGTTTTCCCGCACCTGGCGCGGCTCGAAGGGCTCGATCAGGCCGTGCTCCTCGGCCATGCGGCGGATCCAGGTATCAGCCTTGATGCTCATGGGTGACTCTCATGGGCGTTGTAACCTCCAGTTCTGTCGTCATGGCGCGTTAACGGTTTTCTATCTCGATCTTGGGGAACTTGGCGCTGTAGTCCCTGGCCGTCAGGGACAGCTTGGCCGCCACCCGCCGGGCGATATCCCGGTAGATGTGGGCGATGCGCCCGTCGGGGTCGGCGATCACACTGGGGTTGCCGCCGTCGGCGTTGGTGCGGATGGCGATATCCAGGGGCAGCGACCCCAGCAGGTCCACCTGTAGTCGTCGGCCATGCGCTGCCCGCCGCCGGCGCCGAAGATATGCTCCTCATGGCCGCACTGGCTGCAGATATGGGTGCTCATGTTCTCGATGATGCCCAGTACCGCCACCTTCACCTGGCGGAACATGCGCAGGGCCTTGCGCGCGTCGAGCAGGGAGATGTCCTGGGGCGTGGTGACGATCACCGCCCCGCTGACCGGGATACGCTGGGCCAGGGTCAGCTGAATATCGCCGGTGCCCGGCGGCAGATCGACGACCAGGTAGTCCAGCGTCCCGCCAGTTGGTGTCCTGCAGCAGCTGCTCCAGTGCCTTGGTGACCATGGGGCCGCGCCAGATCATGGGGGTCTCATCATCCACCAGGTAACCCACGGACATGGACTGGATACCGTGGTTCTCCAGCGGCTCCATGGACTTGCCGTCCTTGCTCATGGGCTTGCCGGTGATGCCCAGCATGCGCGGCTGGTTGGGACCGTAGATATCCGCATCGAGCACGCCCACGCTGGCGCCCTCGGCGCTCAGGGCCAGGGCCAGGTTGGCCGTGGTGGTGGACTTGCCCACGCCGCCCTTGCCCGAGGCCACGGCAATGATGTTCTTGATGGCCGGCAGGGGCTTGATGCCCTTCTGCACCGAGTGGGGGATGATGCGCGAGGCCACGTGCACCTGCACATCGGCGATGCCGGGCACGGCGGCGAGGGACTCCTTCACCTGCGAGGCGAGCTCGTCCTTGTAGCCGGCGGCGGGAAACCCGAGCTCCAGGTCCACCTCCACCCGGTCGCCGTCGACGCGGATGTCCTTGACCGCCTTGGCCGACACCAGGTCGGTGCCGAGATAGGGGTCGGAGCGCCCCGTCAGGGCCTCCTCAATTTGCGTACGAGATACCGTTGTCATACCCATGATCCTCTTTGAATGAATGGCTTGGCCGGATAGTCGCGGGCATCGGCGAGTTTGCGCACATTTTACACGATCCGCGCCCCGGCGTATCGGGCGCGGATGAGGGGCAACGGCCCGCGGCGCCCGCCCCCGGACGCGCCTGCCCACGCATCACGGATCAAATTCCGTATAATGGTCGCCCATTGAGATATCCGTCGATGTAAGGGTCACTATGCCAAACTCGCAACGCACCATCCTCGTCACCAGCGCCCTGCCCTATGCCAACGGCCCCCTGCACCTGGGGCACCTGGTGGAGTACGTCCAGACCGACATCTGGGTGCGCTTTCAGAAGATGCGCGGCCACCGCTGTTATTACGTGTGCGCCGACGACACCCACGGCACCCCGGTCATGCTGCGGGCCCAGCACGAGGGCCTGTCGCCGGAGGCGCTGATCGAGCGCATGCAGGGGGAGCACTTTGCCGATTTTCAGGCCTTTCACGTGGCCTTCGACAATTACTATTCGACCCATTCCGAGGAAAACCGCGCCCTCGCCGAGCAGATCTACCGCCGGGTCAAGGACAAGGGCCTGATCGAGCGCCACACCATCGAGCAGCTGTATGACCCGGTCAAGGAGATGTTCCTGCCCGACCGCTTCATCAAGGGCACCTGCCCCAATCCCAAGTGTCAGGCCGCCGATCAGTACGGGGACTCCTGCGAGGTGTGCGGCGCCACCTACGCGCCCACCGACCTGATCGACCCGGTGTCGGTCCTGTCCGGCGCCAAGCCGGTCATCCGTCACTCCGAGCACTACTTCTTCGCCCTGAGCAAGTGCGAGTCGTTCCTCAAGGAGTGGCTGAACGGCGACAGCCGGCGGGTGCCGGGCGGCGGCCGGCCCCTGCAGCCCGAAGCCCAGAACAAGATCGAGGAGTGGTTCCGGGCGGGGCTCAAGGACTGGGACATCTCCCGCGACGCCCCCTACTTCGGCTTCGAGATCCCCGATGCGCCGGGCAAGTACTTCTATGTGTGGCTGGATGCGCCCATCGGATACATGGCCAGCTTTCAGAATCTGTGCGCTCGTCTGGGGCTGGACTTCGACGAGTTCTGGGGACCCGACAGCCGCGCCGAGCTGCACCACTTCATCGGCAAGGACATTCTCAATTTTCATGCCCTGTTCTGGCCCGCCGTGCTGCAGGGGGCGGATTTTCGCACCCCCGACCGGGTCAATACCCACGGGTTCCTGACCATCAACGGGCAGAAGATGTCCAAGTCCCGGGGCACGTTCATCACCGCGCGCACCTATCTCAATCACCTCAATCCCGAGTACCTGCGCTATTACATCGCCGGCAAACTCACCGACCGCATGGAGGACATCGACCTCAACCTGGAGCACTACGTGGCCAGGATCAACAGCGACCTGATCGGCAAGTACATCAACATCGCCAGCCGCAGCGCCGGGTTCATCACCAAGCGCTTCGGCGGGCGCCTCGCGGGGAGCCTGGACGACGCCGGGCGGAACCTGGTGGAGGGGATGCAGGCCCGGGCCGGCGAACTGGCCGAACTCTACGAGCGGCGCCAGTTCAGCGAGGCGGTCAGGCAGATCATGCACCTGGCCGACGAGGCCAACGAGTACATCAACCTGCACAAGCCCTGGGAGATGGCCAAGGATCCCGGCCGGGAAGGCGGACTGCACCAGGTGTGCAGCACCGCCGTCAACGCCTTTCGCCTGCTGACCCTCTACCTGAAGCCTGTCATGCCCGTGCTCGGCGAGCGCGTGGAGGCCTTCCTGGCCGTCCCCGCCCTGCAGTGGGCCGATGCGGATACGTTGCTGGAGGACCACACCATCCAGCCCTACCAGCACCTGGCCCAGCGCATCGATCCCAAGCACGTGGAGGCCATGCTCGACGAGGCCAGACAGGGCCAGGAACTCTCCGCGGGCGCGGCAGTCACAACTGGACAGGAGACAGCAGTGCCCGAAACGACGCCCGACCCCATCGCCACCCAGATCGCCATCGATGACCTTGCCAAGGTGGACCTGCGCATCGCGCGCATCGTGGACGCCGAGCCGGTGGAAGGGGCCGACAAGCTGCTGCGACTGACCCTGGATATCGGCGCCGAGACACGCACAGTCTTCGCCGGGATCAAGGCCGCCTACTCACCGGATCAGCTCAAGGGCCGCCTGACGGTCATGGTGGCCAACCTCGCCCCGCGCAAGATGCGCTTCGGTGTCTCCGAGGGCATGGTGCTGGCCGCCGGCCCGGGGGGCAAGGACATATGGCTGCTGCAGCCCGACAGCGGCGCCCAGCCCGGCATGCGCCTGCGTTAACCCTTGCCGACCGTGTGGTTACCGAACCGCCGGGGCAATGAGAGGGCACTACAACGGCACCGGCCAAAGACCCCGGGCGGCGGGGGTTGTTTGTCTCCGGGGATGACTCTACTATTAGGGTAATGTTTCAGTTGAATCAACTAGATAGACCTTAAAGGACGGACGACCGACGATCTTCCACATGGCTCAATCACCGCATGGTCGCATGGACGTATGACTGAATATGCCCTGATCCTGGTCAGCACCGTGCTGGTCAATAATATCGTCCTGGTGAAATTTCTCGGGCTGTGCCCGTTTATGGGGGTATCCCGCAAACTGGAGACGGCCACGGGCATGGCGTTCGCCACCACGTTCGTCCTGACCCTGTCGTCCATCTGCAGCTACCTGGCCGATACCTACCTGCTCGCCCCCTACGGGCTGGAGTACCTGCGCACCATCACCTTCATTCTGGTGATCGCGGTGGTGGTGCAGTTCACCGAGATGGTGGTGCACAAGACCAGCCCCCTGCTGTATAACGTGCTCGGCATATTTTTGCCCCTGATCACCACCAACTGCGCGGTACTGGGCGTGGCCCTGCTGAACGTACAGCAAAAGCACGGCTTTCTCGAGTCCGCGGTGTACGGCTTCGGCGCCTCGGTGGGCTTTTCCCTGGTGCTGATCCTGTTCGCCGCCATGCGCGAGCGCATCGCCGCGGCCGACGTCCCCGTCCCTTTCCGGGGCCCGGCCATCGCCCTGATCACCGCCGGCTTGATGTCCATGGCGTTCATGGGCTTCTCGGGCCTGGTCAAAGGATAGCCTCATGCTCAGCGCCGTCGTCATACTGACATTGCTCGCGCTCGCCTTCGGCCTACTGCTGGGATTCGCCGCAGTACGCTTCAAGGTGGAGAGCGACCCGGTCGTGGACAGGATCGACGCCCTGCTGCCCCAGACCCAGTGCGGCCAGTGCAGCTACGCGGGCTGCCGCCCCTACGCCCAGGCCATCGCCGAGGGCGAGGCGGACATCAACCGCTGCCCGCCCGGGGGCGAGTCCACCATCCGCTCCCTCGCCGACCTGCTCGACCGCGACCCCAAGCCCCTCGACGGCGAGCCCAAACCCAAGGGCGTGGCGCTGATCGACGAGAGCAGCTGCATCGGCTGCACCCTGTGCATTCAGGCCTGCCCGGTGGACGCCATCCTCGGCGCCGCCAAGCAGATGCACACCGTGATCAGCTGCGGAGTGCACCGGCTGCGAGCTGTGCATCGCGCCGTGCCCGGTGGACTGCATCACCATGGTGCCGTGAGCAGCAGGACGTCACCAC
This sequence comes from uncultured Gammaproteobacteria bacterium, assembly GCA_963844825.1. GTDB lineage: Bacteria > Pseudomonadota > Gammaproteobacteria > CAWJPQ01 > CAWJPQ01 > CAWJPQ01. The sequence goes on from CAWJPQ010000004.1 coordinate 189,839, forward strand.
CTGGAAGTGGCCGTTCCCCGAGGAAGAGCACGCCCTGGCGGAGAGTTACGGGTGACGGGACAACCATACTGGACATTTCGCGGCGGCATCCACCCCCCTCAGCACAAGACCGAATCCACCCTGCGCCCCGTTGAACAGGCGCTGGTGCCGCCGCGGCTGATCCTGCCCCTGCATCAACACATCGGCGAGCCGGCCAAGCCGGTGGTGGAAGCGGGGCGAGCAGGTGCTGCGCGGCCAGCTCATCGCCCGGGCCAGCGATTTTGTCAGCGCCCCGGTGCACGCCTCCAGCTCCGGGACCGTGGTCGATATCGGCGACTACCCCATCCCCCATCCCTCCGGGCTGAGCGCCGCGGCGATCGTGATCGAGACCGACGGCCGCGACCAATGGATCGAGCGCCACCCCATCGCCGACTACGCCGGGCTCGACGCCAGCGCCCTGCGCAACGCCGTGCGCGAGGCGGGCATCGTCGGCCTGGGCGGCGCGGGATTCCCCACCTTCATCAAGCTCAACCCCGGGCCACGACAAGGTCATCGACACCCTGATCCTCAACGGGGTGGAGTGCGAGCCGTATATCACCTGCGACGACATGCTGCTGCGCGAACGGCCCCGGGAGATCATCGCCGGCTCGTTCATCATGCGCCACGCCCTGCAGGCGCGCCACTGCGTGATCGCCATCGAGGACAATAAGCCCGAGGCCTACGAGATCATCCGGCCGCTGGCCGAGGCGGCCGGTATCGAAGTGGCCATGGTCCCGACCAAGTACCCCCAGGGGAGCGAGAAGCAGCTGATCCAGGTCATCACCGGCAAAGAGGTCCCCAGCAACAGCCTGCCGGTGCATATGGGCGTGGTGGTGCACAACGTGGCCACCGCCGCCGCGGTCTACCGGGCCGTCGAGCACGGCGAGCCGTTGACCTCGCGCTACGTGACGGTCACCGGCGCCGGCGTGCAGCGCCCCATGAACCTGGACGTGCGCCTGGGCACCCCCATGAAGGAGCTCATCACCCACTGCGGCGGCACGCCCGAGTCTCTGCAGCGCCTGCTCATGGGCGGGCCCATGATGGGCTTTGCCGTGCACACGGCGCAGGTGCCCATCATCAAGACCACCAACTGCATCATCGCCGCCACCGCCGGCGACGTGGAGGCGGATACCGCCCCGGTGATGCCCTGCATCCGCTGCGGCGCCTGTGTCGAAGCGTGTCCGGTCAACCTGCTGCCCCAGCAGCTGTACTGGTACGCGCGGGCCAAGGACCTGGACAAGGTGCAGGAGTACAACGTATTCGACTGCATCGAGTGCGGCTGCTGCGCCTATGTGTGTCCGAGCAACATCCCCCTGGTCCAGTACTACCGCTTCGCCAAGTCGGAGATCTGGGACCGGGAGCGGGACAAGGAAAAGTCCAACCACGCCCGCGCCCGGTTCGAATTCCGCCAGCAGCGCCTGGAGCGGGAAAAGGCGGAAAAGGAGGCGCGTCACAAGCAGAAGAAGGCCCAGCTGAACGAGGCCGGGGCCGCGGACAAGGCCGCCTCCGGCAACTCCGGGGCGCCGCCCCGGGACCGGTCCGCGGACCAAGAACAGTGAGCCGCGGGCCGGCCGCCTTACCTTGCGGGCCGCCCTTGTAACCGATTACAAAACAACTAGAATTGGCGGATGTCGCTAGAGACGCCCACATCACCCCATATCAAGACGCCCGATTCGGTCACCGCCATCATGCTGCGCGTGGTGGCGGCCCTGGTGCCCGGCATCGCCGTGTATGTCTGGTTCTTCGGGTGGGGCGTGACCATCAACATCACCCTGGCGGTGGTCACGGCCCTGGGCAGCGAGGCGCTCATGCTGTCCATGCGAAAACGCCCCCTCAAGCCCTTTCTCAGTGACGGCAGCGCCGTGGTGACGGGCTTTCTGATCGGGCTGACACTGCCGCCCCTGACCCCGTGGTGGATACCGGTGACGGGCACCGCCTTCGCCATCATCATCGCCAAGCAGCTGTTCGGCGGCCTCGGCTACAACCCCTTCAATCCCGCCATGGTGGGTTATGCCATGCTGCTGATCTCCTTCCCCAAGCAGATGACCATGTGGATGCAGCCCCTGGCCCTGAACGCCTACCAGCCCGGGTTCGCCGACGCCTGGAGCTACGCCTTCCACGGGACCCTGGCAGGCAACGCCTCCATGGACGCCCTGACCATGGCCACGCCCCTGGATACCCTCAAGACCCAGCTGCGCCTGGACAAGAGCGTGGGCGCCATCATGTCGTCCACGCCCCTGTTCGGCGCCCTGGGGGGCAAAGGCTGGGAGTGGGTGAACGTGGGCTTTCTCGCCGGCGGCCTGTGGCTGCTCTACAAGAAGATCATCAGCTGGCATATCCCCGTGGCCATGCTGGCCGCCCTGGCCTTCATGGCCGCGGTCTTTTGGTTCATCCACCCCCAGGCCTATCCGTCGCCCCTGTTCCACCTGGTCAGCGGGGCGTCCATGCTCGGGGCGTTCTTCATCGCCACCGACCCGGTGACCGCCTCGGCCACCGACCGCGGGCGCCTGCTCTACGGGGCCGGCATCGGGATACTGACCTATATCATCCGCACCTGGGGCGGCTATCCCGACGGGGTCGCCTTCGGCGTCTTGCTGATGAACATGGTGGTCCCGACCATCGATTATTACACCCAACCGCGCGTGTTCGGGCACCGCAAGTAACGATCATGGCCGCGATACTCCGCTCCATGATGCGCAACGGCCTGCTGCTGGGCCTTTTCGCCGTGGTGGGCACCGGTATCGTCGCGCTGACCTACCACAACACCAAGGAGCGCATCGCTGACAATCAGCGCAAGGCGCTGCTCGCCAGCCTGCACGAACTGGTCCCGCCCGGCGACTACAACAACGACATCCTCCAGGACACCACAACCGTGATCGATCCCAAGCGCCTGGGCACCGCCTCGCCCGTCACGGTCTACCGGGCAAGGCGTGACGGCAAGCCCGTGGCGGTGGTGATGACGCCGGTGGCGCCCGACGGCTATAACGGGGACATCAGGCTGCTGGTGGCCGTCCGTTACGACGGCACCATCCTGGGCGTGCGGGTCATCGCCCACAACGAGACCCCGGGGCTGGGCGACAACATCGAGCTCAGCAAGAGCCCCTGGATCACCACCTTCAAGGGACGCACGCTCACCAACCCCCCGCCGGACAAGTGGCACGTCAAGCGCGACGGCGGCGTATTCGATCAGTTCACGGGGGCCACGATCACCCCCCGGGCGGTAGTCAAGGCGGTGCACAATTGTTTAAAATACTTCATGTCTCACCGCAAGGCCCTGTTTCGAACCCACGCTCAAGGGACGGCAGCCCATCATGGCCAGTAGCTACAACACGATCATTCGCGACGGACTGTGGAACAACAACCCGGCCCTGGTGCAGATCCTCGGTCTGTGTCCCCTGCTGGCCGTGACCGCCACCGTAGTCAACGGGCTGGCCCTGGGAGTGGCCACCGCCGTGGTCATCACCTGCTCCAACGTAACCGTCTCCCTGATCCGCAACGTGGTCCGCCCCGAGGTGCGCATCCCCGTGTTCGTCATGGTGATCGCCTCGTTCGTCACGGCCATCGGCCTGGCCATGAACGCCTATTATCACGAGCTGTACAAGATCCTGGGGATCTTCATCCCGCTGATCGTCACCAACTGCAACATCATCGCCCGCGCCGAGGCCTTTGCCTCCAGGAACACCGTCGGGCGCTCGTTCGCGGACGGCCTCGCCATGGGTGCGGGCTTTACCGCCGTGCTGGTCACCCTGGGCGCCATGCGCGAGCTCATCGGCCAGGGAACGCTGTTCACCCAGGCCCACCTGCTGTTCGGCGAGTCGGCCCAGTGGATGACGGTCACCGTCTTTCCCCATTACGGCGGCTACCTGCTGGCGATCCTGCCCCCCGGGGCCTTCATCGGGCTGGGCTTTCTCATCGCCCTGAAGAACGTGATCGACGCGCGGCTCAAGCGGCGCGCCGTCGCCGAACCCGCCGGCCAAACCAGCCCCGCCTAAAAAAAGAAAAAAATAGAAAAATAGGGGACAGACCACGGTTTTTTGAACCAGCAGGGAAAAACTACGGCTGGCTCAAAAAACCGTGGTCTGTCCCCTATTTTTCGTTTATTTTTTATATTCTTATGATGAACCGCAAAAAGCGCGTCGAGGTCTTTCGCCGCCTCAGGGCCCATAACCCCCATCCCACCACCGAGCTCCAGGCCGATGGCGCCTTCGAGTTGCTCGTGGCCGTCATCCTCTCGGCCCAGGCCACCGACAAGGGCGTCAACAAGGCCACCGCCCGCTTATTTCAAAAGGCCAATACGCCCGAGGCCATTCTGCGGCTGGGCGAGGCGGGCCTCATCTCTTATATCAAGACCATCGGCCTGTACAACAGCAAGGCGCGCAATATCATCGAGATGTGCCGCCTGTTGCTGGAAAGGCACGGCGGCCGGGTCCCCAACGACCAGGCCGCCCTGGAGGCCCTGCCCGGCGTGGGGCGCAAGACCGCCAACGTCATCCGCAACACCGTCTTCGGTGAGCCCACCATCGCCGTAGACACTCACATCTTTCGCGTGGCCAACCGTACGGGCCTGGCCCGCGGCAAGACCGTGTCGGCGGTGGAAAAGGGCCTCAATGCCGCGGTCCCCGATGAATTCAAACAGGACGCCCACCACTGGCTTATTCTCCACGGCCGCTACGTCTGCACCGCCCGCAGCCCCGCCTGCCCCACGTGCCTGATCAGCGATCTGTGCGAATACCCCGACAAGACCCCCGCCAAGGACGTATCCGCGGCGGTCAAGTAAGGACCGTCGCAAACCCTTTGCCCCTCCTCCTGATCTTCACCCCCCCACGGGGGCGGAGGGACACGCCGCCACAGGCTGCAACGCACTCATTTTACCGCCCTCTCCTCCCCTGGGCAGGGGGCGGGGTGAGGGGTGGCGGCCTGTGTTAATATGTGCTCAACGATCGAGTTGAGAGGAGTTTTGCGTGGAGAGAAAGAGTTTATCCCGTTGGCTGAAGGGCGCGTGGCTGCCCCTGGCACTGCTGCTGGCCGTGGCGGGGTGTGGCGAGAAGCACCAGACATGGACGAACAGCAAGGACGGCTACACATTGGCCGTGCGCACCTCCCCCGAGCCCCTGGAGGCCGGCAAGAATGCGGAAATCACCGCCGTATTGCACTACCAGAACAAGCCCCAGCTGGCGGACTGCCCGATACGGTTTCGCCAATACCCCCGCGGGCACAAGCCGACCGACAAGGATAAATACCACGACATGCACCAGGCCCTTACCTCCGGCATCTACCGGGGCGACAGCGGCGTGTTCACCACGCCCGAGGTGTGGATCGTCGACTTCGATATCAAATGCCGGGATGAAAAAGTGCAGATGCAGTTCCCCTTCCACGTGAGGCTGGCCGAATAGGCCCCGGCTCATGGTCTCCTCCCCTGTCAGGGAGGTCAGCGTCAACCGACAGATCGCCATGTTTCACCAACAGGACCGCCACCAGTTGCGGCGCTATTACTACCAGGCCTGGGCCAAGGCCCGCGCCGGGCGGCCCCTCGAGCCCCTGGAGAGCGTCATCGCCGATGTCATCGGCCATCACCCCGAGTATCACGCCCTGCTGGAAGAAGACGACGACGACCGGATGGACAAGGATTACCTGCCGGAATCCGGCGAGACCAATCCGTTCCTGCACCTCGGTCTGCATATCGCGGTCCGCGAGCAGCTGCAGGCCAACCGCCCGGCAGGCCTGATCGAGGCCTACCGCAGCCTCAGGGAAAAGTCGGGCGACGCCCACGCCGCCGAGCATCAGGTGATGGAGTGCCTCGCCGAGACCCTGTGGCAGGCCCAGCGGGACGGGACGGCCCCGGACGAGCAGGCGTACCTGGCGAGCCTGCGGCGACTGACGGGATCGTGAACGGCTCACCGGGTCCTTTGGGCGTTTTCCTCGATCCGATCTTTAAACTCTCGCCAAGGCGCCAAGGAACCAAAAGATTGATTTCTTGGCGTCCTTGGCGCCTTGGCGAGAGAACGCAATTTCTCGCTGCAGTCGGAAATATTACCGATCAACCAAACCCTTCATGATCCCCTCACCCCGGCCCTCTCCCCAAAGGGGAGAGGGTGCGATGCTTCAGCTTTCCTTGGCCAGGCTGCGGGCGGACTGCAGCGGCCGGGGGCGCTCGATGCCGAAGCCCTGGGCGTAATCCACCTTCAGGGTACGCAGCGCCTCCATCAGCCGGGGGTCCTCGACCGACTCGGCGACGGTCTCGATGCCCATGACATGCCCGATGTTGTTAATGGACTCCACCATGGCGTAGTCGATGGGGTCATCCAGCATATCGCGGACAAAGCTGCCGTCGATCTTCAAGTAGTCCACCGGCAGGTTCTTCAGGTAGGCGAACGAAGACAGCCCGCTGCCGAAATCATCCAGGGAGAACCGGCAGCCGAGCTCCTTGAGCTCGTTCATGAACAGGATAGCCTTGCTCATATTGGCGATGGCCGCCGTTTCCGTGATTTCGAAGCAGATGATCTCCGGGGGCACGGCATGAACGGCAAAGCGCTCTTTAACGTAACTGAGGAAATTCTCTTCGCCCAGGGACGTCCCCGAAAGGTTGATGGCATACGTGACGGGGGGCGCATCCGGCCGCTCCTTGCGCTGGGCCGCGCACAGTGAAAACACCGTCTCGATGACCCACTTGTCGATGGCGGGCATGAGATTGTAGCGTTCGGCGGCCGGAATGAACGCCATTGGCAGCACCACGCGCCCTTTGTGATCCTTCATCCTTATCAGTATCTCGTAGTGCTCGGCGGCATCGGGCCGGTCCGAGACGGGCATGATCCGCTGGCGATACAGCTGGAACCTGCTTTCGTCAAAGGCCTTCTTGATATGCGACACCCACTGCATCTCGCCCTGGCGCCGCTTCAGCTCCTTGTCGTCCGGGGTATAGGTATAGACCCGGTTGCGGCCCTTGTCCTTGGCTGCGTAACAGGCGGCGTCCGCGGCGCTCAGCAGCTCCACGGCGGTTTCACTTTGGGAGTTGATCGCCACGAGCCCGATGCTGGCGCCCACCTCGAAGGTCTTGTCGTTCCAGACGAAGCGAAAATCGTTGACCGTCTGACACAGCAGATCGGCGATGAATCGTCCCTGCTGCAGCGGACAGTCGCCCAGCAGCACGCCGAACTCGTCACCCCCGAGCCTGGCAAGGGTATCCCGGCTGCGGATCTTGCCCTGCAGCAGGGTGGCCAGCTGACGCAGCAGCTCGTCGCCGGCGATGTGCCCGCAGGTATCGTTCACCACCTTGAACTGGTCCAGGTCGATGTAGCAAAGGGCGTGCTCATGGCCGTGCTCTTTCGCCCCGGTCAACAAGTGTTCCAGACGCCGCTCGAACTCGAGACGATTGACCAGCCCCGTCAATGCATCATGGGTCGCCTGGTAGGATATCTTGCGCGCCAGACCACGCATCTCCGTAAGGTCGTGCAGCACGATGACCGCGCCGATGATTTGCCGGGTACGATCGCGGATCGGCGCGGCCGTCAGCTCGATGGCGAACTCCGTCCCGTCGCGCCTGAGCAGCAGGGTATGAATGGGTACGGATACGATCCGCTGCTCGGACAGGCTGGTGGCGATGGGGTTCTCGATCACATCGCCGCTGACCTCGTCCACGATGTGGCAGATGGCGGGCAAAGGCAGGCCTCGGGCCTCGTCGGCGGCCCAGCCGGTCAGCTGCTCGGCCATGGGGTTGAGATATTCCACGACCCCCTGGGCGGTGGTCGTGATGACACCGTCGCCGATGGACTGCAGGGTCACCTGCGCGCGCTCCTTGGCCTGGAACAAGGCCTCCTCGGCGCGCTTGCGCTCGGTGATATCCGTGTTGATCGCCACGTATTGATAGGGTTTTCCGTGTTCGTCCATGAAGGGCACGATGGTCGACTCCACCCAGAACACCCCGCCGCCGCGCTTCCTGTTCCTGATCTCGCCGTGCCAGACCCGTCCCGCGGCGATCGTGCGCCACATTTGTTCAAAAAACGCCTGCTCGTGATAGCCGGCATTCAGAATCCGGTGGCTGTTGCCGATCAGGGCCTCCCGGTCGTACTCGCTGACCTCGCACATCTTGTCGTTGGCATAGGTGATGTTCCCCTCAACGTCGGCAATGGTGACGATGGAGTGCTGATCCAGGGCGAATTTCTGGTTCTCGAGGCGGGCCACGGTCTGCTTCAGGGCTTGGGCACTCTTGCGCAGCTGAAGCATGATATAGCCGATGTAGGCCAGGAGGACCACCGAAAACAGGTACAGGTAAAAGCGGTAGGTATTGGTCGCACGGACCATCTGCTCGTGCAGCAGGTTGTAGTCGTCGGTGAGCTCGTTATTGCGCATTGTTGACGGGCAACTTGACGATCCGTCTCAGCAGAGGATCAACTTCCGATTTTTGCACGACGATCATCTTGGCGTGGGAGAGGACATTGTCCAGCGCCTGTCCCCTGCCGTGGTCGCGCAGCCTTTTCGTATTGCGCAGCTCGGCGATGTCGTCGCGCACCCGCGAGGCCTGGCTCTCGGTGGCGTGGATATTGTACAGCAGCGTATCGTTCAACAGCCTGATCACGGGCAGGGCGTCATGGGGGCCGGCACCGGCCTTGGACAGCCGGGCGGCCAGCTTGTCGGCGGCGAACGGAAAGTAGTTCAGGGAGTTTTTCAAAATCGCATTCTGCGACTTGAACTGCTCCACCATGGGCGCGCGCTGCTTGAGCAGCTTGCCCAATTCGCCCAGCGAACGCTCGATCCTCGGCCCGCCTTCATGCTCGGGCAGGGCCCGCAGCTCCTCTTTGAAACGCTCGTACAACCACCTCAGGCGCGCCATGTCCCGGTTGATACCGTCATAGTGCTCGACCAACCCGTAACGGGCTTTGAGAAGCTCCTCCTTCAGGGAGGCGTTGACCTGTTTGAACTCGCGCAGGTGATTGAGGATTTGCATGTGGCGCGGCGCGTCCACGGTCTGTGTCTTGGCATACAAGAAGGTCAGGGCGAACAAGGCCAGGATGCCGATCAACAGCTGCTTCAGCCATCCGGAAATCATAGCGTTTTCCCCTCATACTTCCCGGTGAGCGTCTGGAGGAATTTCACGATATCATCCTGGTCCGCCTGGGGCATGGGCCGGCCCAACTGGTACTTGGCCATGTCATCAATGGCGTCGGCGAGAGTCGGCGCCGTCCCGTCATGGAAATACGGCGCGGTGACCGCCACGTTGCGCAGGCTGGGGACACGGAACACATAGCGATCCCGCTTATTGCCCGTGACGTTGAACCGCCCCAGATCCACTTTGGCGACATGCCCCCGGTCGGCAAAGTAATCGGCCATCACGCCGAACACCTGGAACATGTTGCCCCCCACGTTCATCCCCTGGTGACAGGAGGTGCAGCCATAGGACTTGAACAGCTCGTAGCCGTGGCGCTCCTCCGGGGTGATCGCATTGACGTCGCCCAGCAGGTATTGATCGAACCGGGAGCCGGGGGTCACCAGGGAACGGTCGAATTGCACCAGGGCGTCGGTAATGCTGTGTTTCGAGATCCCCTCGGGATAGATTCTCCCGAAGGCACCGAGATAGTCCGGGTCGGCCTTTATCCGGTTCACCACATCCGTCCACCGGGAAGCCAGCATCCGCGGGCTGTTCACGGTGATGTCGATCAATTGTGCCAGGGTGCGCGCCCGGCCGTCCCACATCAATTTGAAGTTGCGGCTGCTGTTGAACACGGTCAGGGTATTGACGTCGCCCTGGATGCCTTCCGGTCCCTTGGGGTATATCAGGTGGTCTGTGCCGCCCTGGGACAGGTCATGACAGGTCACGCACGCAATGGAGTTATCCCCGGACAGTCGGGTATCGTTAAACAGGCGCCTGCCCAACGCCACCTTGCGCACATCCAGGCCCGTGGCGGGCTTGATGGGGACGATGGGTTCGTTGCTGGCGTCGTCGGGGAGAAACGAGTCGACGGGATCCGCGGGCATCGCCATCGGCGGATGGTCTCTGGGGACAATTCTTGTCATTCCGCCCACCACGGCAATGACCGCGACGGCCAGCAGCAAGACCGCACTCCACCAGGTCGGCACCCGCCTCGCAATGTGTCGTGATTTTGTCATCATATCCACCATCCATGGTGTATAAGCAAAATCTGTTCCTACTTTGCGTTATTGGCGTCATGCAGGAAACTGCCCGGGGACGGGTTCAGGTTTAGGCTGCCCCTCTCCCTTTGGGGCGAAGGCCGGGAGAGGGGGGATCAAATGTCGCCAATGTGCTCCCTCGCCCGCATTTCACGAAGGTAACGGCAAGCGCATGCCGCCCCGGCGCGTCATGACCGGGACTCTCCCGGATAGCGGGGAAGAGAGCAGAAGAGGGAAGGAAGAACTACCGCCGGCTGCGGCGGGCGGCGAGTCTCAGGCGCAGGGCATTGAGCTTGATGAAGCCGGCCGCATCGCGCTGGTCGTAGGCGCCGGCGTCGTCCTCGAAGGTGGCGATGCCGGCGTCGAACAGGCTCTCGGAGGACTCGCGCCCGGTCACGGTCACATTGCCCTTGTACAGCTCGATCCTGACCCGGCCGCTGACGGTGGCCTGGGTCTCGTCGATCAGGCCCTGGAGCATGCGCCGCTCGGGGCTCCACCAGTAGCCGTTGTAGATCAGCTCGGCGTAGCGGGGCATCAGGTCATCCTTGAGATGGGCCACTTCCCGGTCCAGGGTGATGGACTCCATCGCCCGGTGGGCCTTGAGCAGGATGGTCCCGCCCGGGGTCTCGTAACACCCCCGCGACTTCATGCCCACATAGCGGTTCTCCACGATATCCACCCGGCCGATCCCGTGACGGGCCCCCAGCTCATTGAGGGTTGCCAGGACCTGCGCCGGGGTCATGGACCGGCCGTTGACGGCCGTCACATCGCCGCGCTCGAAGGTCAACTCGAGCCGCTCGGGACCCTCCGGGGCCCGCTCGAGGGATTGGGTCCACTGCCACATGTCCGCCTCCGGGGCCTGCCACGGGTCTTCCAGGGGGCCGCCCTCATAGGAGATGTGCAGCATGTTGGCGTCCATGGAGTAAGGCGGTGCGGTGCCCTGGCGCCGCTCCACGGGGATCCCGTGATGCTCGGCATAATCCAGGAGCTTGGCCCGGGAGTTCAGATCCCACTCGCGCCACGGGGCGATGACGTGGATGTCGGGATTGAGCCCGTAATAACCGAGCTCGAAACGCACCTGGTCGTTGCCCTTGCCGGTGGCCCCGTGGGCGACGGCGTCGGCGCCGGTGGCCGCGGCGATCTCCACCTGGCGCTTGGCGATCAGCGGCCGGGCGATGGAGGTGCCCAGCAGGTATTCGCCTTCATAGATGGTATTGGCGCGGAACATGGGAAAGACATACTCGCCCACGAACTCCTCGCGCAGGTCCTCCACGAAGACCTCCTGCACGCCCAGGGACAGGGCCTTGACCCGGGCCTGCTCGACCTCCTCGCCCTGGCCGATGTCGGCGGTGAAGGCCACCACCTCGCAGTTATAGGTCTCCTGCAGCCACTTGAGGATCACCGAGGTGTCCAGACCGCCGGAATAGGCAAGCACGACCTTGTTGATATTGGACATGGCTCCGATCCGCGTTGGGTGTGACTAGCCGGCCTTGGCCTTGGCGGCCTTCTTGCGGCTGCGGCGCAGGCGCGACAACAGACGCCGTGCCAGATCGCCGAACAGCTCCGTCTGGGTCGGGTGGGGGTGGATGGCCGCGCCCACCTGCTCCAGGGTCAGGCCACAGGATACCATCATGACCGCCTCGCCGATCAGGGTGTCCGCGTGATCGGTGAGAAGGTGCACGCCGAGGATGGTCTGGCGTTCCTTGTCGGCCACGAGCTTGATCAGCCCCTCGGTCTCCCCGGTGATCATGGCCTTGGCATCGATGCTCATGGGGACCTTGACCTCCACCGCATCGAGGCCCTTGGCCTTGCACTGATCCATGGACAGGCCGACGAAGGCCGCCTGGGGCCGGGTGAAGATGACGCCGCAGTCCCTGGCCTGGTCGTAGCGCTGCGTCTCGCCCAGGATATTGGCCGCCGCCACCCGCCCCTGCTGCCCGGCGGTATGGGCGAGCATCAGCCCGCCGACCACATCGCCCACGGCGAATATATGGGGCACGCTGGTGCGGCAGGCCCCGTCCACCTTGACCACCGGCCCGTCGGTGGCAACGCCCGCCTTGTCCAGTTGCAGGGCATCGAGTTGGGGACGCTTGCCCGTGGCCATCAGCACATAATCGCAGGCCACCTTCTGCTCGCCGCCGTCCGCCGCGGCGTAGGTAATCTCCATGGCGCCGGGCTTGCCCTTGATCTGCGTCACCTTCACGGAGGTGTGCACCGTCAGGTTAGGGTCATCGGCGAGGATATCGGTAAGGTTCTTGGCGATCTCGCTCTCGACCTCGGCGAGGATACGGTCCTGGGCCTCCAGGACCACCACCTCGGTACCGAAGTCCTGGAACATCTGGGCCATCTCCAGGCCGATGGCCCCCGCCCCGATCACGCCCAGGCGCTTGGGCGCCTTGTCCAGGCCCCACACCGTGTCCGAGGTCAGGACCCCGCCGGCGGCCAGGCCGTCCTGGACACCGTTGATGGGCGGGATGAACGGCGGGGCGCCGGTGGCGATGACCGCACAGCCGAAGGTCAGGCGCTCGCCCTTGGAGCCGTCGCCGGGGGCGGCGCGCCCGTGGGGATCCTTGCTGTTGCCGGAGGTGTCCACGAACACCTGGTGGTCCCCCTCAAAGCGGGCCAGGCCTTGAATCACCTTGACCTTGAGACCGGTGTCGGTCTTGAACGCCATCTCGCCGCGGCGCTCCAGGACGTCCCGCCGGGTCTCCTCCAGGGCCTTCCAGTTCAGGGTGGCGCGGGTGGTGCCCTTGACCCCCAGGCGGGCGTCGAGGGCGCGGTCACGGATGCGGTCGGCGGCGGCGCGCCAGGTCTTGGAGGGGATGCAGCCCCGCCACAGGCACTCGCCGCCCGGCAGCGGGGCGTCGTTGATCATGGCCACCTTGATGCCGTGACCGGCCAGGTCGCGGGCGCAGTCCTCGCCCCCCGGGCCGCCGCCGATGACCACCACGTCATAATCCCACTCGCCCTCGGGGATGGACGGCCCCGGCGAGCCCAGCCACTGCTCGGGCTGCTCGATGGCCTCCTTGAGGGTGTTCAGGTACTTGGCCACCTCGGCGCCGTTGACCACCCGGTGGTCCGCGGTGACGGTCAGGGGCATCCCCTGGTCGGTGGCGGTGGAGATGGCCAGCACCGCCGCCATGCCCGGCATGGGGATCGCGTCGAAGTGACTGACGTTCAGCATGCCCATGTTGGACACCATGAACGTGGGGTTGGCGTATTCCTCGGGCTTGAGGCGGCGCACCCGGGCCCGGCTCCACCAGGTCCCGCCACTCCGGGTCCAGGTCCTGCAAGGACTTGGCGTCGCACTGGCGAAGGACCGGGACCACCAGCCCGCCGCCCTCGGCCTCCACGGCGATGCCGATGTCCACCGAGTCGTGCTCCACCAGCTTGTCCACGGGCTGATAGGCCCAGTTCATGGAGGGGTGCTTGTCCATGGCCAGGGCGCAGGCCTTGGCGATGGCCACGGTCACCGAGACGCCCTGCTGCTTGGCGGCCTTGATCAGGGCCCCGGTGCGGGCGTGCACGGTAACGTGAAACGTGGGCATGGTCAGGGAGGCGGCCATGTTGTGGCTGACCGCCTTCTCCATGGACGACATGGGGCGGCCCTCGCCGGGGACCATGGGTTCCTGGAAGGGACGCCCGGGGGCGGCGGCGCCTGTCGCCGGGGCCGACGGCACGTCCCTGCCCTGGATGACCCCGCCGGGCCCCTTGCCCTGCACGCTATTGAGATCGACGCCCCGCTCGCCGGCGAGCTTGCGCGCATAGGGCGTCGCCTGCCTGCCCTCGGGACGCGGCGCCGGGGCGGCGCCGGGCCGGGACGGCGCGGGCTGGGGGCCGGCCTCATGCTTGGGTTGGGGCCTGGATTGAGGCTTGGATTGAGACTGGGCGGCGGGCGCCTTGTCGCCGGCGGCGGCGGGGGCCTGTGCCGGGGCAGACTCGGTGCGCGCCTGCCCGGCGTCCTCCACCAGGAAGGCGATGGGCTCGCCTACCGGGACGACACTGTCCGCCGGCGCCACCGGGCCGGACAGGAAGCCCTCGCGGAATACCTCCACGTCCATGACCGCCTTGTCGGTCTCGACGGTGGCCACCACGTCACCGCGCGCCACCTTGTCGCCGGGTTGCTTCTCCCAGCTGACCATCACGCCCTCGGTCATGGTGTCCGAGAGCTGGGGCATCTTGATGGTGTACGTCGCCTCGGGCGGCGCCGCCCCTGACCCTTGCGCCTGGGGCGCCGGCACCTCCTCGGGGGCGGGCTCGGGGGAGGACTCGCTGGGCCTGACCCGCCGCCGGCTCGGCCTGCTGCGGCTCGGCCGCCGCGGGGGCCGACGCCTGCCCCTCCTTCACCACCTCCTCGGCGGAGGTGACCAGGTAGGCGATGGGGTCGCCCACGGGCACCACGCTGTCAACGGCGGCCAGCGGCCCCGACAGATAGCCCTCGCGGAACACCTCCACGTCCATGACCGCCTTGTCGGTCTCGACCGTGGCCACGATATCGCCCCGCTGGAATCTTGTCCCCGAGGTTCTTCTCCCAACTGACAACCACGCCCTCGGTCATCGTATCCGAGAGCTGAGGCATCTTGATAGCAAACGGCTCAGCCATTGGCACTCCTTACCGGACCGATGGAAAATTCACAATAAACAGGAAACGGACTGACCCGCCGAGCGCCCGCCATGCCTAGTGCTTGCCAAGCAGCTTGAGCACAGCCTTGACCACGTCGTCGTGGCTGGGAATGGCGGCCTTCTCCAGTTGATGGTTATAGGGGATCGGCACGAACTTGGCAGACACCCGCACCGGCGGGGCGTCCAGCTCGAAGAAGCACTCTTCGTTGAGGATGGCCATCACCTCCGCGCCCACGCCCACCGGGGCCTCGGCCTCTTCCACGAGCACCGCCTTGTGGGTCTTGCTCACGGATGCCGTGATCCCCTGGCGGTCCAGGGGACTCAGGGCGAACAGGTCCACCACCTCGGCCTCGATGCCGTACTGGGAGGACAGGATCTCGCGCCGCCCGCAGGTTCCACTGGGTGGAGATGTTGTAGCCCAACAGGGTGACATCGGTGCCCTCGCGGGTGACCTCGCTGCCCTCCAGGGGACAGAAGTACTCGTCGTCGGGGACGTCGCCCTTCAAGTTGTACATGAGTTCGTGCTCGTTGATGAACACCGGGTCATTGCAGCGCACCGCCGACTTGAGCAGGCCGTAGGCCTGGCGCGGATTGGAGGGCGTGACGACCCGCAGCCCGGCGATGCCCATGAAGACCTTCTCCATGCGCGCCGAGTGCTGGGAACCCAGCTGGTGGGCGGTGCCGCCCGGGGAGCGGATGACGATGGGGGCGGTGAGCTGGCCGCCGGACATGTAGCGGACCTTGACCGCGGAATTGACGATCTGGTCCAGGGCCAGCCAGGCGAAGTTCACCGACATGAGCTCGATGATGGCGCGCACGCCGAGGAACGAGGCCCCGATGCCGACGCCGGTATAACTGTTCTCGGAAATGGGGGTGTCGATCACCCGCTCGGGGCCGTACTTGTCGTAGAGCCCCTGGGTCGCCTTGTAGGTCCCCCCCAGGACACCGATATCCTCGCCCATGGCGATGACCAGGGGATCGCGGGCCATCTCTTCATCGTGGGCGCGACGGATCGCCTCCCAATACCTCATCTCGGCCATCAGCGGGAACCACCGCGCACATAGGGGTCGTCCTCGGCCAGGACGTACTTTTCCAGGTCCTCGACCTTCGGGTCCGGGGATTCTTCGGCAAACTTGATGATCTCGTCCTCGATATGATTGATCAACTCGCGGTCCATGGCCTTGAATTCCTCGACCGTCAGCTGACCGTCTTTGATCAGGCTGTCGCGCAGGATCGTGATCGGATCGCGTTTGCTCCACTCCTTCTCTTCGTCCTTGGCCCGGTAGGCGTTGGAATCGGACATGGAGTGCCCGCGGAAGCGGTAGGTGAGCAGTTCCAGAAAGTACGGCCCGTTGCCCCCGCGGACATGGTCGACGGCCTCGCAGGCGGCCTGGTAGACGGTGCGCAGGTCCTGGCCGTCCACCTGCTGGGAGGGGATGTTGTAACCGGCCACCCGCTTGTACTGATCGAGCTCCGACGTGGAGCGGTCGATGCGGGTGCCGATGCCGTAGAGGTTGTTCTCACACACGAACAGCACCGGCAGCTTCCACAGCTGGGCCATATTCAGGGATTCGTGGAAGGTCCCCTGGTTGTTGGCGGCATCCCCCAGGATGCAGATGGAGATCTCGTCCCCGCCCTTGAGCTTGATGGCCTTGGCCATGCCCACGGCCAGGGGGAAGGGGCCGCCCACCAGGGCGTAGCCGCCCATGAAGCGGTGCTCCACATCGAAGATGTGCATGGAGCCGCCGCGGCCCTTGCTGCAGCCGGTCTCCTTGCCGTAGAGCTCGGCCATGACCGCCTTGGGGTCCGAGCCGCACTTGATGGCATGCACATGATCCCGGTAGCCGGTGATCACATAGTCGTGGCCGGGGCGCGCCGCCTCCAGGACCCCGTGGGCGCAGGCCTCCTGGCCGGGGTACAGGTGCAGGAAGCCGCCGATCTTGCGCTCCATATAGGCCTCATGGCAGCGTTCCTCGAAACGCCGCGCAAAAAGCATCTCGCGCAGCAGGCGCTTTTCATCCGCCAGCGACAAGACCCCGCGTTGTTCTTTGTCGCGACGCTTGGGAAAATGAGCAATGCCGCTCAATGGACTGTCTCCTGATTGGAATAGGCTCGCACTGTGAGTATCTCAATCCCGTGAATTCTTTTTCCGGTGTTTCTTGTTATTCTTGTCAACCGGCGTGAGGACGAACTGCGTGAAGACCATCGTATTCGCTCAGTCCGCCGCCTTCCTAGGGTCCTTGCACAACTTTTAGCACCGGCGCGATATGATCGGTTTTTTGTGAAACCAGGTCAAGGCTCACATTGATTTTATTATGGGTCGAATGGCATGAAAATCAAAATAAATCAGCAACTCACGTCGCTGAAGGCACGCCAGGCGGAGGACCTGGATCACCTGGTCATCGCCATGGCCCCGGTGAAGGGCACACGGGCCTGGCCGAGCTTTCCCCACGCCGCCGTGGTCAAGGAGCGGTGGCGCCGGGCGGGCAAGTCTGCAGATAGTACCTCACCGCTGGTGACCGAGCTACCCAATCGCCGCGGCACGCGCCTGTCATTTGCCATAATCGACAATAAAATCAATAGCTTTGACCTTCTTACCCTGGCCCGCAAGCTGATCGCCCCGCACCTGGAGTGCCGATCCCACGGCCCTCACCGTGCAGCTGGTCGGCCATGACGCCCCCGCGGCGGGGCGCATCAGCGAGGCCCTGACCGCGGCGGCGGCCGCCGGGGTGGGGGAAATGCCCAGCTTCAAGCGCAAGCCCGACAAGCCCAAGCGGCTGCGGCAGATAACCTTTCACGGCGTGGAGGAACTCCCGGACGTGAAACGCACCCTGGCCGAGGCCGAGGGCAATAATCTGGCGCGCCGCCTGACCGGCCTGCCCCCGAACATGCTCACCCCGGGCCAATACCGCACCCAGGTGGAGGCCCTGGCCAAGGAACACGGCTGGCACATGCAGTTCCACGGCATCGACGC
Source organism: uncultured Gammaproteobacteria bacterium (assembly GCA_963844825.1). Lineage (GTDB taxonomy): Bacteria > Pseudomonadota > Gammaproteobacteria > CAWJPQ01 > CAWJPQ01 > CAWJPQ01. Next base: position 207,576 of record CAWJPQ010000004.1, read on the forward strand.
CCTGAAGCGCAAAAAGGCCGGGGCGTTCCTCGCGGTGGCCCAGGGCAGCGAGGAGCGGGACGCGGGCATCGTGCACCTGCGTTACCGCCCCAAGGGCAAGAAGACCTCCGGACGCCGGGCACCCCTCGCCCTGGTGGGCAAGGGCATCTGTTTCGACACCGGAGGCACCAACCTCAAGCCGGCCAAGCACATGTTCGGCATGCACGAGGACATGGAGGGCAGCGCCGTGGCCCTGGGGACCCTGCTGGCCCTGACACGCATGGCGGTGGACTTTCCGGTGGACTGCTGGCTGGCCCTGGCCCAGAACCACATCGGCCCCAAGGCCTACAAGCAAAACGACGTGGTGACCGCCGGCAACGGCACCAGCATCGAGATCGTGCATACCGACGCCGAAGGCCGCATGGTCCTGGCCGACACCCTGGCGCTGGCCTGTGAGCAAAAGCCGTCCCTGATCGTCGATTACGCCACCCTCACCGGCACCTGCATCTATGCCCTGGGGACGGCCTACAGCGGGGCATTCACCAACCGCGGGGAATTCATCCAGGAGATCATGGCGGCGGGCGCGCGCTCGGGCGAGCGCGTGTGGCCGTTCCCCACCGACGAGGACTTCGACCACGGCCTGCAGAGCACCGTGGCCGACGTCAAGCAATGCGCCGTGGAGGGCGAGGCCGACCACATCCTGGCGGCCCGTTTTCTGGACCGTTTCGTGGACAATCGCATCCCCTGGATCCACATCGACCTGTCGGCCGGCAGCCACAAGGGGGGGCTCGCCCACATCCCCACCGACGTCACCGGCTTCGGCGTGCGCTTTACCGTCAACCTGCTGCTCGACGGCGCACTGTTCCCGGAGGGCGGCTGATGGCCGCCCGTCCCGCCGCGACGGCCATGCAGTTAACAGGCGCCATCCATCCATGACCCCGGACACCATGAAATTCACCCTCACCCGGCCCGACGACTGGCATGTGCACCTGCGCGATGGCCCGGCCCTGGCGACCACGGTCCCCCATACGGCGCGGTGCTTCGCCCGCGCCATCGTGATGCCCAACCTGAAAGACCCGGTGACCACCACCGCCGCGGCGGCGGCCTACCGGGAGCGGATCCTGGCGGCCCTGGCCCCGGGGCAGGACTTCCAGCCCCTGATGACCCTGTACCTGACCGACGACACCGGCGCCGACGAGATCAAGGCGGCCAAGGACAGCGGGATCGTGCACGGCGTCAAGCTCTACCCCGCCGGCGCCACGACAAACTCCCAACGGGGGGTCACCGACCTCGCCAAGGTCTATCCGGTGCTCGAGGCCATGGAGCGCCACGGGCTGCCCCTGTTGATCCACGGCGAGACCACCGCCCCCGAGGTCGACATCTTCGACCGGGAGAAGGTGTTCATCGAGCAGACCCTCGCCCCGCTCGCCCACCAGTTCCCGGGCCTGCGCATGGTGCTGGAGCACATCACCACGGAGGAGGCCGTCGACTTCGTTCAAGGCGCCCCCGACCAGGTGGCGGCCACCATCACTGCGCACCACCTGCTCCTGAGCCGCAACGACCTGCTCGCGGGGGGGCTGCACGCCCACCACTACTGCCTGCCGGTGCTCAAGCGCGACCATCACCGCCGGGCCCTGATCGACGCCGCCGCCTCGGGCAACCCCAAGTTCTTCCTGGGCACCGACAGCGCCCCCCACGCCCGGCCGGCCAAGGAGTCCGCCTGCGGCTGCGCGGGGATCTACAGCGCGCCGGTGGCCATGGAGCTCTACGCCCATATCTTCGAGCAGGCCGGCGCCCTGCACCAGCTGGAGGCCTTCGCCGGCCACTATGGGTCCGACTTCTACCGCCTGCCGCGCAACGAGGGACGCCTGACCCTGATCCATGGCGACTGGACCGTGCCCGAGAGTATGCCGTTCGGGGATGAGACCGTGGTGCCCCTGTGGGCGGGACGGCAGTTGGATTGGCAGGTGGCGTAGGTCGGAGGGGTTGAGCCCGCCTTGCCTCTTGCTTCTTCACCCCTGCGGGGTGAGGGGGGGGTGATTCCATGGTGCCGCCGATGCTCCCTGCCCCCCTCATCCTAACCTTCTCCCCCCAAGGGGGAGAAGGGATAAGAGCCCACCTGCTGCGGAGCGCTTGCCTCATTCACTCCCTGCCCCCTCTTTATACGCCCTCTCCCCCGCGGGGTGAGGGGGAGCGATTCCATGGTCGCCGCCGAAGCTCCCTGCCCCCCTTATCCTAACCTTCTCCCCAAGGGGGAGAAGGGATAAGAGGGGAGCGGCGAACGCACCTCAATGGTCTCTGAGCCTAAGGGGAAGGCTGGGGTGAGGGACGATCTCAGTACACCACCGACACCCGGTACCCCTTCTCCTGCAGCCCTTTCAGCACGCCCCCTTCGCCGGGCAGGTGGCCGGCGCCGATGGCGATGAAGGCGGCGCCTCCTTTGAGCCGGGGGATGATGCGCTTGACCATCCTCTTGTTGCGGGCCACGAAGATGCGCCGGTGAAGCTCCTTGGCCACGCGCCGGTTGCCGTTTGAATATTTTTCATTGAGCTTGAAGATCGCCGAGACATCCCTGGCCAGATAGTCGTCGATCAACGTCCGGTAGATCTCGTCACGCTTGTCGAATGTGGCCAGGGCGCCCTTGAGCAGCTCCACCTGATCGTCCATCGGCATGTCGTTCATTACCGCGACCTGCTCGGCGGGCGTCTCCAGGGCGAAGATGGATTTTTCCTGCCTCTGCGCCTGCCAATACAGCCGTTTGTCGAGGGGCGTGCCCACCGCCGTTTCCGGCACGCTCAGTGTCGAAGCGATCGCCCAGGGCTTGAGCCGGTTGACCACGCCCTCGGGGAGATTGTATCGACCCAGGTCCTTGACCGCCCCCTGGTACAGGGACTCGCTGACCACGTCTTTGAGCTGGCGCCCGTCGGCGAAGACCATCGCCCGGCGCATGCGCGCGGCCAGGGACGGGTCGGGGATCACCTCCATGACGAACGTATCGCTGTCGTTGAACGCCTGCCTGACCGCCGCGGGCAGGCGTGCCACGCGCTCGTCGCCCGAATGGATGGTACCGAAGACATAGCTGGGGCGAAGGCCCGCCTTCTCGATCTTCCACAGCAGGCCCTTGCCGAAGACCAACTTGGAGGGGACGGTCTGCGCCTGCGCGGGCATGACCACCGAGCCCAGCAACGCGAGCAGCAGCCATACCAGGGAAAGGCGAAACGTCGGGCGGTGGTAAGACTTTCGACCGTCTGTCATCGATCCGGCAAGGGGCCTTAGGGGGTTTGCGACAAATCAGGAGGGGGATGAGCCCCGATAATTATTATCTTACGCTGCGACCGCCAAATGTGCGACCATGGTAACGCGATGGGCACACAAGGTCACAATTCCGCGCCGAGCATCCCCCGCCATGAGGCCGAGGGCTTGGCGCCGTCCATGGCCGGGCGCTTTCAGGGGTACTTGCCCGTGGTGATCGATGTGGAAACGGGAGGCTTCAATGCCTCCACGGACGCCCTGCTCGAGATCGCCGCCGTCACACTGCGCATGGATGAGCAGGGGATGATTCACCCGCAGGCCACCCATGCCTGCCATGTGGCGCCCTTCCCCGGCGCCAACCTGGACCCGGACTCGCTGGCCTTTACCGGCATCGACCCCTATCACCCTTTCCGCGAGGCCGTGGATGAAGTCGAGGCCCTGAAGACCGTCTTCGAGCCGGTGCGGCGCGCGGTCAAACAGACCGGCTGCAAGCGCGCCATCCTGGTGGGGCACAATGCGGCATTCGACTTGAGCTTCGTCAACGCGGCGGTGGCCCGCACCGGGATCAAACGCAATCCGTTCCACCCCTTCAGCACCTTCGACACGGTGTCCCTGTCGGCCCTGGCCTACGGGCAGACCGTGCTCGCCCGCGCCCTGGATGCGGCGGGCCTGGAGTGGAACAGCACCCAGGCCCACTCAGCGATCTACGACGCCGAACGGACCGCGGAGCTGTTCTGTACCATTCTCAACCGCTGGGAATACATGCAAAGGCGGTTCGAAAGCTAGAAAAAGCAAAAAAGGGATCTGACCCCCTTTTGCTAGCCCTCTTTCTTTTCGCCGACTTCCGCCACCATCTTCTGCAATTCCCCGCGCTGGAACAGCTCCAGGGTGATGTCGCAGCCGCCGACCAGCTCACCGTTGAAGTAGACCTGGGGAAAAGTCGGCCAGTTGGAGTAGCGCGGCAGGTTCTGATGGATCTCGGGGTCTTCAAAGATATTAACGTAGGCGAATTCCGCCCCGCTGGCCTTGAGGGCCTGCACCGTGCGGGCGGAAAAGCCGCATTGGGGCACATCGGGGGTCCCCTTCATATAGACCACGATGGGGTTGCCCTCGATCTGCTGTTTGATCCGATCCATTACATCCATCTCAGTTCACCTCGACTGCAAAATTGTTGAATATAAGACTCAGGAATTAAGACACAGTCTAACCGCATTTGGCGCCCGTGAAAATACCTGAGTGCTTTTATCAATTATAGCCTGCCGAAGCGCCTGCCGGGAGTCTGATCTGAGCCAGACCCCCCTTTGACGCCCCCGTCCCAAGCTGTTCACCCCCCTCTCCCCGGCGGGGACAGGCCTGGGGTGAGGGGGGGGGACTTACCTCACAGGCTCTTGGCGTGCTTGGCCAGGTACGTGGCGACGCCCTCGGCGCTGGGCTTCATGCCCTCCTCGCCCTTGTGCCAGCCCGCGGGGCATACTTCGCCGTGCTCTTCGGTGAACTGCAGCGCGTCCACCATGCGCAGCATCTCGTCGACCTCGCGCCCCAGGGGCAGATTGTTGACCACCTGATGCTGGACGATGCCGTTCTTGTCCACGAGGAACGAGCCGCGCAGGGCCACCCCCGCCTCCGGGTGCTCGATGCCGTAGGCCTGGCAGATGCGGTGGGTCTTGTCGGCGACGATCGGAAAACCGACCTCGCCGATCCCGCCCTTGTCCACCGGCGTGTTGCGCCAGGCGTAGTGGGTGAACTCCGAGTCGATGGACACGCCGATCAACTGCACGCCGCGCTCCTGGAAGTGGGCCAGGCGGTTATTGTGGGCGATGATCTCCGAGGGGCACACGAACGTGAAGTCCAACGGCCAGAAAAACAGCACCACATACTTGCCCCGGTAATCGGACAGCTTGAAGTCCTCGTTGATGGTCCCGTCTCCCATGACGGCGGCGGCGCTGAACTCGGGGGCCTCTCGGCCAACCAATACGGTCATAATCGTCTCCTGCTCTTGAAGTGAAGTGATGAAATCGAAGGCGGGTATTATAAGGCGTTACACTAAAAGACCAATCCCGCCGGTGAATAGTTCATGGGGTGGCCGCCAGCGTTATTGCTCGTCGGTATCGGCCTGGCCCCAGCCGCCGCCCCCCGGGGTCTTGATCACGAGCCTGTCGCCGGGGTGGGCGGTAAGACTGACCTTGGGGGCCAGTTGTTCGCCATTGTACAGGTTCTCGCCGCAGTGGCCCGCGCCGCCACCGTTCAGGCCCCAGGGGGCATGGCGGCGGCGCTCGGTCAGCAGGGTCACCGAGGTCTCGGCCAGGAACTCGTATTCGCGGACAAGGCCGTCGCCGCCGCGCCGCCGCCCCGCGCCGCCCGATTCGCGCCACACCTCATAGCGCCTGATGCGCACCGGGTAGTGCATCTCCAGGGCCTCGACGGGGGTGTTGCGCGTATTGGTCATGTGGGTTTGAACGGCGCTCAGCCCGCCGCCCCGCGGGCCCGCGCCCATGCCGCCGCCGATGGTCTCGTAGTAATCCCAGTGGCCGCCATCGCGCCGCCCGCCCATGGCCACGTTGTTCATGCTGCCGTGGCTGGCCGCCGGGATGAGGTCGGGCACGGCCTGGGCCAGGGCCCCCATGACCACATCCACCACCCGGGTACTGGTCTCCACGTTGCCCGCCGCCACCGCCGCCGGGTAACGGGCGTTCAGCAGGGACCCTTCGGGCACCGAGAGGGTGACCGGCCTGAGGCTGCCGGCGCAGGCGGGCGTGTGCTCGGGCATCAGGCAGCGAAAGACATAGTAGACCCCGGCGGCGGCCACCGGCAGGGGACAGTTGACGTTGCCCGGCGACTGGGCGGCCGTGCCGGCGAAGTCCACGTGAACGCGGCCGTCGTCGACGGTGACAGTGACCGCCAGGGGCAGGTCCCGCGACCCGGCCCCGTCATCATCCAGCACGTCACGGAAGGTGTACACGCCGCCGGGAATGGCCGCCAGGGCGCTCAGGGCCAGCCGTTCTCCATACTCATTCAAGGCCTGGAGGTGGCGGCGAAAGCCGGCCAGGCCCATGGCCGACACCAGCGCCCCCAGGCGGGTGAGCCCGACCCGGTTGGCGCTGATCTGGGCGGAAAAGTCGCCGTGGCTGGCGCGGGGATTGCGGGTGGCGTTGACGATGGCGTCCAGCTGTTCGTCCTCGACGACGCCGCCACGCATCAGGTGCAGCGGCGGGATGACGATCCCCTCCTCCTCGATGTGGCGGGACACCGGCATGGACCCCGGCGCGGCCGCCCCGATATCGGCATGATGGGCGCGGTTGGCCACAAAGGCCGCCAGCTCCGGGCCGTCGAACAGCGGCGCGATCAAGGTCACATCCGGCAGGTGGGTGCCGCCGAGAAACGGGTCGTTGACGATCACCATGTCGCCGGGGGCCCAGTCCATGCGCCCCACGATCCCGCCCATGGCGTAGGCCATGCTCCCCAGGTGCACGGGGATATGGGCCGCCTGGGCGCACAGCTCCCCCTTTTCGTCGAACACCGCGCAGGAGAAATCCAGGCGATCCTTGATGTTCGGCGACAGGGCCGAGCGCTGCAGGGTGGCCCCCATCTCATCGCAGACGGCGGCCACGCGGGCGGAGAAGATGCTGAGTTCGATGGGATCCATTTCGTCCTTTCGTCAGGCCCGGGGAAAGGCACCAAGAACCTTGTGACTATATTATCCGGCGGTGATCATAAATCTACATCCGTGGATGTAAAATAGTATCTATATTCTCTCGCCAAGGCGCCAAGAACGCCAAGGGGTCGAGTTGAGGGCACAAGGGTTTATTTCTTGGCGTCCCTGGCGTCTTGGCGAGAGGACAAAGCGCGGGTCGGGACAATTCGCACCGACGGGCCGCCGCGCCGTTCATGTACCTTTCAGGATCATGCCCTTGGCGCTGATGGCGAGTAAAAGTCCACCCGCGAATTGTGCCAACGAGCCTTAAATTTGGAACCGCGGGCGCAGTCTTGTTATGCTAGCGCCACAAAGTGACACTTTGGCCCGCTCCATCTTCCCCGTACAGGAATATCGCATGGCGCCGTGTTGGCATAACCATCACGGCAACGGGGTCAAGTGGTTCGGCGGGCCGGCACGCGCGACCCCGGCAACGGCTGCCGGCAAGACCGCAGATCATGGCCGCGGTCACCGCTCTACGGGGCGGGACCGGCGAACAGCACCGTAACGAACACAACGACCAAGACAAGGAGTCCCGATCATGAAACACGAACTGCCGAAACTCCCCTACGACATGAACGCCCTGGCGCCTCATATCTCGGAGGAGACCCTGGAATACCACTACGGCAAGCACCACAAGACCTATGTGGACAATCTCAACAAGCTCATCGCCGATACCGAGTACGCGGACCTGACCCTGGAAGAGATCATCAAAAAGTCCTCCGGGGGCCTGTTCAACAATGCGGCCCAGACGTGGAACCACACCTTCTACTGGCACTGCCTGAGCCCCAGCGGCGGCGGTCAGCCCGAGGCCGCGTTGGCCCAGGCCATCGACAAGGCCTTCGGCAACTTCGATGACTTCAAGCAGAAGTTCACCACCGCCGCCGTCACCACCTTCGGCTCGGGATGGGCCTGGCTGGTGAAGAACGCGGACGGCTCACTGGCCATCGAGAGCACCAGCAACGCGGCCAACCCCCTGACCGAGGGCAAGACGCCCCTGCTGACCTGCGACATGTGGGAGCACGCCTACTACATCGACTACCGCAACCGCCGGCCTGATTACATGAACGCGTTCTGGGAGCTGGTGAACTGGCAGTACGTCAACAAGCAGCTGGGGGCGTAGGACGTCAACGCCCCACCCTGCGCAGGGAAACGGAAACAGTCTATCGACCACCCCTCATCCTAACCTTCTCCCCTTGCAGGGGAGAAGGGATTTCTTTTTCGAACCGGTGAAGCCTGCTTCTCGGCCACACCCTCTCCCCAGGGGAGGGAAAGAGGCGGATGCGCCGAAGCACTCGGTCTCTTGTCCCTTCTACCCTGCAAGGGGGGAAGGGATTTCTTTTTCGAACCGCTGAAGCCTGCTTCTCGGCTACAGCCTCTTCCCCCAGGGAGAAAAAGAGGCGGATGCGCCGAAGCACTTGATCTCTTGTCCCTTCTCCCCCTTGGGGGATTTATGCCCTTTAGGGTAGAAGATTAGGATGTGGGGGATTCAGCGACGGCATCCATCACCCGTTGTCCTAACCTTCTACCCTTGCAGGGGAGAAGGGATTTCTTTTTCGAACCGGTGAAGCCTGCTTCTCGGCTACAGCCTCTTCCCCCAGGGGGAAAAAGAGGCGGATGCGCCGAAGCACTTGATCTCTTGTCCCTTCTCCCCCTTGGGGGATTTATGCCCTTTAGGGTAGAAGATTAGGATGTGGGGGATTCAGCGACGGCATCCATCACCCGTCATCCTAACCTTCTCCCCTTGCAGGGGAGAAGGGACGGGTTCTTCCCGAAGCACTTCGCGAACTCATCATCTTTACTCCCTCTCCCCTTGGGGGAGAGGGTATGGGGTGAGGGGGAGATAATACGAGCGGCAGGAGGAACTTGCTCCCTGACCCCCTCATCCTTGCTTCTACCCTAAAGGGTAGAAGGGACAAGGAAGTTGCTTTTCTTCTCCCTCTCCCTTAGGGAGAGGGGCGGGGTGAGGGGGAAAATAGTGCGACGGTAGAGCGCTCCTTGACCCCCTCATCCTTACTTCTCCCCCAAGGGGGAGAAGGGACAAGGAAGTTGCTTTTATAGGGGCTATCGCCCCTTGCTCAGCTCCTCTTCCATCTGCTCCAGGCTGGTGTGGCGCACGTCCTTGCCCTTGACGAAGTAGATGATGTACTCGCAGATATTGCGGGCGTGATCGCCGATGCGCTCCAGGGCGCGGGCCGCCCAGACCACGTCGAGGAATTGGGTGATCGAGCGCGGGTCCTCCATCATGAAGGTGATCATCTGGCGCAGCAGGGCCTCGTATTCCCGGTCCACCTTCAGGTCTTCCTGGGCCACCTCCACCGCCGCATCCACGTCGGTGCGCGCATAGGCATCCAGGGTATCGTGCATCATCTTACGCACGTGATCGCCCAGGTGGTCAATATCCACATAGCGCTTCACGGGGCGGTCCATCTCCGCGATCTGCACGGCCATGCGGGCGATCTTCCCCGCCTCGTCGCCGACACGCTCCAGATCGGTAATGGTCTTGATGATGGCGACCAGCAGGCGCAGGTCCCGGGCGGCGGGCTGGCGGCGCGCGAGGATCTGGGCGCAGCGCTCGTCGATGGCCACTTCCAGGGCGTTCACCTTGTAGTCATTTTTGACCACCGCCCCGGCCAGGTCGGTGTCCCCGGCGATGAGGGCCTTCATGGCGTCCGCCAGCTGCTGCTCGACCAGGCCGCCCATGGACAGGACCTGGTTGCGCACCGCCTCCAGTTCTTCGTCAAACTTCTGGGAGATGTGATGGCCGATGTCGATTTTTTCCATGAAATATCTCTGTCAAAGTTGGGCTCGCTTTAACCGTCGATTCAATAGTACCACATTTTATGATTATCAATGGCTTACTGTGAGACGCCGGGGCCGCACGGGCCGCCGCCGCCTGTCACATAATTGTCATATTCCAGGTTTAGACTGCCGTCACCATCCGAGACAATGAGGCACCGCCGTCCGGATGAACTATTCGACCAAACTGGAGGCAAACATGCTGCAAAATTTCAGGAAACACCTAGTCATTGGTGTGGCCGTCATGGCAGGCGGGCTCACCGGCACCGCCATGGCCGATGAGGTCAAGGAGATCGCGGGCGCCGGGGCGACCTTCCCCTACCCCATCTATGCCAAGTGGGCCGAGGCCTACAACAAGGAGACCGGCGTCAGGCTGAACTACCAGTCCATCGGCTCCGGCGGCGGCATCAAGCAGATCAAGGCCAAGACCGTGGACTTCGGCGCCTCCGACGCCCCCCTCAAGCCCGAGGAGCTGGATGAGGCGGGCCTGATGCAGTTCCCCATGATCATCGGCGGCGTGGTGCCGGTGGTGAACCTGCCCGGCATCAAGCCCGGTGAGATCAAGCTCACCCCCACCCTGCTGGCGGACATCTACCTGGGCAAGATCACCCGGTGGAACGACCGCCGGATCAAGGCCCAGAACCCGGACGTCAAGCTGCCGTCCAAGCGCATCAGCGTGGTGCACCGCTCCGACGGCTCCGGCACCACCTGGATCTTCACCAACTACCTGTCCAAGGTCAGCGACGAGTGGAAGACCAAGGTCGGCAACGAGAAGTCCGTGGCCTGGCCCACCGGCGTCGGCGGCAAGGGCAACGAGGGCGTGGCCTCCTACGTCAAGCGCATCAAGGGCTCCATCGGCTATGTGGAGTACGCCTATGCCCTGCAGAACCACATGACCCACGTCAGGCTGCCGCAACCACGACGGCAACTTCGTGGAGCCCACCAGCGAGGCCTTCCAGGCGGCGGCGGCCAATGCCGACTGGGCCCATGCCCCCGGCTACTACCTGGTCCTCACCGACCAGCCGGGCAAGGACAGCTGGCCCATCAGCGGCGCCAGCTTTATCCTGGTCTATAAGCACCAAGCCAAGCCCGATGTGGCCCATGCGGTCCTGAAGTTCTTCGACTGGTCCTACCACCATGGCGCCAAGATGGCCGAGCAGCTCGACTACGTGCCGATCCCCGGCAGCGTCGCCAAGCTGGTGGAAAAGACCTGGCGTGAGCAGATCATGGGCCCGGACGGCAACCCCGTGTGGAGTGGGGACATGATGCAATAAGCGACGAAAATCATATATAATCCCGTCGCCTGGCAAGTGAAGGAGCCGACTGTGTCGGCTCCTTCTCATTTACAACACAGAACGGTTCGGGGGCCACCGGGGTTGGATCGTCAACCAACAGCAAACGTGTCGGGGACGGGGACGGGGCGCAACAAGCTCGCCGACGCCCTGTTCCGGAATGCGACGCGGGCGTTTGCCCTGTTGGTGCTCCTGGTCGTCAGCGCCATCACCGCCTCCCTGTTCATGGGCGGCCTGCCGGCCTTGAGCAAGTTCGGCCTGGGGTTTCTGTCCAGTACCGAGTGGAACCCCGTCACCAAGCAGTTCGGCGCCCTGGTGGCGATCTTCGGCACCCTGGTCACCTCGGCCATCGCCATGCTCATCGGCGTGCCCGGTGAGCTTCGGCATCGCCCTGTTCGTCACCGAGCTGTCCCCGCGCTGGCTGAAGCGCCCCATCGCCACCGCCATCGAGCTGCTGGCGGCCATCCCCAGCATCATCTACGGCATGTGGGGCCTGTTCGTGTTCGCGCCCCTGTTCGCCGACAATGTCCAGCCCTGGCTGACTGACAACCTGGGCGACATCCCCGGCTTCGGCATGCTGTTCCAGGGCCCGCCCATGGGCATCGGCATGTTCACCGCGGGCCTGATCCTGGCCATCATGGTCATCCCGTTCATCTCGGCGGTCATGCGCGATGTCTTCGAGGTCGTGCCCGCCCATGCTCAAGGAATCGGCCTACGGGCTGGGGGCCACCACCTGGGAGGTGGTGCGCCACGTGGTGCTGCCCTACACCAAGGTCGGGGTCATCGGCGGCATCATGCTGGGCCTCGGCCGGGCCCTGGGCGAGACCATGGCCGTGACCTTCGTCATCGGCAACGCCCATGAGATCAGCGCATCCCTGTTCATGCCCGGCAGCACCATTTCCTCGACCCTGGCCAACGAATTCACCGAGGCCGACGGCAAGCTCTACACCTCGTCGCTGATCGCCCTCGGATTGATTCTTTTCTTTATCACCTTCATGGTGCTGGCCATGGCCAAGCTCATGCTGCTGCGGTTGACGGCCCATGAGGGACGCAAGACCTGAGGAATCCAGCCCGACCATGATCAAGCTGTATACACGACGTCGCATCGTGAACGCCTTCAATCTGACCTTGTCGGTCATGACGACGGGGTTCGGGCTGTTCTGGCTCGCATGGCTGCTGTGGACACTGTTCGTCAACGGCGTGCCCTGGCTGCGCCTGTCCACCTTTACCCAGATGACCCCGCCGCCGGGCAGCGAGGGGGGCTTGGCCAACGCCATCATGGGCAGCCTGCTCATGACCGGCGTCGCCACCCTCATCGGCACCCCCATCGGGGTATTGGCCGGTACCTTTCTGGCCGAGTTCGGGCGCTACTCGCGTCTGGCCTCGGTGGTGCGCTTCGTCAACGACGTGCTGCTCAGTGCCCCGTCGATCATCATCGGGGTGTTCATCTACGAGGTATTCGTGGTCACCACGGGGCACTTCTCCGGGTGGGCGGGCGCCCTGGCCCTGGCCCTGATCATCATCCCCGTGGTGGTGCGCACCACCGAGGACATGATGCACCTGGTGCCCGACACCCTGCGCGAGGCCGCCGCGGCCCTGGGCTCCTCGCGCTGGAAGGTGGTGACCGCCATCGTCTACCGGGCCTCCCTGACGGGGATCCTCACGGGGGTGCTGCTGGGCGTGGCGCGCGTCAGCGGCGAGACCGCCCCCCTGCTGTTCACCGCCCTGAACAACCAGTTCTGGACCACCGACATGAGCCGCCCCATGCCCAACCTGCCGGTGGTCATCTTCCAGTTCGCCATGAGCCCCTATGACGACTGGCACCACCTGGCATGGGCCGGCGCGCTGTTGATCACCTTGAGCGTCCTGGGCTTGAATATCCTGGCAAGGACCCTGTTGCGCCCCCGCTCCTCACGGAGATAACGACATGCCCACCCCCGGTAAGCTATTATTGAACCCCATGAGCCCCGATGCCGACCAGACGCCGGCGAGCGACACCCCGCTCGAGCACGCCACCCCCCTTCCGCTCGACGAAGGCGACAGCAAGGTGATCGCCGATATCGCCGACCCCAAGATCCAGATCAGGGATCTGAATTTTTTCTACGGCAAGTACCGCGCCCTCGAGTCCATCACCATGCACATCGCCGAGAAGCGGGTCACCGCCTTCATCGGCCCGTCCGGCTGCGGCAAGTCCACCCTGCTGCGCAGCTTCAACCGGATCTATGAGCTCTACCCGGACCAGCGGGCCACCGGCGAGATCATCCTCGACGGCGACAACATCCTGGACAAGAAGCAGGACGTCACCCTGCTGCGGGCCAAGGTCGGCATGGTCTTTCAAAAGCCGACCCCGTTCCCCATGTCCATCTACGACAACATCGCCTTCGGCATCCGCCTGTACGAGCGCCTGTCGCGCACCGAGATGGCCGATCGCATCGAATGGGCCCTGCACAAGGCGGCCCTGTGGAACGAGGTCAAGGACAAGCTCAAGCAAAGCGGGGCGCGCCTGTCCGGCGGCCAGCAGCAGCGCCTGTGCATCGCCCGGGCCATCGCGGTCAAACCCGAGGTCCTGCTGCTCGACGAGCCCGCCTCGGCCCTGGACCCCATCTCCACCGCCCACATCGAGGAGCTCATCGACGAGCTCAAGAGCGACTACACCATCGTGATCGTCACCCACAACATGCAGCAGGCCGCCCGCGTGTCCGACTACACCGCCTTCATGTACCTGGGCCGCCTGATCGAGTTCGGCAAGACCGACATCCTGTTCACCAATCCCCTGCGTAAAGAGACTGAGGACTATATTACGGGGCGCTACGGGTGATAATGCCGGCTGGGACTACTTTGCACTTGTAGTTCTTCTCCCCTCCCCCCCTCACCCCTACCCTCTCCCCCCGACGGGGGGAGAGGGAGTCAAGATTTGGGAGAGGGGACATGAGCCTGCATGGCGCGATCCATGCCTGTGCCCGTCTATCCTCCCCCTCTCCCGCCCCCGCTGTGAGGGATGAGGGAGTCAAGATTTGGGAGAGGGGACATGAGCCTGCATGGCGCGATCCATGCCTGTGCCCGTCTATCCTCCCCCTCTCCCGCCCCCGCTGTGAGGGATGAGGGAGTCAAGATTTGGGAGAGGGGGCGTGAGCCTGCATGGCGCGATCCATGCCTGTGCCCGTCTATCTTCCCCCTCTCCCCCCGGCGGGGGGAGAGGGTTGGGGTGAGGGGGGCTCGGCCGCCACCGCGGGCTTTCTGACGATCAGCGTCGCCGGAAAATCACAGGTAAAGGTACTGCCCTCCCCCTCCGTGCTCTGCACATGCAACTCCCCCCCGTGGCGCTGGAGCACGTGCTTGACGATGGCCAGCCCCAGGCCCGTCCCGCCCTGCTGGCGGGAGCGGCCGCTGTCCACCCGATAGAAGCGCTCGGTCAGGCGGGACAGGTGGCGGGCGGGGATGCCGATGCCCGTGTCCCGGACCTGGTAGTGCGCCCCCGCCCGGTCGGCATACCAGCGGATGGTGATGGCGCCTTTGTCCGGCGTATAGCGCACGGCGTTGGTCACCAGATTGGAGAACAGGCTGCGCAGCTCCGTGCCCTGGCCGAGCAGCCACAGATGCGGGTCGCACTCCAATTCGATCCTGTGGGCCTTGCTACCGCTCACGGCCAGGGCCTCTTCGCGGATCACCGCCAGCAGGGCCGGCACCGCCACCTCTTCATGGCCGTTGCCCGGGGGCTCGGTCTCCAGGCGCGACAGCAGCAGCAGATCCTCCACCAGGTGCTGCATACGCTCGGTGTGCTGGGACATGAAATCCAGGGAGCGCCCCCACTGCTTGGCGTATTCGTCATCGGCGCCGACCATGGTCTCCAGGTAGCCGCGGACCACCGTCAACGGCGTGCGCAGCTCATGGGAGACATTGGCCACGAAATCCCGGCGCACCTGCTCCAGGCGATGGATGTTGGTGACATCGCGGGCCACCATCAGGCGCTGGTCGTCGCCGTAGGGCACCACCTGCACCGCCAGCATGATCTGGTCGTCCACCGGGGAGGGGAATTCAACGATCTCGGAATAGTCGCCGCGGTTGAAAAACCGCATGAACTCCGGGTGGCGCACCAGGTTGTCAATGCGCTGGCCCAGGTCCTGGCGGGCGCTCAGACCCAACAGGTGCCTGGCCGCCGTGTTGAACCACTCGATTTCGCCGTTGGAGCGCAGCACCACGGTAGCGTCGGGCAGGGCCGCGGCCGACTGCTGGAAACGGTTCAGGGCATCGGACAGGCGCCGCTCGCGCCGGCGCTGGCGCTCGTACAGGCGGTAGAGATGGTGATAGATCTCGGCGAACAGGCCGTTGCCCACCGAAGGCGGCTCGTCCCGGTCTTCCCGGAGCCACGCCTCGAGCCGGGCCAGGGAGGCCAGGAGCCAGATGAGATAGCCCAGGCCGAAAAGCAGCAGGACGGCCAGCAGGTGGCCCACCACCCAGCCGAAGACAACGGCGGCCAACGCAAGGATCAGGGCGCGCCAGGCCTCAACCGCCCAGAAATCGGACAACCCCTACACCTGCTTGGAGAAGCGGTAACCGGCCCCCCGCACGGTCTGGATGTACCGGTCATAGCCGTGCTGGCTCAAGGCCTTGCGCAGGCGGCGGATATGCACATCCACAGTGCGCTCTTCGACGTACACGTTTCCACCCCACACCCGGTCCAGGACTTGGCCGCGGGAGAACACTCGTTCGGCGTTGGTCATAAAAAAGTACAGCAATCGATACTCGGTTGGGCCCATTTCCAGCGCGGTGCCGTCGGCGGTCACCCGGTGGCTGGCGGTGTCGATCCTCAGGCCTTCGAACTCAAGGGTATCACTCTCGGTCTGCGGGGCATAGCGGCGCAGCACGGCCCGCACCCGGGCCGCCAGCTCCTTGGTGGAAAAGGGCTTGGTGATGTAATCATCGGCCCCCGTGTCCAGGCCCCGCAGCTTGTCGGTCTCATCGGTACGCGCCGTCAGCATGATGATCGGCACCCGCTTGGTGGGCTCCTCGCGCCTGAGGCGCCGGGCGTAATCGAGCCCGCTGGTACCGGGCAGCATCCAGTCCAGCAGGATCAGGTCCGGCAGCTGGTCGGCAATGGCCACCTGGGCCTCCGGCACGTCATTGGCCTGGATGACCTCATAGCCCGCGCGGGCCAGGGAGAAGGCGATCATCTCCCGTATGGCCGGTTCATCTTCAACGATCAGGATATTAGCAGACATCCCCTAAAAACCGATAGTTAGTGGGTAATACCACTATTACAGCCGAACTATGTTACAGGCTGATTACAGCGTAATCATATACCTATGGGGGTGCAATGAGGGGGTAGTGATAACCCACACCCCCCCTCACCCTATCCCTCTCCCCCCGTCGGGGGGAGAGGGGAGATAAACGAAGGATTGGCGGCAACGTGCCGCCCCCCGGTGTCTTTTCTCCCTCTCCCCCGTCGGGGGTGAGGGGAGATAAACGAAGGATTGGCGGCAACGTGCCGCCCCCAGTGTCTTTTCTCCCTCTCCCCCGTCGGGGGGAGAGGGGAGATAAATGAAGGATTGGCGGCAACGTGCCGCCCCCGGTGTCTTTTCTCCCTCTCCCCCGTTGGGGGTGAGGGGGCGCATAAAAAAACGCCCCGGCGTGAGGGTGCCGGGGCGTCAAAAAATGCATGAACCAACTCATGCACTCAGTCTTTTTGTCACGGCTAGAAGCCGGCGTGGGTGTAGTGCTTCTGCACGTTCTTGAACTGCACGTGGAAGAAGATCGCCTGGGTATCGCCCAGGTTGGCGCTCGAGCCCGCGGCCTTCGCCAGCTTGTCTTTGTTCGCGTATTGGAAGTCCTGGTAGTCCAGGGCAAAGGTCAGGTGAGGGGTCGTCTGATAGGCGACACCCGCGGAGTAGCGGTTGAAGTCCAGCACGCTGGTATTGCTGTTGGGCTGGAAGTGCTGGAACATGCCGAACACCGACCAGCCGTTGCCCACCAGGCGCGCCGGCAGGTCATAGTGGCCGAAGAAGGCGTAGCCCTGCTGCTTGGAACCGCCGTCCAGATTGTTCTTCGCGGCTGAATCCAGACCGCCGGGGACGGTGTAAAAGCCACCCTGCGCCGAGAACATATTGCCGGCGCTCACGGCGTTGCGGCCCTTGTCGTACTCCGCCGCTACAGCCCAATGAGGGGCGTTGTAATGGGCGAGAAACGCCATGCGGGAGATGTTCCTGCGCAAAGAGGCGGGCGCGGTGGCGGGCATTCGTACCACTGGGCTGGCCCCAGCCGTTGTCGATGAAGGCGGTGAAACCCAGTCCGCCGAAGCGCGAGTTCGCCCCCATGGGGTAGAACGACAGGCGGGCCATGACCTGCTTCTGGTTGATCCGCTCGAAGTGATGGAACGAGGCGTTGTTGAACACGCCCAGGTCGTAGTCGATGTACTGCTTGCCGTTGAACCGGATCGGCCCATGGACCGACACGCCCGTATACGTGGAGCTCAGGCCCATGTAGTTCCACGGCACCAGGTTGACGAAGCGGTAGCCCCACATGTCCTCTTCCCACCCGATCAGCGGGTTGGGCTCCTGGCCGGCGGTGAGCACGTCGCCCTTGAGGTAGCTGATCCCGTCGAACAGGTCCTTCTTGTCCAGGTAGGCGTACTTGATGCGCACGAACAGGTTGCCGCTGGAATCACGGGTCAGGTTGGGCGTTACCCGCAGGGTCCAGCCCGGAATCGGGGTGAAGCGAAAGTCCAGGTAGGTGCGGGTGACCTCGAAGGAGTTATAGCTGTTGCTCGCCGTGCCCGGATGCACCTGCTGGGTCAGGAACTGGGGCGCATAGCCGGTGTTCATGTAGTAGTTGTAGTCTCCATAGAAGACGACACCCATCTGAAACAGCTGGCCCTTGTCGGACGCCTTGTCCTGGGCCATGCCCTGGGAGGTGGCCCCGACAAACAGCGCCAGGCCCAAGCCCAACGATCGCCCGATCTTCCCATATTTGAAACTCATTAATAATCCTCCCTAACGACTTGTATATTTGTTCTGTGCGTTCGGCGCTGCTGCCGAACGGCCTTGTGCGCCGCTGGAACCCGGCTAATCGTATGCATTCAGTCAACTCCTCACGTTTGATCTCTTGTCACACCGCAGCAACCGCGCGCCAGTGGCCCGAAACCCGCCCTTTCGGACTGCCGCCGGGCGCGGCCGAACCGGCAACGTATTACCAATCACCTACGGCTGCGCACAGGGTAAGGGGGAAATATGACAGAATTGTGACCGTCTAATGACAGTACGATGAAGCCGTTGCCTTGCCACAACGCACTCAGGGGCTGTTGAGCCGAGAGGAAACAGACGACGTATTACAAATCAACTACTAAGGGACCTCTGCACAGGTCACTCAAGGGGATGATCACAAGGCGCACAGGGGCGAGGGAGCGCAGTTTACAAGGAGTCAATGAGCATGCCGAGCCCCTGTGCAACGCCGTGAGCGCCGCTTCAGCGGCCTGTGCAGAGGTTCCCCAACCGCCTGCTGGACCATGCCTTTTATTGTGCCTTCTCCCTCCGGGATTTACGCCCTTCAGGGTGGAAGGTTAGGATGAGGGGATCAAATCAAATATCTACTTCCTTTCCCCCCTCACCCCGACCCTTTCACTAAGGGGAGAGGGCGTTTTTCAACCACCCGCCCCCGGCCCGGCTCAGAAAGGGAACCAGGATGGCCAGGTTAATGAAATCAGGCGTTTGCCAGCGATGGCAAAATGCGTTGTAATATTTGCCTCAGGGGCAGTCATGGGCACTGCCTTTTATTTTTTTGGACCTTAGAACCACTTAAGAAATGCTATGTTGGATTCATTAATGGCGACTTATAACCGCCTGCCGATCACACTGGATCACGGCGAGGGTGCCTGGCTGTGGGACAGCGAGGGCAAAAAATACCTGGATGCCATCAGCGGCATCGCCGTGTGCGCCCTGGGCCACGCCCACCCCGCCGTCACCGAGGCCGTGTGCCGCCAGGCCGGGCGCCTGATCCACACCTCCAACCTGTACCGCATCGGCCTGCAGGAGCAGCTCGGCGAGCGCCTGACCCGGGTGGCGGGGATGGACAAGGTCTTTTTCTGCAACTCCGGCGCCGAGGCCAACGAGACGGCCTTGAAGATCGCGCGCCTGCACGGCCACCACAAGGGCGTCAACGTGCCCACCGTGGTGGTCGCCGAGCGCAGCTTCCACGGGCGCACCCTGGCGACCCTGACCGCCACCGGCAACCGGCGCGTCCAGGCCGGCTTCGAGCCCCTGGTGCAGGGCTTCATCCGCATCCCCTACAACGACCTGCAGGCCCTGCAGACCGTGGCCGCCCATAATACCAACGTGGTCGCCGTGCTCCTGGAGCCGATCCAGGGCGAGGGCGGGGTACGGATCCCCGACGACGACTATCTGCCCCAGGTGCGCCGCCTGTGCGACGAGATGGGCTGGCTGCTCATGCTCGACGAGGTTCAGACCGGCATGGGGCGCACCGGGCGCTGGTTCGCCTACCAGCACGGCGATGCGAGTCCCGACGTGATGACCGTGGCCAAGGCCCTGGGCAACGGCGTACCCATCGGCGCCTGCCTGGCCCGGGGCGCCGCGGCGGAGCTGTTCAAGCCGGGTCACCATGCCTCCACCTTCGGCGGCAACCCCCTGGCCTGCAGCGCCGCCCTGACCGTCATCGACGCCATCGAGCGGGATGACCTGGTCGCCCAGGCGGCACGCATGGGCACCCACTTGCTGGACGGCCTCAGGCAGGCGCTGGACGGCATGCCCCATGTGGTCCAGGTGCGCGGCAAGGGCCTGATCATCGGTATCGAGATGTCCCAGCCCGTGCGCCGAGGTGGTGCCGCGCGCCCTGGAGCTCGGCCTGCTGGTCAACGTCACCGCCGAGCGCGTCATCCGCCTGCTGCCGCCCCTGATCCTGTCCACCGACGAGGCGGAACAGATCATCGAGACGCTCACCATGATCATCGGTGAGCTGTCCCAGGCCGCCTGAGCGGCGCCCCCGATGCCCTCATGACCCCCAGGCACTTTCTGACCCTCACCGATCTCGAGCCCCGGGAGCTGCGCGCCCTGGTGCAGCGGGCCATCGCCCTCAAGCAGGCCCACTATGCCGGCGAGGTCTAGGAACCGCTCAAGAACAAGGTCCTGGGCATGATCTTCGAAAAGTCCTCCACCCGCACCCGGGTCTCCTTCGAGGCGGCCATGATCCAGTTCGGCGGGCGGATCGATCTTCCTGTCCCCGCGGGACACCCAGTTGGGCCGCGGCGAGCCCGTGGAAGACACGGCGAGGGTCCTGTCACGCATGGTGGATGCGGTGATGATCCGCACCTTCGAGCAGGCGACCGTGGAGCGCTTCGCCGCCCTGTCCCGGGTGCCGGTGATCAACGCCCTGACCGACCGCTTCCACCCCTGCCAGCTGCTGGCGGACCTGCAGACCTACTTCGAGGCACGCGGCGACATCCAGGGCAAGACCGTGGCCTGGATCGGCGACGGCAACAACATGTGCCACTCCTACATCAACGCCGCCCGGCTGTTCGAATTCCACCTGCAGGTCGCCACGCCCCCCGACTACGGGCCCGACCGGGCCGTGCTCGACAGCGGCTCGCCCTATGTCACCCTGACAAGACCCCCGAGGACGCGGCCGTGGACGCGGACCTGATCGTCACCGACGTGTGGGCCAGCATGGGCCAGGAAAAGGAGCAACAGCGCCGCACCGAGGCCTTCGCCCCCTACCAGGTCACCCCCGGGTCATGACCCTGGCGAAATCGGACGCCCTGTTCATGCACTGCCTGCCCGCCCACCGCGGCGAGGAGGTCTCAGCGCCGAGGTCATCGACGGCCCCCAGAGCGTGGTATGGGACGAAGCCGAGAACCGGCTCCATGCGCAAAAGGCGTTGCTGGAGTTTTTGCTGACTTAGGAAGGATTCTCTTTTACCCCCTCTCCCTCAGGGAGAGGGTTGGGGTGAGGGGAGCAAAAGCCTACTGCAATAAATCCCTTTGATCCCCTCATCCCGCCTCGCGGGGGCAGGCTCTAGCCTTCTCCCCCAGGGGGAGAAGGAGAAGATGACCGAAACGCCCCAGCGAATTGCATTTCTCCCTCTCCCCCTTGGGGGAGGGGCTGGGGTGAGGGGGAAAGAGCGCCTACTTCGACGCCTGGGGATTCGGCACGTCATTCCCCGGCAGCAGGGACGACAGATACTCGGCCACCGCTTAATCTCGTCGTCGTGCAGGCGCCGGGCGATGTTCTGCATCATGCCCGCCGGATCATTGGCCCGCCCGCCGTTGCGGAACAGGGTCAGCTCCTTGACCAGATAATCCTTGTGCTGGCCGCCGATGCGCGGAAACACGGAGATGTACGGCGCCTTGCCCTTGCCCAGCTCACCATGGCAGTTGACGCAGGCATAGACCCCGCGGTCGGGGATGCCCTCATGGAAGATCTTGTCGCCCTTGGCCACCAGCTTCGGGTCGGGCGGCGCCAGGGGCTCCTTCGCCATGGACTGGGAGGCGAAGTACGCGGCGATGTCCTTCAGGTCCTCCACACTGGTCACCGTGGCCGCCATGCTGCTCATGATGTCCTCAGTATGGCGCACGCCGCTCTGGAAGTTCTCCACCTGCTTGACGATGTAGCCGGCATACTGGTTGGCGAGGCGCGGGAACTGCCCCGTGGCGCTGTTGCCGTCGCCCCCGTGACAGCCCTGGCACAGGGCCGACTTGGCGGCGCCTTGCTGCGGGTCTCCAATGTAGGGCTTTTTATCCTCGGCCGCCTGCAGCACGCCGGAAAAAAAGAAAAGCACCAGCAACCCGAAAACAGTGCTTGACCTCTTTGTCATTGTCCCCCCCTTACCATGGCTATTAGTCTTATGCCATGAATTGTAATGGCCATTTACAATTTTTGCCACAACCATGGAGCGCTCGCGGCCATCCCCACCAGCCCTCCGTTCGCCGCCTGCATGAAATATCGATCAAATCCGCACCGAGGCGACGCCGACTCGGCGCCATCACCAATCACAATTCCTGAGCGATTGCGATGATCCCTCTTGGGCTGCGACCTGCCCACGTCAGCGGATAGCCCGGCTCGTCGACACTGGCGAACAACCTTTGCGGGACGCTTGTGACACCCAGCAACCTGCACCGCCCCGCCAGCCGTACCAAGGCGATGACAACATTTCCCTGACGTACCGCCGCGCGCGCCAGAACGAACCAGAGACGGAAATCTGTCGGATTTCTTTACACCCGGCAAACCTGCCCTAAGGACATTAAAAGATCAATAAGTTAAATAATATTCTGCTGCCCAATGCCCGGGCTTGCTGAGCATCTTCATTGCGCTTCTCCACCGCACAGCCGATACAGTAGCGGGCGAAAGAATTTGTCGGGAATGCTTACAGCCCAGAAACCGGAGTGGCCGGAGCGTGTCCCGCTCAACTACAAAAGCATTTATAATCAATTACTTCAAATATCTAGCACAATATTTGCATGTCTCGATATTCGAAAGCGGGAGATCATCAGCAGACATGAAAATAATTAAATCCATAATTGTCGGCGTTGCGTGGGCATTGACGAGTCACAGCGCCCTGGCGACGACGCTCAATTTTGACTTCGGGCAGTCCGCCGTCGACGCCTATAACACGGCCCACGGCACGAGCTACAGCACCGGCGTCAACCCCGGCCAGACCTACACCGACGCCGCCAGCGGCGTAACGGCCATGGCGTACTACTACGACACGTCCTCGGGGACATGGACGAGCAACAACACCAATTTGTGGGCCCGCTACGAACCGAACAATGACATGGGCCTGGGGGTCTGCTCTCCCGGCGAAGGCTCCCACTGCGTAACCGGCGCCGGCGGCAACGGCGACTGGAACGAACTCTCCCAGGAGACCAACCAGGAAATCATCGTCCTGCAGCGCCCGGCCGGCTACAGCTGGGACCAACTGCTGGTCTCCTCCCTGGACAACAACAACGGCGCCGGCCCGGAGCACGGTACCCTGTACTGGTCCGGCAGTTCCGACGGACTTCTCGCCAGCAGTTTTCTGGCCGGCCTCACCACTTCCAGCGATTACTTCACCTTTGCCAACGGCGATTTCGCAGGCGGCAGTGGCACGATCAACGGCGACGTCCTGCAAACCGCCAATGGACAAGCCAGCGGCTTCGACCCCAATTCCAAATATGTAGCCTTCGTCAGCGGCGGGCCGGTAGGCAGCCTCGGCAGCACCAGCACCACAAGCAGTTACGGCAGGCATAGCTATAGCAGCGGCTGCTCCAGGTGGCACCCCTGCACTTCGCCAACCACATCCGGCGGCAACAATGACTACACCGTTTGGCAGGGCGCCTTGACGTCTATCCCCGAGCCCGGCACCCTCGCCCTGATGGGCGCGGGATTGGCGGGACTGATGATCGGGCGTTACAACAAACGCCACTGACCCATCATTCCGCCATACCTGGAGCAGGCCCCGGCCGCGCCCTCCCTCTTTCGTGGGATGTGTCCTCCCTGGGGCATTCTGTTAGCGTAGACGAGTACAGACAGCGCGAAGGATAGCGCGCTGAGCAATGAATTTATCGCATAATCAGCTTGTTACCCATAACCAAGGGAACGAGCCACGCCTTGCCGGCGGAGACAACAGGGACGGAAGGTCGGTGTCCTCTGTTGTCGAATTTGTTTACAAATCGCCGCCGAAGCACCTTGACCAGAGCAGTATTTTATTTTTATAATCATACTGTTAACATCAATTAGCACAAATATTGCAGACAACATGGCAACGGCGTGCGCTAGCGCACAATGCACACAGAATGTGAGTGCGGCATCTAAATTCTTTAGCATCACGTGCCGACAACACTCGGCAGGCAGACGAAAGTCATCTGGCAGCAATGAGCAGTAACATCGCAAAGACCTACATACTCGGCAGTTTGGTGCTGCTGGGCGTATGCCTGGGCCAACCGGCCCACGCCATCGTCCTATCCTCCATCTCCACCAGCACCTACGGCAACCCCAGCATTTACAACTCGCTCCCGACGGTCGGCCTCACCGGCGCCGACGTGGGCAAGTCATTCGGCGTCAACTGGACAGTGCCCAGCACCGTCACCGGCCTGTCAACCGACCTGGTAGCCAACGGCCTCTTCAAGGTTGTGAGCTTTGATTCACACGATCTGATCCTCGATGCCACCATCACCGACGCAACGCAGTCGACGTTCCAGGCGGCCGTGATGTCCCTGGCCCTGGGTATCGACGGTGTCGACCCTGACCCCAGGGGCAGTATCGTACAGGCCGGCTCGATTTTTTCCGCGGTCGGCACGGGCAATGGCCCGCACGAAACCTTCCCCGGCGGATTCAAGAATATCGACGCATGCGTCTATAACGCCGCCGCCCATGGCTGCTCCGGCACCAGCATCAATGACGGCCTGCTGGACGGTTACGGCGGCACGCACAACACCGATTCGTTCCGGCTGAAGCTCACCTCCACGAAAACCGGCGGCTTTGGGAATACGCCGTCCGCCACCATCGGCGCGCTCGGCCTCAAGTGGCAGACGCAGGGTGGATCGTATGAGGTGCCGGGGTCGCCGTTTTTGTCCGTGCCGGAGCCGAGCACGCCGTGGTTGTTCATGGCGGGTATGGCCGGCCTCTTGGCTTACCGACGCCGCCGCGCCAGGCTGCCAGCGCGGCACTGATCCATTCTACTCCGGGCGCGCCCCGCCTCACTCATCAGGCGAAGGCATCCGCCCCAACTTTAGCCGCCACCCCGGATTGTCACCGGCTCCCGCGTACGCCCCGCGAAAACGCCGATCCCGCACCCGCCCATTGAAATCACGCAGCGCATCGACCACCCCGGGATAGGCCGTCTTGCCCACAGGCGCCGCCTCAAGCCGTCCGGGCCTCGGAAACAGATCCAACGCCTTGTCGGCGACCATCGACCCACGCCCCTTCCAGCGCCTCTCAGCGCGCCTGACGGCGGCGTTCATTTGCTCCATGCGGTGATGAGCCGACGGTGACGCGCCTTCGTGCAGCAGCGCCATGCGCTGGACGCGCAACCGGATCAGCCGCACCTTGAGGGCAGCGGCATTCGCCACGGCGCCAAACGGCCTGGTCAGGTACTTGTCCGCCTGGCGGTAACCGTCAGTGACATTCTGGCTGGGATCACCTCCGCGCAGCGGCACCCCGGCGAACACCGCGTTGGCGAAGACCTCTTGCGGGTAGGCGCGATCCGCTCCGCGCAGGGCAATTCCGCCGCCCTGTGCCACGACGGTATTGTTGAACACATAGATGCGTTTCAAAGGCCCGTGGTGGCGCTGCAGGGATACCGCGTCACCGTAGTCGTTGACGAACAGGTTGTCATAGAGGGCGATGTTGCCCTCCCCCTGGAACAGCCGCTCGGTCGGATTCTGGTAGAAGAAATTCCCGTAGATCTGGTAAATGTCGTCCTTGCCCATGCCCGAAGGCGGCCAGTGATCGGTCAGGACATTGGGCCGGGCCATATGGCCGGTCGCCCCGTGGCGGGCCTTGCTGAACACGTTATAGCGAATGATCGTGGTTCCAGGGCGCGGCTCGTGCACGGGGAGCTTCGGCCATTTATTCTGGTGCTTGATCTCGATATTGTATCCCAGGGTGTCGATGATCACGTTGTGCTCGATCAGCCCGTCGAAAGAACGGCGCCGACCCGTCCGAGATCCCCAAAGTACATGCCGGTACCCGCGCCATCGATAATGTTATTGCGCACCACCCACCCCCAGGCCGGGCACTTGGTCGAGATGCCCACATTCTGCTGATCGGCGCCATAGCCGTAGATCACCAGATTATCCAGGGTAATATGATGCGCCCACCGCGAGGGGCCTTCCGCCTTGACGGCGTCGTCCAGCAGACCGCGCCCGTCGAGCACCAGGTTATGGATTTCGATATACGCGGCATTGGCAATGCTGACGGTATTATGGTGCGGCCGGGCCAGGAAGATGCTGCGCCGAACCCCGGCCGCCCCGCGGATCACAAGAGGGTGCCGCTTCGTGCCCTGCAGGCCGTGCAGCCTGAGCCCGTGGCGGTACAGGCCCGGCGCCAGCACCAGCGTGTCTCCCGGCTCCATCCGTTTGACCATTGCCGTGTAG
>CAWJPQ010000005.1:0-10847 GCA_963844825.1 uncultured Gammaproteobacteria bacterium
GACATTCGCAACATGTCCGGCCAAATCGTACGTCACCGCTGGGAGCATAACGGCAAGGTCATGGCCACGGTGGAATTCGGCGTCGGCGGCCCACGCTGGCGAGTGTGGTCGACCAAGACCCTGCTGCCGCAGTGGACCGGAAAGTGGACGGTCTCCGTGGTCGACCGGGCAGGCAAGGTGCTGGATCAGGCAAGCTTCGAGTACGCCAAGGCGAAGCAGTGATCCTTGGCATCGGGTAACCCTTAGCCTCCCCGCCGACCCTCTCCCCCGGTTTAGAACACCCCTTCCCCCCTTAAAGGGGGGAAGGCCCGGAAAGGTAAAGACCGCAAGTCAGGCCTTTCATCTGCATCGCAAATGTCCGTTCTCACCACAGTCGCATCACGGAGCGCTTCAATCCATACCAAAGGCCGGCCGCGCTGGCGTCGGTGACCGCGAGCGGCCCTTCCCGCACATGGCAGTCAGCGACTCACCGGCTCAAGATTTTCCCGTAACGTCCGAAGTTAAATTAGCCGCACAAGCCATGTCACCGACAAACAACAGGGGTGGAATGACAATTTCGCTCTGTTACGCCAAACATGAGTAAATTTTGGGCCATTAGTTAAGACACCATCTCCGCACACCAATGGATAGAAACCCCTATACTGAAGATGAAGATCAGGCATCCGAATACCTGCGCCTGGCGGTAGGGCTTCTATCAAAGCACCACGTCCCGCTGTCGCCCATCAATTACCGCCTGGGGTACGACACAGTATCGGGAAGGAGCACAGAACTCGACAAGGTGTTCGAAGAAGGGACACCTTCTTCGGAAATGTCCCCATCCAGCCGTTTATGGGAACTTCATCAGCGGTTATACACTATTGACGGCGATGGCCTGGAAGACATTCGGCAGGAATTGGCCGGCATCATCAATAGCATGCAGGACGAGATCAAGGGATGCGGAGATGGACTATCCAAGTACGTGGCCAGACTCAATCACTTTGCCGCGATCCTCAGCAAACCGTTGTCTGCCCAGGCGATGGCGCAAGAAGTCGAGTCGGTAAGAGAGCATACCCTGGCGACTGAACTAACCCAGGGACAGCTCAGCGCTCAACTGACCCGGCTTTCGGGCGAAATGGAATCACTGCGCGAAGAGTTGGCACAGGTCAGAAATGAGACCTACACGGACTTTCTAACCGGTATTTCCAACCGCAAAGCGTTTGACGCCGCGCTCGAAAACGCGGTGTGCAGCGCTCGCTCCGATAAATCGACATTCAGTATGCTGATCGCGGATATCGATCACTTTAAGGGAGTGAATGACGGCTATGGTCACCTGATTGGGGATAAGGTCCTTCGCTTCGTGGCCTCGACATTTAAAAGAGCCGTCAAGGGCACAGACACAGTGGCACGCATTGGCGGCGAAGAATTCGCCGTGATTTTGCCAAATACGGACATCACCGGCGCCTACTCCGTCGCAGAGCAGATTCGTCGAACCGTCAGCAATGGAAAAATCAAGGACATGAAGAATCAACAAGTCCTGGGACAGATAACTGTATCAGTGGGCGTAACCCAATTTGATTCCAGCGATATGAAAAATCAGATCATGCAGCGGGCCGATCAAGCCCTTTACAAGGCCAAAGAAAAGGGGCGCAACCGAATCGAAATCGTAAGATAAGGCCCCAGGGAGAGAAAGCCGAAGACGGAACAATTTGCCGAATGCCTTTACTCCTCTATCCCCTCCCCTGAAGCCCCCCACGGAAGGGGGAAAAGAGGGCGCTCGCCCGCGGTCACTGCTCGCGGGTGGCGTGGAACTGGACATTGGGCCAGCGTTCCATGGTCAGGCTGCAGATTGACGCGGGTGGGGGCGATGTAGGCCAGGTCGCCGGCGCCGTCGATGGACAGGTTGGCGTGGGCCTTGTTCTGAAAATCTTCCATCATTTTGGGGTCGTCGCAGCTCACCCAGCGGGCGGTGTTGATGCCTGCACATTCTCGAAGATGCAGTCCACCCCGTACTCGTTCTTCAGGCGCTGGGCCACTACATCGAACTGCAGGGGGCCTATCGCCCCGAGGATAGATCGTTGCTGGACAGGGGGCGAAACAGCTGGGTCGCCCCCTCCTCGCACAGCTGCTGAAGACCCTTTTGCAGCGGCCTTCAGGCGCAGCGGGTCGCGCAGGCGGGCCCGGCGGAACAGCTCCGGGGCGAAGTGGGGGATGCCGGTGTACTTCAGGTCCTCGCCCTGGGTGAAGGTGTCGCCGATCTGGACCGTACCGTGGTTGTAGATACCGATGATATCCCCCGGGTAGGCCTCCTCGACCTTGTCCCGGTCCTGGGCCATGAAGGTGGTGGCGTTGTTCATCGCCATGTCGCGGCCGAGGCGCACATGGCGGACCTTCATCCCCTTGAAGTAACGGCCCGAGCAGATGCGCAGGAACGCGATGCGGTCGTGATGGGCCGGGTCCATGTTCGCCTGAATCTTGAACACGAACCCGCTGAATTTGTCCTCCTCGGGCGAGACCTCCCGGGTGGTGGTGGAGCACGGCTGCGGCGCCGGGGCATACTCCACCAGGGCATCGAGCAGATCCTCCACGCCGAAATTGTTCACCGCCGAGCCGAAAAAGACCGGGGTCAGGTGACCGCCGAGAAAGGCATCGAGATCGAAATCATGACTCGCCCCGCGCACCAGCTCGATCTCGTCGCGCAGCTCCTGGGCCTGGTAGCCGAACAGCTCGTCCAGACGGGAATTATCCAACCCCTTGATCGTCTCGCCCTGGCGCACCTTGTCGCCGCCGCCGCCGGTAAACAGGTGCACGCTGTCGCTGCCCAGGTGGTAGACGCCCTTGAACTGGCGCGCCCATGCCGATGGGCCAGGTCATGGGCGCGCAGCGGATCTTGAGCACCGACTCGACCTCGTCCAGCAGCTCGATGGGCTCGCGCCCGTCACGGTCCAGCTTGTTGATGAAGGTCAGGATGGGCGTGTCGCGCAGACGGCACACGTCCATGAGCTTGATGGTGCGTTCCTCGACGCCCTTGGCGCTGTCGATGACCATCAGTGCCGAGTCCACCGCCGTCAGCGTGCGATAGGTGTCCTCGGAAAAATCCGCATGGCCGGGAGTATCCAGCAGATTCACGATATGGTCCTTGTAGGGGAACTGCATGACCGCGGTGGTCACCGAGATCCCGCGCTGCTTCTCCATCTCCATCCAGTCGGAGGTGGCGTGGCGGGACGACTTGCGCCCCTTGACCGCACCGGCGAGCTGGATCGCGCCGCCATAGAGCAGCAGCTTCTCGGTGAGGGTGGTCTTACCTGCATCGGGGTGGGAAATGATGGCGAAGGTGCGACGCCTGGATACTTCTGTGTTCAAATCACTCATACGGCAATTACCGGCAAAAACGGTACATTTTACTGCACTCGGGGTTATACGAACAATTTCGCAACGGGCCGGCGCGCCTGTCACCCGGATGGCCGGGCGAGCTAAAGGATCACGCGCCCCGGCCGCTACACTTACTGTAGTACTTCACTCAACGCAAATGGATTTGCTTATAAATCAGTTGTTTAACGAGACAACATCAACGAAAGGCTACTCATGAACGTCAACGGATCATTACAAACCGGATTGACGGGCATTGAACGGGGTTTGCAGGACGCCAAGACCAACGCCGCCCAAATCGCCAGTGCCAAACAGATGGAGAACCACTCGCCCAAGGATTTGGCCAAGTCGCTGGTGGTGCTTGCCGCAGACAAGACCCAGGTGGCCGCATCGGCAAAGGCAGTGAAAAGCGCCGATCACAATCTTGGTACGTTACTGGACGTAACCGCCTGACAACGCCCGCTCGCGCCCGGCGAGCAGCCCTCACAGGGACGTGGGTGGTTGACACTCGACCGCCCTCGCCCGCCCGCGGCGAAGGCGTCTCACCCCTGCGCTCGCGACCGAAGCGCGGGCCCGCCTGCCCGTATGCCTGTTCTGCGTCTATAGAAAAGATGGGGGCTAAGTCCGCGGAGACAACAGATACACGGACTCCGCCAGGCTTGTCAGTCCCTTTTCCTTGAACCGGGCGTTGTCCTCCAGCACATCGACGCTTTCCAGCAATTCGACCCGGTACTTCTGCCCATAGCGCTGATTGACCTCCTCTTCGGTCACCGAGAAGGGCGGCCCGGTCATCTCGCCCTCGGGGTAGGACAGGGTGACCAGCAGCACCTTGGCGAGGGGCCAGGTCAGCTCCATCAGGTGCTCGGCGTAGCGCCCGCGCAGCTGCTCGGGCAGGGCAATCATGGAGGCGCGGTCATAGACGGCGGCGGTGCCCTCCAGGTGGCGGGGCCGCAGTTCGAAGAAGTCCCCGCACAGCAGGCGCAGCCCGTCCGCCTCCCAGCCGCTGAACGGCGCCGCCTCCACGGGCGCCGGCTGCATGCCGTTGTCGGCGAAAAAGTCCTTGATCGCCACCGGGCTGGCCTCGATCCCCAGCACCGGGTGCCCCTGGTCATGAAGCCAGACCATATCGAGGCTCTTGCCGCACAGGGGCACAAAGACCGGCGCGCCGGAGGCCAACTTCAGCCTCGGCCAGTAGCGCATCAGATAGGGATTGACACGTTCCTGATGGAACCCGATCTCGTTTTTCAGCCAGCGTTCACGCCAATGCTCTAGCAACATAGTCAATACGCGAAGATGGTGGACTAAAGCCCCCAGCATACCACTGCGGGGGCGGCCGAGACAGATGTCGTTTGTCATTTGGCGCGCACCGTTCAATAATGGGGCGTTTGCCAGCGCCCGATCGAGCCGCCCCAGCCATGCCCCAAGCCCCCAGCACCGACGACCGCCCGATGGACGCCTATCTGCAGAAGATCGCCACCGGCCCGGAAATGAGTCAGGACCTCAGCGAGGCCGAGGCGCGCGCCGCCATGGCACTGATACTCGAGGGGCGGGTGCACCCCGTCCAGACGGCCGTGTTCCTCATCGCCCTGCGCATGAAGCGCGAGACCGACGAGGAGAACGCCGGTGTGCTCGCCGCCATCCGCGACGCCGCCGCCACGGCCACCGCCGAGGTGCCGGACCTGGTGGATCTCTCGGAGCCCTATGACGGGTTCCTGCGCCACCTGCCCGCCTCGCCGTTCCTGCCGGCGGTGCTGGCCGCCTGCGGGGCCCCCGCGGTCTGCCACGGGCTCGAGCGGGTGGGCCCGAAATTCGGCGTCACCCACCGTCTGGTCCTCCAGGCGGCGGACCGCCCCGTGGACCTCACCCCCCAGGACGCGGCGGCGCGCATCGCCGACCCGGCCGCCGGGTGGGCGTACGTGGACCAGCGCTACGCCTGCGCGCCCCTGCACGCCCTGGTGGACCTGCGTACCCTGATCGTCAAGCGGCCCTGCATCACCACCGTGGAGGGCCTGGTAGGCGCCGTGCGCGCCGCCGGGCGGACCCACCTGGTGCGCGGCTACGTCCATGACGGTTACAAGCGGATCTATCAGGACCTGGCCCGCCGGGCGGGGTTCGCCAGCGCCCTGGTGATCAGGGGCATAGAGGGCGGCGTCATGCCCCTGCTGAACAAGGCGGTCAACGCCTGCGGCTATGACAGTGCCGGACACCCCTTCGAATACCCGTGCGAGCCGGCCGGGGCCGGCATCCATTCAGCCCTGCGCGCCGCCCCCCTGCCCGAGGACGCCCCCCGGGTCACGGTGAAGGCCGGCGCCCCCGACGACTTCGAGGCACGCAAGGCGGACCTCGCCCGGGCAGCGGCCGAGGCGGGCCTGCGCGCCCTGGACGGTGAGGCCGGCCCCACCCGGGATGCCCTGATCCTTGCCGGCGCCGTGTGCCTGCATCACCTGGGGCGCGCCGAGACCCTGCAGCAGGCGGCCGACGTCGTCCGCCTTGCATTGGACGCCGGCCGGGCCCTGGCCCACTTCCAGGCCTGAGGCGTCCCCTTTCCCCTCCGGGAGGCATGGCGACTGCAAGCACTGGGATTACACCGGACAAAAGGGCCGGGCGGCCCTCTAAGAGATCCTGATCCCCGACCACGCCATGAGGAACTCATCACCTCAAGCGGCATCATCACCGAGCTGACAAGACGGACAGATCAAGTTCGACCAGGGTTTGACCTCGGCGCGGAAGATATTGCGGGTGTTGGGGTCGCAGGCTCGGGTGTAAGGCGCCTGCGTCGCGCGCGCCCCTGCGCCACCCCAAACAGCCATCTGTACGCTGACTGGCGCTCCAGGGCCGCAACCCCGAGTTTCAGATATTCCCCATGAGGAACTACCACGTTATCTGCAACGCCGCAGCCGTTGAAGTGATAGCTCGTCCAACGATAGTCGCCCGGGGCCCTCACCATACCCGCCCGCATGGGATTGCATTCGATCTCAAAGTACCGCGCCAGCACGTGCCGCTCCTTGTCCACCGTGCTGGCCTCATACCGCCCCTCCCAAAGCGCCCCGGTACAGTTTTGCCTGCCGTTTAAATAGCGCAGGTAGCACCGTCCCAATGCCTGCATCATGCATGAGACACCATGCCCGGTCATAGGTGTTACGAGCAGATGCACGCGATTGCGCATCAGCACATAGGCATGTACATTGCAATCCAGCTTCTGCGAAATCTCTGCCAGGAACGCCAGATAGGCGGCGTAGTCCTTCTCAGTGACGAAGCACATGGAAGAACGCGCACATTGAACTATGTGCTGAGGTATCCCAACAGGATCGAGACATGGCTTCCCTGCCATGACTTCCTCCCTTACACCCGGGCGATACACCACCACCCATGCCACCCATTGATATCTTGCTACCCTTGCCCCCCTTGACAGTCTGTTGAAACAATTCTTACCCGCCCTCCCTCTTGGAGAAGGTCGGATTGAGGGAGCAAGAACACTAACCTGTTTTATTATTCCCCCCCGCCCCCCAAGGAAAGCAAGGAGCACGCGGACTATCACCAAGGGAACATATCCCCCTCCAGCCGTTTCGCCTCATCACCGCCCAGGCGTCAATGCAAGCTGGAACACATGCCCAAAATCACCCGTGATTGTGCTCGACCAGTCATTCGTGTCACCGTCAAGGACAAACACCCTAAAAAGAGACGCTGAATATAAACGACTGCCATCCCCATTGACGGCGATATCGACGCCGCGGCTACGGGTGTTGGACATCGTCATCAAGACGGTATTGGTCGCCGTGTCGATCACATGCGTCCCCAGCCGCTGATCGACCACGTAAAGCCTGCTCCCATCCGGCGAAACCACGCTCCGGCGCGGCAATGCGTTATCCGGCAAGGCAATCGATGCCGCCTTTTCTCCTGTACCGCCATCAAAGACTTCCACGGTACTCCCGTTACTGTCAGTCCGGACCAGATACACCCGTCTCCCGTCGGCGGAGACTGTTATGCCGTTGATAAATGTCAGATTGGACCTATCGCGCGCAAATGCCGCCGTCTGATTAACCGCACCGCTCGCGGCGTCCACGATATAAAAGCGGTCAGTGGTCCCCGGCTTTATCTGGCGACAGGCCACATACAGCATAGAGCCGCCGGGCTTCACGCCCAGCCCCAGTGGACCATAGCAGCCCTTAAACGCACCGTCATCGATGACCGTCTTCACAACTGGTCTGGCGGGAGTCGTTATATCAAAGGCCTTAATCTCCAGCGTGGGATAGGGCATCTTGCGATAGACCAGGTACAGGGTCCGGCCATCGGGGGAAATTGCCAAGTCTTCCAACAGCCCGACAGCCTCATAAGACCCTGTCACGGCCGTCAAGTGGTTGACCTCCGTATTGCTCTGAACGTCGATTACCGAAAGGTCGGTCCCAACCGCGGCATAAAGCGTGCTGCCATCGGGATGGGCGACAAGACTCTGAGGATCATCGGTCATGGCAATGGCGGCCAGCTCAGTCTGTGCCTCCGGGTCAATTGCGATGATCCGCGGCACATCCCCTGTACTACCCCCATGGTCAGACAAATACAGCCGACCAGGGGTCGACAACGACTTCACGGGGTCCGCGCCGTTTCGGTACTCCTGTAAGTTGGCAACCCCGTTCCCGTTGGCATCAGCAACAGCGTCCGCCGCGTCGAAGGGATCAAGGCCATACTTGATTTCCCAGCTGTCCGGCATGCCGTCTCTATCCTGATCGTCACTGGCATTACCGGGATCGCCAATCAGGCCATCACTGATATTATCGGGAAGCACATTCCCCGCCGTAGCATTGCTCATCACCACCCGGCCCACGGCCACCAAACGACTGGCCACAGCGGCATCGGCCCGAACACTAAACGGCAGACGTGCCACTTCACCGGAGGCCAGTGGTCCGTTGTTATCTGATGGGCTGATTACGATGCGGCGCCGCCCTGCCGCAATGAGAGACGATGAAAGGCCGTGCGCCCCCAACGCGTCACCGGCCACAAGATTCCCGGAACTTAGTTGCGCCGGATCGTAGTATACGTCGAACTGTAGCGATACTACTGAGGCGTTGTTAACAAAAGTCACGGGGACTTCAACCGAATCCGTCACAAGGGAATTCACAACCCCAACCGCCACGTTTGGCGCCCCACTAACATCACTCAACGTAAAGGCCAATAACGCAGCTACCGCACTGACATAGAGCATCTTCCTTGAACTCAATGACATAAATATTTCCTCAGAAAATAAAAATCATTCGTCGTAACTAACGCCCTCAGATATCAACCAATCAAGCAAACAGAAAAAACCGAACTTTACAACACGCAAAGTGGTCAGTACTTCCGGCTTCCGTTATGACCTGTCCGCGACAACAACAACGTCACAATGAGTGCAATCACGAATGAGACCATGTATGAGACTACAGCCGCTATTGGCCATAGCTTGTCAATGTGGCCCAGCTGTAGCCATACAAACAATTGAATACAACACGCAGCAAAAAGTGCTGCAATAGCTGCGGAAGTTACCGGGCGACCAATACGCCGATAACAGACTACGGAGGAGAAAGCCGGTAGAGGTTATCAAAGCAAGCCATGGGAGCATGAATTTACCTATACATTTCGCAGTTCGCGCAGGCATTTCTTGAGGCATTGAATGCCGACTCTCCGTACTGATGAACGGCAGCGTAATATGCATCTGCCAGCTTTTCGCATACCCAATGCGCCACTCCCGTATGATGATTACAACTTCTCAGCATACACCCGTGAAATGCCATATCACACCGGGACTTCGACGGTTGATTCCCACAATCTCCATAACAGTTATCGTGGGCATTGCAGCAGGCTCTAAAAGGGAAACCCAACGGCGTATCCGGAACAATAGACTCATTCCAACCAGAACCACAACCAACCAGTCCGTAGTGATCGAAAAATTGAATGGGGTTATCGCGAACATAAACATAACCATTCAATCCCCCGGCAATTCCGATAGGATCAGCTTCCATATACCTCCCATTAGAGGAATCGTAGTCCCTCGCATAGTTATACAGAATGCTCGCTTCTGTATCGTAAAACTGACCTGGAAAGCGCATATTGTAGATGAAATTGATCCCATCTCCATCCGGATCCTGGCTGCGGCGACCCTTTTCCAAAGGGAGTGCTATCCCAACGCCACAGGGCAACGTTGGCGGTGTCGGCGATGGCACGGGGGGCGCCGAGTTGGTCTGAGTAAATGTAGAACACCCTATGACTCTGGATCGTCGCTACGGGCATATCCTCCAGGTATACGGTCTCCTCCAAGGGTTCTCCATTTTCGTCATACTCACCTGTAATTCTACCGCGTTCACCATAGACGAACGCAGTTTCAAGAGTTGTCTGTGACGTCCCGATTAACTTCGCATTATTTATGCATACCAGGTCCTGGACATTGATTTGATTATCACGGTTACAGTCAATATCCCCGGTGGCCATAGATTGCTGGAGAATAACTTTCACAGCCAGATCAAGGTCGGCACTGTCAATGGTGTCGTCGCTATTTGCATCGCCTGGGGGATAGCCAACCGCAGCGATTTTTTTAACCCTCTGGCCCAGTGCGTTGATGTCATAGTAGGCAGCACCATTGTCCAGGGATACCATACGGTTTCGAGTATCATAGGCGTATGTATGGGCACCGTCGTCGGTAATGCTGCCATTATCATCGTACGTGTAGGCCTTACTTACTGCACCGCTCTGGCCGATGAGGCGGTTGGAACCAGGGGCGTACGTGTAGGTGGTGACTGCCGATCCTTGGGTCAACTTGGTCCGGTTACCGTTGGGATCATATTGGAACGCCTGGTCCGCTGCCCCCCCGGTGGCTTGTATGAGGCGGTTGACGTCATCGTAGGCGAAACTCAAGCTATTGCGGGCGTCCGAAAAACCGGTGATCCGGCTTGCCCTGTCATAGCTCACGGTACGGACGCCCGTTGGTAGGCTGAGGCTTGTCAGCCGCCCGTCGAGGTCGTACTGACGAGCATACGGCGTACCGTTGCCCCAGGTCCAGGCGGTGGCGGGCCCGAAGGGGCGGTAGTGAATGTCCTTGATCAGTGGACGACCGTTGACGGTGAGAGCATGCACTTGGCCATTGGCATAGCTGTAGCCAATGGTATTCCCCGAGGGGTAGACCATCGCGGCGAGGCGGCCGTAAGAGTCGTAGCGGTATTGAGTTGCGAGCGTTGTGGTCCCAACGCGTTGCCGCTTTTCGGCTACCCGCCCGTGCGGGTCGTACGTCCACCGGATATGCCCCGTTGAGTCATCGACGGCAGCCAGTCGGCCGATGCCGTTGGGAGCGGTATCATAGGTGTACGAGGCAGTGCCGCCGTCGGCGTAGCTCACCTTCGTGAGGCGGTTCATTGCATCGTAGGTGTAATGAGTGGTATTTCCCTTGGCATCGGTCTTGATGATCACGTTGCCCGCCCCATCGTAGCGATAAATGGTCACCCCGCTGTCCGGGCTGTTTACCTGCAACCGGTTGCCCA
>CAWJPQ010000006.1:0-220940 GCA_963844825.1 uncultured Gammaproteobacteria bacterium
GAGCAGGGCTTCTTCAACAGCCACGAGCACTGGTCGGATTATCTGGACGGCTACGAGTAAGTCTATACAAGGGGATCACCCGGGCCCCGTGCCGGGTGATCCCCTGCCAAGCCCTCCCCCTCGACCTCTTCCTTCACCGATCGCCTGCTGTGGCCACTGCGCCGGCGACGGACTTGGGTAACCCATGCCGGGCCATCCCTGCGGCTACGGGTCTTAATCCCACCAGGCGGGTCTGATCCGCAATCCCCCTCTCCAGAAGAGCAGCATTAACAGACCGGACTCCATGAGCACCAGCGTGCCGGGCGCCGGTACTGCCTGGATCGTAAACAGGTAGGGGTCTATCGATGCCGACACGACGTTGCCGGACAGGTCCAGCACATTGCCCCCGCCGAAATCCGCATTTCTCTGAAATACGACACCCAGAGGGAAATCCGTCAATGCGGCATCGGTGAGATCCGCGGCGCTGATAGGCGGCTTGTTGCTGGCGGCGAAGCCCGCATAAAACATGTCACCGACGGAGGTCAGCCATTCGTAGTCGCCTATATACGGCTCGAAGACCAGGCCGGGATCGCTGAACGGCCAACTCACCAGCTCCCTCGGCTTCAAACCGATCTGGCGAAATTCAGTACGAGCCGCGCCCCATCCTGCCGCGTATAGGTCAACCCCAGCTTGCCAGTGTCGCTAACCGCGAGTGAGGGTAGCGCCGCATCAAACAAGTCCAGCAGGGGTGACCAGTTCTTCCCGCCGTCCGACGAGCCGATCACGCGCAGAACCAGCCGGCTGCTGACCACCTCTGAATACGCCACATATACACGATTCGGATGACGCGGGTCCGCCGAAATGGCCAGATCACTGCCGAGCCTCTCTCCGTTTCGAGCACATCCCCAACCGGGTCACATCGTATGGTACGACGATATCGGTGGCCAGATTGTTGCCTACGCCGCCCATGCCCAGATTCGCAAAGCTGTTGAGGCCGCCATTGTCATCGCGCACCAGCACAATGTCGCTGTGGGGATCGATACCGCCGGGACTCGTGTAAAAGCGCTCGAAGGCTGCATACACCGTCTTGCCGCTGCTGGCAATTCGAATAGCCGGACCGTCCTGGACCTGCCCGGCGACGGGAGCGCGATCAATACGCACCGCGCGCCGAAGGTCGTTCCACCGTCCGAGGATACCCGCAGGGATGCAGTGGCACCGGGCACGACACCGAGATCGTTATAGCCTACGAAAAGATAATCTTTCGTTCCGATGGTGGCCGCCTGCAGATACGGCTGATCGGCGGTGGCTCTCCTGGTCGGATCCGCCGGGGGTGTGGATGTGAACGTGTGCGCCGCCGAATGCAGTGTACGGATCGGTAGTGGAGCGCACGTAAACGGTGTCCGGCGGTCGGTCCGTTGAGTTGATGGGCAGTTCGCCGCCGAGAAAGGCTCCGTAAAGAGCACTACCACCGCTGTTGTACGCGATGGTCTGATCGAGAATCCCGCCGACGTTGGCGCCCGGCCGGGGAATACCGGCCTGTATGTCCCATGTACGACCGCCGTTGCTGCTGGCCCACAGGGGCGCCGACTCGCCCTGGGACCAGGGAATGTTGTTAAGCGGCGAAAAGTTCGCACCACCGACGCGGCTGAAGGTGGTCATGGCCAGTTGACGGTCCCCGGGCGCCCCCCCGCACGGGGATTGACCGCAAGGCTCGGCTCGCTATCCTGGTTAGTTTCGCCGCTGAGGGCGCGAGGAATGACATTCACCACCGGCGCATTCCACACAATGTTGTTGGGATTGATAGGACCTGCGCTATTGACCTGAAGGGACAGGCTGTTGGACCCACCGGCCGCCTGGCCCGGGCGGGTGGGCCCGATACACGGATTGGAAAATGCGACGAGGATTGTGTTTAGGTCGGGAAGCACGCTTGCGTTGCCGCCAGTACAGCCGGCCGGGGCATTTTGGATTACGGGGTCAGCGAGCGTCCCCCGTCCCGGTAAAACTGACATAGAGGCGGTTGGCAAAGCCGAAGGCATCAGGGGCCAGCCCGTAGTTTTCACCGCCGAGCATGTCCGGCCGGTCGGTGAAGGTAAAGAGAGCTGCTGATCGGAGCCGCCTGCGCAAGGCTGCCGGCCATCGCCAGCACAACCGCCAGCACCTTGGAATACTGCCTGCTGCCTGAATCCATGCACGCGCCTCCCTGCTTGCTGTTTCAACCCCTTGGCACAGGGGGGACCCCCATACCCTACTCGAGCATCGGGGCAGGAAAAGCGCACCTACTTGATATTTTTATAATTTATTGTGCAGACACCGAAAATGATGCCCCATGGTGAGAAACTAGACCCCTCGGCCTTGCCCGTCAACCACTCAAATGGGGGGTATTCCCAAGGACCCCGACCGTTTGTTAGCAAGGTGTGAGCGATCTCTAAACGGGGAGGGTCATTGGCGTCAAATGCGACCTGCGTCACAGCCTAAAATGTGAAACAGGTTAAAGATTGGAACATCGGATGAAAATATCGGCTTCAGGGAGGCACAGAGCGATGCGAGCGGCTACACCCGTTCAAACATAACATCCATAACAAAGGAGGATCAGCGATGAATCGACAGATCCGTTCATTTGCAAAGATACTACCCGGGCTGTTGCCGTTGTTGCTGGGAAGTCTGTCCGCCTCGGCGGCCACCGACCTGCCGGGGACCCTCGTTCCGCCCGGCGGCGTCCCCGCCCCCGGTTCCGCCCCACCCCCCGTGCAATACCCCTTCGCCTCGGTGAGCGCGACTGAGTTCACCAACGCCACGCGGATGGGCCGCCACTACAGGACGGCCTTCAGCCAGGGGGATCACTACCGGAGCCTGGTGCAATACCACGTTCACTTCAAGCTGAACCCGGCCAGCGACGGCCTGGCGCCCCCGAATGAGAATGTGCTGTTGTCGGCGGCGCCCGATCCGAGCAATCCCCAGGCGGCACACCTGCCCCGCTTCCAGGTGTTCATCCCCAGCGGGTGCTTCGTCGACATGAGCTACCACCGCGCCCGCTACGATGTGGACGGACTGGGCTGCGGTGTCGAGGTGCGCCTGCACGACCCGGATACCACGATGAACACCGCCCTCAATGACTATGTCAGCCACTTCAAGGTGCGTCTGTCCATGCGCCACGGCGGTAATCAGGGCGAGCTGCGGCTGCGGATGAATTTCGCCGGATTCAACGCACCGGACAGTGTCAACGCCAACGGCCTTCTGGACTTCACCGTCGGCAACGACGGCGTCACCCAATTGCCCATGAAGTCACCGAGGAACGGTCACGGTCACGAGCGCCATGGTCATCACAATCACGGGAGTTTCATGGATTGAACGCGCCCCCGCGCCGAAAGCGCGGGGACGGGTATAAAAGCGACGCGTGCGAAGCGGGGCCGGTCAGCCATGGCCGGCCCCGCTTTGTGCGTGGGGGTTAGGGAAGCTCTGCGCAGGTCGATCAAGGGGATGACCACAAGGCGCACAGGGGCGAGCAAGCGCAGTTTACAAGTCGTAAAGAGCATTCCGAGCCCCTTTGCAACGCCGTGAGCGCCGCTTCAGCGGCCCGTGCCGAGGTTCCCCTAGTGCTGCGACCGGCACACCCCCACCACATTCGAGACCTGGCTGATCTTGGCCAGCACCTGGCTCAGCTGATCGATGCTGGTGATCTCGATGGTCAGCAGGATAGTGGTCAGGTGGGCGGTCTTGCCGCTGAGGGTGTTGATGCCGGTGACGTTGAGCTTTTCGTTGGCCAGCACCGAGGTGATGTCCCGCAGCAGGCCCGGCCGGTCGAAGGCGGTGATCTGTACATCCACCTGATAGGGCTGCTGGTGGCTCTCGCCCCACTCCACTTCAATCAGTCGCTCGGGGCAGTCGTTGCGGTAACGCAGCATGTTGGGGCATTCCTGGCGATGGATGCTGAGCCCGCGGCCCTTGGTGATAAGCCCGCCGATGTTGTCCCCCGGTACGGGCTTGCAGCAGCGCGGCCAGGTGCGTGAGCAGATCGCCCACGCCGAGGATATTGATCTCGCCCGTGGTGGCGGCGGATCACCTCGGGCCGTGGGTGATGCCCGGGGGAGGATGTCCAGGCGCTTGCGCCCGGACAGGTCTTCCGCGGTGCGGATGATCTGGGAGATCTTGATTTCGTTGCGGCCGATGGCGGACAAGCATGTCCTCGACGTGATCGAAATTCCAGCTTGTGGGCCAGCTTTTCGTAGCTGAGGTCCTGCATGCCGAGGCCGTTCCAGCTCCCGGTCCAGGGCTGGCGGCCGGCCGTGGACGTTCATGCTCGAAGTCCTGCTGAGCGGAACCAGTGCTGGACGCGGCTGCTTGGCCTTGGCGGTCTTGACATAGCCGAGATGCGGGATTGAGCCAGTCGCGGCTGGGTCCGCCGCGCTTGACGGTGAGGATCTCCGCCTGCTGGCCGGTCTGCAGGGTGTAAGTCAGCGGGACGATGTGGCCGTTGATCTTGGCGCCGCGGCAGCGGTGACCCACCTCGGTGTGGATGTGGTAGGCGAAGTCCACGGGGGTGGCGCCCTCGGGCAGGTCCACGACATGCCCCTGGGGGGTGAACACGTACACCCGGTCCTCCAGCACCTCGGTCTTGACCCGGTCGAGGAAGTCGCCGGCATCCTTGACGTCCTTCCACTCCAGCAGCTGGCGCAGCCAGGACAGTTTCTTGTCCAGGGCGATGTCCTGCTGGGTCGCGCCCTCCTTGTAGCGCCAGTGGGCGGCGACGCCGAGTTCGGCGTCGCGGTGCATCTCGTGGGTGCGGATCTGAACCTCCAGGGTGCGCCCCTCGGGGCCGATGACGGCCGTGTGCAGGGAGCGGTAGCCGTTTTCCTTGGGGGTGGCGATATAGTCGTCGAACTCGCCGGGGATGTACTGCCACAGGCGATGGACCACGCCGAGGGCCGTATAGCAGGCCTGGATTTCCTCGACGGTGATGCGCACCGCCTCCACGTCGAACACGTGGTGAAAATCGATGCCCTTGCGCTTCATCTTGCGGGCGATGCTGTAGATGTGCTTGGGCCGGCCGGAGACGGCGGCGGCGATGCCCTCTCCTTGGCCAGCTCCCCATTGAGCTGCTTGACCACCCGGGCGATATGCTCTTCGCGGTCGACGCGGCGCTGGTCCAGCATCTGCGCGATCTGCTTGTACTGGCGCGAGCTCCAGGTAGCGGAAGGCCAGGTCCTCGAGTTCCCACTTGAACTGCCAGATCCCCAGGCGGTTGGCCAGGGGGGCGTAGATGTCCAGGGTCTCCCGGGAGATGCGCTGGCGCTGGTCCTCGTCGAGGAACGACAGGGTACGCATGTTGTGGGTGCGGTCGGCGAGCTTGATGAGCACCACGCGCACGTCCTCGGCCATGGCGAGGAAGATCTTGCGCAGATTTTCCGCCTGCATGTTGGCGATGTGGCCGTCGGCGGTCAGCCCCTGCTCTCGATGGCGCTCAGCTTGGTGACCCCGTCCACCAGGCGGGCCACGTTCTTGCCGAACTGCTGGCTGGATATCGGCGAGGGTGACGTCGGTATCCTCCACCACATCGTGGAGAATGGCGGCGGCGAGGGTCTCGGCGTCGAAGCCGAGGTCGGCCAGCATGCCGGCAACCGCCAGCACATGCTGGAAATAGGGCTCCCCCGAGGCGCGGGTCTGCCCGTCATGGGCGCGCTGGGCCACCACGGCGGCGTCACGCACCAGCTGCAGCTCCTCGGGTGTGCGCCGTTGCGCGATGGCGGCCAGCCAGGCGTCCAGCTCCAGTTGATCGGGCCTGATCACCGAATTTTCACGTGTAATCACCATATCTACTATATAAGATATGGTTTTATCATGTAAGTTCTATATAGCCGGCCGAAGACGCCCGCGAACGGGCCGGCGGCGGGCGCAGGGGACGGATGAAGGAGGCGGACCCGGCAATATAGGGGAAGCCCCGACTGCCGGCGCGTACCGGGCGCGGCCGGCGCAGCCGCCGCCCTTAACCTTAAGCGCGGCGTTCTTTGAAGGCGTCGATGACCCGGTCCTCGAGCTCGATGCGCTCGGCCAGGTTTTCTCCCAACTGTGACAGGTCTTGTGACAGGGCGTCCAGCTCGTCCTTGCTCCGGGTGGTTTCGTATTTATCGTTGAAGTCGAGGATGATCTGGGTGCTGTCCAGGATCTTGGGGTAGACCTGGTTGGCCACGTTGACAATGCTGCGCCGGCGCT
This sequence comes from uncultured Gammaproteobacteria bacterium, assembly GCA_963844825.1. Taxonomy (GTDB): domain Bacteria; phylum Pseudomonadota; class Gammaproteobacteria; order CAWJPQ01; family CAWJPQ01; genus CAWJPQ01. The sequence continues at coordinate 6,187 of CAWJPQ010000006.1, forward strand.
CGCTGCGCTCGTCGATGAAGCGATACAGGCGAAAGTGGGCGTCCGCCGTGTAATCGATGAGGGCCTGGCAGAACTTCTCCACCAGGCCGGGCAGATCGTCGTCCATCTGCTCGAAGGGGCGGTGCTCGATCAACTCACTGAAGATCGTCAACATCTCGTTGCGGGTATGCACCAGCTCATTGATCAGGTTATGTGATTCTACACGACGTTCTTGGGGCATCTCGTTGGGGCCTTTCGTTGCCTGCACACGACGCTATTCTACCAAGAATCATCGCCCTTATGCGCGCGGGCGCCTCGGCCCGGTGCAATTTTTTCAGTTTGAACGGGGCGTTGGTGATTCCAGCCAGCCCTGCAGGTCCGCGCGCAGCGCGGGCTCCAACCGGGCGAGGGCCCCGTCCACCAGCGCCTCGAGGGACATCGCCGTGCCCTGCCCCTCCCCGATCTCGATGCCGTAGATGACGGTCCGTTGGGGCAGCTCCCCCAGGGCCTCCGCCAGGGCCAGGGCCTGGGGAATGCCCACGTCGTGGCTGGACACGAACCCCCGGGGCGCCGAGATCAGCTCCCCGGGGGTGAGGCGGCGCACCGCCCCGGCCGCCTCCCCCGCCCGCATGGCGTCGATCAGGATCACCCCCGGCGCATCGCCCAGGGCCTGCACCAGCAGGCTGCCCGGGCGGTCCCACACCGACAGGGCTATCGCCCCCGCGGGGAAAGAGTCCGCCAGGCCGCGGCCCTCCAGGGCGTTGACCACCTCCCAGCCGATGCGGTCCAGGCCCAGGGGCGAGCCCACACCGATGATGCGTACCGGGCTCACCGCCGTTCGAGATTGAGCTTGAGGAAATGGGTGGAACAGGAGATACAGGGGTCGTAATTGCGGATCACCGCCTCACTGAGCAGGCGCAGCTTGTCTTCGGGCTGGGCCAGGCCCGCGCTGTGCAGACTCGCCTGCAGGTCCTGCTCGATGCGCGCCTGGTTCTGGCTGGTGGGCGGGACGATGCGCGCGGCGGTGATGCGCCCCTCGCCGTCGCACTCGTAGCGGTGCCACAGCAGCCCGCGCGGGGCCTCGGTGCAGCCGTATCCCGTGCCCGCCCGGGGCGCGGCGCCGCGATAGGGGGCGTCCGGGTACTGGTAGGCCTCCAGGAGACGAATAGCCTCGGTGACGGCGTAGAGCATCTCCACCGCGCGGGCGACGATGCTGTGGAACATGTTGCGGCTGGGAAAGGCGATGCCGGCCTGATCGACCACCGCGCGCACCGCCTCCGGCAGGCGGTCCAGGTTGAGATTGACCCGCGCCAGGGGCCCCACCAGATAGGGCTCGCCGTTGAGCAGGGCATGCAGCGCCGTGGAATGGGGTACCTGGTGCTCGGTGATGTGGCGGTCGAAGTCCTCGATGGCGATGTCCAGCCCCTCGCTGGTCGACGAGCCGGCCCTCGTTCATGGGGTACTCCGCGGGGTGGCGCAGGCAGACACAGGTGAAGTGCTGCTCATTATCGGGGAAGTCCAGGGCGGCGACCCAGCGCACCAGGGCCTCGGCGTCGTCCAGGGCCTCGCGCAGCTCGGGCCACCATGGCGGTCACCGCCTCCGGCGGCGGGGCGTGGTGAAAGCCCCCCACCCGCACCCCCACCGGATGCACGGAGCGGGCGCCGAACAGCTTGATGAGCTGGTTGCCCAGCCCCTGCAGGCGCAGGCCGCGGCGCACCTCGCCGGGGATAGTCCTTGGCCATGGCCGGGGCGCTGGCGTAGCCGAGGAAATCGGGCAGGGCCAACAGGTGGATATGCAGGCCGTGGCTCTCCAGCCACTCGCCGCAGTAGATCACGCGGCGCATGTCGCGCACCCAGGGACCGGGATCGATGGCCAGCATCGACTCCAGGGCGTGCACCGCGCTCATCTGATAGGCGATGGGACAGATCCCGCAGATGCGCGCCACGATGTCCGGGACCTCATGCAAATCCCGGCCCTCCAGCAGCTTCTCGAACAGCCGCGGCGGTTCGTAGATGTGCAGCTTCAGGTGTTCGATGGCGCCGCCGCGGATCTTCAGGTCCAACGCCCCCTCGCCCTCCACCCGCGCCAGGACCGGGACGTTGATCTCGATATGACGGTCTTCGTTTCGCTCCACTGTCGGTCCCTCGGATACGCCGCCGCTAATCGTGTTTGGCCTTGGCCTTTTTAGCCGCGTCCTTGAACACCGGCGCGTCGTTGTTGATGAACGCAAAGCGCCGGCTCACCTGCTCCGGCAGCAGGCCGAGCCCCTCGAAGCGCCGGGACAGGGCCTCGGTGTTGGGGTTCTCGGCCGGGCCGTAACAGCCGTAGCAGTCACGGCCGAAACGCGGGCACAGGGCCCCGCAGCCGGTGCGCGTGACCGGCCCCATGCACGGCGTCCCCTCGGTCACCAGCACGCATACCGCCCCGGTGCGCTTGCACTCCATGCACACCTTGTCGGCGTTGTCCACGGGCGCCACGCCGAACAGCAGGGCCCGCAGCGCCGCCGTCACCTGGTGGGAATTGACCGGACAGCCCCACAGCTCGAAGTCCACCGCCACGTGGCGGGCGATGGCGGTGGAAGTCGACAGGCTGTGGATATGCTCGGGTTGGGCATAGACGGCGCCGATCCACTGCTCGGCGTCGGCCAGATTGCGCAGGGCCTGGATCCCGCCCGCGGTGGCGCAGGCGCCGATGGTGATCAGGTAGCGGCTGTTGGCGCGGATCCTTTTTATCCGCTGCGCCTCGTCCGGGGTGGAGACGCTGCCCTCGACGAAGCCCACATCCACGGGCGCATCCGGGTTCACCGCGCCGGCCTCGGCAAAGTGCACCACCTCCACCAGGTCGAACAGCTGCAGCAGGTCCTCGCCCATGTTGAGAAAGGCCAGCTGACAGCCGTCGCAGGAAGTGAACTTGTGCACCGCGATCCTGGGCTTGCTCATGGCGTTCAAAACCCCCGGATCCCGAACAGCTCTTTTACCTGGGGATAGCTGAACACCGGCCCGTCCTTGCAGATATACGTCCCGCCGAACTGGCAGTGGCCGCAGTGGCCCACGGCGCAGTGCATGTTGCGTTCCATGCTCAGCTAGATGTCCTCCTCGGCCATTCCCCGCCGGGTGAGGTTTTTAACCGCCGCGCGCAGCATGCCCTCCGGGCCGCACATCATCACCATACTGCGGCCGGGTCGATGTGGGCGTGTCGAACAGGACCGTCACCGGGCCCACCGCCCACGGCCACAGGGGCCCGCCCTCATCGGCCGACAGCAGCACCTGGGTGTTGGGATGGGCGGCCCACGCATCGTAGCGCTGGCGCCAGAAGAGGTCATTGGCGTGCTTGACCCCCTGGATGATCACCAGCCGCCCGTAGTGCTTGCGCCGGCGCATGACGTAATTGATCACCGAGACCGTGGGGGCGCAGCCCAGTCCGCCGGTGATGATCACGATGTCCTTGCCCCGCGCCGCCTGCAGGGGCCAGCCCCGCCCGTAGGGCCCGCGGATGCCCAGCGTATCCCCCTTGTCGAGCTGGACCAGCCCCTTGGTGACATGCCCCACGGCACGGACCGTGTGATCCAGGAGGTGACGGTCCCGCGGGTCGGAGACGATGGAGATGGCCACCTCGCCCACCCCGTACAGGTAGAGCATGTTGAACTGCCCGGGGTGAAAGCGGTAGGCCCCGTGGGCCTTGGTGTCGCTGAGCCTCATGCGCAGGGTGAAGATGTCGGGCGTCTCCTGGACGCGCTCCACCACCTGCGCCTCCCGGGGCAGGTAGGACCGCAGGGCGGTCTCGCGCCTCACTCGCCCGCCCCTTCACCGCCGCCCTGGATTCCATGGGCCTCTTCGGTGATATCGATCCCCACCGGGCACCAGGTAATGCAGCGCCCGCAGCCCACGCAGCCGCTGCGCCCGAACTGGTCGTGCCAGCTGCCGAGCTTGTGGGTCATCCACTGGCGGTAGCGCGAGCGGGTGTCCTTGCGCACGGTAAACCCGTGCATGTACTGTGCCCCTCGGTGAAGCACGAGTCCCACTGGCGGTAGTGGCTGCTCTGGCCTCCGTCGAGGGCCGCCTCCTCCACCTGGCCGTGGCAGAAACAGGTGGGACATACCGAGGTGCAGTTGCCGCAGGACAGGCAGCGGGCGGCCGCCACGTCCTGCCCGGGGATGGTCCAGGTTGGAGAACAGCGTGTCGCGCAGATTCCGTGACGGCAGGGTCCGGGTCTGTCGGGCCGCGGCCTGTTTGCTGGCCCGGCGGCCCGCCTGCAATTGCGCCGAACTCGCCGGCGTCTGAGGCAGTTGATCCATGACCCCGCGGCCCTTCTTGGTCCCCGCGTGAACCACGTAGCCGTCGTCCAGCTCATCCAGCGACAGGTCAAATCCCGCCGTGGCCCGCGGGCCGTCTCCGGTGGAGGCGCAAAAACAGGTCTCGGCCGGGTGGGTGCAGTTGACCGCGACCAGCAGCAGCGCCCGGCGGCGCGCCCGGTAGCGGGCGTCCGACATATAGTGCTGGTCGAGGATCTTCAGGGCCGCCAGGTCGCAGGCCCGTACGCCGATCACCGCGGCCGGCGGGGCCTCGGCGGGCACCTCATGGAACTGCAGCCGCCCCTCACCGTCCCGGGCCACCCGCCACAGCACCTCCCGGGGGCTGAAGGTCATGGGCTTCAGGGCCTGGGGGCCGTTGGCCCAGGCGAACAGCCGCCGGTGATCGGCCCGGCGCAGGCGATACTGCCCCGGCGCCTGGCTGTCCTCCATGCCCCGCGGCATGTCCTCGATTCGATCGACTCGTTCATAGACGACCGCCCCGTCCCGTATCCGCGGTCCGATGCACTGATAACCCAGCCCTTTCAGTGCATCGACCAGTGACTGAAAATCATCGCGGTGCAGATAAATGGGTTTACCCCGGAAAGACATCATCGCCACCCTGGCATCGTCTCGAGTTGACTGAATGACACCTTACCAACAATACGGTGTCATGGAAATTCCAATCAGTGTTTTCTGAAATTCCCGGCCGTCCTGATCCTCCCTTGTACCAAGCCGGATCGGCGCATCGTTTGTCGAAGATCAAAGGTTGCGCCGCCTCTCCACTCGATCCCACCCTCATCCCGACCTTCACCCTGAGGGAGAAAGGATTGCCTCAACCACCGTCCGTGATAGTTGGTACTCTTCCCCCTCTCCCTCAGGGAGGGATCGGGGTGAGGGGTGTAATGCAGTTTAAGGAATCGCCGGATGCCCCCCGCCTTTAACACCCCGTCCGAAAGTGATATACATGAGCCTATAGTCATGCATTGAGGCCGTGCCCATGTGCCTGGGGATCCCCATGCAGATCACCGAAATCAACGGACAGAGCGCGCGCTGCCACGCCAAGGGCATCGAGCGGGAGGTGAACCTGTTCCTCCTCGGGGACCAGCCCCTCGACGCCGGCGATTACGTCATGGTCCATGTGGGCTATGCCATTCAGAAGATCGCCCCCCACGAGGCACTTACGTCCTGGGAGCTCTATGATCAGATGACGGGATCAGACCATGCATGAGTTCTCCATCTGCCGCTCTTTGATCGATCAGGTCGAGGCCGTGGCCCGCGAGCACAGCGCCTCGGCCGTCAAGGCGATCGTCGTGGGACTCGGCCCCCTGTGCGGTATCCAGGCCGACGAGCTGCGCCAGGCCTTCCCCCTCGCCAGTGCCGGGACCCTCGCCGGCGAGGCGCGGCTGCAGATCCGCCTGCACCCCCTGCAGTGGCGCTGCCTGGACTGCGGCGAGGCATCCGAGACCATGACCCCCACGGACCGCTGCGCCCGATGCCACAGCGACAAGCTGCAGCTTCTGGGCGGGGATCAGATCGTCCTCGAGCACGTGGAAGTCAGCCCATGAGGTAGCCATGGCGATCACGCCCGGCAATGGCTGGACAAGATTCACGCCCTCGCGCCGCCCGGGCGCGTCAAGGTCATGAATGTGTGCGGCGGACACGAACGCTCCATCACCATGGCCGGCCTGCGCGGGGTGCTGCCCGAGACTGTGGAGTTGATCCCGGGACCCGGGTGCCCGGTGTGCGTGTGCCCCGAGGAGGACCTGTACGACGCCATTCAACTGGCGCTGGCCGAGCCCGTCACGCTGCTGGCCTTCGGCGACATGCTGCGGGTGCCGGTGAACGCCCCCCGGCGCGAGGCCCGTTCCCTGGAGCAGGCGCGCGCCGGCGGCGCGGACATCCGGCCCATCGCCTCGCCGGCCCAGGCCCTGGACGTCGCCGCGCGCCAACCGGACCGGCCGGTGATCTTCTTCGCCACCGGCTTCGAGACCACCACCGCGCCGGTGGCCGCCCTGCTGGCCCAGGGCATCCCCGACAACCTGTTCATCCTGCTCACCGGGCGGCGCACCTGGCCGGCGGTGGAGATGCTCCTGGCCTCCGGCGAGGCCGGTTTCCAGGCGCCTGATCGCCCCCGGCCACGTGGCCACGGTCATGGGACCCGAGGAATGGGCGGCGGCGGCGCAACGGTTTCACATGCCCACCGCGGTGGCGGGGTTCGAGCCCGCGAGCCTGCTGGCGGCCCTTTACTCGGTACTGCGCCAGCAGGCCGAAGACCGGCCGTTTCTCGACAACTGTTACGCCTCGGTGGCGCGCCCCGGCGGCAACCCCCGGGCCAGGGTCTGCCTCGATCAGACCATGGACATTGCACCGGCCAACTGGCGGGGCATCGGCCCTATCCCGGCCTCCGGGTTCGCGTTGAAGGATTCGTGGCGGCGCCATGACGCCCGCGCGCGGTTCCTCGGCGTGGACCAAGCTCCGCGGCGGCGCATCGGGGAGATGCCCCCGGGCTGCGATTGCGCCCGGGTGGTATTGGGCAAGATCTACCCCAACCAGTGTTATCTGTACGGGCGCGCCTGTACCCCCCGGACGCCCGTCGGGCCGTGCATGGTCTCCGACGAGGGCGCCTGCCGCATCTGGTGGTCCGGCGGCGTGCGGGCGCCGGCCGCAGACGGCCCGGAGCCGGCCGGTACATGAGGTCACCGCACGTTATGGCCCCGCGCCCGCTGGGTTTACCCCCGCCGGTACTCTCGAGGCCGGGACGACCATGAACGCAGCCCGTCCCAAGCCGCGCCCGGACCCGTCCCCCGCGGCGCGGCGTTGGCTCGTGGGCGGGCGCGTCCAGGGCGTGGGCTACCGCCCGTTCGTTTACCGCCTGGCCCGCCGGTGCGCCGTCACGGGCTGGGTGCGCAACCTCACCGGCCAGGTGGAGATCGTCGCCCAAGGCTCGCCGCACGCCCTGGCGGCCTTCAGCCGGGCCCTCCACGAGGAGGCGCCGCCGCTGGCCAGGCCGGTGGTGCTGACCACGGGGCCGGTGTCCCTGGCGCCCCTGGCGACCTTCACGATCCGGGACAGCCAACCGGCGGCCGGGGCCGCGGTACACCTGCCGCCCGATTACTTCGCCTGCGACGACTGCCTGCGCGAGCTCCTGGACCCGGCCGACCGGCGCTACCGATATCCCTTCATCAACTGCACCCAGTGCGGTCCCCGCTACACCCTGATCGATGGCCTGCCCTATGACCGCCCCCACACCGCGATGGCCGGTTTCCCCCTGTGCCCCCGGTGCGAACGCGAGTACCACGACCCCCTGGACAGGCGCTTTCACGCCCAGCCCCTGGCCTGCCCGGCGTGCGGGCCCCAGGCGATGTTTTGCGGCGACGGCCCGCCGGTCACCGGTGAGGCGGCACTGGGGGCCTGCCTGGAAGCCCTTCGCCGGGGCCTGACCGTGGCGGTCAAGGGCATCGGGGGCTATCACCTGCTGTGTGATGCCGCCGACGAGGCCGCCGTCGCGCGCCTGCGTAGCCGCAAGAACCGGCCCCATCAGCCCCTGGCGGTCATGATGCCCTGGCACGGGCCCGACGGCCTTGACTGGATGCGCCGCCTTGCCAGGCCTGACCCCATTACGGCGGAACTGCTGCGCGATCCCATGCGCCCCATCGTATTGTGCGCCAAACGCCCGGACGCGCCCCTGGCGGCGGGCGTCGCCCCCGGCCTCGACGAGGTGGGCCTCATGCTCCCCTACAGCCCCCTGCACCACCTGCTGCTCCATGACTTGAACACCCCCTTGGTCGCCACATCGGCCAATCTCAGCGGCGAGCCGGTGCTCACCGACAACGAAACGGCGGCGGCGCGCCTGGCCCGCGTGGCCGACGCCTTCCTGCACCATGACCGGCCCATCCGCCGGCCCGCCGACGACCCGGTCTATCGCGTCATCGCCGGCCGCCCCCGGCCCCTGCGCCTGGGCCGGGGCGGCGCCCCCCTGGAGATGGAGCTGCCCGTGGCCGTGACCCGCCCGACCCTCGCCGTGGGCGCCCAGATGAAGAACACGGTGACCCTGGCCTGGGGCACCCGGGCGGTGATCTCGCCCCACATCGGCGACCTGGGCTCGGTGCCCGGTGAGGCCGTCTTCGAGCAGGTGATCCGTGACCTGCAACAGCTGTACAGCGTGACGATCGAGCGCCTGGTATGCGACGCCCATTCCGGGTACCGCTCCGCCCGGTGGGCGCGCCGCCAGGGCCTTGTCCTGACCACGGTGTACCACCACCCCGCCCACGCCTCCGCCCTGGTCGGCGAGCACCGCCTCGGCGCGCCCGCCCTGGTGTTCACCTGGGACGGCACGGGCCTGGGCAGCGACGGTACCCTGTGGGGCGGCGAAGCCCTGCTCGGGCAGCCGGGGCACTGGCGCCGGGTGGCCTCCTGGCGCCCCTTCCGCCTGCCGGGGGCCGAGCAGGCCATCCGCCAGCCCTGGCGCACCGCGCTGTCCCTGTGCTGGGAGGCCGGTCTCGACGGATTCGACCATCACTGCCCCGACGAGCGCCTGCGACACCTGTGGCGGCGCCGCCTGCACTGCCCCGTCACCAGCGCGGTCGGGCGCCTGTTCGACGGGGCCGCGGCCCTGTGCGGCCTGCTGCGCGAGTCGACCCACGAAGGGCGGGCCCCCATGCTGCTGGAGGCGGCCTGCGACACCGACCCGGGCGAGGCCGTGGCGCTGCCCCTGCAGCGGGACGACGCCGGCCTGTGGCGCAGCGACTGGGCGCCGCTGCTGCCGCTGCTGATGAACACCTCGGCACCCCTCGCCCGGCGCGCCATGACCCTGCACCGCAGCCTCGCCGACGCCCTGGTGCGCCAGGCCCTGGCCGTGCGCGCGGAACACCCGGTCTCCCACGTGGGCCTGACCGGCGGGGTGTTTCAGAACCGCGTGCTCACCGCCCTCGCCGTGGCGAGGTTGGAGGAAAACGGCTTTCATGTCATGCTGCCCCGACAGGTCCCCGGCAATGACGCCGGCATCAGCTTTGGACAGATCGTGGAGGCCGCCGCCTGCTCCCCCCATGCAAGACCCTGAACTCACATCGAAGACGGGACAGTCGACCGGCGAGCGCGTGATACTGGCCCACGGCAACGGCGGGCGCCTGACCCGCGAGCTCGTGGAGACGGTCTTCGCCCGGGCCCTGGCCAACCCGTGGCTCGACAGCCGCCACGACGGGGCGCGGGTGACCGTCGACGGCGCCGATATTGTGCTGACCACCGACGCGTTCACCGTCCAGCCCCTGGAGTTTCCCGGCGGCGACATCGGCGCCCTGGCGGTGCACGGGACGGTCAACGACCTGGCGGTGATGGGGGCGACCCCCCTGTATCTCACCCTCAACGCGCTGATCGAAGAGGGTCAGGATTTGGCGCAGCTGCAGCGCCTTATCGAAAGCCTGGGGCGCGCCGCCGCGCACGCCGGCGTCAGCGTGGTCACCGGCGACACCAAGGTGGTGCGCCGCGGCGAAGGCGGCGGGCTGTATCTGGCCGTCACCGGTGTCGGCCGGCGCGACCTGGGGCTTACCCTTGACTTCGACCGGATACGCCCCGGTGACGCCGTCCTGGTGAGCGGGCCGGTGGGCGATCACGGCATCGCGGTGCTGCTGGCCCGGGAGGAGTTCGGCCTGCGCGGCGACGTGCTGTCGGACTCGGCGAGTATCCTGCCCCTGGTGAAGGCCCTGCAGGACGTCCCGGGCGTGGGCTTCCTGCGCGACCCCACCCGCGGGGGCCTGGCGACGGTCATCCATGAGCTCAGCCAGGGCAGCGGTCACGGGATTCGCCTGCGGGAGCCTGCCGTGCCGGTACGCGAGCCGGTGCGCACCGTGTGTGACATCCTCGGTTACGATCCCTTCTATCTGGCCTGCGAGGGCCGCGTGGTGGCGGTCGTGGACGGGGCCCACGCCGCCGCCGCCCTGGCGGCATGGCGGGCGCTGCCCCAAGGCGCCGACGCGGCGATTATCGGCGAGGTGACCGGCGATGCCCCCGGGGCCATTCTGGAAACAACGTTGGGCGGTGAACGTTTCCTGGAAGAGCTGGAGGACGACCCGCTGCCGCGGATTTGTTGAGGCGCCGCCGCAGGCATAGCTCCCCTCACCCCGGCCCTCTCCCCAAAGGGGAGAGGGAGAAAAGAGTGAGCGGCGGGCGTCGATAGGGTCATAGCGTGCAGATCAGGCACCGTTTTTTCTCCCTCTCCCCTCCGGGGAGAGGGTCGGGGTGAGGGGCAGAATATCTCTTATTTGGGGACCAGGTCGTGCACTGCCCTGACCACGTCCTCGGCGCGGGGAATGGAGCCGGCCTCCAGGTCCCTGTTGTAGGGCGTCGGGGTATCCGCCGCGGCAAGGCGCCGGGGCGGCCGGTCCAAATCGAAGAAGCCGCGCTCGCACAGCTCGGCGACGATCTCCGCGCCGGCGCCGGCGAAGCGGCAGTCTTCCTCGACCACCAGACAGCGATGGGTCTTGGCGACGGAGGCCTGCACCGTGCCCAGGTCGATGGGACGCAGGCTGCGCAGGTCGATGACCTCCGCCTCGATGCCCTCCCCGGCCAGCTGGGTCGCGGCCTCCAGGCACACCTCCACCATCCTCGACCACGCCACCAGGGTGGCGTCGCCGCCTTCCCGGCGCACGACGGCCTGGTGCAGAGGCGGCGCCTTGGCGTCCACATCAAACGGGCCCTTGCTGAAGTAAAGCAGCTCATGCTCCAGGACGATGATCGGGTCGTCCTCGCGCACCGCCTGGGTCAGCTGCCAATAGCTGTCCTGGGCCGTGGCGGGCACGGCGATGCGCAGGCCCGGCACGTTCATCAGGGTGTGCTCGAGGCGCTGGGAGTGCTGGGCCGCGAGCTGGTGGGCCACGCCGCCCGGCATGCGGATCACCAACGGCACGCGGATCCCGCCGCCCGACATGTAGCGCAGCTTGGCCGCCAGGTTGATGATCGCGTCCAGGGCGAGCAGCGCGAAGTTGACCGTCATGATCTCCACCACCGGGCGCCCGCCCACCATGGCCGCCCCGACGCCGAGGCCGGTGAAGCTGTTCTCCGAGATCGGGGTGTCGCGCACCCGCCACTCGCCGTACTTGGCATACAGGCCCTGGGTCACCCGGTAACTGCCGCCGTACAGGCCCACGTCCTCGCCCAGGACGAACACCGCGTCGTCCCGTTCCATGGCGCGGTTGAGGGCCAGGTTCAAGGCCTGCCACACCGTCATCTCGGCAGCGGGCTCGGCCGGGGCGATGACCCCGGCGTTATCCTTGCGATTGCGCTTCATGACGGGCTGGTATAAAGATCCAGGGGACGCTCGTAAACGCCGTGGTGCAGGTCCGCGGGCGCATCGCTGGCATCGGCGAACTGCACCGCCTGATCCACCGTCTCCTGCGCCTCCCTTTCGAGTCGTTCGATCTCCCCCGCCTCGAGCCAGCCCTGGGCCTGCACATGGGCGCGGAAGGTGACGAGCGGGTCGCGCCCCTTGAGCTCCTCCATCTCCAAAGCCGCACGGTAGGCATCGCTGTCGGCCATGGAGTGGCCGCGAAAGCGGTAGGTCTCGCATTCCAGCAGCACCGGACCGTGGCCCTCGCGGATGTGCTGCAGGGCCTCCACCGTCGCGCCGTGGACGGCGAGCACATCCATGCCATCCACCCGCTTGGCGGCAATGCCGTACCCGCCGGCGCGCTTGTAGACCTCTACAACGGCCGAGTGGTGATGGATTTCGGTGCCGATCTGGTAGTGATTGTTCTCGCAGATGAACAGCACCGGCAGCTTCCACAGGGCCGCCATGTTGAGGGATTCATGGAAGGTGCCCTGATTGACGGCGCCGTCGCCGAAGTAACAAAGCACGGCATCCGCGGACTGATTCATGGCCAGCCAATAGGCGGCGCCGACGGCCACGGGGAAGGTCTCTCCGACGATGGCGTAACCGCCGAGAAAGCGCCGCTCCATGTCGAACAGGTGCATGGACCCGCCGTAGCCGCCCGAGCAACCGGCGCTGCGCCCGAACAACTCGGCCATCACCGCCCCCGGCGGAATCCCCCGCACCAGGGCGTGTGCATGCTCCCGGTAGGTGGTCACCACATAATCCCCCGGGTCCGCGGCACGCAGGGTCCCCACGGCCACCGCCTCCTCACCGGGGTACAGGTGCAGGAACCCGCCGATCTTGCCTTGGGTGTACTGCTCCGCCGCGGCCTGCTCGAAATAGCGGGCCAACAGCATGTCGGAGAGAAATCGCCTGGCCAAATCCTGTTGCATACAATAAAGACAGTCCCTGGTTGTGCGAAGCCGCATAGCCGAGGCCGTGGGTTCAGTATAGCCAGGAACCGTCAGGTCATGCAAAGCGGCGACCGGGGGCAGGCCCGATCAAAACCACCGCGCACCGGCCCGCACCCCCAAAGTACGGAGGGAGGACACCTGCCGCACCCTGATGAAGGGGAGCGACAGGAAATACCGGCCAGGGAACCTCTGCACAGGCCGCTGAAGCGGCGCTCACGGCGTTGCAAAGGGGCTCGGGTGCTCATTTACCCTATAGTTACAAAAACAATGCAACGTCAGTGGCGTAAACCACTGCATTCGTAGTCTGTACTGCATATTGGAGCTGTGTTCCTGGAGTTCACCCATGGTGAGGTCCAGAGCGCATAGAGAAATGCGGGAAAATGGCTTGCGAGAATAAAAAAACCGCCTCGACGTTGGTAAAATTGGTGGCACCACACCGCCCAACAAAACCAACGAAGACCGTTTGCATGAAATCCAGCAAATCCGCCATGCATCGCAAGACCCACCGCATTCCCGAGCTTATGCAATGATTGGGTTTACTCTCTCGCCAAGACGCAAAGACCGCCAAGGAACCGACTTCAGAAAGACAAAGGTTGATTTCTTGGCGTCCTTGGCGCCTTGGCGAGAGAATATTAGGTGCTCTCTAAGAGCCGCAAGTACCGATATGCAATGATTGGGTTTACTACTTGTAAACTGCGCTCCCTCGCGCCTGTGCGCCTTGTGATCATCCCCTTGATCGACCTGTGAAGAGGTTCCCTAGGCCGGCGTCGGCAGCGGTTCGGCGGCGGCGGGCGCCGCTCGCCCTCGGGCGTGAAGGCGATGAGCACGTCGCCCGGTGCGGGCTCGAGTGCCTCGTCGGCGGTCTTGAACGCCACGTCCCCGTCCCCGCGGCGCATCAGGACCTCCATGGTCTCCGCGGGACGGTCCTTGCAGTAATCCTCGTAAGTGTACTCCTCGGTGATCGGGGTCTTTTGAAATGCCCAGCCCAGGTAGTAGCGACGCTCGAGCTCGCCGTAGATCTCGTCGTCGGCAAAGGCGATGGTGCCGCGCAGGCTCTGGCGCAGCCCCCGCGACTCGTCATCATCGACCGTGTGCAGGGGCAGCTGAAAGACGCGGTTGTAACCGCGCTCGTAGGCGAAGTGACTGCACACCAGGGCGTTGTAGGCGTCGTTGGAGGTCGCCGCAAGCACGTACCCTATCTCGCTGAACTCCAGGGATTCTTCGCTCTCCTCCGACAGGATCTCACCGAAGTAGACGGGAATCCCGGCCAGGCGCGCCGGCTTGAGCCGGCTCCAGGAGGTGTCGGCGATCATGACGCTGACCTCCATGTCCTTGAGCATCTCCGCCAGACCCACCGCCCACGGCGATGACCCGACCACCAGCACGCCGTTCTGCTCGGCCACGGCGAGCTTGAGCCTGCGGGCCAGCCAGCCGATGGTTGTGCCATGCACTGTCACGGTGACCAGGATGACCGTGAAGACCAGCGGGACCAGCAGGTCCGCCCCACCGTAGCCGTGGGCAACCATGCGCGGCCCGAAAAAGCCGGCCGTGGCGGCCGTCACGATCCCCCGGGGCGCGATCCATGCCACCAGGGCCCGTTCACGCCAGTCCATTTGAGACTTGATGGTGGCCAGCAGCACCGCCGCCGGGCGCACCAGGAAGATCAACACCGCGATCAGCGCCGCGCTGTGCCAATCGAGCTTGGTCAGCACCGCCGGATCCAGGTCCGCGGTCAGCAGGATGAATATACCGGAGACCAGCAGGATAGTGATGTATTCCTTGAAGCGCCTGATCTCTCCCATGCTGGGCAGGCGCATGTTCCCGATCACCAGGCCGAGCACCGTCACGGCAAGCAGCCCCGCCTCGTTCTGTATCATATCGGCCAGGCCGTAGACGCCCAGGGCCGCGGCGAGAAAGACCGGCGCCTTGAGAAACTCGGGGATGTAACCGCGCCGGCAGGCGATACCCAGGGAATAACCGGTGACGATCCCCAGGGCCATCGCCGACAGCAGGGCCTCACCCAGGCTGGTGAGCGCCTTGGTCCAGGCCGCGCCCTGGCCTGAATAGTCCATGTACTCGAACACCAGCACCGCCAGCAAGGCCCCGAGCGGGTCGTTCACGGTCCCTTCCCACTTCAGATAGGACGCCGGCCGGCGCTTGAGCCTGGCCTGGCGCAGCAGGGGCATGATGACCGTCGGCCCGGTGATGACGATGATCGCCCCGAACAGGACCGACACCTGCCATGATATGTGCCCGATGAAGTGCGCGGCGATGCTGCCAAGCAGCCACGTGATGAGCACGCCCAGGGTGACGAGCCGGTTGAATGCCTTGCCCGCCTCCTTGAATTCATGGAAGTGCAGGGACATCCCCCCCTCGAACAGGATCACCGCGACGAACACGCCGATCAGGGGATGCAGGATGGGGCCGAAGGCCGCGGAGGGATCCAGCCAGCCGAAACCGGGGCCGATGACCAGCCCGGAGACGATCAACAACAGGATCGCCGGGACGTGAAAGCGCCACGCGATCCACTGGGCGGCGATTCCGATCACGGCGATCAGAATGACCGCAAGTGTTACTTCATTCAGCATAGATCATACGCCGTCATGTTGTCCGACTCGGCGAGGCAGGCCCAACAGGCGCCGGTCTCCGGGATCACCGTTCATTGGCATGAAGTCCGCGCGTCTGGCACTTGGGTGCGAAGGGATGGGCCGATATCGGACGTTAAGGGCCGACAGGGTGCATCACCCATGCCCGGCCCCGTCAGTGACTGTGCTCATGATCATGGGCCCCGGCGCCCGACTCATCATGAGCCTCCTCGGCCGGCGATGAACATGAGTCCGCGCACGAAGGTCGCCAGGACGACGCAGATCAACGTCACTGTCACGGTTGTGGCACGGTTCTGGCTGTGTGCATGGACTACCCCTGCGTTGGTGGGTTGAGACAATATCCTAAGCAACCGGAGATGACAAGGGAACGGGTGTCGGGCACGACACTCCGGGAAGCACAGGGTAGCTTGCTTCGTCTTCAGCGTAAAGACGCTGGCGCGGGGCCGCAGCCCCGCCGTTAGAAATCGCTCTGGAGCCTGGCCAGGAAGATATTGGGCGTTTCCATCCGGCCCGCAAGCCGCGCATGCACCTTAATATAATTGAACATGAGGCGCGTATAAGGGCTGAAATACCAGTTGGCCCCGAGGGTGATATCCCGTTCCCTGCCCCCGGCGACCGGGCCGCTGTTAAGGTCCAGAAACGAATAGCGCGCCGCCAGTTGCAGCGCGCCGGCCTTGCGCAGGGGATGCACCCGGAGGAAGCGCCCCCCCTGGTAGTGGCGCGACTCGCCCGTGGGGAACCAGCTGGCAAAGCCATAGGCACCGTGGAAAGTCAGTGACGGGTCGCCCCGGCGCCGCGCGACATGGGTCTGCACGTACTCCGCCTGGACGGACCACGCGCCGGCCGTCGCAGCGCCCTCCGCGCCGACCGTCGCGAAGTGGTCCACCCCCGTCAGCGACCCCGTATCCAGGTAATAGGTCTCGGTCCGTCCGGCCTCCGGGCCCTGTTGCACGTGGAAGGTGTGTTCATCCCCCGCGAGACGGTAACTCCCGTCCACCCCCACGTGCAGCAGCGCTCCCTTGCGGTTGACCGGACTCCAGGTAAACCGGCCCGTTACCGCCCAGCTGCCGCTGCCGGTGGTCTTGGCGGTATAACCGGATGTCGGGCTGCTGAATACGCCCAGGTCGGCGGTCCAGGACCCGGCACGCCGTTCGGCGCCCACGCCGATACGGTAACCCGCCACCAGGGCATTGGGCAGACCCCTTTCGATGAAGGTGATGAACCGGGTGCTGGTCAGCTCTTCGAGACTGAACGGTTCCTTGAATTGGCCGACCGTGATCCGCACTGGCGCGAACCCATCATAGCGCATCCAGCTGTACTTGATCCGCCGGTGGGCGAAGTCATACTCGAGCAGGTAGCGCCAGTCCCGGGGCAGCGCCCCGGACAGGGACAGGCGCGCGTTATTGACGCTCAGGCCGCTTGCGATGGTCGTTCGGGTATGGTCGTAGGCCTGCCCGTCGATATAGATCCGCCCGTGGATCTGCGGGAGACTGAGGCTTGAAAAACCGGGCGGCGCGCCGCCGCCCGGTTCATCCGCGTCGGCCCGCCCCGCACACAGCAAAGCGACCCACAGCACGACGACCGGCAGCCGGCCCGCCTTTGGCCCGATGAGGGAAAAGATAATGACCGCGCCGCTCCCGATGGGTGTGTGAAGGCATTTATCTTAACGACTCGGGTGCCGAGTTCCAACCGGGGAGGCGGCCACATCAGGGGGAGGCAACAAGATGTTTGCATCTCATTGCCCTCCTCGCCCCAAGCCTTTACCCCGAAGGGCATGAGTCACCCCACAGGAGAGGTGAATGCGGATTGCTTCTCCCTCAGGGTGCGGGTTGGGGTGAGGGCCACTGACTGTGCCGCTGCCTTAGCCCCCCTTCACGAGGGCTAGAAATCCGTCTGGAACCGCGCCAGCACGATATTGGGCTTTTCGGTGCCGGTGCTGAGGTGGGCGCGCGCCTTGATCAGATTGAGCATGACGCGCATGTGCGAATTGAAGTACCAGTTGATCCCCAGGGTGGCGTCCTCTTCCTTACCGCCGGTCACCGAGCCGCTGTTGAGGTTCAGGAATGAGTAGCGCAGGGCGATCTCGACCGCACCGGCCTTGTGCAGGGGATGGACGCGGCGAAAGCGCCCTTCCTGATAGTTGCGCGATTCCCCGGTGGGAAACCAGCTGATATACCCGTAGGCGCCGCGAAACCTCAGCACATCATTGCGGCGGGTCACGTCGGTTTGAATGTACTCCGCCTGGGCGGACCAGGGGCCCGCCACAAAGGCCCCCTCGAGATCCCCCGAGGCAAAGTGGTCCACCCCTTGAATGTGGTTGGTATTGATGTAGCGCACGCTGGTCAGCGCGCTCTCCGGCGTTTCGCGTATACGCAGGGTATGCTGATTATTGGGGACGCGGAAGGTCCCCGCGAGCCCCAGGTGCAGCGCCGCGCGGTCCCGGTTGACGGGACTCCAGGTAACACGCCCCGTCACGCCGATGCTGGCGTTGCCGCCGCTTTTGGTGATGCTGCTGCCCGCGGGCTCGCCGAATATTCCCACGGCCCCGGTCCACAGCTTGGACCGGCGCTCCGCCTCGATGCCCACGTGGTAGCCCGGCACCAGGGCGTTGGGCAGGCCCCGCTGTATGAAGGTGATGAACCGCGAACTGGTCTTTTCCTCGAGACTGAACGGCTCCTGGAACGCGCCGATCTTGATGCGCGGGGCACCGAGCCCGTCATAGCGAACCCAGGCATCCTTCAACGACCGGTTGGCGAAGTCGTATTGGATCAGGTACCGCCAGAAGGGACGGATCTTGCCCCCCAGTGACAGACGCGCCGTGCCCATGTCCACGGTGGTGCCCAGGGGGATCGAGCTGTGATCGTAGGTCTGCCCGTCGATGTAGATCCGGCCATGGACCATGGGGTACAGCTTCTTGTTGCCCACGGGGAACTCGTCGCCCACATCGTCGGCGAATACCTGCGAGCTGAAAAGCGCAACCAGGGACATCAGGGCGATAGCGAGCGGGCCCGGCCCGCGGCCGGGGGAGAATATCATCTTAATCATCATTCACAGACCGACTATGCTGCTGACTGGATCGAAAAGGCTGTTGAATATCATGGCCCCCATCCCGGCACGGACCATGCACCGGCTGAACGAGTGACCGCATCGCGGCAGGACGTGGAACCGGTAGGGTGTATGCAGGCCCAGGTCCCTGGCGGCCGCCTGCATCGACTGAACCCAGCGCTGGCCGCGTTCCATGCGGGTAGCTCCTTGCTGGCGGGTAATGCGCGCCGACTGATTCAATGCATGGTCAACTCTCGCGTCCCGCTCGCCGACGATGACCGTCCCCGGCACATTGAGAAACTCGCGGGGGTTGAACCGCACGTCGGGCAGGTCCGTGCGCGGCCGGGTCCCGCGCGGGAAGCGGGTAGCCGGGTCGGGAAAGGTATACCAGCCCGCCGCCCCGACCACATACCGCACCACGCGGTTGGGGTAGGCCATGGTATAGCGATGAACAAACTGCCCCCCGCCCGAGTACCCGAACAGATAGAGCTTTTCCGTCACCGCGCCCGTCGCGTCCCCCACCTCGGCGATGATCTCGTCCAGCACGCGGTCCGCCCGCTCGCCCTCCCCGTCGCGGCCGAGGCGCTGATAACGGGGAAAGCGCTCGGCGCTGAACAGCGGGGCCACCAGCACCACCCCGTGCTCCTCCGCGTAGGGCGCGAAAAGCCGGGCGTGATCCTCGACGTTGCGGGTGATCCCATGTACGGTGACGAATACCGGGGCGCCGTCGGCGCCCCGGCTGGGCACATAGAGGTAGTAGAGCAACCGCGGGTCCCTCTCCAGGGCACGCAGATGAAGGTTCTCCGCAATCAAAGACGGTTCAACCCTGACACTGGCATCGCTTGTCATGTAGTTCTTCCTTTCAAGAAACGAGACTGAATGGCTTACGGAAAAGGTGCGCCGTCGGTCCGTCCCGCCCCAGCAGCTCTGCCGGGGGGGCCGGCCTCCACGAGCCGGCCGTCCTCCAGGTACCATACGACGTCGGCGCCGGCGGCCCGGTCATAGCGATGGGTGACCACCAGCACGGTGCCCGGGTAGTCCCCGAACACCCGGTCAAGGACCAGGCTCGCGCGGGGATCCAGGTTTTCGTCGGCCTCGTCCAGCAGCAGAACGGAGGGACTGCCCATGATCGCCCTGGCCAGGGCGATGCGCTGGCGCTGCCCCGGGGAAAGATTCGCGCCGCCCTCCGAGATACGGGTGTCCAGCCCCTCGGGCAATTCGGTCAATATTTCCTGGATACCGCACAGTCGCACGACCCGTACGAGCTCTTCCTCGGGGGCATCCGGCCAGCGATAGCGCAGATTGTTTTCGATACTGCCGCGCATCAGGGGAAGGTCCGGCCCCAGCATGCTGACCGCCCGGTGCACGGAGGCAAGGCTGTGCAGCGCCAGGTCCTGGCCGTCCAAAAAGATCGCCCCCGCCTCGAGGGTCACCAGCCGCGCCACGGCCATCAGCAGGCTCGACTTGCCCGCCCCGTTGGGTCCCACCAAGGCGACCCGCTGGCCCGGCTCGATGACCGCCGAGAAATGCTTCACCGAGCCCGCCACTGTGATGCCGCAAAATTCCAGGCACCCGGAGCGAACCGACAGGTCGGGGGCCTCGGGCCGTTCCTCAACGAAGGCAGGGCGGCCCAGGAAGTCTTTGATCTTCTGCCGGGAGATGTTCGCCCCCTGCCAGTACTCGTAGACCCGGGCCAGATTGCGCAGCGGCGAGTTGAGCAGCCCCACGATCCCCATGGCCGCGACCACCGTGCCGGGCGTCGTCTGCCCGGCGCTCACCTCCAGGGACCCGACGAGCAGCACGGCGCCCGAGGCGACAATGGTGGTCGCCTCGCTGATACCGCGCAGCTGACCGGTGACGCTGGCCTGCCTGACCATGGCGTTTTTCAGCCGGTCGCTTTGCCGGGCCACCCGTTCGCGCTCGCGATCCGAGCGCCCGAAAACCTGCATCACCGCAAGGGAGGCGATCTTTTCATTCACATTGGCGGCGAGCCTTGAGCGCCAGCGCCTTGCCTCGGTCACCGCCTCGCGCATGCGACTGCCGCGGCCCAGCAGCGCCAGCGCGCCGACGGACAGGACCGCCCCGGCGGTCAGGGCCAATGACCAGCTCAGGAAGGCCAGCGCCGCGACGGCGGCCACGATCGTGACGCCGCCCGTGGTGAGCCTGGCGAGCCCCAGGCTCACCCAGCGCCGCAGGGCATTGAGGTCGCCTACGAAGCGCAGCATCATGGCGCCGCGGCTGTAGCGCTGCAGGGAGCGCACCGCGGAGTTGCGCAGACAGTCAAAGAGATGAACGCGCACGTCGTTGACGTAGTCCTGCCCCATGCGCTCGGCATCGGACAACTCGAGCCAGCGCAGCAGGGACAGCGCCACGGCCGACGCCGCAAGGCCCGTCCCCAGCCATAGAAGACCGGGGGGCGAACCGGTGCCGTGACCGTAGATGACGCCGTCGAAGGCGTATTTGATCAGCCGGGCGGTGGCAAAGGCCGCCCCGGCCTGGATCAGCCCGTTGGCGATCAGGCGCAGCAGCAGCAGCAATCGCCGCCGTGCAAGGACAGGGGGGAGTACTCGCAATGGTGTCGACATCGAATCACGCGACACAGACCGATTGCTGAATGAAGGGCTTGATCAGCGTCGCCGCCTCCGTGGGATCGTTCAGTGTCCTCATGTCGAACACGGGCATGTCACATACCGCCTCCAACTCGCGTATCGCCAGGGGCGACTGCGTCAGTACGCCGCTGGCGCCCAATACGTTGAGGTGCTTCCCTTGCAGCCACTCCATCCCGGCGGCCGCCCCCATGGCATCCCCCGCCGCGAAGATAATGCCGTCCAAAGCCGAGGTGAAGCGGTGACACTCCAGGAGCCGGGCCGTCTCCGTCTGCAGCAGACCGTCGGCCAGCTCCAATATGATGACCTCGGCCTCCGATTCGCTCAGATAACCCAGCAGGTCCAGCGCGGCGCGCTCGACGCGCTCAGGGGCAACCTGGTAGGTGGATGCCAAGCCGACGTCCGTAAAATCCAGGACGGGGTCGGCCCCGGCGTCGATGGCCGCCCATACGTCGCCCCCCGCCCCGGTGCCCGTCACCTTTGCCGCGCCCACGCGATACCCCGAACGGACCAGGCCCTTGATCAGGTTGATGACGGTCTCCGTCTTGCCCGCGTTCATGGCGGTGCCGGAAACGGCCAGCACCACCTGCCGCGGTGATGACGGCTTCATCTTCGGCAGGGCGTACCGTTCCAGGTTAAGCACATTGCCTTCCCCGTCACCCACCAGGCCGAGGGCGGTGATGACGGTCGCGTTGTTGACCCGCTGACTGCGGCAGCGCACCTGGGCGGCAATGCCGCCGGCGGCCACCATGGCGCACTCGCCCAGCCCCTCGGGGATGAGCGCCTCGAACTGGTCCGGGGCATAACGATTGCCGATGCACAACAGGATCTCGTCGCCGACGAACAGGCGTGACCGCCTGCCCGTCGCCAGCTCGATGCGTTGGTGCTGCCCAACCTTTTCCACCCGGGCCAGGACGAGGTCGCCGGCCTTGGGGGCCACCTCGCCGCTGACCAGGGTCTGCATGTCATCATAGGGGATGCGCCGCGTGGTATAGGCCGCCTTGGTCTTCAGAACGCGGTGCCTGTCCAATATCGTGGGTATGCTGCCGTTCATGTTTGTCTCCATCATTGCCTGCTTGGTATCGCCTGTCTTACACATAAATGGTTAGTGCCTGTGACGCGTGAATGATGGAGCGGCGCTCCTTAGTCATCGCATCTGTCACCCAATCGCCTGCCGGGGTGGCCGCCGCGGAGAAACGCCTCTGACGCCCTTTTCAGCCCCCGACCAACCGTCCTAACTCATTGATAAATTAATGTTAGAAAGATTTTAAGCCTTAAGTTGGGAAAATTTTCCCAATTCTAGAGGGGATTGTCAAGATAAAATTGTGGGTAATCCTGCAGTGGCCCGGGCGCCTCCCCTGGGAGGGAGAGCCTGCGGCCGGGCCGGGAAGACCGGACCACACGCGTACATTTGCCCGGGAGGCGCGGAGCAGCTTTTATTTGCATGGCGTTTGAGGCAATATCGCCTCCTTTGGCGGCCCCCGCGCCGGAAGCACATCGGACGACAGCCGTACCCATGAGCACCACGCCCACACTCATCGACCACTACCTGGCCATCGCCCACCCCTACCTGGACCATTACGGCTATGCGGCCATCTTCGCCCTGGTGATGGTGGAATCGTTCGGGATTCCCGCCCCCGGCGAGTCGGTGATCATCGCCGGGGCCTTCCTCGCCGCCCGCGGCCAGATGAACATCGTCGTGATCCTCATGGTCGCCTGGACGGCGGCGGTGATCGGCGACAACATCGGGTTCGCCATCGGACACTTCGGCGGCCGCCACCTGATTGCCCGCCAGGGGCGGTATATCGGCATCAAGGAGCACCACCTCGCCAAGGTGGAGCATTTCTTCCAGCGCTATGGCGGTCTGATCGTGGTGTTCGCCCGCTTCGTGGAGGTGCTGAGGCAGCTCAACGGCGTGGTGGCCGGCACCATGGGCATGCCCTGGTGGCGCTTTTTGACCTACAACGCCATCGGGGCCGCCCTTTGGGTGGGTATCTGGGGGACCGGCATCTACTTCCTAGGCAGGCACATGGAAGGCGTACTGGACGTGTTGAGCCGCATCGAGCCCTATCTGATCGGCGCGGGGGTCATGGCGCTGATCATCGGCGCCGTCTATATCCTGCGCCGCGCCAAAGGCAATACCGACTGACCGGCGCATGAACGGCGCCGCCGCGCCGGATCATCGGGCTGTCGCCCTAGGCTTCCCCCCGCGGGAGCCGCGGGGGTTCGGAGGGAGTAGACAGGAAAGTCAGGTACCTACGCAGGGCCTGCTTTGCACGGGCTCCCTGCACAGGTCCAGGCCTTGGAAGAAAAAGTATATAAATCTTTGCCGGCATCACGCGGCCCTGCGGCCCACTATCGACCGGCATCGCACAATCCGTATCCCCCGGCGCCAAACATGGGGGAGCATGTTCGCGACAGCGCCCGTTACAGGATCCCGCCGATGGACTTCACCAGGCCGGCCTGAAGCTTCGGCAGGGCGTCCTTGAAATCCAGGTTTACCTTGTTCGCCGTGGACAGGATCCGGGTGCGGTAGCGCATCCAGTGGCTGGTACTGCTCCTGCTTTGATGGGTGGCCGTGCTCGAGCCGTTGTGCAGGTTGGCGTTGGTGGTCTGGGTCACCTCGCCCGCGCTGCGCTCGCTGATCTGCAGGTCCGTGATGATGGTATAGGTCACGTTCTTCACCATGCTGTTGGCCACGGTCTCGGTCAGGCCGCCGACCAGCCCCCCTGCCACGGCGCCCCCATAGCTCTCCGTGGCCACCGCGCCCACGGCCGCACCGGCCATGGCCCCGCCGTACCCGTTGGCCAGCATCTTCTCCGCCGCCGAGGGATTGGTCTTGCCCACCTGGAGGATATTGGCCTGCACCAGATAGTGGGCCTTACTGGGCGCGACGGACTTGTAGCCCTTGTCTTTCAGCTTGTCGGCGATGCGCTGTTTGAGCGCCGATACGTCGAGATCCTTGTCAGAGGTATTTTTCAATTGTATGTAGACCGTGTCCAGCGAGGGGTCCACCGGGTCCAGGAAGATGGTGTCCGACATCTTGGAATGGACCTCGAGATTGCGGTGTTCGATCGCCACCTGGGCGGCGGCGCACCCGCCAAGCCCCGCCGCGACCATGACGAGTGCCCCGCTCTTCATGAAAATGTTCGTGTTTGACTTCATTGGCGCTGCGCCCCCCCTGAATGGCGATGGAAATTATTGTATGAATATCGTCCGAGGGTATCGGCAAGGCCGCGCACAGCCTGCCCTCCCCCGCAAACGGATGCCACCCGGCAGGCCCTCCCGTAGCCCAGACCGAGTGATAATAAAGGTCCTCGGAATAAAGAACCTTACTAAAATATTAGCGTATAACAGACTGATGGCGCAACTTGCCCCGGGCGCGCCGCGCCGAAGGCAAAGCGCGGGGCGCGCCTATTGCCGACGCGCCGGTGGAGCCATGAACTCGGGCCCGATGGGATCGGTAACAGTCTCGCGCAGGATGCGGTCTATTTCGGTCAGGGCCGAGTCATCCAGGGACCAGCCGCTCACCTCGGCCACGGCCTGCAGCTGATCGGGACGGCGCGCGCCCCACAGCGCCGCGCCCGCCCCGTGGTCGAGCAGCCAGCGCAGGGCCAGGTGTATCACCCGCTTGCCGAAACGCTCCCGGGCATACTGGTCCAGCCGGTCCACCGCATCCAGGTATTGATTGTAGCGGGGCGACTTGAACTTGGGATCCATGTTCCTCAAATCGTCCCCGTCAAAATGGGAGTCGGCCTTCATCCTCCCCGACAGCAGCCCGCGGCACAGGGCCCCGTAGGTGACGGTCACGATACCGTGCTGCTGACAATAGGGCAGCACATCCTGTTCGATGCCGCGCTCGAACAGATTGTAAGGCGGCTGCGAGGCATGCAACGGTGCGACGGCTCTGAATCGATCCATCTGCGCCGGGGAATAGTTGCTCACGCCGATCGCCCGGATCTTGCCCTCCTCGTACAGCGCCTTCATGCACTCGGCCGTCTCCTCGATGGGCACCAGCGGGTCCGGCCAATGGATCTGATACAGATCGATATAGTCGCATTGCAGGCGGCGCAGGGAGTCCTCCAACTCTTGGCGCAGGCGCCCGGCACCGGCATTGCGAAAGATATTGTCCCCGTCCCACTGAAGCCCCGCCTTGGTGGCGATGACGACCTGCTCGCGCTTGGCGCCGCGCGCCACCGCCTTGCCGACGATCTCCTCCGAGCGGCCGAAGCCGTAGACGGGGGCGGTGTCGATGAGATTGATGCCCTGGTCCAGGGCGGCGCGGATGGTATCGATGGACCGGCCTTCATCGGTGCCGCCCCACATCCAGCCGCCGATCGCCCAGGTCCCGAGGCCCACCCGGGAGATCTCTCACGTCGGTGCCCGGCAGGTTGATTCGCTCCATTGTCATCGTGGTACCTCCATTGCGGATTTATTGAATGGACAGCTCAATGGGCCGCTGGTCCCCGCGCTTGAAGTAGACTATTTGGTCAACTATAGTATCTGTCCCAGGGCCACAGGGTAGACCTTAACATGGGCCGCGTCAGCGACACCAAACAACGCCTGATCGCCGCGATCAGCGATTTGATGTGGGAAACCAGCTACAGCGCCGTGACCGTGGACGCCATCTGCGAGCGTGCCCGGGTCAAAAAGGGCAGTTTTTACTACTTTTTCCACTCCAAGGCCGACATCGCCGTCCAGGCGGTGACGGCCTTGTGGGCGGCGCGCCGCCCGGAGCTCGACGCGGTCTTCTCGCCCGTGAACCCCCCGCTCCAACGGCTGACGCGATACTTCGAGTCGGTCTATGAAATACAAAAGGAGCGCAAGGCCCGCTGCGGGCGGGTGTTGGGCTGCCCCTACTTCACCCTGGGGGCCGAGGCCGGGGCCCTGGACGAAAAGGTCCTGGTGGAGGTCCGGGCCATCTTGAACAGCTACGCCAAGTACTTCGAATCGGCGATCCGCGAGGCGCAGGCGGACGGGCTGGTCAGCGTCGCCGACCCCCAGGCCAGCGCGCGCTGCATCTTCGCCCTCTATGAAGGGAGCGTGACCCGCGCCCGCATACAGAACGACCCGGAGCTGCTGCGCGAGCTCCCCGGTAACGTGATGCAGGTGCTCGGGGTACGTGCCGCCTTGAGCAGCGAGGCGCCGGGCGGCTAGAAGTTCTGAATTTAACTTTACTAAACAGTCAACTGATAGAGCGGCTACGCTGCAAGCGCGTCTGGGAGAACGTTTATGTCAGAGGAACGCACGGAGGATACCGAGGCGAACACAACGGGCAAGGGCCGGCGGCGCCTCATCCTGTTGGGACTGGCCGCCTTCTTTGTCCTGTGCGGCGCCGGATACGGGGCGTACTGGAAGCTCGTGGGGCAATTCTACGAGGACACCGACGACGCCTATGTCCACGGCGACCTGGTCCCGGTCATGCCCCAGGTGAGCGGCACCGCCGTCGCCGTCCTGGTGGACAACACCCAATTGGTGCAGGAAGGCCAGCCGCTGGTCAAGCTGGACAAGACCGATGCCCGGGTGACCCTGGAGCAGGCCGAGGCCAACCTGGCCAAGACCGTACGTCACGTGCAGCAGCTGTACGAAACCGAGAAGCAGCTCAAGGCCAAGGTTCAGATGGAGCGCTCGCAGCTCGCCCAAAGCCGGCTCGATTATCAGCCACTACTCCCATCTCACCAAACGCGGGTTCTACCCCAAGGAAAACACCCGGCACACCCAGACCCAGGTGGATATCAACCAGGCCGGTCTTGCGTCCGCCGAGCACGAACTCGCCGCCACCCGCGCCATGATCGCCGACACCAGCATCGCCAGCCACCCTGACGTCAAGCTCGCCGCCGCCCGGCTGCGCAAGGCCTATCTCTCCCTCAAGCGCACCACCCTCGTGGCGCCGGCCACCGGCTATGTCGCCAAGAACACCGCCGAGATCGGTCAGCAGATCACCCCCGGAACGCCGCTCATGTCCATCGTGCCCCTGGACCGGATCTGGGTGGTGGCGAATTTCAAGGAGTCCCAGTTGAGCAATGTGCGCCTCGACCAGCCGGTTGACCTGTCATCGGACTTCTACGGCACCAAGGTGACTTACCACGGGCGCATCCAGGGGCTGGCCCCCGGCACCGGCAGCGCCTTCGCCCTGCTCCCGCCCCAGAACGCCACGGGCAACTGGATCAAGGTGGTCCAGCGGGTACCCGTGCGCATCCGGCTCGCCCCCAGGGAGATCAAGGCCCATCCCCTGCGCATCGGGCTGTCCATGAAGGCGACCATCGATACCCATGATCGCAAGGGGACGATGCTCGCGAAGGCGCCGCACCCGGTCCTGGACTACGCGACCCGGGTATACCAAAAGGAAGTGGAGGGCGCACAGCAGTTGGTCGACCGGATCATCCGCGCCAACACGGTCGCCGGCGCCGACCGCCGCGAGGCCGACGCACCCAAGGACCGGGCCGGGGCCCGCTGACATGGGTGACCGGCACCCGCCCATTCGCGGCGTGCAACTGGCGCTGCTCACCATCGCGGTGTCCCTGGCCATGTTCATGAACGTGCTGGACACCTCCATCGCCAACGTGGCCGTGCCCACCATCGCCGGCGACCTGGGCGTCAGCCCCAATCAGGGGACCTGGGTCATCACCTCCTTCGTGGTAAGCACCGCCATCGCCCTGCCCCTGACCGGCTGGCTGAGCCGGCGCTTCGGAGAGATACGCCTGTTCATCGGCTCGGTGCTGTTGTTCACCCTCTTCTCCCTGCTGTGCGCCACGGCCGCCGACCTGCCCATGCTGGTGCTCTTTCGCATCATGCAGGGCGCGGCGGCGGGGCTGATGATGCCCCTGTCCCAGAGCCTGCTGCTCATGAACTACCCCGAGCACAAGCGCGGCATGGCCCTGTCCATCTGGAGCATGACCACCGTGGTCGCCCCCGTGGTCGGCCCGATCCTCGGGGGATGGCTGACCGACCATTACAGCTGGCCGTGGATCTTCTATATCAATATCCCGGTGGGGATCATCTCGTCCTGGATCACCTGGGAGCTGCTGCGCGGGCGCGAGACCGAGACCGCCCGGCTGCCCATCGACGCCGTCGGGCTGTGCCTGCTGGTAATCGGCGTCGCCTCCCTGCAGATCATGCTGGACAAGGGCAATGACGAGGCCTGGTTCCAATCCGACACCATTATCACCCTGGCGATCGTCTCGACAGTGACTTTGACCTTCTTCATCGCCTGGGAGCTCACCGACGACAATCCCATTGTGGACCTCACCCTGTTCAAGCGGCTCAATTTCACCGTAGGGACGCTGGCATTGAGCCTGGGCTACCTGACCTTCTTCGGCAATGTGGTCATCTTTCCCCTGTGGCTGCAGACCCAGATGGGCTACACCGCCACCTGGGCCGGCATCGCCGCGGCACCCATGGGCGTCATGGCGCTGGTGCTGGCGCCCATCGTGGGACGCAACATCCACAAGGTGGACCTGCGCATCCTGATCAGCATCGGGTTTACCATCTTCGCCGCCTCATCGTTCTGGAGTTCCATGTTCAACACCCAGGTGGACATCGCCCACCTGGTCATGCCGCGCCTCCTGTTCGGCTTCGGCATTCCGTTGTTCTTCGTCCCGCTGATCACCATGTCCCTGTCGGGCCTGCCGGCCAATAAGATCGCCTCGGCCTCCGGCGTGACCAATTTCATGCGCATGCTGGGCGGCAGCTTCGGCACCTCCATCAGCATCTCCCTCTGGGATCAGCGCCAGGCGCTGCACGACGCCCATCTCAACGAAAACATCACGGCCTACAGCCCGGTCACGGAAAAGGCCTACCAGCACCTTCACGCCCTCGGCATCCACGGCCCGGCCGCCTCCCAGTCCCTGGCCCGCACCGTCTCCAAGCAGGCGTTCATGCTCGCCACCAACGACTTTTTCTGGTTGTCCGGCTGGATATTCCTGTGCCTGATGGCCCTGGTGTGGTTGGCCCGCCCGGCGGCGCCGCGATCGGGATGAGGGCGGCGAAAGAATCTGGTGCGACGGCGGCGCCGTCTCGGGGCGCATCATATTCGGCGGCGCATCGCCATGATATAGTGAAATTGTGACTACTAAAGGACAAAGACGCCCGGTCCAGAGGAATCCTTCATGCCATCATTCACCGCCCAACAGATCGCCGATGAGGTCGGCGGTGCGCTGATCGGGACCGCCGATGTGACGCTGACCAATGTCGCCTCCCTGGAAGACGCCCGGGAAGACAGCCTGTCGTTTCTCGCCAACCCCAAGTACCGCCGCAGCGCCCTCGCCTCCCGGGCGGGTGCCGTGCTGGTGCCCGAGTCCTTCGACGCCGAGGCGCCGGCCGATCGCGCCTGGATCCGGTGCGCCAACCCTTCCGCGGCCTTGAGCGCCGTGGTGACCCGGTTCGTACCGCCGCCCGTTACCCCCCCGCCCGGCATCCATCCCATGGCCTTCGTCGCCGATGATGCCGTGGTGCCGTCCAGTTGCCATGTGGGGCCCTTCGCCGTGGTGGAATCGGGGGCGGTGCTCGGTGAGCGCAGCGCCGTCATGGCCCAATGCTATATCGGCCACGAGACCCGGCTCGGGGCCGATTGCCTCCTCTACCCCGGCGTGGTCGTGCGCGAGCGCTGCCTCCTCGGCGACCGGGTGATCGTCCACCCCGGGACGGTCATCGGCAGCGACGGGTTCGGTTACGAGCCCGGCACGACGGGTCACACCAAGATTCCCCAGGTGGGCATCGTGCAGATCGACGAGGACGTGGAGATCGGGGCCGGTGTCACCGTGGACCGCGCGCGCTTCGGGCGCACCCGGATCCGGCGCGGGGTGAAGATCGACAACCTGTGCCAGATCGCCCACAACGTGGAGATTGATGAGTTTGCGGTCATCATGTCCCAGGTGGGCATCGCCGGCAGTGCTCGCATCGGCCGGCTGGTGGCCCTTTACGGGCAGGTGGGCATCCCGGGCCACGTCACCGTCGGCGACCGCGCCCAAGTGATGGCCAAGGGCGGGGTGTACGACGATGTGGATGCCGGCCAGGTGCTGATGGGCATCCCCGCCCGCCCCCGTCTCGAGTTCCTCAAGCAGCAGGCGGCCCTGCAGCACTTGCCGGAACTGCGCAGGCGGGTGCGCGAGCTGGAAAAGGCCCTGCAGGCCCTGCAGGACCGGGACAAGTCCTAAGCACAAGCCCCGGGCTCCCGCCCGCCCCCCCGAGCCGGTCCCTGGTTCCTTGCCCGGTCCTGCACCACCTGCCCCCGGACCCGTGCGGCACACCGGCTGGACGGGTATCGCGGATGGAGGCTTGCCCGTTCGGCGCCCCCGAAAATGGGCGGTTATAGGATGGTTTCAGCGGTAATGCGGGATCAATAAGCCCACGAATGAAACGGGTATTGAGACCTGACCGCTACTTAGTTTTTTCCCTAATAGTAATATGCAGAATATTATTCTTTTACCACATGCAACTATTATGCAGGGCATGTTAGGGTGCGCTTATCGGGGAAACCATGATGCATTGACAGGGTCCCGTCACGATGACCCGGACGGCCTCCGGGAGATTGGCGCCCGGCACGGGAGGCTAAAGCCAGAGTTGTACCCGGTCGATACACCCTAATGACCATAAGTATATTAGTACAGGAGTGCAGCAGTACAAAAGACGATGCGAACATTGAGATGATCCAAGCGCAGTGACGGGGATGGACTCCCGGATCATGAACACGTCACGGCAGCCAAGGCGGTCGTGTTCGTTCGCCAATTTCAACGTATGGCCCATGAAATCGAAATGAAACAGGAAGTTGCGCATAAGACGCGTTGATTGCGTCTTGTAGTCAGTGCGAGGCGATTTCTCCGCCATAGCTGAACAGGCCCCAAAAAACGGCATGACAGGCTCGCACCAACCGTGTCCAAACGCGGCATCCGCTCAGGTACCGGGACGGCCGGACGCCCCCCTGACCCGTGTGATGCCCATCAAGCGGCGACTGTCGCGAATACCGCTTCTCGTCTGTCTCCTCGTATCGGCGGGCGCCTCCCTGATGTCGGCCGAGCCCCCGGCCGATGCAGCGCCTGCCAACGCCGCCGCCTTCAATACCAACTTCAATACCTCGGTCTTTTCGGCGAGCACGGCATTTCAGAACGGTGACGGCAGTTGCGCCTTTGCATCCAATTGTGTCTCGACCTACCTGGGTAACGGCGATCCCACCCCGTTTTACCAACAGGTGGTCGACATAAACGGCTCGTCGTACTTCCACGTCATGGTTGGCGACCCCGCCGCCGGCTTCGCGGAGGAGTACTATACGCCCTACGGCGCCGGTAACGGTGCCGCGGACGGCACCAACCTGCGGGGCGGCTACAACCCGTTCGGGGCGGGCCTGGAAATGTCGGTGATAGCGCCCACCTGGACCAGTTCAGCCGGCAAGCCGCATCCCAGCAGTGACTTCAACCTGCTGACCTCCATCGGCAACGTGGGCAATCCCCTGGATTCGGTCCACGTGTCGGGTAACGGCGGAGGCAACCCGGCCCATTCGGTGTTCCGTGTGGTGCTGACCAGTGCCGCCGGCGACATGTCCCAGGACGTGAACAAGCCCTTCCTCGACAAGAAGCCCGTAATCTCGCAAACGGTGCAGGACGGCACCATGTCCTCGCAGTTCGTCGCCGACATGACCAAGCTGAGTTACAGCGATGCCAAGACGCCGGCCAAGTTCAGCATCAAGCTGGTCCTTCAGGATTCCACCATCCCCGGTATCGGTGCCGGCAATTTCACCATGGCCCAGGCCCAGCAGTACAGCGTGACCGCCGGACGCTTCACCTATACGCCGGGCACCGGCTGGAACAACTCGACCGGCTGGGACACGCCCGGCTCCGCGTTCGACTTGGGGACCTACAACTATGCAGGCGGGCAAGGGTTCGATCCTTTCACCACCGATTGGGCGTCATTCTTCAACTATGATCAAAACGCACTCGCCTGTCAGCGATTCAATGTGAATGCACGAGTCAACGAAGGCAGCGCCGGGGTGGGCTCATGCCCGGGTCACCCTTGAGCGGCCCGATGGCAAGTGAAGCGTTTATGACACATAAGCAATAGCAACAGGCGAACGAGCGCAATGCAAACCAGAGGCAAATCAACAGGTATCCCGTGGGCAGCGAGACTCCTGGCCGCGGCCATGGCCGTGCTCGCCGTCCACAGTGCCGCGGCGACCACCAGTGCCTGGACGTTGATTTCCAGTTCGTCTTCCAATCCCGCCGCCCCCGCACCCAACTGGAGCCCCCCGACCAGGGGTCGGGATCCTATCCCGAACCCACACTGGGGGATCTTAACGGCGACGGCAAGACCGACCTGCTGTTCGGGCTCAGTGACGGCACGCTGGTCGGCTATCGGAACACCGGCACCGCCGCGTCGCCCGCCTGGACCGCGGCGCCGGCGGCTTGGAACACATTGTCTACTGCCTGCAGTGACGGCACCTATTATTCCCCGGTGCTGGTGGATCTCAACGGCGATCATCTCCTTGACCTGGTGATCGGCACCCGGGACGCGGTATGCATCTATGAGAATACCGGCACGGCGTCCTCGCCCGTGTGGACCCGCAACGACACATGGAGAACCGGGCTGGGGTCATTGGCCACGAACCGCGCCTACGCCCCGGCCCTGGCCGATATCGACAACGACGGCAAGGTCGATCTGCTATTGGGCATATCCGGCAACACCTATGGATACAAAAATACCGGGACCGCGTCGAGTCCCGCCTGGACCGCCGAACCGGCGTGGGATACGAGTTTTGTTTACCTCAAGAATAACCCGGTGCTGGTGGACCTGGACGAGGACGGCAAAGTCGATCTCTTGCTCGCGGACCGATACGGAAATATTTTTGCGTTTAAGAATAGCGGAACGACGACATCACCCGACTGGCGC
Organism: uncultured Gammaproteobacteria bacterium; assembly: GCA_963844825.1. GTDB lineage: Bacteria > Pseudomonadota > Gammaproteobacteria > CAWJPQ01 > CAWJPQ01 > CAWJPQ01. The sequence goes on from CAWJPQ010000006.1 coordinate 38,870, forward strand.
TACGCACCCGCCTGGTCGCCGATCGTGTCGGGAGGGCTCCCCACGATTCCCTCCCTTGGGCTGGCCGCCCATGATCTAAACGGGGATGGGAAGGCCGACCTCATGTACAGCATCTATGATCCCCCGGGCCGGGCCGGCATCACTGCGGTCTATGAGCAAAACCCGGCCGGTCTGCCCCCACCCGGTTCCGCCTCGGGCACCCCGGCCACGACGGGCACCACGGTCACCGATACCTTCGACGGATTTTCCTGCACCGGCGCCTGGGTGCCGGCGGCGGGCGGCACCAACAGTTCGTATACCCGAGACTGCGGCAACGGCTGGACCGCCTATGCCGAAGATACATTCGGCGGCCAAATGGGCGACCAGAATGTCGTGACTGCCGACACCAGTATCAACGGGCCGTCCGCCGCCACGGGCACACCACTCGGTGTCGCCAAGATTAATACGGCCCCGACTGCGGCTGAAGGCCAGCTGTGGCTGCTGAAGACCTTTCCGGTACCGCAGAACGTCCCTCTCACAACCGTCAAGGCCGACTACAGGATAGGGATCAACGACAGCGACCGGGAATATTTCGGCATGGTCGTATTCGACGGCATCGTCACCAATCCGTCCGGAGAAGTGAGCAAGCACACGATTCTAGGCACCAACATCCTATCCTCGGATTTGCCCTTGGACGGTCCGCTGCAGTGCGGCACCAACCCCTGCCCCTGGCACACCGTTAATCTGGCCGGATCGGTCCCGACGCACGCCTATATCACCGTAGGCTTCCTGCTCAATGACGTTCGCAATACCGACGTACCGTTCATGGATATCGACAATCTCGTGGTCGGCAATGTGATCAACGAGACGCCGGTTACCCTGCCTCACGGCAATATCGCTCAGGCGTGGAAGGCGGACTATCAGGCACCCGGCACCAACAGCGGTGGTCAGTCCTCCAATGCCGCCGAGCCCAAGGCCGTCAAGGCCGATGCAGCGGGAAATGTATACGTCGTCGGTGACAGCTACAACGGCCTCGATTATGACATCCAGACGTTCAAATACGACTCGGCCGGCAACCTGGTGTGGAGCAAGACCTACGATGGCGGCGCCCCGGACCAGGCGGCGGCTCTCGCCCTGGACGCCTCTGGAAACGTCTATGTGACCGGCCGCAGCTACAATTCGGCCACGACCAGCGACGACTACGTGGCCATCAAGTACGACAGCGCCGGCACAAAGCAGTGGGCGGTCACCTATGACTACCTTAACCGGGATGACGTCCCCGCGGGCCTTGCCGTGGACAGCGGCGGCAATGTCTACGTCACCGGCAGTTCCTGCAACGGCGATGGCGACTGCAAGTTCGCCACGGTCCAATTCGACGCCTCGGGGGTGGAGCAATGGCATGCCATCTACGATAACGGCGGCAGCGCCACGGTGAGCAAGGCCGTCGGCATCGGCCTGGACAGCGCCGGCAAGCTGTATGTCGCGGGCAGCAGCCGGGGGACGGGCGCCGATAGCATCGTCGTCATCAAGTATGACAGCGCCGGCACTCAGCTGCGCCTAAACAGGTATCAGACCGGCAGCGATGAACAGGTCCGGGTGATGCAGACCGACGGCAGCGGCAATGTCTATGTCGCCGGCCAGGTCAACTCTAAGAGCGCCGGCAGCCTTGCCATGATCGTACTTAAATACACCGCCAACGTCTCCGACGGCGGCGCACCCCAGTGGGTAAAACTGTACGACGCCAACTACGAGACCCTGCCCACGGGCCTGGCCCTGGATGCCAGCGGCAATGTCTACGTCACCGGCATGACGGGCGACCCGGGTGACTTCAACTTCATCACGGTCAAATACCTGGCCAATGGCGACACCGCATGGATCAAGACCTTCGGCAGCGCGAACCGGGATGACCGCGCCACGGGCATCGCCGTGGATGCCAGCGACAACGTGTACGTAATCGGCTCATACAGCACGAACGTTGGCAACACGGACTTCCTGTTGTTGAAATACGACGCTTCCGGCGTGGCACGCAGCGGTATCACCTACGACGGTTATGCCATGAACGACACGCCCGTGGGACTCGCACTTGAACGTGGACAGCGACGGCGACCCCGTGCCCATCGTGGTGGGCACCAGCACGGACGGGACCACCCTGGACCACATCGCTACAGTGCGTTATGAGAAGGCCTACCCGGACCTGACCATATCCGCCATCAGCGGTCCGGACAACGCCACGGTGGGCGACACCATCAGCGTCGCCAACACGGTCTTGAACATCAGCGACCGGGCCCACAAGAAGCAGCTCGATTCCGGGGCGTTTACCGTGGCACTTTATCTGGCCCCTGACCTGGGCGGGACCGCGGATCTGACCAACCTCACCCCTCTGGCGACCCGCAGCGTATCCAATTTGACACCGGGCCAGTCGAGCGCCGACAGCACCTCGATCACCATCCCCACCAGCGTCGCCGAGGGCGACTACTTTCTGGTTGCGCAGGCCGACAGCACAGGCGCGGTGATGGAGGCGGACGAGACCAACAACACCGTATCCGCCGGCTCGAAGATCAGCATCAGGGGGAACAAGCCGGACCTTGTGGTAACCGACATCACCGGACCTACCTCAGCGTCCCGGGGCAGTACCGTCAGTGTGTCGACGACCGTCACGGACAGCGTCTCCACCGGCGCAAGCACACCATTCCGGGTGGGGATCTACCTGTCGAACGACACCACCATCACAACCGGCGACACCCTGTTGGGCAGTTACACCATCAGCACTCTGGCGGGATTCGCCTCGGATACCACCAGCACCAGCGTCACCATACCAACCGGCATCTCGACCGGTAATTATTACCTGGGGGCCATCGCTGACGACCAGGGCGCCGTCATCGAGGCCAATGAAGCCAATAACGCCGGGGTGATGAGGGGCGGCTCGTCCGCCAGCACCCTGCTTGCAACGCGCGATGACTTCCTGGCCGGTCTGCCGGGAGCCAGTGTCCAGGTGGGAACCACCGACGGCTCGGCCAATGTGCGCCTGGCGCAATCCACGGCCTGGACCGCAACGCCGGCCTGGGATTCTCCCGATATCGGCACCAATTACAACAAGCCCACATTGGGTGACCTGGACGGTGACGGACTGCCCGACCTGCTCGTCGGCGACTACCTGGGCAACCTTTTTGCCTACAGAAACAGCGGCACCGCCTCCGCCCCGGCCTGGACGGCGGGACCGTCCAGCTGGAAGACTCTGTCATCGGACTGCAATGCCGGCGGGGACAACTCATATAAATCGCCGAAACTCGCGGATATCGACGGAGACGGGCTGCTCGATCTGGTGATCGGCACCCGCGGCGGGGTATGCCTCTATCACAACACGGGGACCTCCAGCGGCCCCGTCTGGACCCGCGCGACCGGATGGGAAACGGGCCTGACCGGACTGACCACGAACTATTTCTATTCACCGGCACTGGCGGATCTGGACGGCGACGGCAAGCTCGATCTGCTGTTGGGCTACACTAGCGGCACCATACTGGCTTACAAAAATACCGGCACCGCCTCCACCCCGTCGTGGACGGCCCAATCCGACTGGGGGATTACCGGCCTTCCCAATAGCCATTACTCGCCGGCCCTGGTTGACCTGAACGGCGACGGCACCTATGACCTGCTGCTCGGTGACAACGTGGGCAACGTCACGGCCTATGAGAATACCGGCTCGCCCAGCGCACCGTCATGGACAGCCCACAGCGCCTGGGACATCGCCGACCCGAATACCTCGTACAACGATTGGGCCGGCCCCACTCTGGGCGACTTCAACGGCGACGGGCGCATTGACCTGTTGTACGGCGATTCCCACGGGACGGCATTCGCGTACAAAAACACCGGGCCCTACTCGACGCCAGGCACCTATACGTCAAAGCCCGTGGATGCCGGCAATCACGGCGGGTTCACCACCTTGAGCTACGTTTCATCGGTCCCGTCCGGCACGACGCTGACCGTCGACGTGCGCGCCGGCGACAGCATCAAGGGGGCGGTGACCGCCAACGGGGGGACCGGCGCCGATGGATCCTTTGATTCAGGCACCTATGACGGGTCATCCATCCCGGGGATCACGGGGACCTCGCCTTCATTGACCATCAATACCGACAATGCCCCCCAGATCATCGCCAGCGGTGATGCGGTGTATCCCAATGGCGCGGGTATATACAATTTCACCGATTTTGCGCTCCAGAGCGGTGATACCATCACCGTCACCGGCAGCAAGGCGCTTGTCATCCGCACCAACACCGGCAATGTCACCATCGCCGGTACGCTGAACGCCTCGGCGACAACCAATGGAACGGCGGGGTCCGGCGGCTACAACGGCGGATTCGCCACCACCGGCGGCAGCGGCCCCGGCGGCGGCGGCGCCGCCTCCAGTTCCGCCGGCGGCGGCGGGGGCTACGGCGGTGCGGGCGGCGCGGGCGGCAGAAGCGGTCAAGCGGGTGGCGCATCCTACGGAAGCGCCGATATCAGCGTCTTTTACGGCGGGTCGGGCGGCGGCGGATGCCAGGTATCCAGCAGCGCTTACGGCGGCGGCGGCGGCGGTGCGGTCAAGATCGAATCCACGGCCGATATCACCGTCGACGGCACCATACAAGCCACCGGCGCCGGAGGCGCCACCTGCACCGTCAGTAACGGAAACACCAATGCCTACGTGGGCTCCGGCGGCGGCGCGGGCGGCGCGGTATATCTGTCCGGGGACCAGGTGACCGTCGCTGGAACCATCGATGCGACCGGCGGCAAGGGAGGCAATGCCCCTGCCAACTCCAGCGGCGGTGGCGGCGGCGGTGGCCGAATCTATATCAGAGGCGCGACAAAGGTTGATGTCACCGGCACCGTCAACAAGAACGGCGGCGCACCCGGCACGACTTCCGGCTCCTCCGGAGCCCCCGGCAGCGCCGGTTCATACTTGATGCCAACCGTGACACCCCTGTTTGCCACCGAACCCGGCGGGACCTGGACCCAGTGGCTGACGGGCGTGGCCGATGGCGGCGATATCTCGGTCCTGGGGACAAAACGGTATGTGCAGTACCGTATCAATCTCGCCACCAGTGACAACACGGTGAGCCCCGCCCTTTACAATATCCGGGCCGCGACAGCCCCGCCCCCGCCCCAGCCCGTGGCGGTGTCCCTGGTGACCGGCACCGGCGGCACCGGCGGCGGCGCCTTGAGCTGGCTGACCTTGCTGACCCTGGCCTGCGGCGCATATCTCAGGGGTCGGACCTACCGAAGGCACTGAAATCCCTTAATATTCCCTCCAAAACGGGCCGAATTCAGGCTTAGAGCGGCCTTTTTCAGCCTAAAAAGGGGCTTCTAAGGGAAGGGCCGCCGCGCGCCGGGAGGGAGAGAGAGTCGAGATGGGGTCTCCCCGAAGAATCAGGTGGCGTACAGTCCCATTCTCCTCCTTCTTCCGGAAGGCAAACGGGCGCAGAAAAGTCCGCCGGGTGTCAGGTGTTGGCGGGAAAGCGCACATTGACCCGCAGCCCTGGGTCATTGTCCGCCAGCTCGACACACAAACCGTGGAGCTCCGCCACCGCGGCGACCAGGCTCAGCCCCAAACCGCTGCCGGGCGTGGTACGGCTCGAATCCAGGCGGTAGAAGCGTTGAAAGACCTTGTTCCGCTCCCGCGCGGGCACACCGGGGCCGTTGTCCTGGACGCTGGCGACAACGCCCGTAACGGGGTCTACCCGCAGTTCCAGTTCCACCCGGACGCCGGGAGGCGTGTGCCGAAGGGCGTTCTCGATCATATTGACGAACATCTGCGCCAGCAGCCTGCGGTCGCCCTGCACCTCGATCCCGTCGGCTATATCCGCGACCAGTTCGTGCTCCATGTCTTCGGCGACCGGCGTGTAGATCTCCACCAGCTCCTGCAGCAGCTGGGACAACCCGACCCGGGTGAAGTCCGCCCTCCTCTGCCCCGACTCGATCTGGGCGATACGCAGCAGCGCCTCGAAGGTGCCGAGAATGGCATCGGTCTCGCCGATGGCCTCGTCCACGGCCTGCTGACACCCGTCGGTGGTGCCCGTTTGGCCGCGCAGCTCTTCGAGCCGCTGGCGCAGGTGGGACAGGGGTGTACGCAGGTCGTGGGCGATGTCGCTGGAAACCTGCCGCAGATTCTCCATGAGCACCTGGATACGCTCCAGCATGGCGTTGAACTGCTCAGCCAGCCGGTCGAACTCATCCCCTGACCCCGTCACGGTCAGGCGCCGGGACAGGTCGCCCTCCATGATCGACCGCGCCGTTCGATTCATGGACTCCACGCGCCGGGATACCTGCTGCCCGGTGAAGACCCCGCCGGCCAGCGCCAACATGACCGTCAGCACCAAAGCCACCGATACCGCGCCCGCCAGATGCTCGCGCAGTTCGTGGACATTGCTCGAATCGTGGCCCACCCATAGCAGCCAGTCGTCGTCGAGCTTCAGTCCGCGCCCGCGCAGCGAATAGTCCTGCTCCCCCGGAATCACCTTGCGGCGCTCGATCTCCAGCTCTATCCAGTCACCATTGAGATTCGTTTGGGTAAGAGTTCCCGCCACCAATTTGCCCTTCGGGTCGATGAGCGCGTAGCGATAGCGACTCCCGCGCCGCTGGGTGTCCCGCCGCACCGCCTGCTCGAGCGCGTCGATCCCGCCGGTATCGTAGACGTTGCGCAGATCGTCGAGTCGCGCCGAGACACTGGCCTCCAGGTGGCGCTGCATGGCACCGAGGATGTACCAGTACACCAGGGCCAGCAATATGCCGACGGACACCACGAAGAACACCGCATACAGGGCCGCCAGGCGAAAACTGGTGGTGCGTAGGGTCTTATTCGGGCTCACGCAGGCAATACCCCGCTCCCCGCACTGTCTGGATCAGCGCCTCGGAGAATGGCTTGTCTATCTTGGTACGCAGACGGCTGATGTGCGTCTCCACCACGTTGGTCTGGGGATCGAAATAAAAGTCCCACACATGCTCCAGCAGCATGGTCCGGGTAACCACCTCGCCCGCATGGCGCATGAGGTACTCGAGGAGGCGAAATTCCCGGGGCTGCAGGCTGATGGGCTGCCCGCCGCGGGTGACGGTGCGCTTGACCAGGTCCATCTCCAGATCCGCCACCCGCAGGTCCGTCTGCTGCACCGCCGCCGCAGGCCGGCGCAGCAGTGCGCGCACCCGCGCCTGCAGCTCAGAGAAGGAAAAGGGTTTGACCAGGTAGTCGTCGCCGCCCGCATCGAGCCCCGTGACACGCTCCTCGGTCCCGCTCAGCGCCGTCAGGAACAGCACCGGCGAGTGTATCCCGGAGCTGCGCAGGGCCTTGACCATGGCCAGGCCGTCCATGCCCGGCAGCATCCGGTCCACGATCAGCAGGTCATAGCCGCCGTCGGCGGCGAGAAACAGGCCGTTCTTGCCGTCCGACGCACGGTCGACGGCGTACCCGGCCTCCTGCAGGCCGTTGGCCACGTACTCGGCCGTCTTGTCATCGTCCTCGATCAGCAATATCTTCATGACACCGTTCTGGACGGATCTCCCTGGGGCCGGACCTCGGAGCCAGGCTCATTGCCGCTTTGTCGCAGGTTGAACATGGGCTGTATGATATCGTGCCCGGCCAGGCGATGCAGCATTGCCATGCAGGCGTGTCCGATCAGGTAGGCCCATACCAGGTTGGAGAGCGTCGTATGGACCTCCTTGGCCGTTTTGGCCGCGGCACCCGCCGTACCGGCATCTCCGTGCCAAAAATAGAAAACCGACCCCGTCAGCGCCATGACGCTGACGAGCAGCAGCCCGAGACCGTGGATGGCCGCGGGGAGCGCGCCCTGGGGCTTGTGGACCGGCAGTGTACGCTGCCTGAGGGCGCGGCCGTGACGTGCCAGGTCTTCCCGCAGGTCCCGCAGGCGGTCACGGGAAAACCAGGGCACAAGGACGCCGAGCCGGGTCTCTCCCTGGCGCACCAGGGACCACACCCAGAACAATGCCACCACGGCCAGGGCGCCCAGGCCCACCCACTCGTGGAGTTCGAACAACGTACCGGGCAGACCGGCCGCCTCATGGCCCCGCTTGGGGCCCTCCATCGCCAGGCTGCTGGCAAGCTGATAGATCACGGCAAAGGCAAGCAGGCTGTGTAGCACCCGCGTCAATACGGAACGTGTCATAGCGACTCCTCTTAATCGATGATTCCGGCTGCGCCCACACTCGGGTCGGCGCTAATCCATATCATTGCTCTCATTTTCCGACGCCGGCTCGGCGCCCATGAGCCCGGGCGCCGAGGATGAACGATCCTGCGCACGGATGGTGACCTTTTTGATCTCCTTGCCCTCGGCCAGCTCAATCCGGTAAACACGCTGCCCGTGCTCACGCTTGGCCTCTGCCTCCAGGGCCCTGCCCCCGGCTTGGGATTCGGCACGTTCGACGGCCTTGTCCAGGGTCAATCCCTCACCCCTTGAGCCGGTGGAGCCATCCGGCCCCCGACCCCCGGCCGCCTTGGTCAGGCGGTGCCGACTCAGGACCTTCCCCGAGGCGGTATCGATGCGAACCTCCTGGTCGCCCGCGGCGGTGCGCGTAGTCACCTCATAGTAGGACTTGCCGTGCTCGACCTCGGCACCGGCGTCCTGCGCCACGCCGCCGGCCGCATGCTCCGCGGTACGGATGGCCTGCGCCAGGCTCACGGGGGCCCGCTCGGTCAAATCCCGCTCCTTGTCTTCGTCGGACTGTTCTTCCACCGCCCATACGACGGCGGACATCACCAATAGCCCGGTGACAACCGGCACCACTATTTTCTTTAACAGCATTAGGGACTCTCCTGTGTTAGTAACGATCAACTCGAGCACCGATAGCCCCTATCATGCGCGGCAGGACCTGTTCGCTCCGTTTCCGAAACTATACAGATTGGTAAGATTGTCCGGGGCCCAGCGGCGGGGATCGTGCGATGGCCGCTCAGGGTGTGGGGGGGACGTTGATGAGATGCCAGGAGATCCGGGCACGGGTGAACGGCAGCCCCTTGGGCGGCGCCTCCACGGTGATCAAGCGCCCGCCCTGCACAACCCTGCCGTTGCCGAGCTTGTGGCGCTCACCTTCATTGAGCATCTCCTGGACTGACGGGGCGCCGGGCTTGCCGGCGAATGCCTTCGTCAACATGGACGAATAATCCTTCACCAGTACCGAAGCCGTGTCCGACGAATGCACTTGGCAGCCCTCACCCGACCAAACCCGCGAACGGCGCCGGAGCGCCACCCGTGGCAGGGTGTCCGACGCCTGAGGCTTGAACACGCTCAGCTGGAACCTGTCACGGACGTAGTCATACAGGCCGTCGAATATGAGCCGGATCGTCCCCGTCGCCGGTTCCGCATAGACCTCCCGCTGCTCGTAGTTCTTGTCTCCGCATTCGTTGTCGAAGCGCCGCTGGTAGGTCACCCGCGGCATGGCGATGCTGACCCGATCCGTACCGTGGGCCTTGCGTGACATGGGACTGACCAGGATCTTGACCCGGTGCTCCTCGCTCCACAGCTGCGGCCCCGCCTCACGCGAATAGCCGCTGTCCCCCGGCCACCGTTTCTCCATAAAGAACGTATAGCGAACGGTCCCCGCCCATACATCGCAGGCCCCGTAGCTGTTGCGCGCCTTGAAGATCAGGTCATGGCGGGTTTGATCCATGCCCAGCAGATCCGCCTTCGCCGCCGTATCCAGCAGGGTGCGTATGCGCGCGCAGTTGGTCGCCTGTCCGAGCAGTTCCTGCGCCGCGCCCTTTACGTATTTGCGCGCATCATGGATCAGGTCCCGGCCTACCGCCGGCGTACCGAGCATCCGGATCTGTGCGGCCGTATTGATCAGGTGCATCTGTCCCTGCTCGTCGTGATGATCGCCGGCGTACCCGCGGGCCGCCTTGATCAGCGCCAGGCCTGCCTCGTGAACGGCGGACGGCGGCACCTTGGCGGCGCCCGGGGCGCCGCGTGCGCCCTTGCCCCTGAGCCAATCGCCCACCGCCCTGCGATAGGCATGCAGCGCATCCCGGTAAGCATTTCCCGTGCCGGCGGCGGGCGCCGAACGACCGAAGAGGCCATAGGTCCCGGCGCGGGGCAAAACGCACTGAATGTGACTTTTATCCGAACGTTTGCAGGCCGCCGATTGCACCGCCCATTGACCGCCCTCAGCGTCGAAGCGGGCCAGGGCGAACCCCTCGCCCAGACCGCCGTCATCGCGGACCGTCGCACGCAGGCCCTGCCCGGAGGCCAGCGGGACATCATCTCCGCGGGCGTTACGGGCTGAGACGAACAGCGCCTCATTAAGGTAAAGACCGCTACCGTCACTCAGCGGCGCGAACGCCGGCCCGACATCCGCGGGACTCATAACCGCCATCTCGACAATCACGTCAGACGCGGAAAACGCGCCGGATCCCACATCCACCCTCACGGCCGGCGATGCGGTATCCCCCCCGATCAGCGAGGCACCTCCGTGCCCTTCAATGATCACCGCCGACTCGATGGGAGTCAGATGAGTCTCGTATATGTACCACCCCTTGAGCGGCTTGCCGCTTCGTTTCATGTAGCCGGTGGCGTAGCCGTCCGCGCTGACGCTCACCCAGCCGCTGTCCGCGGGCGTGGCGGTACCGGCGATGATGCCGTCCTCGGTACTGACCGCATCGCCCCCGCCCATCAGGGCGTTTTCCACGGGTTGACCGTCCGAAGAAAGGATCAGGGCCAGGACATCCACCTTGCCTGCCAATGGCGAAGTGCCGGAAGGCGTTTTGGAGGACTTGCCGTTGCCGCTGCAGGCACCCACGGCGAGGCACAGGGCACCGATGGCGACGGCGCGCGCCGCTGATTTGAACATGCCTTTCATATCCTGCTGGCCCCTCCCAAAGTCCGGCCGCCGCAAAACCTATTCCATAGGCGATCACACTGTCACGCCCTCGCCCGCCCCCCGGGCTGCCCGTCCTGTGCCCGCGGCGGCCGATACCCACAGGTTACCGGTTACCGTGCACAAGTTCCACCCCGGCGGCGCGAACCCTTGGATCTCGACAGGTCCGCAGCAGGCTCGCGCATCATTGCGAGTCACACAAATACAGTTCTCCCCTCTTTTCTTATACACAAAAAGCGGACGAACTTTGCCCGGCATCGCAGGTCTTCAAGAACGTGGGACACTGGTGCAGCATGAGCATTCAAGGAACAAATGCCATGCCAGCACCTGGCTATACTGCGGGCCCGCAGGTTTCATGTCTTGCACAATCGGTCGCCGCACCGCCGCCGCTGCGGTGCGCGGTCCATTGACGGCCGGCCGGCAATTCCGTCGGTCGGTTGCGGAGCAACCATATGGATAGGAGGAAACACGATGGGAATATCCAGGCACTCCAGAACCGGGCATGCAGTTTCCAGATTGCTTTTGATTGCCGGTGGTCTCCTGTGGCTAGGCACGGCGCAGGCGGCGCACCGGGAGTTTTGGATCACCATTGAGCAGGTTACCCTGCATGTGGCACCGCATCTCGACTACCAGGTCTATGCCTTCAACGGGCAGGTCCCGGGACCGCTCATTCATGTCAAAGAGGGGGACAGGGTGACGGTCCACGTGAAAAACGACACCGGCGCAATGCACACCATCCACTGGCACGGGCTCTACAACCTGGGCAAGGACTGGCGAAGCGACGGCGTACCGGGAATTACCGAGGCAGGCATCCAACCCGGGCACACGGAAACCTATGAGTGGACAGCCGAAAAGGCGGGCACGCTCTGGTATCACTGCCACAACAAGGTGGAGGACCACATCGCCCTGCGCGGCATGTGGGGTCCCCTCATTATCGACCCCAAGGATCAATACGAGTCGCCGGTGGAAAAGCAGGTCACCAAGACGGCAATCCTGATGATGAGCGGGTGGCAGTCAAAAGTGGCGCAAGAGCCCACCCAGGGAGGCGCACCCGGGACATACGACGATTACTTCTCCATCAACGGAAAATCATTCCCCCTGGATCAGCCCATCCGCGTCAAGCACGGGGACGTTCTGAGCCTGCGCCTGATCAACCCCGCCATGCAGAACGTGTCCATGCACCTGCACGGGCACGATATGCTGATCGTGCGGCGCGACGGGCGCTTGCTGAAATCGCCCTATTGGGTGGACACGATCCAACTCACCTCGGGGGAACGTTACGAGGCCATCGTGTTCTGCAACCATACCGAGGGGCGGTTCATATTCCACGACCACATCGACAAGCATGCCACCAACGCGGGCAAGTACCCCGGCGGCATCATTACCGTGCTGGAGTACAACAACGGCAAGCCCCACGACAAGTGGTATCCGTGGCACGACATCAAGTACAACCCCGACTTCTTCTACCAGCAGGACATGAAAAAGCCTTACGGCATGTACGACAACCCGGCCTTCAAGGGCAAAGGGGCGGCACCGGAAAGTGACGAGAAATTCAAGGGCGACGGCTTGATCCTGGACAACGTCCGGGCGAGATAGGCGTTGCCGTGGCGGTGCAATGTACCCTGCCCGCCGCGGCGAGGATCGGGGTGAGGGGGGCGATGACGCAGCAGCGGCTGGTTCGCGCCCCCTCATCCTGACCTTCTTCACAAGGAGGGGAAGACAACCCTTCACCGCCCTTTCCTCCGGGGATTTACAGCCTTCAGGCGAGCGGTCGGGACAGGAGCTCAACGGCACTCGGAGGATCGTCCGCTCCTCCGTCAGGCCGCCAACCGCCCCCCCTTGCGCCGAAGTTCCCTATCTTGGCCAAACCTGGCGGCATCCGTGACGGTGATCCATACCCAGGGCCAATATAAGCACGGCGCTGTATTCGAGGGACTTTAAATAAACGGCCGCTAAAATTTCGCCTGAGCGGCGGATAGTTTTTCCCGCACGCTTCTTTGCGAACTTTCTCCGTGGGCCCTGGTCTTTACGGGCAAAGGACTTGGAAATCTTCCCGCCCTAAGGAAGGGGCCTCCTTTTTACAGATCCGCAGAATAAACCCCAACGTTCCATGTCTTGCTACAGGCATTTCGTGTCCTGGAAATGGTTTATTTGGCTTGTCACAAATGCGCAATGGGACTCGAAAGCAGCGTTGGCAACAGCGACAGGAGGTAACCATTATGGAAAGCCGCAAGCACTTGAAACTGCGACATCGCGCGCTTGGAATTCTCGCGCTCGTGCTGGGCCTTTTCGCAGTCGGCACCGCCCAGGCGGCGCACCGCGAATTCTGGATCACCATCGAGCAGGTGAAGCTGCATGTGGCGCCGGACCTGGACTATATGGTCTACGCATTCAACGGGCAGGTGCCGGGACCGCTCATTCACGTGAAGGAAGGCGACCGGGTAACGGTGCACGTGAAAAACGCTACCGGCGCCATGCATACCATTCACTGGCACGGGCTATACAACCTCGGCAAGGACTGGCGCAGCGACGGGGTGCCCGGGATCACCGAGAAGGGCATCGAGCCCGGGCAGATCGAGACCTACGAGTGGACGGCGGAAAAGGCGGGCGCCCTGTGGTATCACTGCCACAACAAGGTGGACGACCACATCGCGCTGCGCGGCATGTGGGGCCCCCTGGTCATCGAGCCCAAGAATCAGTACAAGTCGCCGGTGGAGAAGCAGGTGACGAAGACCGCCATCCTGATGATGAGCGGCTGGCAGTCCAAGGTCGCCATGAAGCCGACGAAGGGCGGCGGACCCGGGACCTATGACGACTACTTCTCCATCAACGGCAAGTCCTTTCCCCTGAACCAGCCCATCCGGGTGCATCACGGCGACGTACTGAGAGTGCTGCTGTACAACCCCGCCATGGAGAACGTGTCCATGCACCTGCACGGACATGACATGCTGATCATGAGAAGGGACGGGCGCAAACTGAAGTCCCCCTACTGGGTGGACACGATCCAGCTGACCTCGGGGGAACGCTACGAGGCCATCGTGTTCTGCAACCACACCGAGGGGCGGTTCATATTCCACGACCATATCGACAAGCATGCCACCAACGCCGGGAAGTACCCGGGCGGCATCGTCACCGTACTGGAGTACAACCAGGGCAAGCCCCACGACAAGTGGTATCCCTGGCACGATGTGGACTACAACCCGAACTTCTACTATCAGCAGGCCATGAAGAAGGGCTACGGCATGTACGACAACGCGGCGTTCAAGGCCAAGGCGGCCCTGCCCCGGGATGAGGAGAAATTCGATGGCAAGGGGCTGGTCCTGGACAACGTCGAAAGCAAATGACGGCAGGCCCTCGGCCGGTCACAAAGGGATTTACCGCCCGCTTATTGGCCGAGCGCTGCAAAGGAAGGCGCATGATCCGGCTGTCCTGCCCCCGATGAGTCGGGAAGATAGGGGGAAGGGGCCGGGATGCGGGCCCTAAACCGGTGACCGTCGCTGAACGGTCACCGGTTTTTTTTAGGGACTGTTACGGCTTGAACAAGGATATCTGCCTCAGCCCCTCGGGCAGTTCGAATATGTCGTCGGGGACCTTGTCGTGCCGGACCGACAGGACCCGGGTGGCGATCCCGGAGAATTCATCCCGCACGGCGACGCCGTGAAGCCCCAGCTCATCCTCCGCCTCCAGGGTGAAACGGCTGTGGGCGCTGTGGTGATCGGGGCCCATCATCGACACGAACCGGTCCATGCTCTCGAAGACCTTCTGGTCCCGGGGGTCGATGCCCAACTCCTTGAAGGAGGCGATACACATGCGCTCGCGCTGCTTGCCCGACTGATCGACCTTGGCCACGGGGGTACACCGCCACTGGCCGACTTTCTTGTCCGGCCCCAAGCGCTTGTAGTGCGGCGGCTGCTGCAGCGACATGAGCTGCTCTTGCAGGCGCTTGCGCCGCTCGGTGGGCAGCTGCGCCATCTGCTCGCGCAAGGTCTGTTCCCGCTTGTGGACGGCCTGCCGGGCTTGCTCCTTGATGATGCGGGCACTGTCGGCATCCATCTTCAGGCAGATCCCATGCTTGGTGTCGAAATTCCAGGACGTCTGGCGGTCACCGTTGAAGATCATCCCCGAACCGTCCTTGGCGCGGTAAGCGATGCGGTTGCCCCTTGCGTACACCTCGATTCGTTTCGTCTCGCCGGTCTGCAGATTTTTGGACTTGAGCGTGATGATGACGTCCGCATCACCCGTCGACCACCCGCTCAACGCCACCGCGGCGCCAAGTATGGCGAACAGATATCGTTTCATGGTGACCCTCCTCCTCAATTCAGCATGCCCCCTGAACCCACACCCCTGCCGCTCACTGACCCGGCGTTGCGCGGGCAACGGCGATGCCGCCCCCCGGCAGGCACCTGCGCCCGGCCCGGCCTATATCATGGAATCCTTTAATTACAACAGCTTAAAGGATAAACATAATAATATGACCATACCCCTTTGCCTCTTCTTTTTACCACCCCCTCGCCCCCCGGGCAACCCGGGCCGCACCAGGGCCATGGCGCCGGCCCTCAGGAGGAAGCGGCCCTGCCTGCGGCAAAGCCGATCAGGACCTGGCGCAGGTTGTGCTGGAGGATATCCCGAACCTGGGTGCGGGCACGCTGACGGACGACGGCCGGCTGCTGGGCCGAGACCTTGATGTCCCATTGGTGGGTCCCGCGCACCTGCCCCGTGGCGGGGTCCTTCAAGGCCACCGCGAGGGTACCGCGCATCCAGTACCAACCCTGGAGCAGCTCCGGATCGGTGAGGTCCAGCGAGGCCTTCAAGACGTACGCCGGGGACTTGCCGGTATCCACCAGGAAGCCCGCGGCGGACAGCCCGCCGGCCAGGTCTTCGCGCAGCCCGCCGAGGGGATCGGCACCGGCCTGGGCCCCGATGCGCATGTCGTGCAGCAGCTTATCGAGGCCGACCCGCAGGGTCGCCACATTCCAGCGCGGCGCCTCCCCCACCCCGCTGGTGTCCACAACCTTGAGGGACTTCTGATAGGCGCTGCGCTTGATCTGGGCGTCCAGGGCCCGGTCGGCGGCGGCGATCCGGATCAACAGGTCGTCGCTCTGGCGGGCCTGCCGGATGTAGCGCTCGGTGGCCGTATCGAGGGCATCGATCTCCTGACGCAGGCTGTTGGCGGCCTGCATGCGCGGCAGGACCGCCAGGGCATAAAAGATGTGCGTCTCGGGGTCGCGCCACACCTCCGGCACCTGGATGCCGTTGATGATCTGCGCCGTCTTGGTGGTGATGCTGCGCGTGACCTGGGCGGTGGTGGTGCCTCCGGCCTCCCCGTCGGCGGATCCGCCGCGGTAGGTGAGCACGTCCTGGCTCTGTTCGTCGATTTGCACCTCGAAGACCTTGGCCAGTTCGGCCCGCGCCCGGTTGGCTGCGTCGTTCTCGTTGTCCGCCTGGCCGCGACCGATCAGGTAACGGGCCGGCGGGTAATGGGGGGCGCTGCCGTTGACCCAATCGGGACGGATGTTGGCCCCGCCGGCGCAGCCGGCGACAATCATCACCATCGCCGCTGCCACTATCACACGTATGCTGTTCATGCCCTGGTCATCCCTTTGCGCTCGACAGTCCGTCAGATCCAGTCATAGGTCAGGAACGTCATGTGGCCCGCGCGGATCTGCACGTTGGAAAATTGCTTGACGGCGACGATGCCCCCGTGCCGGCCGTGGAGATTGACTTTAACCGTATAGCTCCCCGGCGGCAAGGGAAGACGCGCCATCTGGATATTGTCCGGCAGGGTCACCCAGCTGCGGGTGTCGGCCACCTCTGTGGCGATCCCGGCGATGTCCACGATCAGGCCCAGCAGGGGATTGCCGTGCCTGTCGATCTCGGCCGCCGCCGTGGCCTTGACCGCCGCCCGGGCGATGGCCCGCGCGGTGATCGCGGGCATCTTCTCCTTCAGGCTTTCCATGGCGATGGCGCCCACGTCCTCCATCACGACGGTGCGCTCCTGTCGGCCATCCGTGTGCAACTGGGCATAGGCCGCCCCTGTGGGGCGCGGCTTGTAATACGGCAGGGAAATGCGAATCAGGTGGCCGGTCTTGGGGTTCGGCACCACCACGGAGGACTGGCGCTTGACGGGGACCAGCCCGTTGCTGAGGATGAACACCAGCTGGCCGTTGGTCTGCAGATCCTTCTCGCTCGGCCAATGGGTGAGCTTGAAGGCCGCCTGGTAGCGCCGGAACTCGTCGTCCAGCCCCAGGGTCCGGGTCAGCCGCAACAGGTCGCCCTTCAATGGCGCGGGCACGTCCACCTGATAGCGCCTTTGATAGCCTTGATACGCCTGGTAGGCCTTGCGGTAGGCGATGAGGGCGTCGCTGGTTTCCCCCAGCTCCTCATAGATCATGCCGTTGAGATAGCGGGCGAAGGCGTCCTCCGTATAGTGGCCGTCGGGGTTGCGCTCGTGAAAGGCGCGCAGCCTCAGGTCCACCTGCCCCGCCTCCACCCGCGCATCATCCAGCCGCCCCAGGGCGATATAGTTGAGGGCCTCGTACAGGTGCAGCAGCACCTGCTCGTACTCCTCCCCTACATAGCTGCGGGTGGCGTCGTTGACGATGAAGGATTCGCCCTGCTCGCGCAGACTGAGGGCACTCAGCTCCGTGATGAGCCCCTTGGCCTGCTCGAACGCCGCATTGCTGTCGGCGTAGCGCCCGTTCATGCGCAGCAGCATGGCCTTGTTCAGCAGGTACAAGACCCGGTCGCGCTTGGGCGGCTGACGCCGCTCCAGGGTCTCGAGGGCCTTCTGCGGCTGATGATTGAGAAGCTGGCGCTCGGTGGCCTGGAAGGTCGCGCTGTAGGTGGCGCAGCCGCCGAGCGCCGCCACCGCGAGCAATACGGCGATGCATCGCCAGGCGCCGCGGCCCATAGACGGCCCGCGGCGGCGGAGACAGCGCCCGGCGACGCCCATGGGGCTCAGTATCTGAGCTTGGCGTTCTCGACCACCTTCTTGATCTTCTTCTGCCCGACCCACACGATGCGGTTGTCCGCCAGGCTGATCAGATTGAGGTCGACTTGATAGTAGTGGACGCGGGTATCCCCAGACTGGTCAACGATCATGTTGATGGTGCCCTTCATCATGAAGTCCGCACCGACCTCCTGGCCCATGGCCTTGCGCGTGTCCTCGCGGGCGTTGATGTCCTGGTCCTTGCGCTCGTTGCGCACCTCGCCGCGCTGATCGCTGGCGGCCACGAACTCCACCTTGCCGGAGTTGATGAGCGCCCGCTGCATTTCCGTCACGAAGGCGTTGGTGTTGATGTGCTCAAAGCTGAGGTTGCGGATGGTGCCGACAATGACCACGGGGGGCTTGCCGTTGTGGCGCCGGGTGTAATTGTCGAGCCACGGCTCGGACAGGGCCTCCTTGATCATCTCCTTGGAGACCATCTGGGAGTCCGTGTCGTTCCAGTTGCCGCTGAGGTCCTTGACCTCGTCGGGTGACACCCGGGTCACCTCGGTGGCGCACGCCCCCAGCAGGGCGGTCACGGCAACCGCCATACACACCTTGACCAAGCCGGCGAACCGGTTGCCCCAACCCAGCATTATTGGTTCCCCTGCTTGACGCGGTCGAAGATGTTGTCACCGTGCTCTTGAATATACTGGCGCAGCCCCGCATCCATGTCACTCACATTGCCCACGGTCTGCTTGACATGACGCATGTCGAGCTCGGCAATGGCGTATATGGTACCCGTGTGCTTGTCCTTCCAGCGCCCGGCGATCTTCGCCCCGGTCAGGTTGACCTTGGTCAGCGCCTTGATCTGGCGGGTGACCGACTGGTCCGCCGCGGCGTCCTGGCCGCTGCCGCTCGCCGAGCGATAGTCCCGGGAGACCACGTCCATATACGTGGTCAGCACCCGCGCCAGCGCCGCCCGGGCGCGGTCATCGGCGGTGGAGATCTGCAGGGACTGATCGCCCATGGTCGGGGCCGAGCCCACGCCGTGGAAGACCCGGCCCTGGTCGTCGTCCAGGTAGGCCGTCCCCTTGTTGACCCACTCGGGGGCGTCTTCCATCCCCAGATCACTCTTGATCACAGGCTTGCCGCCGCAGGCGCCCAGCGCCAGCACCGCGCCCGCCACGAGGCACACGGCCGCCCATCTACTCGCTTCCCTCATATCGCTCTCCTTCCGGTCCCGGTCGAGACACGCAAACCGCTCATAAACATGGATCGTAGTAAATTCACCCTGAGCACCGACATCCCTCCAAGACGGGAGGGCGGCCCCGCCGAACGCCCGCTATAGACCCCGCCCGCGCGGGCAACCCTTAGCGTACCGCAGTACCGCGAAATCATGTCACCCCCCTTAACCAAAATCAATGATCGCCCCGGGTCCGCGCACGCCTTCACCCGGCGGCCGGCCCGACAGCGAATGCCGGCCCCCGGGTGCGCCGGCGCCCCGCCCCGGCGCCACCGCGGCCCAGCCTCGATATTAACCCATATTATTAGATACAATATGTATGCCTTTGTTTATATTAATTTATTATTCTATTTCCCGATAAATCATCCAAGTATCCTACTTTGCCCCCCGGTGGATTATAATAATGGCGTATTAGATTTGATGAATGCTGCTGTGCCGCACCGATTCAACCCGTATATTCCCCCTGGCAGACCGGGGACCCGCCTCGCCCGCTCGCCAACGTTGGTAAAATCATGAAGATTGGCCTCAACCGGTCGACACAGAGTTGCCGAGTGACGTTGCAGATGCATAAATAAGCCGTGCCCATGACCCATATAGACCCCGTTCCCCCCGACGAACACCGCCGCACCCATGAAGCTCGGTATAACCTCCAAGATGTTCCTGGCGATCCTCGCCACCTGCACCGTGGTGATCCTCGCCATGAGCATCGCGGTGCGGATGAGCTTCGAGCAGGGCTTTCTCAGCTACCTCAACACCGAGGATATCGACCGGGCCAAGAAGTTCACCATTACCCTGGCCGAGAGCTACCGCAAGCACGGCGGCTGGGAGTGGCTGCGGGGCAACCGCCAGCACTGGATCAAGCTGGTGCTGGAGCGGTTCAGCTCGCCGTTCAAGGGCGATGTCTCGGCCACCTCCCTCAACCGCCAGCTGAACAAGCCCCCGCCGGACACCCTCGTGCTGGTGCCTCGCTTGACCCTCCACGACGCCCAGGAACGATTCGTCGCCGGCAACCCCTTCCCGGCCTCGGACGTGGCCCGCCGGCCGGTGGTGGTGGACGGCAAGGCGGTGGGCTGGCTGCTGATCTCGCCCTACAAGACCCTCACCGATACGGTGGCGGTCAGTTTCCAGGAACAGCAGCGCAAGGCGATCATCAGCATCGGCGGCGTCGTCACCGTGCTCGCCACCCTGGTGGCCATTTTGCTCGCCCGCAACCTGCTGGCCCCCGTCAAGCAACTGGCCAAGGGGACCCGCGCCCTGTCCGCCGGGGACTACGAGCAGAGCATCAATATCACCTCCAGTGACGAACTGGGCCAGCTCGCCGGGGATTTCAATCGCCTGGCCGACACCCTGCAGAAAAACGACCGGGACCGCCGCCAGTGGATCGCCGATATCTCCCACGAGCTGCGCACACCCCTGGCCGTGCTGCGCGGTGAGATCGAGGCCATGGAGGACGGGGTGCGGCCCGTCTGTCCCAAGAACATGAAGTCCCTGCACATGGAGGTCCTGATGCTCAGCAAGGTCGTCGACGATCTGTATGAGCTGTCCATGTCGGACGTCGGGGCCCTCAATTACCGCATGGAGCGCGTCGACCTTCTGGAAGTGGTCCGCCAGTCCCTGACCGGCTATACCGAGGAATTCAGGCGCAAGGACATCACCGTCGCCTCGGACCTGGACAGGGACGGCGCGGCCCATGTGTTCGCCGACGAGGCGCGGCTCGGCCAGTTGTTCACCAACCTGCTGCAGAATTCCCTGCGCTATACCGACCCGGGGGGACGGCTGCAGGTCTCCAGCGAGCGCCAGGCGGACAGAATCATGATCGACCTGCAGGACACCGAGCCGGGCGTCCCCCACGACTCCCTGCCGAATCTGTTCGAACGGCTCTACCGGGTGGAGGGGTCCCGGTCCCGGGAGAGCGGCGGCGCCGGCCTGGGCCTGACGATCTGCAAGAATATCGTCGAGGCCCACAACGGGACCATCCAGGCCGACCCCTCCCGGCTGGGGGGCTGTGGGTGCGCGTCACCCTGCCGCTGGAGGGCTGAGGGCATGCCTTATCCGTCATACATTGGCGTTCCATCGCCCGCCACCGGGGGAGCTAAGCCATGACCGCCGAGACGCACAAGACCATATTGATCGTGGAGGACGAGCGCAAGCTCGCCGAACTGCTGAAGGACTATCTGACCCAGGCGGGCTATGACACCCACTGGCTGGCCTCCGGCGACGAGGTCATCCCGTGGGTCAACGAGACCATGCCGGAGTTGATCCTGCTCGACATCATGCTCCCCGGCAAGGACGGCATGACCATCTGCCGCGAGCTGCGCGCCTTCTCCAACGTCCCCATCATCATGATCACCGCCCGGGTGGAGGAGATCGACCGCCTCCTGGGCCTGGAACTCGGGGCGGACGATTATATCTGCAAGCCCTTCAGCCCCCGGGAGGTGGTGGCGCGGGTCAAGGCGATCCTCAGGCGCACACAAAGTCCCGGGGCACCCGCGGCCTCGGCCCGCCTGCGCCTGGACCAGGACAAGTACCGCGCCACCTTCGACGGCCAGGCCCTTGACCTGACCCCGGTGGAGTTTCGCCTGCTGAACATCCTGTATACCCAGCCGGGCCGGGTCTTCACCCGCAATTACCTGCTGGATGCCATCTATGCCGACCACCGGGTGGTCACCGACCGCACCGTCGACAGCCACATCAAGAACCTGCGCAAAAAGCTCCAGTCCATCAGCCCCGATGAAGACCTGATCCGGTCCATCTACGGGGTGGGGTACAAACTGGAATTGTAGGGGGCCAATATCCCCACACCGCGAAGGGCTTCCCCGCCCTCAAAGCGCCGCCGACGGGGCCGGGGGACTTTCACATTTCCTCCTTAATTCCTCCATATTCCCCGGGTACTCTTGTCACCAAGTTCAACACAGATTTCGAGGTACATTGATCCGACACTGCACAGTCATTTGATCTCTCCTCCATGGCGCGCATACTGGATACCTCCCTCCCTCCCTTCATCCCTCCCCTCTAAGGTATGCGCGCCATTCTTCTTTTTTCCGACTAACCAGACAGGCCCGCCACGGGCCAGGCCAACGCCCCCACGCCACATCGCCATCGCCCGCCCCGCCCATGGATCCTCCTGCCGGCGCCCTAATCACGTTCATCCAAACGCCGCCGGGAGAACGCCTGTGCCCGGGACTCGTGTGGCGCCATCTCGCCGGATGTCGTTGGGAAACGGACGTTTCGCCCTCTCCCCCTTAGGGAGAAGGCTGGGATGAGGGGGTGTTCCAACGGCCCTGAGAGAAACGCGTCAAACGCCGACAAGCTGTCCGGCAACGCCGGCCGCGCAGCGTCGCTTGCTCGCCTCGGGCTCCAGTAATTCGTCCAACTGCTCGAACACCTCGGTGC
Source organism: uncultured Gammaproteobacteria bacterium (assembly GCA_963844825.1). Classification (GTDB taxonomy): domain Bacteria; phylum Pseudomonadota; class Gammaproteobacteria; order CAWJPQ01; family CAWJPQ01; genus CAWJPQ01. Next base: position 61,264 of record CAWJPQ010000006.1, read on the forward strand.
TGTAATAGGCAAACATCAGACCGAGGCCGTCCGCGCGGCTGTGCAGGACCAGCGCATCCAGGCCGATGGGGCCGTGAAGGGGCGTATCCAGCTCTACCCGAACAATGCTCCCCTGCAAGTGCGCGAACGCCAGGGTTTCGACGAATACGCCCTCGTAGCACAGGTTGCGGGTCACGGTATGAATGCGGCGGGCCCCTCCCTCATCAGGATAATGGACGGTCGCCGCCAGGCGCAGGGGCTTGCGGGGATTCATGCGTCGTTCCATTTGCTGCTCCAATATCGTGGTGTCGTACCGAAAACGCCTCCGGTCGGGACGCAGCGCGCCCCCCGGACGGGGACGCCCGCCGGACCGGCGGGCACGTTGACTAATTCAGGTGCACGTCCCTGTGCACAGAGTAGTTATACTGGGAACGCGGATATTCGCCTATAACTTAAGTTACAGGTTTCCGCCAAAAGGGGCCGGGGCCCGCCTGGAGGCCCTGAAGGACTGGCGACGCGGCGCCTAGGGAACCTCTGCCCAGGCCGCTGAAGCGGCGCTCACGGCGTTGCAAAGGGGCCCGGATGCTCATGTACTCCTTGTAAACTGCGCTCCCTCGCCCCTGTGCGCCTTGTGATCACCCCCTTGATCGACCTGTGCAGAGGGTCCCTAGGGCAATGTCCCAAAGGGCGAGGGGTTCGCCTTGGAGGGCGCGCCATAGACGTGCTGCTCGGTCTTCTCCAGCAGCCTATGCAGATCCAGCACCCGCAACTTTCCCCCGCGGGTATCCACGACCCCTTCGCGCTTGAGCTCGGCAAGCAGCCGGTTCACGACTACCCGCACCGTCCCGATCATGTGGGCCAACTCTTCATGGGACAGGTCGCTGATGAGCACGAGGTCACGACAGGTCAGGCGATCGCTGCAATAGGTCAGCAACAGGTGAGCCAGGCGGGTCATGGTGTCGTGCAGGGCCAGATCACAGGCCAGCTCGTTGAGATGATTCAGACGCTCATAGATATACCGGCGCACCGCCTGACGAAAGGCCGGGTATTGGTCCAGCCAGCCCTTCCACAGGTCCACGGGGCCGGACAGGACCTCGACGGGGTCCAGGGTCTGGGCGCTCACGTCATGCAACTGCCCGTCCAGCAGGCAGACCACGTTGAACGCATCCCCGGGGCCCAGCAGGAAAAGGGTAATCTCACGGCCGTTGCGGATATTCTGACGGGTGACTTTCACCCGGCCCTTGCGCAGCACATAGAATCGATCAAGGGTCTGATCGGGGCCCATCACCATGCGCCGACCGGCCCAGCGTTCCGAGCTGAGCACCGCTAGCATCGACCGCACGGTCTCCGGCGCCACGCCTGCGAAGAGCGGGCTCGATGCGAGGGGGTCGAGGCCGTTGTGGTGCTGCCCTGTCGACATGACATCTCCGGTCAGCATGGGTGGAAAAGATCGCGGGACCTACCCCTTGCCCGCAGCGCCGTTCTCGATTTAAAGAGCATAGCGCCGATCGTTGCACCAATACAAATGCGATTCCCTCCCGGCACCGCACGCGCCCCAGCGAGCACCACTATTTGCTTATATGGGATCGGTTTCCCACCCGGGCCGGCGGCACAGCCGCGGCCCGCACGATCGCCGTGCGCCGCTCAATCGCGAAAGTTGATGAACTGCAGGGGCAATTCGAGCTTTTCGTCGCGCAACAGGGCGATGACGCTTTGCAGGTCATCGCGCTTCTTGCCCGTCACCCGCACCTTGTCCCCCTGAATGACGGCCTGCACCTTCAGCTTGGCCTCCTTGATTCGCTTGACGATGTCCTTGGCCAGCGGCGCATCCAGTCCCTGCTTGATCGTCACGGCCTGTCGCGCACGATTGAGCGCGATCTCAGGTTCCTTGATGTCCAGACAGGCAATGTCCACCCCGCGGCGCGCCAGTTTTTCCTGCAGGATGTCCAGCATCTGCTTGAGCTGAAAGTCCGTCTGGGCGCTCAAGGTGATCTCCGCCTCGTTGCGCTCGAACCTGGCATTGCTGCCCTTGAAATCAAAGCGGGTGGTCACCTCGCGGTTGGCCTGATCGACCCCGTTGGTCACCTCATGCATATCCACTTCAGAGACCACATCGAATGACGGCATATCCTTCTCCTCCCAATGGGCTTCGGGCCCGATATCTTGATCTTTAGTTTACCAACCCGGCCGGCGACATAATACTCGCACCCGCCGCAATTCGAGCCCACACGGGTTTTTTGCTATGCTTGCGCGATTCCGCATGAGGCACTTGGGAACTTCGAATGACACGCAAAACCAACGAGACAAGTTTGAAAGCACTGGCAATACCGGCCCTGGCCGCCCTGCTGGGATCGGCATGCCCCGCCTCGCCGGCCCTGGCCGCAACACCCGAGGCGGACAGGGCCTTGTACAACGTCGCGGTCTCCACCGAACACGGGACGACCACCGACTGCGCACTGTCGTTTATCGCCGGATGGACGGACGACCGTCAACAGGCCTTCGCCGTGGTGGGCACGGTGACGTTGACCGCCGGCGGGGGGAACAAGGTCGGGTCGACCCTCAAGGTGCGCGCCAACATGAACAAGGCGCGACGCACGATTTCCTTCGCCTGGATGGACGTTCCCGGCGTCGGCGACACCAAGGGCTTCACCCCGCCGGCGCCCGATCAGAGGGGGCCGTTCTTTTCCTATTCCCTGGCCCCGGACCCGCAAGGGCCCGAACGCCTGCGCGCCGCGGCCGAAAACGGCTTCGTGCTTGGCCTGCGCATCATCGGGCTGGCCCGCCATGCGACCGTCCGATTGCCGGCGGCACCGAAATCGCGGTCTCGCAACTAAACAAGTGCACCGCCGAAATGACACGGGACCGGCGTCATTGACAGCCGGGCCGGGGGCGTCACGAAGGGGCCGGTGAGGCGTGCCTATGGACCTGTCCGCCCTTGGCGGCGGCCCGACGGACAAGCAACCGATTGATAAAGTTAGTATTTTAAGCGGATCGACGGGGCAACCCCAATAAAGATGCCTCCTACATGCCTATTTATTTAAGAAGATAAATGTGATATAAGAAAATTCATGAATGGTCCTCCCCGCGGCCCAGGGTCCGGGAGGGAAGCACCGGAAGCAAAGCAAGGTTTATTCAACCCTTGTCCCAATCATAGCCCTGCCGATAGGGTTCAGTGAACGAGGCAATTCTACTTACAACCATCAACTCTAAGGTTGGGAACCTGCCATGTTAAGCATCATAAAAAACAGACTGTTCATCTTTGGCCTTGGGCTGCCGCTGTTGTTCGCAAGCGGTTCGGCTCTGGCGGTGCAGACGAATTCGCAGCTGCAAAGTCCCCTGCCCCTTGGGACCACCACCTATAACTCGACCAAGACAGCGCTCCAGTCGTTCACGGACAACTGGACCTTCAACCAGATCGTCAATACGGGTTCTCCCACCACCTACCTGAAGGCGACCCTGCCGACGGCCACCAACCTGAGCTTCAGCAGCATGTACCTGTTTGATACCACGTTGGGCACCACGTTGTGGACCTACAGCTCAAGCACCCCCGTCTTCTGGGGCCAGGTGAATCCGGCCGACAACTTCAATCTCCAGATCAACGGCGTCACGACTGCCTCCCTGTCCCAATACAACGGCCAGATCACCGCCGCCGTCCCCGAGGCCCCTGCCTGGGTGCTGATGCTGATCGGCATCGCGGGTGTAACGGCCGCCGTGCGCATACGCCAACGTCGCCACAAGCAAATCCCCTCGGGCCTTGCCGCCGGCGGTATCAGGGCTTAAATTCAGGGGGAAAGTTGAGGACCAACCAGCGCTGACGCTGGCCGGAGGAAAAGGAAAGCCGTCTTTCTTCTGATCGTTACCTTGGGTAACGTTAGTCCCTACGCGTCACGTCACTTACGCCGCCACAGTTCACCCAGGGCATAATAGAGAAATACCGAGTTAGTGTAAAAATACCGGCGCCACAACCGGCGCGGCTCGCTAAGCAACCGATATAGCCATTCCAAGCCCGCTCTTTGCGCCCAGACCGGCGCCCGTTTGATCGTCCCGGCATGGTAGTCAAAGGCCGCACCGACCCCAATCATCGTGGCTCGAATACGCCCGCGATGGGCCGACATCCATTGTTCCTGTATCGGGCAGCCAAGCCCCACGAATACGACATTGGCCCCGGACTGGTTAATGTCTTCAATAATCTGAAGGTCCTCCTCCTCGCTCATTTCGCTGAACGGAGGGGATGAGATGCCGGCGATTTTCAGCCCGGGGAACGCCTGCTGAAGACGGTGCTGCAGCCTCTGCAGTACGTCGCCGGTACTGCCATACAGGTAGATCGATTGCCCGCTCTTAGATGCCATTTCACAGTATTTCCACATCAGATCAGGGCCGTCTATCCGCTGTTGGTCGGGAAAACCCGTTGCCCGGAGCATCAAGGCGACCGGCATACCGTCTGGTATGGCCATATCCGCCCCGTTGATAATAGATTGATAAATAATATTCTGTTTCGCAGTTACCACAGAATGCACGTTGCATGCGCAGACATACCGTGATTCCTTGTGCGCCGCCCACCGGGAGATTGTCTGCAGTGCCTCTTCCCATGTGATTGCATCGATGTGCGCCCCCAGGACCCTGCCTCCCGGTCTTCGCTCCGCAACCTGAGTTGTGACGGCGGAGGGCAAATCTACTGCCCGACCTGAAGTTGACAAGTGAGCGTCGTAATAGCGTTTGCGAGGGATCATTGGCTTTGATCTGATATAGTGATTATTAGTCAACTAGCCAAAAGATGGGTCTCAAACAACCCGTTGGCGGGCGAGAAATAAGGGGAAAAACAGTTACTTGATGAAGGTTAACAAACCGCATGAAGCATCTCCGATCGGAATCCGCGCTCCATGCAGCCCGCCTCTAAAAGGTAAGAGACTTCTGATATACTAGACCATCTACATTAAAAAATACATACTTGCTACATAATTTTATTCTACTATGTATTATCGGCATCATCCCCGGATGCTCTAGCGGTAATAAACAGGCGCCGGTGGCCGATATACCGAAACGTAGACGGTTACATCTGGCGGACAGATAGCCATCCTCATGGCTGGGCAACGACAATGGAGTTCGCGCCCCTCGCCGACAAGCCATCAGAGCAGGGTCATTTTTGAATTTCAATGGCTTATATGCATATCCCGCACTGTTAAGAGGCCTTGCCGAAACGTGCCGCCGAGATCCCGCTTCAATTTCCGGGTTTGACAGCTTCCCGCTGATCAGTCAGTGCACTGTGATGCGGCCTTTGTTGGTTGCTTCTGCGCTATGCCTCAATATATACACGTAAAGACCTCCCCAAAGCCGCGGGGCCTCAGCCGACAAATAGCCCCGTTCTCAAGAGCCGTCGACAGCTTGCTCATCATAGCTGCCCTGTGGCTCTTGACCTATCTGAATGGAGAGCAATCGGCGGCAATCTACAGCCTGGCCATGGCCTGGGCAGTCGTGCTGTTCTTATTCTTTGGCCAGACTCAGGACCTTTACCGATCCTGGCGCGGTGCGTCCCTGCGCCAGCAAGTGGTGCGCATCTACCTGGCATGGGTAAGCGTGAGCCTCGGCCTGCTGTTCCTTGCGTTCGTCACAAAGACATCCGGAGACTATTCGCGGTTCATCATATTGAGCTGGCTTTTCCTGACGCCCCTGCTGATGATTCTCTGGCGTTTGGCAACCCGGGTGCTCGCGGGCCATTATCGCGAGCAGGGCATGAATACACGTACTGTTGCCATTGTTGGCGCCCGGGAACTGGGCGCCAACCTGGCGCGAACCATCCTTCAATCGCCCTGGATGGGTTTGCGGCCCCTCGGATTCTTCGATGACAGGAACCCCGCCGGCAAACGGCCCCTGGTGGACGGCCCATTGAACGTCATCGGCAACCTGGACGAGCTGGTCAGTCTGGCAGCCAAGGGCGAGGTCGATTTGATCTACATCACCCTCCCCTTGCGTGCGGAGGAACGCATCAAACAGCTCGTCGCCAGACTGTCCGATACAACGGCCTCAGTGTATGTGGTACCGGACTTCTTTATTTCCGATTTGAAGAGCGCCACGTGGACCAACATCGGCGATTTCCCGGCGGTGTGCATCCTGGATACGCCGTTCTATGGCGTCGACGGCCTCGTCAAGCGGGTCGAGGACTTCATCCTCGCCTGTATGATCCTGCTCGTGGTCGCCGCCCCCATGCTGCTTATCGCCCTAATCCTCAAATTGACCTCCCCCGGACCGGTCCTGTTCAAACAGTCCCGCTACGGCCTGTGCGGCGAAAGGATCGAGGTGTGGAAATTCCGCACCATGACGGTGTGCGAGAACGGCGACGACGTCAAACAGGCCACAAGGGCCGACCACCGCGTGACCCGCTTCGGCGCCTTCCTGCGCAAGACCTCCCTGGATGAACTGCCCCAGTTCATCAACGTCCTCCAGGGCAGCATGTCCATCGTCGGTCCTCGGCCCCACGCCGTGGTCCACAACGAACAGTACCGCCGGCTCATCGACGGCTACATGCTGCGCCACAAGGTCAAACCCGGCATTACCGGCCTGGCCCAGGTCAACGGCCTGCGCGGCGAAACCGATACCGTGGACAAGATGCGCCAGCGGGTCGAATTTGATCTGGCCTATATCCGCAACTGGTCCCTGTGGCTGGACATCAAGATCATCCTGATGACGGCGATGACCAGCATGGCGGGAGAAAATGCCTATTAACACCCTGAATGGACTATGCGTCATCTTGAACGAGTCATGAATCCACCTATGAGACATGCTACCTTCGCCCGCCTTGCCCTGGCTGCGTCACTGGCCACCGTACTGTTCGCCTGCAGCAAGCCGGGGACAGACCACCCCAACTCCCAGGTGGCGGTGAAAGTGAACGGTGACGAAATCACTATCAGTCAGCTCAACTACGCATTATCGCGAATGGGGGTCGCCAATGAACAACAAGCCGAGCAGGCCCAGCGCGATGCCCTGAACAACCTGGTCAACCTGAATTTGTTGGCCAAGAAGGCGGTGCAAAAAAGGCTGGATCGCGACCCCAGCGTACTCCAGGCACTCCAAGCCTCGCGGCAGCAGGTGCTGGCGCAGGCCTATATAAACGACGTTGTGCAGAGGTCGGGCTTGAGTAACCCCGGTGCTGACGAGATCCGCAAGTACTATGATACCCATCCCGACTTATTCGCGAAACGCCGCATCTATTATCTGCGTCGCATCAGCATCGAAGATACCCCGGACAAGGTCCAATCCGCCAAGGAACGGTTGGATCGTGCCAAATCCGGAAAGCCCGTAATAGACTGGCTCGATTCCCAAGATATCCACTTCACAGCCCGGGAAGAAACCAAACCGGCAGAGGATCTCCCCCTCTCCCTGCTACCCAAGCTCGATCACCTGGAAAACGGCGGCATCCTCAACGTTGATGCCGCCGGCAGCAAGCATGTCCTTCAGGCAATACAATTGTTGAAGACGGAAGAACAGCCTCTGACGCAGAAGCAGGCCTTCCCAATGATCGCTCGCTACTTGGTAAATAAAAAACGCATGGAACTCACGCAAGCGGAAATTAAGAGGTTGCGCGATTCGGCCACTATCCAATATGTGGGCTCCTTCGCCCAGTCTACGACAGGCGAAACCCCCGTGGCAGCTCGAACCGCGCTACCGGATGACGGAAAACATAGTGACTCCAGTCATATGGACAAAGGGCTGGCCGGATTGAAATAGTCATCGCAATTGGCTGGGGATCGGACTGCAACAACGTTAGTGAACGAATGAAACCATGCAAACAACTCAGCGGATTACTCATAGCCTATGCCATCCTGCAAGCTGTTCCCGCCTCAGCCGCCACCGATTCACCCATCCATCCCTATGTTGCGTACCAATTTATGTGGGATAGCAACTTATTTCGCCTGCCCACCAAGGATGCTGCCCAGGCGCAACTCGGGACCAGCGCAACAGGCACCACCATGAATCGCCTAGATGCGGGCATCGACACCGATATCCCGATCAGTCGCCAGCACTTCATTACTCATCTAAATGTCAACAAGAGCAATTTTGAGCGCTTTAGCTTTCTGAATTACACCGGACATGACATCCTGGCCAAATGGCAGTGGCGGGCGGGGAACTTGTGGCATGGCGAGCTCGGATATTCTACTCAAAAGACCTTGGCCAGTTACAACCAGTTTCAGTCGCCGGTCAAGAACCTGGTAACCCAGTCCAAGGCATTTGTAGATGCTGACTATTCTTTCTATCCCCATTGGCATCTACGCGCCGGCGCGAATCGGTATCAAGTCGGCTACAGTGCGGACCTACAGCACACCAATAACGTGACGATAGATACCGCCACCGCGGGTATAAACTTCGTCTCCCGCGCCGACAACTCCTTGGGGCTGCAATTGAAGGCTGTTGACGGTCGCTATCCGAACCGCCAGGTCGTGGCGACGAGCGTTGTGGACAACAGCTATCGGCAGACCGACGTCAATGTGATTGCAAGGTGGTCCTGTAGTGCCGTCACACGCCTTCGCGGCCGGCTGGGCTATGTCGGCCGCAGCTATCACCAACTCTCAGTGAGAGATTTCAACGGGGTCGTCGGTGATGCGCATGTAGATTGGCGCCTCGCAGGTGCCACCGTACTGGACCTGGCCGCCTGGCGGCGTATCAGCGCCTACCAGAACCTAATCTCCAGCTATGTCATTACCAACGGAACCAGTCTCACCCCGACCTGGACGGTGACATCCAAAGTGACATTCACGGGGCAGCTGCTCTATGAAACTCTGAGCTACCAGGGCGATCCCGGCTTTCTCCTAAGCCAAAAGGCCGTACGCAACGATGTCCTGAAGGGTATAAGAATCGAGGTCGACTACGAGCCATTTACCAAGATGACGCTCGGAGCCTCCTACCAGTGGCAGTACCGTACCTCCAATTACAGCACCAATCGATATCGGGACAATATGGTAGACGCCCACCTGCGTCTGGATTTCCTATGAATACGGTCCTCTGGGTACGCTGGAAATGAATAATCAAGGTTATAATATGACGATATTGTATGCAGGCGACTTGCCGAGGTGAGTGTGATGGTTCATAGATATACGTGGAGCCTGGTCGTACTCTTTTGCGCCATCGTAACGGCTGGACCCTCCCTTGCCGCCAAGCAGGACTATGTCCTGGGCCCTGGGGACATCGTCAAGATTACAGTCTACGAGCATCCCGATCTGGGCACCGAGGCGCGCATCAGCCAGGGCGACTCCATTACCTTTCCCCTCATCGGGGATATAAAAATCGGAGGAAACACCACCTCAGCCGCCGAGGAAATGATCGCCAGACGCCTAACCCAAGAAGGATTCGTCAGGCAGGCTCAGGTCAACGTCGTTGTCAGTCAATTTCACAGTCAGGAAGTCTATGTACTCGGCCAGGTCAACAAACCGGGCAAATACCCGCTGGAAGGTGCCAGCACCGTGCTGGATATGATTGCCGTCGCAGGTGGCGTGAACCGGGACGGGGCCGACCGGGCTGTGTTGGTACACCAAGCGAGCGATGGCACCGTACGCCGCAACATTGACCTGCTGGAACCGTTCGCTCCCGATCCGCCCCCCGCGCACCAGAAGGGCGATGTCCCTGCGAACATTGACGTGGCCAACGATGACGTGATTTTCGTGCCACGCGCGCCCAAGTTTTACGCCTACGGTGAGGTTCAGCATCCCGGTGCCTATCGCCTCGAGCGGAACATGACGGTAATGCAGGCTCTGTCGGTTGCAGGTGGCTTCACCCAGCGCGCCAACGACGGGAACGTCAGCATCAAGCGGCGCGATGACGCCGGCAAGGTGAATACCCTGCCGGCACCCGACCTCACCCAACTTTTGAGGCCGAACGACGTCATCTATGTCAAAGCAAGCATTTTCTAGTAGCGATAACGTTTTCAATTATCCTCATACGAGCACCGGACGATGAATTTCTATCAATTTTTGTTGGTCCTTAGAGGCCCGCAAGGTCATTATTCTGATTGCCTTGTTGGTCACCGTGGCCACCACGATAGCGGTCAGCCTGATATTGCCGCCGAAATACACTGCCACCACCTCCCTGCTCATTGACTTCAAGGGCACCAACCCCATCACCGGGCAACCCCTGCCCGCGCAGCTGCTGCCCGGTTACATGTCTACTCAGGTCTCCATCATTCGAAGCCACAACGTAGCGCTCAAGGTTGTCGACAACCTAAAACTGACCGACAATCCCGTGGCGCGGCGTCAATTCACGGATAGCACCGGCGGCAAGGGCTCCATGCGCGACTGGCTAGCCGACCTGCTGCTGAAGCACCTTGATGTGGTCCCGTCGACACAGAGCAGCCTGGTCAACGTCAGCTACGAAGGTGCGGACCCCCAATTTTCCACCACCATCGCAAATGCGTTCGCAAACGCCTACATGAACACGACCCTGGAGCTCAAGGTCGAACCTGCAAAACAGACTTCCGCCTGGTTTGATGATCAAATCAAGGTCCTGAAAAGAACCTCGAAGAGGCCCAATCAAAACTTTCCGACTATCAGCAAAAGCAAGGTATCGTCGATAACGACAATCGATTGGATGTAGAAAGCGCCCGTCTGCAGGAAATCTCCTCGCAATTGGTGCAGGCGCAGACCCAGGCCTACGACGCGTCGTCCAGACAGCGCCAAATGCAGGACGCGATAGCCAAAGGCCCAACCGCCACGGAGGCCCTACCGGAAATCATCAATAACAGCCTCATACAGAGCATGAAGGCCGACCTCATGGGGGCCGAGAACAGGCTGGCTGATATTTCCGAGGGCACGGGAAGGAACAACCCCGTGTATCAACGCGCTTCCAACAAGGTCAAGAACATCCGCAACAAGATTAAAGCAGAAATCAGGAATGTGGCCGCGGGAATCAGCACAACGGCCCGGATTGCCCAACAGCGCGTAGATGACCTAAAGCAGGCCCTCGCCACGCAAAAGACGAAAATCCTGGATCTGACCCATCAACACGACGTCTTGTCCATGCTCAGGCGAAACGTCAACAACGCCCAAAACATGCTCGACACCGTCATGAAGCGCTCAGGTGAATCCCGCCTGGAGAGTCAGATCAACCAGACCGACATCGCGGTACTCAACCCGGCAGTGCCGCCATTGATGCCTTCCAGCCCCAATGTGCTGTTGAACGCCGCACTCGCCGCTTTCCTGGGAACCCTGCTCGGCATCAGCATCGCCTTCTTGCGGGAAATTACCGATCGCCGGATACGCTCGTTGAGCGATGTCACCAACGTGCTGGGTGTTCCCATATTGGGAACGCTCGGCAATGGCACCGCACCTTCATCCCAACGGGAGCCGGCCATAGGCCGGGCCGCAGCATAGGGGAAGCACATGAACTCACCACCAATCAACAACGTTCAGGAGTTCAAAGCAGCCGGTCCACGCCTCGACCGACGCATCGGAAAGATCCTTCACGATGCAGGAAAGATCACTCTGGAAGATGTTGAGAGGATCCTTCAGGTCCAAAAAGAACAGAATATACGCTTCGGCGATGCAGCTAAACAGCTGGGGCTGATTACCGACGGCGACATTCAACAGATTCTGTCCCAACAATTCGACTATCCCTACATGGCAGCCGGCCAGGGACATTTCGGCAGCGAGTTGATTGCTGCATACATGCCGTTCAGCCCGGAGGTAGAGGCCCTGCGCGGCGTACGGAGCCAGCTCATGCTGCGCTGGTTTGACACCAATCATAGAGCGCTTGCCGTCGTCGGCACCGGAAATGGCACCGGTACCAGCTACGTTGCCGCCAATCTAGCCGTCGTCTTTTCGCAGTTGGGAGAACGGACCCTGCTTATCGACGCTAATCTGCGGGCGCCGCGCCAGCAGGATATATTCCAGCTCTCCGCGCGAGAGGGGTTAGCCGATGTCATTTCCGGCAAGGTCAACACGAGCGTAGTGCAAAAGGTGACTGGTTTCTATGACCTCTCGGTCCTTGGCGCGGGCACCGTCCCCCCCAACCCGCTGGAACTCTTGGCTCGCCCCACGTTTGACAATGTGCTTCAGGAATTCGCCGGCCAGTTCGACATCATACTCATTGACACCGCGCCAGGGGCCGTCACGGTAGATGCCCAGGCCGTTGCCGCAAAATGCGGTGGCGCCTTAATGGTCGTACGTCCCAACCATACGCGGCTCGCGGATGCCACCGCACTCCGTGAAATGATCACGTCAGCGGGCGCCACAGTTGTCGGCGCCGTCGTCAATCGCTTCTGAGCCATGTCCGCAATCCTGCCCAGACCTGTTTCTGACAATGCAAGCGACCCGCCCCTGCTCTCTCAATGGTGGCCGGTACTGGCCGGGCTGGCCGCGCTCTATCTGCCGAGCTATATCACGCTGGTGAATACCCGCCTGGACGGTGATTACAATATCTATTGCCTGATAATACTGGCCGTTGTGGTATGGCTCGTCTGGCGAAAACGTCATGCACTCTTCGCGCCCGCTCACTCAGCTCATCCCCTCGCTGGAACACTGCTGTTCCTGTTCGGCTTACTCTTGTATGTCTTTGGCCGGTCCTTGGGAATCCTGATCTTAGAAGCAGGATCACAGATCCCCGTTGTAACGGGACTGCTGCTGATCTTCTACGGCCGGCACGCCGTACGGAAACTGTGGTTCCCCATCTTTTTCCTGATGTTTATGCTCCCCCTGCCGGGGTTTGTTATTACCGGGTTGACGGGCATGTTGAAAGAAAATGTTTCGATGCTCGTAGAACAAATTCTGTACGCCACAGGATTTCCCGTAGCAAGAGACGGGGTAATGCTGACCATCGGCCCCTACCAGTTGCTGGTTGCTAATGCCTGTTCCGGGCTTAACTCCATGTTCAGCCTGAGCGCCATGGGAATTTTGTATGTCCATCTGGTACGTCATCCCCATCGGCTGCGCAACATCACGCTTCTGTCTGCCATCCTGCCGGTCGCGTTTGTAGCGAATATCGTGCGCGTAGTTGCACTGCTCTTGATCACCTACTATCTGGGGAATGATGCTGGACAGGGATTCCTGCATGGTTTTGCCAGCGTCGTCCTATTCGTGACGGCACTGCTGATTCTTTTCGGCTTGGACAGCATGCTTGCCATGCTCACCCGCCACAAGACAGCTGGAGCGACAACACAATGAGACACATCTCTCTGAGGCATCTCCTCGCGGGAATAGCCATGCTCATCGCCGCCAGCCTCGCGGTCGCCATGACGCCACGGCAAAAACTCGCCGACCTGCGCCCGCGAATGGACCCCAACACTCTGGTTCCAAAACAATTCGGAAACTGGCGGGTGGACAAGGCAGTTGTCCCGGTCGCACCGAGCGCCGATATACAAGCGACGTTGGAGAAGACCTATACACAAACCCTGTCCCGCACGTATGTTAACCGCAGCGGTCAGACGGTGATGCTATCCATTGCCTACGCTCGCGTTTCCTATGACGGCCTGGAGACCCACGTTCCAGAAGTCTGCTACCCGTCTCAGGGTTTTCAGCTGCACAACCTTCATGATAGTCACCTCCACACCCACTTTGGCGATATCCCCGTCAAACGCCTGGTTGCAACCCGCTGGTCCAGAGTCGAGCCCATCACCTACTGGGTGATTGTTGGCGATCAGATCGTTGTAGGCGGCTGGCCTTGGAGATTGACACAAATCCGATATGGCCTGAGAGGAGTCATCCCGGACAATATGCTGGTACGGGTATCCAATATCAGCACGGATACACCTCTGGCCTATTCCGTGCAGAGGGATTTTGTCGATGCATTGCTCGGCGCGCTCAATGGCCAAGCCCGCAGCCGATTTATCGGGGTTATAAAGTCGAGTTGAACCATGGCGACCCTGTGCTCATGTCTCACCAATCCGTGCGAGATGGCTCATGACGCGGACTGAACCCAGTCTAATGGATCGCAGCATACGTGCCGCCAAATGGAATTACGCAGGCGTAGCCGTAAGGGTCGCCTCCAGCTTGTCGCTCAAATTTCGCTGGCGCGTATACTAGGCCCCCAGACCTTCGGCGTATTTGCCATGGCGGCCCTGGTCGTTGGGCTTGGGGAATCATCATCGAGATGGGACTGGGTTCCGCCTTGGTGCAGCAGAGAGATCTTCGCGAAGAAGATATTCGTATTGCCAACACGCGGGTCATCCTGGCAAGCCTGGTAATGGCGCTCTCCATCTACTTCCTGTCCGGTGTGGCGGCAGCTTTTTTCGGCGATGGGCAACTCGCGCCCGTAATTCGCTGGATGGTACCCGTCTTTGTGCTCCAGGCCCTGGGGATCGTGCCGCTTGCCCTGTTGAGAAGAGACCTCGATTTCAGGGGTGTCCAGATTAGTCAGCTCGCATCGTATTTTACGGGCTATGTCATCGTGGGCATCAGCTGCGCCCTGCTTGGTGCGGGGGTATGGAGTCTGGTTGCTGCCGTCACCACCACCAACCTGATGATATTCATTATCAGCTATACCAGGACGCGCCATTCCCTGGCCCCTCTGCTAACCGATACGCACACCCGGCTGTCCGGGTTTGGCGCCAAGGTGGCGCTGACAAATGTGTCCAATTGGCTCATCGAGAACATCGATAACCTCCTCGTCGGGAAGCTCTTCGGGAGCGGCTCACTCGGTCTGTATTCGGTTTCCTATAACCTTGTTAGAACACCCACTAACCATCTCGTAGTCGCCTTACAATCCGTGATTTTTCCCGCCAGTGCCCGCGCCCAAGACAGCCCCGAGGCCCTGCGTCGTGGGTATCTGATTGTCGTTTCGGCCGTGGCACTGATCGCGTTTCCCTTATTCGCCGGCGTTGCGTCTGTCAGCGACACGGTCGTCCATGCCCTATTCGGAAACCGCTGGACTGATGCGGCGGATATCCTGGTCCCTCTGGCCTTGGCCATGACATTTCATGCAATTATGGCGGTCGCCGGTCCAATGCTGTGGGGAACGGGAAGACCGGGGGCAGAACTGAAGGTCCAAATCTGGGTTGCACTACTCCTGACGGCGGTGTTGCTTACAGCGGCCCAAATCTCCCTTGAAGCCGTTGCTTGGGGCGTTTTCGCCGTATATGGATTGAGAGCGGTCTGGATAACCGCCACGTTATTCAACGGCATTCGCATTTCACCCCCGGAGCTATGGAACGCCCTTCGCGGCGGCCTGCTATTGGCAGCCGCCGTGCTAAGCATTCTGTTAGGTGAGGATTTCCTGTTGCGCGCCGCCGGAGAATCGGCATCGTATCGACTTTTAATCGAGATTCTATCCGCCACGCTCACATGGGCCGGCCTTCTCCTAGGCGCCCCGAATACAATTCTTTGCCCCCAACTCGCCCGCGTCGCCCAACGCCTGATTGGACAGATGGCTTTGAGCGGGCACTCCCCAATATTTCGGCGCATACAGGCGGCTCATCGTAACGCTCCGGCTTGATGACTCCTCATGAAGATTGGCATTGCTGGTCCCATATCGACCGAAAGCATTTCACAGTACCTCCAAGGGTCGGCATCGACCTGCCGCACACGGCTATGACGGTGCGCCCCTCCCTTGGAACTTTGATCGGAACACTGCTTGAGCGCGGCCACACGGTGTCCGCGTTCACTACCAGTTCGGACCTGCCCTTATCCCCTACGGGAACGGTAGTAGCAGCCGGCGAACGATTTCGCATTCACTACTGCCCGGTGAGACCCCATGGATTCCGCCCCAAAGGTCGGAAGCTGGGCCGGGCCTTTGATTTTTTTCGCATGGAACGCCAAGCACTGCGTGAGGCCATGCGCCAGGAGCACCCCGCACTCGTGCATGCCCACTGGACTTATGAATTTGCCCTGGCTGCAATAGAATCCGGTCTGCCCAACCTAATTAGCTGTCATGATGCACCACAGCTGGTACTACGCCATACACCGGACCGCTATCGCCTCATCCGCTATTTCATCGCCAGGCGGGTACTGCGTCAGGCGCAGTTTCTCACTGCCGTATCGCCCTACCTTTCAGAGACTCTGCAGCGCTACGCCAATGTCTCGATCGAAGTTGTGCCCAACCCCCTCCCCCGGCACACTTCAGAATGTCCTTCAGGCATGCAGCTAAATCCCGCCAAGCCTCGCATCGCCATGGTTCTCAATCGATGGGGAAAGCTGAAAAACCCAAAACCGGCGCTATTGGCATTTTCGCAATTAAAACGCGCAATCCCAGGCGCTGAAATGACCCTATTTGGACAAGATTACGACCCCACTGGAAAGGCGGCCCGGTGGCTAAAGGCACATAACCTTACAGCCGGCGTTCACTGTATCGGACCAGTGCCCCATAGAGAGTTGCTAGAACAGCTTGCAGACCATGATGCTTTAGTGCACCCATCCCTACTGGAATCATGCCCCATGGGCATCGCTGAAGCTATGATGCTCGGATTGCCCGTTATCGGCGGCTTCGATAGCGGCAGCGTACCCTGGATGATTGGGAATGGCGGCATAACCACTGATATCCGATCGCCCCATGCCATAAAGTCTTCTCTGCTACGACTCGTCTCTGACCCAATAGGTTACAAGGAATACGCCACAAATGCCGTTAACAGGGCATATGCCCTGTTCTCTCAAACCCGCGTATTGGACCAATATGAGATTATTTATCGATTGATTACTGAACGAGGTTATGACCTACAGAATGCCGCCAAAGTCCGCATTGGCCAAACTCATTCAAATTAACCGCTATTTGGAATATATGCGGTTGATTTGGTGGCGTACCGTATTGCCTTGGAAATTGCGGAGGGCTGGCGTGAATGTACACTCCACCGCGCGATTCCTGGGCGCCCCCATTGTCTCGAAGTCGCCTCTTTCTCAAATTATCATTGGTCCTTCTTGCCTGATATGTTCCGTATCTATAGTATACCGCCTCGGAGTCAACCATCCCGTTATATTACGAACAATGAAAGACGGCGCCACCATCCGCATAGGAGAAGATACCGGTATGAGCGGGACCGCCATTTGTTCTATGATTTCTGTAGAGATTGGTGCCCGTTGTATGTTGGAGGCCAACACAGTCATAGCGGACAATGATTTTCACCCTATTTCACCGAAGAATCGTCGATACAATACACGCCTCAATGACATTGACGCCGCCCCCGTCACAATTGGCTCCGATGTATTTGTCGGAACGGGCGCTATAATAATGAAAGGCGTGACAATAGGTGACGGGAGCGTAATTGGAGCAGGGTCTATCGTTACGGGAGACATACCGGCGTATTGCATCGCCGCAGGAAATCCGGCTAGACCGATACGTAATATCCCTTCAAAGGTGACGGCATGACAATAACGCTTTTCACTGGCGACGAGTTAAGATTTTCATCCCCTCCGACGCCTTGCATTCCTACTCCCAGTTTTGAATATACCGCGCCCTAACAATATATCTTCATACACCATGGCACCCCTACCCCTTGAATTAATGCATCACTCAGGTCGTCTTCCCATATGCAACCGCTGCTTATAAGCGCATCCATAATCGCCCCAGTAATTATTGGCGCCACGCTGGCCCTGGTAAGCGCCAAATATGCGCTACTAGTTACAGCCATTATTCTTACACCTTCGCTTTTTCTGTTGACACCAGACCTTCTTATTTTGCTGACCGCATTATTTGCCATGGTTCTTGTTGGCATATCAGATTATTTTATGCACATAAGCATCTACTGGTTACCGTTCATTCTGGGTATGCTACTGTATCCCTATATCCTCGCCCACCAGCTTATTCCCAACAACTATCCTCAGGCCGCCCCGCGTCCAGTCACCCTCTTGCAGATGTCCGCGCTCGGCCTATTCTTTCTATCCGCCGTCGTAGCGACAATTCTGGAAAGTCCCCCTGGCTATCACCTTCTGGTATCCTCCCGGGACTATTTTTTTCTATGGAGCATATACTGGATAATCGCCTTGGGCCTGGTCTCCACAGATTTTCCCTTGCGGCTGTGGCGCTTCCTCTATTGGGTCGCCCTTATTCAAGCGCCGATAGCGACAATCCAATATGCCGTTTTCGCACTGCATCGCACAGATCAAACAAAATGGGACTCCGTGGTCGGATCATTCATCGGGAGGGAATTCGGCGGAGGAGATAGCGGGGGGATGACTATTTTTCTATTCGTTGCCTGGACTCTTACATACTACCTTGCACAGAATCGAGTGATTACGAAGAGTCATCTCCTTCTTGTAGGGGGAGTAACCCTTCTCTTTATATCGCTTGCTGAGGTTAAAGTAGCTCTTGTTTTAATCATGACTTTCGCCGGCTGGATTGCTATTTCCCGCTTTCATTCTCGCTTCTTTACCTCCCTAACCGCACTGGCAATTGGACTTATTCTAACTGCTGGAATAACTCTTGCCTATCTGCACACAGAAAAGCAATCTGGTGTCGACACACAAGGATCGATGGAAGCGCGCATTGACAAGATGCTCAGTTATTCGCTGGACCCAGATAATATTTCACCGAATGGTGATGTTGGCCGCATGGCTGCTCTTGCGATATGGTGGAAGAATAATGATCTCTCCACTGACCCATATCATTTTCTCTTCGGATATGGCTTGGGGTCCACTACCACCTCTCGTAAAGGAATGGGCGTTATCGCAATGCGGTTTTCCCCTCTACATATTGACCCGTCGGCAATGACGATTTTACTTTGGGACACAGGATTGACCGGATTCCTCTTCTTTACTGCCTTTTTATTAATCACTCTTATCCGGGCCATCAAGCTATCCGCGCTTTCGTTATCTCCATCCGGGTCAGCCATTGCCTCTTCCCTACCCGCTTGTCTGTTGTACTTTTTGGTTTCCATTCCATATAACAAAGACCTAATAAGTACATCCCCAGCGATACAGTTGCTGTTTTTAGCCCTCTGCGGATTAGTATCATATTTTTACAGGGTAAACACATCTTATGGCCCGGCACGCACTCCTCAACTGGCACAATAGCGCCCTTGCCTTACTATTGGGCCCACTATTGCTTGGTTCGCCAGACATTTCGAAGGCGCAAGTTGTCTCTTCCGCCAACGGCGGGAGAGTTATCCATAATAGTTTTTTCGGGATGCATCTTCGATACGGAACGACGAGGACGCCATGGCCATGGGTGAAGTTTGGTTCTTGGCGAATAATCATGCCCGCTACCGAATGGCGTGGGTTAGAACCGCAACGGGGACAGTGGAATTTTACTACGCTGGATCGCGCAGTAGCATTAGCTGAAGATCACGGTATCGATGTGGTGCTGACGCTTGGTCAAACCCCGACTTGGGCTGCCTCAAGACCGAAGGAAATAGTACCCAATGGGCCTGGCGCCTCCTCCGAGCCCGCTAATTTTAAGGACTGGGAAACGTATATACGAAAAGTCGCAACTCGATATAGGGGTAAGATAAAATATTACGAGCTTTGGAATGAGCCGAGATTCAGAGAAGTAGATCCGTATAGAGTAATAGCTGGATTCACGGGTACTGCCCACCAAATGGTCGAGCTAGGACGCATTGCAAAGCGGGTACTCTCGGAAGTAGACCCACAGGCCAAGCTGCTTTCTCCCGCTTTCGACGCGGGATTTGCAGGCATACCAAGGGTTAAGGCTTGGTTCAAGGCCGGAGGCGGCACTGTGTCTGACATCCTTTCCTATCACTTCTATCTACGACCGCCTGAAAGGATGGTGAAACTCTATCGAGAGCTTCGTTCGGTTATGAAGGAGGCCGGTTACGCCGATATGCCCCTTTGGAACACTGAGTCCGGTTACCTAGTACAGAATCCTCAGAAGCCGACCAATCCCCAGTGGCCGGGCACAGATTACGTTTTTGCAAAAGTGTTATCTCCAGAACAAATGGCAGCATATGTAGTTAGATCGCACGTACTAATGGCTGCCGCCGGGTTGGACCGTTTTTACTGGTATTCCTGGGACATATTAAACATGGGACTGACCCGAAAATTCGGCAGTGAACCAACAGCCGCATCACGCGCCTACGGAACAATGGTTAGATGGCTTAGAGGAGCAACAATTGACGCGTGCAAGACCAGGCATAATAACAATTGGGTATGCGACCTTAAACGATATCACCGCAAGGCGTGGATTATTTGGTCCGTAGATCACAAGAGGACATGGAATATCCCAACCACCTGGAAAGCGGTCGATTATGAGGGCCCTTATGGCGTACGTAACGAGATTAAGCACGGTCAAGTTACGATTACTACTCATCCTATTTTATTGAAAAACAGCCAACGACCTTGGATCCTGAAGCAGCCATGAAAGGAAGAACCACTCTTTTTCACAGTGAGTTAATACGGAAATATTGCCCGAGGGACCTCTGCGCTATCCTGATAATTTAAGTCCATGCCTTACCGCGTCCCAATAGTACGAATCGCAGCTTTGTTAACCTGTCACAATCGCTGTTATAAAACCTTACCGTGTTAGACTCTCTGAATATCCAGGCAGCGGTCCATATCTCCCTAACAATATTTCTCGTTGATGACGGAAGCACGGACGATACCGGCGCTAGCGTTCAGGATCGGTTTCCGGACGCTGTTGTTATTCCAGGTAACGGTAGCCTCTATTGGGCTGGCGGAATGCGGACTGCATTCCAAGCCGCCATGAAGAAGGGAGGCTTTGACTACTACCTCTGGCTCAACGACGATATCGTATTGGACAACGGCGCATTGGAACATGCCCTCGACTGGGCATACCGCGCATCCATCAAGCACGCCAATCCGCCGGTTCTCGTTGGAACTCTTCGGGATGCTGAGAATGGAACGCCGATTTATGGGGGCATGCAACGTCGAAGTCGATGGCGCAGGCTCTACTTCGACCTTGTCACCGCCAATACGCAGCCTGCTCCCTGTGAGACCTGCAATGGCAATTTCGTATTAATTCCGAAGGCCGTAGCAAACACAGTGGGCATGATAGATTCCAACTACCAACATGCATGCGGTGATTACGACTACGGGTTTCGCGTACGGGCGGCAGGTTATCCTCTTTTGGTAATTCCAGGCTCTGTGGGAATATGCACTAGAAATGCTCTCCCCGATAGAGATGCCGTATGTGCACTGTCTATAACGCAGCGTTGGAAAAGGATTACGGGGCCCAAGCTCTTCCCGCTTCGGGCCTGGTTTACTTACACCTTCCGTCATACGGGACCACTATGGCCTGTATTTTTTGTGCGCCCTTATGTGGAAGTGTTATTTCCCAGGCTATTTCGCACATTACACTAATATTATTAATAATTTAACTAATACCACGTTCGCCCCCTCGTCAGTGAATATTTTGATCTCCGCATTTTCCTGCCTCCCCAATCGGGGCAGTGAACCAGGTGTCGCATGGCGCTGGACAAAAGAGCTTGCGAAGAAACACCGGGTGATCGTTCTTACGGACTCGACACGCCGTGCCGATATTGAGTCAGAGATGGCGACAAATCCGATAAAAAATGTGGAATTTGCCTTTTACAGGCCAATATGGCTAAAGCGCTTTCCCTTGAATTCGAAGACGGCGCCCGTCCTCTATTCGCTGTGGCAGTACTCAATTTACCCGTTCGCCCGAGCACTGCACCGGCAACACCACTTTGACCTGGTAATCCATCTGACATACGGAGTGTTTCGTCAGCCTTCATTTCTCGGGTTTCTTGGCCCACCATTCGTGTTTGGGCCAGTCGGTGGCGGAGAAGATGCGCCTTGGCGGTTGAAGCATTCACTACCTGTCAAGGAGAAAGCAAAAGAAATCCTACGTACGGCATTTAATCGCATCTCTGCTCTGAACCCGATGCTCTGGGTTGCGCTATCGAAGGCCACTCTGATTCTTGTCCGCACCCCGGAGACCGCACGTTGTATGCCCTCTCCTTTTTCCAAACGAGCGGTATTACAACGGGAAATCGGCATTGAT
Source organism: uncultured Gammaproteobacteria bacterium (assembly GCA_963844825.1). Classification (GTDB taxonomy): domain Bacteria; phylum Pseudomonadota; class Gammaproteobacteria; order CAWJPQ01; family CAWJPQ01; genus CAWJPQ01. The sequence continues at coordinate 83,083 of CAWJPQ010000006.1, forward strand.
GCTTGTGGCGATAGCTGCCGTGCCCAGCATGAGCGAGACGTTCGACTTCCTCTCAAGGTACTTTTTGTAGGCCGATTGCTGGGGTGGAAAGGCGTCCACTTGGCTCTCCGAGCTATTCAAGCGGCCTCGGTAGCCGGCTACTCGCTTCAGTTGACAATAGTGGGGGCGGGACCCTGTCGAGACTGGTTGCACCAATTAAGTAATCAGCTGGGGATTGACAATGTCGTACACTGGGTCGACCACCTGCCGCAAGACGAACTCTTTGACTTGTATGCCAAACATGATTGCTTTCTTTTTCCAAGCCTACACGACTCCAGCGGAAATGTCGTTTTAGAGGCACAGGCATTCGGACTGCCTGTTATATGCTTGGACTTGGGTGGACCAGCAACCCTGGTATCTCGGGACAGTGCAGTTGTAATAGATACTCATAGCAAGACGGAACATGAAGTTGTCCAAGACTTATCAACCGTCCTGGCGGAGTTGTCACAATCTGAGCTAAAACGCCGTGCCATGTCCGCTGCTGCACTTCTACATACCCAACGCATGAGCTGGGATGCCTTAATTGACGAAGTAATCGAAAGGATATCGCAAAGGACGGGCATATGAGAATCGTAACTCTAATCTACGCGGGTCTGATTGCTCGCCAGCTCCGCACCCGACTCAAGCTGCTTGGGAAGCGGCGCATGCTAAAGGCGGCCGGGATTAAACTGGCGCTCGCACTCGCATCTGTGGGCCCCTGACTGCCTTACGATTGGAAAATACGTCTATATTGGAAAGGATGTACACATTGAGTCCAATATCGAAATTGGTGACTACGTACTTATCGCCAATCGAGCTGCATTTGTTGGCCGTCATGACCATGATTTCCGAGCGCCGGAGTGCCAGTGCGGTTTGCCCCTTGGGTTGGGAGCAACCGACATCCAAATCCATGGCGCAAAGAAAAGATTGTCATCGGCACCGACGTGTGGATCGGGTTTGGCGCGATCATATTGACAGGCGTTACCATTGGGCGCGGCGCCATTGTGGCGGCCGGCGCTGTTGTAACGCGAAACGTGGAGCCTTATACCATTGTCTCAGGGGTACCCGCAACGCCTAAAGGACACCGTTTTGAATCAGCCGATGAAATTGAGGACCACGAACGAAGGATTGAAAAGGGACAATTTGCATTGTCCGAAAGAGGCTATGATTACTGTGTCATAGAACGCGCAACTAATCACGATGCACAGCGGGAATAATGACATCCAACCCGAAAGTGGTGGCCCTGCAGCATCGGTTGCTGCATTACCGAGGACCTCTGTTTGATAGAATCAAACAACTGTGCAAGGAGCGTGGAATCGAGTTCCGCCTTGTACATGGGCAACCCTCTCCTCGCGAACAGCTTAGAAAAGATACTGGGCATTTAGCATGGGCCGATCAGGTGCGCAATCGCTTCCTGAGGCTTGGCAAAAAGGATTTAATATGGCAGCCCTTTCCAAAAGAGCTGAGGCATGCCGATCTTATCATTATCATGCAAGAGAGCAGAATTATTTCCAATTATCCAATCTTACTCAGGCGCCGAGCGGGTCATTCTCGAGTTGCATACTGGGGCCACGGGCGAAACTTTCAAAGCGCTTCGCCACATGGTATTCGTGAACAATGGAAGGCGATGCTAGTAAATAAAGTCGACTGGTGGTTTGCATACACGAAGACGACAAAGCGCATTCTGGAAAGCTCTGGATTTCCAGAAACGCGGATTACGTGCCTTAATAACGCCATCGATAATGCGGCTTTTATAAGCGACCTCGCTCGGGTTAAGAATGAGGATCTGAAGAGATTGCGCTCGGAACTGGACTTAGCGGAGAATGCGCCGCTTGGGCTTCTATGCAGTTCGCTTTATCCTGAAAAACGGTTGGACCTTTTGATCAGGGCCGGGGAAAGCATTCACGAGGTGATCCCGGATTTCAGACTGGCAATTATTGGAGACGGTCCTGGTGCTGAAAAATTGCGAGATATTTCAAGTGACCATCCCTGGGTTCATATCGCAGGAATGAAAACGGGCGTTGAAAAGGCGGTATATTTCCGACTGGCGAAAGTCATTCTTAATCCCGGTGCGGTAGGGCTTCACGTACTCGATGCCTTTTGCGCTGCTCTCCCCTTATTCACTACCAACACCGCACGACACGGACCGGAGATTGACTATATTGAGAATGGTGTGAATGGGTACGTGCTACCCGACGACCCCGATAGATATGCTAAGTCGGTCCTCGCCTTGTTAGGTGATCCTGACAAGTATGCCGAAGTGTCTGCAGCAGCGTTTGAGGCGAGCAAGTTATACACGTTGGATAATATGGCAGAGAGGTTTGTCGATGGCATCGAAAGGTGCCTGACTCATAGCGCCAATAGAGCCAACGGATCTTAGGGATGGCTGGCATAATACCTGCGGAAACGGAGCTCCCGGGAGGGAGTTCAAGGACCCACCTAACTGATTGTTTAGTATAAGATAGTAACCATATGCTCCTGCTGTCTCTGTATATGGCCAGGCATTATCAGAATAGATATATTTCGCCTACCAATATTGTGTATAATGAGGCGCTAAAATAACTACTTAAGCCAGGATATCAGAAAACTGCTGATATCCCATATGTTCGGTACCGCCCGGTGCTCAAAGATTCAGTGTCTTCCTAGATTCAGTCGCCAACACCCCAACGTCGTGCAAGTATTAGCCTTCGACTCGCCTCTTTTGTCTCAACATGACCGCCTATTTTTGTAACGGTTTCACGACTGGCGTGCGAATGTGTCCCCGATCAGGTCGACCCTTACCAGCAGTCTACTGGCGAGTTGTCCCATGCTCACCGGGACATGAAAAACGCCTTCTTCAGCCGACTAGATAATCTAGATAATAATTATACCTTCGGAGTACAATGACATGCCCCGTCAATTAGCTTTGTTGTCTGTCACTGCTCATTACACTGGCCATCACCGCCTGCAGCGGCGGTGGAGGCACGTCCACTACGACCACGTTCACCATTGGCGGAACGGTTGCCGGGCTGAGCGGAAAGAGCGTAGTCCTGCAGGACAACGGCACCGATAACCTGACAGTAAACGCCGACGGCGGCTTCACCTTCCCCAAGGCCCTGGCCGACGGGGCCAGCTACGCAGTCACGGTCGCGTCCCAGCCTGCTGGGCAGACCTGTACGGTCACCGGCGGGGCTAGCGGCACCGTCAGCGGCGGCAATGTCACAGGCATAGTCGTCACCTGCATCAACAATAACGTCAGCATCGGCGGCGAGGTCCAGTGGCTGGCCTCAAACCAGAGCGTGGTGCTGCAGAACAATGGGGGCGACGACATCACGGTCTCGGCGAAGGGTCCCTTCACCTTCTCCAACATGCTCGCCAACGGGAAGCTCTATGCCGTCACCGTGAAGACCCAACCGGCCGGTCAGACCTGCCGAGTGACGGGCGGCGGCAACGGCACCGGCGGCGGCACCACCGCCAACGGGCAGAATGTCACCAATATCACGGTCAATTGCAGTTACCCGCGTTACGCCTATGTGGTCAACCACGACGCAGGCACCGTCTCGACCTATGCGGTCGATGCCGCCAGCGGCCGCCTCAAGTGGATCGGCAAGGCCGACACGGGCACCAACCCCCAGGCGGTCACCATCGCCCCGTCCGGCAAGTTCGCCTATGTGGCCAATAATGGCAGCAACACCGTTTCGGAATACGCCATCGCCGCCGACGGCAGCCTGAGCCCGATCCTGGGCAATGCCAGTGTCGGCACCGGCACCTACCCGGTATCGGTCGCGGTTCACCCGTCCGGCAAGTACGCCTACGTGGCGAACCAGGATGGGACCGTCTCCCAGTACACCGTTGGCGGCACCGACGGCAGCCTGAGCGCCATGCTCACCACCACAACCACGTCCTCAGTCACGGCCGGGCAGTTGCCAGCCTCCGTCACTATTGGACCGGCGGGCAAGTACGCCTATGTCGCCAACAGCGGCGACAATACCGTCTCGGAATATGCCGTCGGGAGCGACGGCGGTCTTACGCCCCTGGCGACACCTACCGTCGTCACCGGGACGGGCCCCTACGGCGTCACCATTGCCTCCTCCGGCAAATATGCCTATGTGGTGAACCACAATGGCGGCGCCACGGGCTCAGTCTCGGAATATGCCGTCGGGGCCGACGGCAGCCTCACCCTCCTGGCGAGCCTTGCGGAGCCGACCGGGACATCACCCGTTTCCATCACCCTCGACCCCACGGGTCAGTATGCCTACGTGGCCAACAGCGGCGATGACACCGTCTCCCAGTACAGCATCGGCGCCAACGGCATCCTGACCCCCATGTCGCCGCCGACGGTCGCCACCGGCTCCGGCCCGACGGGCGTGGTGGTGGACCCCACAGGCACGCACGCCTACGTGACCAACGCCGCCGGCAACACAGTCTCCGAATACGCCATCGCCAGCGACGGGACGCTGAGCGCCCTTGCGCCGGCCACCCTCGCCAGCGATGCCGCACCCCGGGCGATTACCCTGAGCCAGGGCACCGCAGCGGTACAGACGGTACCGACATTCGCCTACGTGGCGAACTCCGGTGACGGCTCCGTCTCCCCATTCACCATCGGCACCGACGGCAAGCTCGCCTCATTGGGGAGCCCGGCCACGGCGGGGGCGAGCCCGGTGGCCGTGACCGTATCACCGTCGGGACATTATGCTTATGTGCTGAACGGCGGCGGTACCGATCTCGGAATTCACCGTAAGCAGCAGCGGCAGCCTCGCGCCCATTACGAACAATGCAACCGTCGCCGCCGGGCCAAGTCCGACCTGCATCACCGTTGATCCGGCGGGCAGATACGCCTATGTGACCAATGGCGGAGACGGGACCGTATCCCAATATACCGTCGGCGGGGACGGCAGCCTTGCGTCCATCGCCAACAAAGCGACGGTCAACGCCGGTGCCAACCCCGTTTGCCTGGCCGTAGACCCCGCCAGCCGTTACGCCTACGTGACCAACAGCGGCGGCACGGTTTCCCAGTTCGCCATCGGCGCCGACGGCGCCCTGTCCAGTCTGTCCCCCCCGACTGTGGCCTCCGGCACCTCGTCGGCGGGTCCTTATGCCATCGCCGTCGACCCGTCCGGCCCGCTACGTCTACGTAACCAACGGCAACGGCACGGTTTCGCAGTACACCATCGGCAGCGACGGCACCCTTGCCGCCATGTCCACGCCGACGGTCACGGCTGACACCAACCCGGTCTCCATCGCCGTCGACCCCTCCGGCAAATACGCTATACGTGGCGAACGTCAGCAGCGGCGATATTTCCCAGTTCACCATCGCGGGCAACGGCAGCCTGACAAGCGGTACATCTACCAACGTCCCGTCAGGTTCGTCATTACCGCTGTCCCTGGCCATCGACGCCTCCGGCAAATACCTCTATGTGGTGAACAACAACAACGGCAGCACCGGCACCGTGGCCCAATACGTCATCGGCGCCTCCGGTGCCCTTACGGCCCTGTCGCCGCGCGACGGTCAGCGCCGGGACGGGTTCCTGGTACATCGCCACCACCGGAACCTGGCAGTAGCCGAGGACCGGCGCCGTTCGGTGGGAGCGCCTGACAGGCGGCAGGTGCTGTCTGTCACCACTCGTCTTCGGAGTAGAACCGACGCGAGACGCCGGAGGTTCTCGCCTTGATCAGCTCGATTTCGTTGGGCTCCAACCGGTATTTCCAGTTATATAGATTTTCCCTGCTGTTGCGGCGGAATTCGTCCCCGGCTTCCTGTTCCGCGGGATTGTGTGCCCCCGTACTCGTGAGTATCTTCCGTTCCACTCGGCCCGTAAATTCCAGGCCGAGCGCCTCGTAAATCGCCCGGAATCGGACGACGGGCTCCATGGACAAGTCTTCATGCCTGACGAACAGCCATTCCGGGTGCTCATCCCGGTAAATATCCACGGTGTGATAGATGCAATTCCAGAGCAAAATCGCCTGCTCCACGACACTGCGGTCCGTCTTCGCGTGCTCGAGAATCTCCCCCTCATAGTCCGACAGGTATCCTTTCATTAGGTGAGGTTGCGCCAAAAAATGCTGGAAATCGAACGTCCAGTTCTTTATCTTCAGACTGGAGACAAACGCCGCCGGGTGCCGGATCATCACCAAGATATCGGCGTTGTATCGCTTGGATAGCCATTCAAGGGAGAAAACAGCGAACGGATCCTTAATGAGGGGCCTGGAGCCGATAATCCTATGTAACAGGAACCGGGTCTGATCCTTGATAATCTTGCCGGCGTGCCTGGGGGTTCTCGCCTTGGCCATGTTCAGGCGCAGCGGGTATTCATAACGGATGACTTCATCGAGTACGGTGTCGTACTCCGCGGCGTTTTCTTCGCCCACATACCAATACCAGTATTGAAACGGCCTTGAGGCGACACTGATATCGATGTCGATATTGAAGGCTCGTGGATACAGGCGGTCCCCGGGGCGGCCGCCAGCATCTGCCCCGCCCAGGTCGATCCGGATCTGTGCGAGCCGGTCACAAATATTGGTCGTCGGGGGATCGGCATTGTATCTATGCTGCTATTGAAACGGCAGAAAGAACAGGGTGCAGGGCACGCCGGCGTTGGTACCTATTGGTATATCAATCACCGTCCCTGAGGCTGCTTGTACCGGGAGGAAGCCGAAGCGCAAAGTCCACTACACGCGATTCCTGGATCGGCCGCCTTTTTGCATTCTTTCGGAAGCGGCCATATTTTACCATATTCATAAATACAACGTAATGCGGCGCGCTGGGACTGGATCATCTACCCTGTGCTGGATGTAACGGGCCCCTATGGGGAGTCCTCGCAAGGCGCTGCGACCCTCCCTGTTTCAAACCCCGACCCGTCTCAGTTCATATACGCCCTTCCCAGTCATCGTGTCCCCGCTATAATGGGGCTTCCCCGGACGATCAGTGACAGGATGGAAGCCCGTGATCGCGATCAGGCAATCTTTGAGACAATGGCGCTGGTATCACTGGGCGGCGGCAGTGCTCTTCCTGCTTTACCTGACCTATATCGCCCTGAGTTATCTGTACCTGCCGGGCAAGCTCAAGGAGGTGGTGCAGAACGACCTCGGGCGCACCCTCGGCCGGACGGTCAAGGTGGAGCGCATCGCGTTCAATCCTTTCACCCTGGCGCTGACGGTTGATCATTTCGAAATCGCCGACCGCCCGCAGCAGCCGCTGGTCAGCTGGCAGCGGCTGTTCGTGAATTTCGACGCCTGGGGCTCCCTGTTCGGGTGGGAGGCGCGCTTCAGCGCCGTGCACCTGGACTCGCCTCACATCGCCGTCGAGCGGCGCAAGCAGGGTTTCAACTTCAGCGACATCCTGGCCCGTTTCTCAAAGCCCTCGCCCGCACCGGCCGCCGGGAAGCGCCGGCTGGCCGTGCGCATCCACGACATTCAGGTTCGCGAAGGGCGCTTTCGCTTCGATGACATCAGCGGCCCCAAACCCGCCCATTCCGCTGTGCGCAACCTCACGGTGCACGTCAACAATCTGTATCTCGCCACCGGGGACATGCAGCTCAACCCCTTCCGCCTGCAGGCCGCCCTGCCCGGCGGCGGGACATTCCGCCTCGACGGCCAGTACCGCGTCGACCCGCTGCAGATAAAGGCCCGGGTCGAGGCCAGCGACATTCACCTGGACGCCTTTTCCCAATTCCTGGAGAACCAGGTGCCGGTCAAGCTCAGCGGCGGCCGCCTGACGCTCCGGACCGGCGTCGACGTCTCCATGGAAGATACGCTGCAGGTGCAGCTGCAGCAGGGCGATATCTCCCTGAACCGGCTCGCCCTGGACGATGCCGACCCCGCGCCGCCACTGCTGCGCTGCAACAGCATCCACATTCAGGACATCGACATGGATCTGGCCCGCCGACGGTTCAGCATCGGTCAGGTGATGGTGGACGGCTTCGACACGCACCAGTGGCTGGACGCCGACGGGCGCTCGCGCCTGGAACCCCTGATGCCCCCCCAAAAGGCGCCCCCCGATCAACCGACGGAAGCGCCCCCGCAAACGGCCGCCCCCTGGGCGGTCTCTATCGCCAAGACGGTTGTCAAAGACAGCCGGGTGGCCTTCACCGACCGTCGCAATGGCCTGGACGCCACCCAGAAGATCCATGACCTGAACGCGACAGTCGGAAAGATCCTTCTCAATCAAGGCACACCTGTACCCGTAAAGGTCAACGCCACCCTCAACGACAGCGGCGCATTCAGCGCGGACGGTCACATCACCCTGGCCCCCTTCGCCGCGGATCTGGGCTACCGGCTGAACAAACTGACGCTGGCGCCCTTCAATCCGTACGTGCAGTCCATGAGCTGGCTGAAGATCAAACAAGGGGATCTGGCGCTGGACGGAAAGGTGAAGATCAGGCCCGCCGACCACCAGCCCCTCGATCTCACCCTGAACGCCGGGCTCGATAACCTGAAGGCGGTGGACACCCGCTCGGGCAAGGCCGTCCTTCAATGGCAGGCCCTGAATGTGGATCAATTGCAGCTCAATCTGGCGAAGCGCCGTTTGACCATCAACAAGGTCTCGCTCAAGGCCCCGGACGTGGCCGTGGAACGGGGCGCCGACAAGCGGCTCAATCTGGCTACCTTGATGAAGCCCGGCCCATCGAAGACCAAGGCGACCGCCGGCAAGAAGGCGCCGGCCACTCCATCCGCCCCCTGGCAGGTGGCGGTCAACCAGATCAAACTGCGCAGCGCCACCATGCGCTTTACCGATGCCAGTATCCAGCCGGTATTCAAGACCGGCCTGTATGCCATGGGCCTCACGCTCGACCGGCTGACCAGCGCCGGGAAAAAGCCCGCCGACTTTACCCTGACCGCCAAGGTGGACCGCTACGCCCCGTTCACGGTCAAGGGCACCCTGGCCCCACTTCAGCAGCAACCGGGCTTTGCCTTCACCAGCCGGCTGCAGGGCTATGAAATGCCGGCCCTGTCTCCCTACACCGGCACCTATATCGGCAACAAGCTCAAAAGCGGCCAGCTGGGACTGGACCTCAAATACCGCCTGAAGCAGCGCACCCTAAAGGGTCAGAACGGTATCGTGGCCAAGCAACTCTATCTGGGTGAGGAGGTGAAGAGCGACCAGGCGGTCAACCTGCCCATAGGGCTGGCATTGGCCCTGCTGCGCGATGCCAACGGGGTCATCGACCTGGATGTGGGGGTCTCCGGTAGACGTCAACGACCCCAGCTTCAGCGTCTCCGGCATCATATTCAAGGCCCTGAAGAACATCATCGTGAAGGCCGCCACCTCGCCGTTCAGGCTGCTGGCGTCCCTGGTCGGCGGCGGCTCCGAGGATCTCGGTGCCGTCGAGTTTTCCGCCGGGGACAGCACGCTGACCCCGGACAATCAGGGCAAACTGCGCAAGCTGGCCAAGGCCCTCACCCAGCGCCCGCAGCTCGTGGTCACGATCAAGGGATGCGCCGGCGCCGCCGACGACGATGCCGCCCTGCAGATGCACCAGGTGCTCGAAAAGATCGCGGCCCAGCGCAAGGTACCGGTGAGCGATCTGCAGCCGGCGACGTTCCTGGACACAAAGGCTAATCGCATGGCGCTGACAGACCTCAACAACCGACTGAAGCTGCCCGGCGAAGGCAAGCGCAGAGAGGCCGTGAGCGCCGCCCACCCGGACCTGAAGGGCGATGCCTTAACGCACCGCGTATATCAGGAAATGCTGCGCGACGTGGCGGCCGGTCAGCCGGTCTCCCAGCAGGACCGGCTGACCCTGGCGGATCAGCGGGCGCTTGCCATCAAGCAATTCCTGGTGGTGACGGCGGGGCTGGATCACAGCCGCCTGCTGATGCACAAGACCACGGCCAAAGACCTCAAGGGCCGGGTTTGCGGCCTGGGCGTGCAGGCCCACTGACCGGGCGGGTCCCTACGAGGCGCTTACCGGAGACAGGGTAAACGCCGGATTGCCGAATTTCTTCAATGTCCGGTAATGGGACGCGATCGCCTGCCTTAAGGTGGCGTGGGAATGATACGGCACGTGGTGCCTTCGGGCCGCCTCCTCCACGATGGGACTGATCTGGGGATAGTGGATACTGCACACGTCCGGGAACAGGTGGTGCTCGATCTGGAAGTTCAGCCCGCCGATGTACCAGGACAGCAGCTTGTTGTGCCTTGCGAAATCCGAGGTCGTCGCCATTTGATGGGCGACCCAGGTGCTTTCCATGCCCCCATCGACACCCGCTTCGGGAAATTCGGTGCCTTCTACAACATGCGCCAGCTGAAAGACGACACCCAGGATCAGCCCGGCCGTCAGATGAACGATGAGATAACCGACCAGGAACTGCCCGACGGACACGGGCAGCACCCACAGGGGTATGGCAATGGTATAGGTATAGTAGAACGCCTTGGTCAGGATCAGCGTAAGGACCTTCGATGCGGGATGCCTTTTGCCCCGAAAGGGCCCGAGATCCTTTTTCAGAAAATACTTGTAGTCCTTGATAAAGACCCAGAACAGCGTCGACAGGCTGTAGGCGAAGAAGGCTAGGATGGGCTGCAGCCTGTGTATGGGCTTGTATTCAGTCCGGGGGGAAAGGCGAATGAAGTCGGCGACCACCAGGTCTTCGTCATGGCCGTGGATGTTCGTATAGGTGTGGTGAATACAGTTGTGGGTGATCTTCCAGATATAGCCGTTCGCGCCCAGCAGGTCGAATGAAAATCCCAGAACGGCGTTAACGGTCCTGTTGGAGGAATACGCCCCATGCAGGGCGTCGTGGGAGATGGAAAATCCGATCCCGGCCATCCCGATGCCCATCAGGAAACAAAACGGGACCATCTGGGCGGGGGTGAAGTGGCCGGACAGGACCAGCCCGTAGGAGCCGTATGTGAGCGCCAACAGGACGATGGTCTTGAACACCATCCTGTAGTCGGCCTTCTTGGAGAGTTTATTGACCCTGAAGTATTCGTCGACTCGCTGTTTTACATCCTTTGAAAAACCTGCCGGAGCCGCCTTGGTAAAGGTAACTTTGTGATAGCCCATCGCCTTCCATATCGAGTGAAAACTGAACAGATTGCCCGGCAGGATACCACGTCACCGCCTGCCCGTGGCCAAAATTTCCAGGGAAAAGGGGGCAGTACCCTTTTCCTTAAAGGTAAACAAATGTAAAAGACCGCCCTTGCGTGATCAGACTCATCTACAATCGCTTTGGGCAGGGCAAAGCCGCTTGGCACCGACTTCGTATCTTCAGATAAGGAGGAATCATGCCCAATATCAGCCACTGGTGCTCCAGGTCAGCGCCTCATCTGCTGAGCGTACTGCGTATCATCACCGCATTCTTATTCATGGAACACGGCGCCATGAAGCTGTTCGGTTTCCCCGCGCCCATGGGAGACATTTCACTGCTCTCCCTGATCGGCCTGGCCGGCGTTCTCGAAGTCTTCGGAGGCTTGCTGGTCCTGATAGGGCTGTTCACCCGGGCGGTCGCGTTCATCCTGTCGGGGGAGATGGCGTTCGCCTACTTCATGGCCCACGCACCCCATGGCTTCTGGCCGGTGCTCAACCACGGCGAGCCCGCCGTCCTGTACTGCTTCATCTACCTCTATCTGGCCGCCGCGGGCGGCGGACCCTGGAGCGTGGACCGCATTGTCCGGGCGAAAGGGCGGGTCGGACCTATCTAACCGATTGAAAAAAAGACTAAAAACCAGAAACGCCCCACCTTGGAGCTCTTGAACAGCCCTTTCTAAGGCCAAAGCCCTTGCTTTTGGACCTGTAAATTCCTCAATGCCCGTCCTCTACGACCAGCAAGGCACCCTCAGAAAGGGCGCCTTGGCCCAAAAGAGGCGGACATTTGGAAAAAATACCGGATCGAGGCGTTACCTAGGTCCGACCCGACGCCTCAATGCTTGCCGGATAGATAAGCCCACGGCCGGCCCTTGGACAACCCCCGTAGAAGGCCGGGCCAGATCCTCGCCCAGCAACAGACGTGGTCAAATCCCCGCATCACCATCACACGCGCATTGTCCTCCCGGGCGGCGGCTGCGCGTATGAGTCCTGGGGGCACATCACTATCCTTGCTGCCGGCCAAGTGCAACTGCACCACGGACAGTGACAGCGGCGGGCGCCTGGCCGGATTCAACGAGCCGGTAAGCGGCGTGTACCCGTGATAGGCGGTCCAGGCATCAGGGTCCAGATTACCCGCGACAGTGATCACCGCTCGCGTTTGGGGAAAGCGCTCCGCCAGCAACATCGCCAGGGTACCGCCGCCGCTGTACCCCAGGAACACCAGGCCGTCGTAACGACCGCCTGCCATTACCTTGCGCAGCGCCGCCGCCATGCTGTCCACCACCCGGGTCGAGTAGCGGCCCTGGGTCCACATCCATGGCGTGCACGGCGGGTCTTGCGCGTAGCCCTGATAGCAAGGGCGTGCCAGGTAAACGCTGGGAGTCTGGTCCAGCGCCATGAGTCTCAGCATCAGCGGGCGGCGCGGGGTCGGGTCCCGGGCTACGCGGAAGCGGCGCACCCACGGCAGGCCATCCCCCTCAAGATAGACATGCAGCTCGCCCCCGCTCGCGCGCACGCTGTTGTAATACGCTACCTCAGAAAAGTTGGTGCCCCGCACGACTGCCCGGCTATACCCCAGGTGAACCGCGATATCGTTCATGCGTTGGGCGGGGGTAGCGCACGCGGCAAGCATCGCAGCCGCGCAGATCAGCAGGGGACATGTGGCCCGGACCGCCAGCCGCCCTAGGCCTATTACCCTACCGACTAGTACACAAGAGAGCCAATCCTGCCCGGTCATGTCGCTCCCATCGTCCTGTTCAACACATGTCATTGGCCCCCTTCGCGCCATGATCCCGCGCGGCGGCGGCAGCCAAACCGCCGCTGCCCGAACCCGCAAGCACCGCCTAGCCCCCGCCCCACACTATGCCAAGGGCAGTACCGATCTTAGAGTTGTTCCAACCTTCCGCCACGGCGGCGAAACACACCAAACTCAAAATGCGCGAAGGCGGCTATGGGAGTATAACAACAGTGCGGTCGCCGCGGACGCGGAATCGCCCCGGCGCTGCGGCCCACCTCTCGGTACACAAAGGATATCCAGCATAACGACGTGAAGACGGACGGCCACCGTCGTCGGCCGGCGTACGCCTGGGATACGGGGAGGGTCCCAGACAATGAACTGCTCTTTTGTCGGCACTCGAAGTGACGCCTTTGCCCTCCCCCATTCAAACCTCCGCAAGCGGGAGGGGCTGTATCGGTACATCCTCCGCCCGGCGATGTGGGAAAAGCGGCCGTTGCTCACGCCGAATGGCAACGTACGCTGCTAATTGAAGACGGGTAACGCAATGGACCATGCATGTGATCTTCGAGCCGGCCGTTGGACTGCATTGCCCGCCCGGCCTCTCTGGTGCCCAAGCCAAGCGCAAACCTTACCCGCTTCCATGGGGTATTCGCACCGCGCGGACCCCGGACCTGTCTGCTTTAGATTCTGTCAAAAAATTCAGCTTGGTCCGAAAAACGGACCAACGGGTGTACCCTGTAACCAAGACCGATGTATACTGACAGTTACTGGGGCATGTGCTTCAGTAGCGTTCATCTGCGCGGCCGGTACAATCAGCCCCTAAAGGATCCATTGAGGACTCAGCAGCCAGTCAAAGGGAACCGCTGACAAGGGCGAGACAGCAAAACAAGGAAGCCGCCACGTAGACAAAAACAATAACAGCCAACACCGACGACCCCTCGGCAATCGACGGGCGTGCGGGAGGACCCAACATAACAATGACGGCCCCGTTCCGGCTTGCCAGTGGCCGCAATCCCCATTCGGCACATCGGCCTACGGCCACCTCTGCGCCTATCATGCTATTGCTAGCAGTGGTGGCACTCTTGGCTGTCATGCCTGCCAAGGCCGACGTCACCCTGAGTTCCATAGGCCAGTCACCCCAGAATACCGTCTCTCCCGGACAGGCCATCACTTATTCGTTGCCGGTCTCCAGCAACGCGAGCGCCCGGACTGTCGATTATGTCTATTACAATATTCTTCTCAACGGTACCGACATCAGTTCCCAGTTCACGCCGGTGGCCCCTTGCGGTCTCGATGGAAGTACCGTCTACTGCAACGGAAATGGCATTACCGTTTCTTCCCCACAGACCTATCAGGTTACCTGGAACAATCCTGCACCGAAATCCGGGTCTTACCAGCTGACTTTTCAGGTCCGGTGCGATACCGGAAGCGGAACTCCGTGTTCGGGGACATCGGCCACGGTCACCACGGTTGTGTCCGCGCCGCCGGCGGCCAACAGTGACAGCGCTACCACGAGCACCGGGCAGCCGGTCACCATCGATGTGTTGGCCAATGACAGCGGTCCCACGGGCGTAGCCTTTTCCATATCTTCAGTTACCCAGCCGGCTCACGGAAAGGCCACCGACAACGACGGCGCGTCGATTACGTATACACCGGCAGCCGGATTCAGCGGCACGGACCGATTCAGCTACACCATACGCAACACCAACGGCCAGACCGCATCGGCGACGGTTACCGTAACCGTTGAGGCCTCTCCAACTGCGGCCGCGCCCGTGGCGGTGCCCGACACCGGCGCCACGAGCGAAGGGTCCCCCGTGACCCTGAACGTGTTGTCCAACGACGAGCCCCCCTCCGGACAGACGATATACATCACCTCTGTATCCCGGCCTACTCACGGTACAACTGTCGTAAACGAAAACGGAACCATCACCTATACCCCCGACCGCGGGTTTTCCGGCACGGATTCATTCCAATACACAATCACGGACTCCGCCGATCAGAAAACATCCACCACCACAGTGACCGTAGACATCAAGTCGGCCTCACGCATCACGGCGCAGGCCATCACCCGCTTTCACTTCCTCCCCGGCCTCACCCCCAACGAATACGCCGTGGCAGTGGCCTTGGACAAATACTGCGCCGATTCCGGTAACGCACAGATCCAAAGCCTGTGTGGGCAGCTCAACACCCAGAGCGCCTCCGGTCAGATCACTGCATTGCAGCAGATCACCCCGAACGAAGTGGCCTCAGAAGGCGCGAACGGCTTTCTGACCACATACACCCAGGTTGCCAACATCCGGATGCGGCTGTTGGCGCTGCGCCAAGGGGCGGCAGGACTGTCGGCGGCCAACCTCTCCCTGGGCATTCAGGGACAGACCGTGCCGGCGGGCCGGCTGCTGGCCTCATTGCTCAAAAGGGCCAGCGGCGGAGGGGCCAGTGCTGATGACTCGGGGGACGAACGTCTGGGCGTATTCCTGAACGGCCGCGCCAACTTCGGAAGTCGCGACACGACGATCAACGAGACGGGCTTCGGCTTTGATACCCTCGGGATCACCATGGGCATGGACTATCGTTTCAGCGCCCGACTGGTAGCCGGGGGGGCGCTGGGCTTTGCCTCCACGAGCAACGATTTCAATGCGGCCGGCGGCAAGATGAAGGCCCATGCCTACAGCGTGTCCACCTACGGCAGCTACTACCTGCCAAAGGACTTTTTCCTGGATTGGATCGGCACCTACGTACACAACACCTACGACTTGAAACACAACATTGTATTCAGCGGCTTGAATTCCTTTACCAAGGCAAGCACAGGAGGGGACCAGTATGCACTCGCCATCAACGCGGGTAGGGACTTCCATCAAGGCGGTCTCCTGTTCACCCCCTATGCACGGGTTGAATATATTGCCACCGGCATCGACGCCTACCAGGAAAACTCGGCCTCTGGACTTGCCATGGCCTTTAATCACCAGTCCTTGCATTACCTGACCAGCGTGCTCGCAGGGCGTGTATCCAAATCCATGAGCATGACGTGGGGCGTCCTGTCTCCCAGCCTCCACCTGGAGTGGGTGCATCAGTATGAAAACGGAAGCCGCCTCATAGGCGGACACTTTGTAGGGGATCCCGGGGCATCCTTCAATATCCAATCCGATGCGCCCGACCGCAATTATTTCAATGCGGGACTGGGTCTGGTGGTCACACTGCCGCGTGGGCTGTCCGGATTCTTTAATTATGAGACGATGCTGGCACGCAACCACGTGAGCAATACCCTGATACAGTTCGGCGCACGGATGCAATTCTAGCGCCGGGAGCGGACCGGCATCCGTCATAGACCCTGGCTCGATTATCAGCGGCGGTTGATACATGCGGTGATGTCGCTTTTATTTACATAACATGCCGACTTCACGACAGCTCCGACGCCCTGAATTTCTATTTTTCTTCATAAAAACAACCACATGGATGTTTCGGCCCCTTATTTGCTTAAAAGACATCAAATCGATACCGCATTTTTCCGCAAATGCATACCCGCACATAGGCAGGACCATTAGAGATGAAAAGCACCAGAACCGGGATCGACGGCCCATCTAATATGCCTCGTGCAACAGTATCGGCTGCAACGTACCTACTGCTGGCGATGGCCATTCTGACGTTCAGTGGCAAGGCCGCCGCAGGAATAACACGTGTGGGCTCCCCTGCCGACACGGGCACCGGGAACTGCATGCCATTTGGCTGCGGATACAACGGCGAATACCAGCAGATCTATACCGCCGGGGCATTCTCCGGACCCACCACCATCAATGCCCTGCAGTTCTACAATACTCAGAATGACAGCAGTGCAACGGCGATCAATTCGGGGAACTGGAAAATCTCCCTTTCCACAACGTCCGCGGACTGGAACACCTTATCTGCCACACCTGGCGCGAACGTGGGACCCGATAATTCGATGGTATTCGATGGCGACCTGTCACAGTCATGGATCTTTGGCCATACGCTCACCATCAGCCTTAGCTCACCCTTTACATACGATCCCTCAAATGGAAACCTGCTCATGGATGTTCTCAGCAGCGGGCTTCCTGCGATCGGCTCGACGGGTTCCTCCTCCATTTACTTCGACACTAACGGATTCGACAGCGGTAATTACGACGGAAATTCGATCATGGGACGAGTTCTCGATAATGGAACAGTCGACTCCGGCTACGGCCTGGTAACCGGATTCGACAGCGTCAGCGCTCCGGTCACGTCGGTCCCTGCGCCGACTACGTTGTTGCTGATCGGGCCGGGCCTGATCGCCTTGACCAGCCTACGGCGCAGCACCCCTACCACAGACGAAAAAGCGTCTAAAAAAGGGGTCAATGATAAATGATCCTTATTTGTCATTGCCCCCTTTTTGTTGGGGCGCCGGCGCAATCACCCGCCGGCCCGGCGGCGGAGAGGCGCCATCAGGCCCGCCCTGACAAGATTGACTGCATCCTGTACAACCCCTCTCTCGCGCGACCCCGCACAGACATCCGTTCATGGTAAAACCAGGTCCGCGTCGACGCTACTGCGCGCTGCCGAGACCGGTCGGCACAAGGCTCAGGCGCGGCTACTAACGGCCCCGAAACCCTGGCATAATGGTAAGCGTCCCTAGGCTCCCCGCCCCAAGTTGGAGGACGGGCCCTGCGGACCGATAATCAAACGAACACTTTCCGCGCGGGGAGACCCCCGGCGCCCGGGCGAAATACCTATAACAATCGTGAAACCGGCTCTCTTGTGCTCCGCGCGCGGCGATCGCACCATCGCCCGCCCCCTCCGGCGGCGCGCGCCCTGGTTGGCGGCACTGGCGGCCTTGGCGGGCCTGGCAGTCTCTGCCGCCGTTCAGGCCAGCGTTTCGATCGTGGCGGTGGCCCAGTCACCGGCCAACAATGTGCCGCCCGGCCAGGCCGTGACCTACAGTGTCACGGTCTCCAGCGATGCGAGCGGCGGCGCCACGGACTACGCCGTGTTTACGATCCTGGTCAACAACACGGACGTCACGACCCAGTTCACCCCCAGCGCGCCCTGCACCAGCGACGGCCTGATCTACTGCAACGGCAACGGCGTGACCGCCTCGTCGACGCAGACGTATCAGATGACCTGGAATACCCCGCCGCCTGCGGCGGGCACCTATCAGGTCACCTTTAAGGCCACCTGCACCACGTCCGACGGCACCAACAACCCGCCCCCGTGCTCGGGAGGCTCGAGCACAGTGTCCACCGTTGTCTCGTCCCAGCCTGCCCAGACCAGCGGTACCCAGTTCCAAGCCCTCCCCGGGCTGACCGCCAATGAGCACACCGTGGCCGTCGCCATCGACCGGGTGTGTTCCGCCGACACCAGCGCCCAGGTCCAGGCCCTGTGCGGGACCCTGACCTCCCTGAGCCCCAACCAGCAGACGGCCGCACTGCAGCAGATCACCCCCGGCCAGGTCGCCTCCCAGGGCACCAACGCCGTGGTCTCCTCCTATACCCAACTGGCCAATATCCGCATGCGGCTGATGGCCCTGCGCCACGGCCCGGGGGGATTTTCCGTTGGCAACCTGTCCCTGGGTATCCAGGGACAGGACGTGCCCGCCGGCCGGCTGCTGGCCGCCCTGCTGAAGCGCCCCAACGGCGGCGGCGCCGGCGCCGACAGCGGGACCGACCGGCTGGGCGTGTTCGTGAACGGGCGCATCAACTTCGGTGATCGCGGCTCGACGGCCAACGAGACCGGTTTCACCTTCAATACCCAAGGCGTTACCGTGGGGATGGATTACCGGTTCACCGACAGGCTGGTCGCCGGCGGGGCGTTCGGTTTTGCCTCCACAGGCAACGAGTTCGGCTCCAACGGCGGGAACATGGACGCCCGCGACCTCAGCTTCTCCACCTACGGCAGTTACTACATGCCCCTGGACACCTTCGTGGACTGGATCGTCACCTACTCCGTCAACCATTACGACATCACCCAC
Source organism: uncultured Gammaproteobacteria bacterium (assembly GCA_963844825.1). Classification (GTDB taxonomy): domain Bacteria; phylum Pseudomonadota; class Gammaproteobacteria; order CAWJPQ01; family CAWJPQ01; genus CAWJPQ01. The sequence continues at coordinate 101,798 of CAWJPQ010000006.1, forward strand.
AACATCGCCTTTCACGGATTCAGCACCCAGACCAACGCCGGGGCCGACGGCGGCCAGGTCGCGGTCGCGGTCAACGCCGGCAAGGACTTCCACCGCGGTGGGCTGACCTTCACCCCCTATGCGCGGATCGAGTACATCTCCACGTCCATCGACGCCTACCGGGAGAGCGGCGGCGGGGGCCTGGCCATGGTCATCGACAATCAGTCGCTGAAGTACCTGACATCCGTCCTGGCGAGCCGCCTTTCCAAGGCCTTCAGCACGAAGTGGGGAATATTGACGCCGAGCGTTCACCTGGAGTGGGTGCACCAGTACGAAAACAACAGCCGCCTGATCAGCGGACACTTCGTGGGCGACCCCGCCGCCTCGTTCTCCATCCAGAGCGACTCTCCGGACCGCAACTACTTCAACGCCGGCTTCTCGCTGGCGGTTACCCTGCCCCGGGACATATCCGGATTCTTCACCTACGAGACGGTGCTGGCGCGCAACCATGTCCACAACACCCTGCTGCAGCTCGGCGCCCGCGTGCAATTCTGAGCCCGGCCCGACGGGGCGCCGCCAGCACCCCGTCGGGTGCCAGGCGGCCCGTTTTTCGGGCGCGCGGTTTAGGGAGATAATTTCAGCGAAGGCTGATATATTTGGACGGCGGGTCCACAGACGTTTCAGGGGGGCGTCTTTCCGGGGTACCCTACTACTAATACGATAACAGGAGCGCCGGGGCCGCTGGCGGCCGTGTCCCCTCGGCTCCATATGCAAAAGGCAGAGGACGGCTCATGATCGTGCAAACACTATTCGCAGGTCCCAGATGGCGCTCATGGCGTGTCGCGGCGGCGGCCGCCCTGTCCACCGTGACGCTGCTGGCGGCGGCTGGCTGTACCAGCAACGCCGTCATCCCCGCCGGGAAGGGGGCGATTTCCCAGGGCAACGGCAACAAGTTCATGATCGTGAACTGCCTGTTGCCGGCCCAGGTCAAGAAGCTCGGCAGCCAGCTGACCTACCTGGCGCCGCGCCGCCCGGTCAGGACCAGCGCCGCCGACTGCGAGATCCGCGGCGGCGAGTACGTCGCCTACGACCGGGCCGATTACGCCACCGCGCTGAAGGTCTGGCTGCCCCAGGCCAAGCGCGGCGATCCGAAGGCGCAGAACTACGTGGGCCAGATCTATGAACAGGGGCTCGGCCTGCCGCCCGACTACGTGACCGCCGCCACCTGGTACCGCAAAGCGGCCGACCAGGATTACGCCCCGGCGCAGATCAACCTGGGTCACCTGTACGAAAAGGGCCTCGGCGTGACGCGCAGTCCCACCGAGGCCATCAACTGGTACCGGCGCGCCTCCGGCCTGAAGAGCAACAAGCTGATGTTCGCCTCGGCGGTGGCCGCGGCCAAGGTCTCCCAGTCGGAGCTGCAGAAGCTGCGCCGCCAGGTCGCCCAGGCGCAAGAGCATGCGGAACGCTACCGCCGGCAGCTGACCCATGTGCGCAAGACCCTGGCGGCCAAGGAGGGGCAGATACGCAAGCTCAATGCCGATCAAAAGGACAAGCAGCAACTGCTCGACCTGCTCAAACAACAGTCACCTTCTGCCAAACGCGACGACGAGATCAATCGCCTGCACGGCGAGCTGACCGACTACAAGCAGCAGTTGGCCGACAGCCGCCAGCAGGTCGAACAGCTTAAGCGACAGGAACACCACTACGACGATCAGGTACGCCGGTCCGTGGACGCCATGGACGCGGCGCGCAAGGCCGCGCCGCCCCAGATCGCCCTGATCGACCCGCCGGTGAACACCACCCGCGGCATTCCCCGCGCCGAGCTGCAGCCGGCGGTGCGCACCAAGCAGATCGTCGGCAAGGTCAACGCGCCCGCCGGCGTGCAACGGTTCACCATCAACGGCCGCGATCAGGCCCTGGACAAATTCAATCTGTTCTGGGCTACGGTCCAGCTGACCGGGGACGTCACACCCGTCAACCTGTCGGTGTTGGACAAGCAACGCCACGAGGTCAAGTACGACTTCCTCATCCAGTCGCCGCGCCGGACCGCCCCGGCGGCCCCGCCGCTGAGCACCGCCGGCCTGCACCTGGGCAAGTTTCACGCCTTGATCATCGGCAACGACGACTACAAGGCCCTGCCCCGGCTGAAGACGCCGGTGAACGATGCCCGGGCCGTGGCACGGCTGCTGCATGACCGCTACGGCTACACGACCCACGTGCTGATCAACGCCACCCGCTACCAGATCCTGTCCGCCCTCAACGACCTGCGCCGGACCCTGACCGCCCAGGACAACCTGTTGATCTACTATGCAGGCCACGGCGAGATCGATCCGGTCACCCAGCACGGCTATTGGCTGCCGGTGGACGCGGCCGTGGACAACCCGGCGACCTGGATATCCAACGCCGCCATCAGCGACATGATCGATGCGATGCAGGCCACCCACATCATGGTCGTGGCCGACTCCTGCTACTCGGGAACCCTGTCCGGGGAGGCCCTGCCCCAGTACAGCCCCGCCCTGCCGGTGGTGGAACAAAAAGAATGGCTGCAGACGGTGATGGGCCTGCGCGCCCGCACGGTCCTGACCTCAGGCGGAGTCGAGCCCGTGCTGGACACAGGGGTCAGCGGGAAGCACTCGATCTTCGCCCAGGCGTTTCTCTCGGCCCTGCAGCGCAACAAACACCTGCTGGAGGGATACGCCCTGTACCGCAGCGTCCTGAGGGCGGTCAGCGACAGCGCCGCCGCCTTGAACACGCAGCAGACGCCCGAATACGCCCCCATCATGCATGCCGGTCATGAGGCGGGTGAATATTTCTTCGAACCGGTGTGAGCCGGCACCGTCCCGGGGGACAACCAAAGGGCCCGTATCGCCATGAATGAGGCAGCCTACCCAGAAACCATTTCCAAGTACCGTGTCACCGGCATACTCGGCGAGGGTGCCATGGGGGTGGTCTACAAGGCGCTGGATCCGCGCATCGACCGCACCGTGGCGATCAAGACCATCCACCCGGGGGTGATGCAGTACGGCATGGCCGAGGAGCTCACCGAACGCTTCCTGCGCGAGATCCGCGCCGTGGGGAACCTGCGCCATCCCAATATCGTCGCCATCTACGACACCGACGAAGACAACGGCATGCCCTTCTATGTCATGGAATACGTGGAAGGACGCGAGCTCAGCGGACTGCTTCGCAACAACGTGCGCTTCACCCAGGCACAGGTGATGCAAATCGGCCGCCAACTGCTGGAGGCCATCGCCTACACCCACCGCAAGGGCATCATCCATCGCGACATCAAGCCCGCCAACGTGTTCATCACCGACGACGGAGACGTGAAGGTCACCGACTTCGGCATCGCCCGGGTGGAGAACTCCGATCTGACCCAGGCGGGCACCAGCCTGGGCACGCCCAGCTACATGTCGCCGGAGCAGTGCACGGGCCAACCCGTAGATGCCCGTTCGGATCTGTTTTCCATCGGCATCGTCCTCTATCAGCTGCTCACCGGTGAAAAGCCCTTCCAGGGCAATTCGACCCATGCGCTCATCCACCATATCCTGCACACGACGCCGGAAAGGCCGACGGCACTGAATCCGGCGCTGCCCCCCCCGGTGGACCGTCTGATGGAGCGCGCCCTGGCGAAGAACCCCAAAGACCGCTTTCAGAGCGCCGACGAGTTCCTCCAGGCCCTGGAGGCGGCCCTGGCGGGACGCAGCGTCCCGGCACCTGGCCGGCGGCGTTTCTGGCTGTGGTGGGCGGGATCCGCCGCATCGGTCTACGGTGTGTGCCTGGTCTTGTTCCTACTCGTCCACCCGCCCGCGCCGGCCTCGGTCAACCCGGCGCCCGGGGGGCGCACCAGATCACCGATGCCGACATCGGCGTGGATGCGGTCGTGACCCCCGGCCCCGCCCTGAGCGCCGAGCAGCAGGACAAGGTCGCCCGTTTTCTCAAGCTCGCCAAGCTCAGCATCGACAGCGGCCGACTGGTCTGGCCGCCGACCAGCAACGCGGTCTACATCTACCGGCTGGTGCTGCAGATGGACCCGGCCAACCAGCAGGCCCGTGAAGGCCTGCGGCGCGTACTGATCATGCTGATCGACAAGGCAAAGGACCTGCGCCGGACCAACAAGGACGGCGAGTTGGAAAAGCACTTGGAAGTCAGCCTGCAGGCCTACCCCCACTCCCATACGCTGCTGGCCTTGCGCAACGCCTTGGACGGCAAGTCCGGCTCAGTGGCGGCGCAGTAGCCACCAAGCGGTCAGCGCGAACGCCACCAGACCGGTCACGATACCCAGCGCCACTCCCTTGGTCGCCGAGCGCGAGGCACCGCTCGGCGACGCGGCGGCGGTAGCCCTAGCGCTCCCCAGGGTAAATGTATCGCCTCGGTCCCCGGCAGGGGCCGCAGGTTCGGTGACGGCGCCCGTGTCCCGCGCCAGTGCGTCAACCGCAGCAGTATCTCCCGGCCCGGCAGGGGGACGCACCATCGTGCGATCCTGCGCCCCCCCGGGGTTCGCGCCGCTCGCCTCAGGGACCGGGCCCTGGGCGGACGGGGACCCATCACCGGGGACGGAGCGGATCACCCGGGTGGCATCGTCGCCGTCCGTGGGGGGGCCGCTCTTGAGGGAAGACCCGTGGCCCGCCATCACCGTGGCGTCGTCATCGGAAGCAGCCGGCTTGACCACGGTGGCATCGTCGAGGTTGTGAGCTTTGACAACCGTGCCGTCCCCCGGGGTCGGCGACTTGGTTTGGGACTCGTCGGCCATGGGAATATCCTCGTCCGTCCAATTCTGTCTTGAAGTCGATCAAGCATATCACCTTGTGCACCGCCAGCAAACGCGGTCCGGTCGTCCGAACCCTAAGGCAGGCTCCACATTGCCATGGCGATAGCCCTTGCCCTACGGCCGCGGCGAAGTCGCCCCTGCGCACGAGACCCTTCGGCTGACGTTTGCGTGCGCCCCCTCCGCGATGGATTTATGACTATGCCTTTCAGACCAAGGCACGGGGTCAGGCCGGCAGAGCGGCTCGTCCGGTGCAAGCGCCATCGGCTGCACACACATACGGGCAAACGGCCTATGGGCGACGCCGGCACTTGAATATCCGCCAGTACCCGCTGCCGATTCTGAACATTTTTTTCTTTATTTTACAGCCAATTCCCGCTTATATGTGGGGCCGCCCGCCGGTTGCGGCTATCTTTTCGGCCAGTCAGGCAGCGGGGGAACCGGGAACAAGAAGTCGATAAAGAGATGGTATAATATTAGCTTTCTTATGGGCGTGAGGGTCCGCGAAGTAATGCACGGGCGGCACGCCGGTGAAGACAGGCTCGTTGGCATGGGATACGAGAAAGGATAATGGGACAAAAAGGTGCACCCGAACTGCCGGCTGCCGAGCGCGGCGGCGCAATGCTCGACGGCCAGTGGCATCAATGGGGCTGGCGGGATTTTGATGTGTTCACCGCTGCATCCACCTCCACCGAGACCGCGGCGCCGACGGGTGAATCCCCATGAACGCAACGCCGCCCCAGCTGCTGGCCTGGTCCTCGGCCTCGGTCACTCATGTCGGCAAGGTGCGCCAGGTCAATCAGGACGCCTGCCTGGAGCTGCCGGAGTTGGGGCTATGGGCGGTCGCTGACGGCATGGGCGGCCATGAGGCGGGCGAACTGGCGAGCGCTCGCATCGTCGAGTACCTGCGGGACATCGGCGAGCCCGTTGATATGGATCAATTCATCACCGGCGTCGTCGACGCGCTGCAGGCGGTCAACCGCGACCTGCGGGAGGAATCGGCGCGACGCCGCTACGCCACCATCGGCAGTACCGTCGCGGTGTTGCTGGCGTTCGGCTTTCAATGCGCCTGCATCTGGGCCGGCGACAGCCGCATCTACCGCTACCGCGGCGGCAGACTGGAACGGCTGACCACCGATCACAGTCTTGTGGAAGAATACATCTCCCAGGGTACGCTCGACCCCGCACAAGCTGAGGCCAGCCCTGCGGCCAACGTCATCACCCGCGCCGTCGGCGTCGAGGACCTGCTGGAGCTCGACGTGCGAAAGTTCGACCTGACCAACGGCGACCGCTTTTTGCTGTGCAGCGACGGGCTGTACAAGGAAATCAGCGAGCCGGAGATGGCCGCGCAGTTGGCCGGCGGCGCGTGTCACAGCGTTATCGATAGGCTGCAGGCAATGTACCTTGACCGCCACGCAAGAGACAATCTGAGTATTGTGGCAGTGGATATCACAAATCCCTTCACGGTGTGAAACGCCGCTCCTGCGCTGATAGAGGGAGACCGTGTTCGCCGTCAGGCCAAGCACATCCGCTTAGTAACTTACGAAGTCAAAGCCAAGCGCGTTACCTGACTTAATAATTCACAATCCACCAATTGGCCTGCCCGGCTTATCCACAATAAATACAACTGATCACAAAGGGAGAACACAAATGGCAAGCGATTACGACGAGATCGTGCAATTAATCAAATCATCCACACGAGAAATGGATAATGAGGCGAAGGTTCTCTGCGTGATTGATGCTGTCGCGTCCGTCGTGGATGATGTTGCCAGCACTAATTTTAGTAAGGCGAACAAAGCAGGGCAGGCAATCTACAATAAACTCCGAGGCAAGAAGGGCAGAAACGAGATTCCCAATCCCTGGTTCGTTTTCAACGGGCACGAAGATCACGAGAGCCCGAAGACCAAGAAGTACCTGAAGACCCGAGGTTACAAATCTAAAGGGGCTACGGCGATTACCGTTGCCGGCGGGCTGGCATCAGCCCACACGGCCGGAATCAATGCGGGAGCCATCGGCGTCCATGCTAACGCAACAGGCTCTACTCTGGCCCACATGACGAAGATCATTACCATCGCGAAGTCATACAAACAGACAAAGACGATCAGTGAATGGTGCCGTGTCGTGATGTCGGCCAAGGCTGCGAAGGCCAGCATACGCGGCGCGCAACTCGCTGGTGCCGCCATCCCGTTTGCTTCGTTACCGGCGTCGATCGCAACTGCAGTCGCCAAAGCAGGAGTGAAGCTGACGATGACGAATCTGTGTTATACGACTGCCGCCAACATCCATTGGCGAGCTTATCAGGAGCAGGCGATTTCGGGCGGTTTGAATCTTGGAACGGGCCGCGATGTCGGACCCGCCTCCAAGATTTATTGGGAAATTTTCCAGCGCCGCGGTGCTACGCGTATTTTCGGTCAGTATGACACCGCAGCGCTAATTGCGGAGCCTTGCGGCTGGCGAGCGCTTGGCGACAAGCTTCTATTGATCTAAGGCGCAGCGCGAACCCCACCCGGCAGGCCTCACCTGAGGCGACCGCCGGAATGACAGGTAACGCAGGCAGGAGTCACCTCCGACAGCCCATTTCAGGCGGGCAACACTTCTCCTTCCAGCAACCGGCGGAGCTGAAATAACGGCGGGAATCCCTCCCTTCAGAAATCCGCAGAATCTTTCTTCGACATACCCGGTTTAACTTCAAATGCAGCGGGCTTGATCCAGACCACGTCCTGCACCGGGTTGGGTCCTTCAGATTCAAACCGATTCCAATTGGTATTGGCTCGGCGAATGACCAATATCTCAGACTGTTCGTCAATTGTTGGCCAGTCGCGCTGAAAATGCTTCAGCGGATCACAAAAAAAACCGTTACAGACATCAGAGCGCAAATGACGCGGTAACGCGCAGCCTGTGGCGGTTTGGTTAATGCAGGCACCGGCAATGGATTCCTGAGGCAGGTACTGCAGATAGGTTTGGACGATATCGTCCCTGGTCAGCCGCGGCGAAGCATCCAGCATACGGCGGACCGTTACCACACTGAGAAAGGCATGCTCGCGCCCGGTGGAACAACAACCACCTTTGCACAGTCCGCATAGGTGGTCACTGATGCGCTGCAAGGGCGCATATTGCGCGAGCCTCTGTTCAGATTTTTGCAGGTGATCATGGGCATTGTAGTGCTGATCCATCGGCACTTCGTCCACATTGCCGTATTGCTTGGCCTCGTCAAACAGATGCTCAAGGTGGGCGCGATATTGCGCCGACCTTTGTTCAGGTACCGGCACCGCTTCTGACAGGCCGGTGGGAATCACCAGCACCGGAATTGCCTTTCCCTGCAGTTCCTGGCGCTGAGCCTGTGCTTCCCGCAATATGGACCGGTTTTCCTCTTCTTCAGCCTGCTCAATGGCTTCGCGATGCAACCGCTTTTGGTGTTCTTTTTCTTTACGCTCCAGAATCAGGCGCCGATGAAAAGCCAGTTTCACCTGAAACAGATGGGGTGACAGTTCGGCTTTTGATGTCAGAACTCGCCGGCAGTCAAAATCACGACAGACTTTGTATGGTTGTTGCTTTTGCAACAGGGAGTCCGTGAAAGAAATGGAGGTTCCACAGATGAAACAGACATCCTGGTTTAGTGAGTCGGCCATTGGTGCTTACAACGTGATGAAACGTGAATTTGTTGAATTTTTTCCATGATAACTTAGGGAAGAACATTGGCCAGCTTAATATGGTGTCGCCTTCCTGCGCCGTGCGGAAAATCGCACAGCTCCCCGGTTCGACTGTGCAGCCAATGCATACCCGCCGAGGACCGCCTGACGCCCCCGCCCGCCCGTGCGGCAGGCATGTCTGAAAGACGTGGCACGGGGTCCTCTCCGCCCCTTTACGGACCCCGGGAGCCGGCCGGCGGCGAGGGCGGGACCCTTAGCTAAAACTTGATTAGACAAACTCGCAGCACTCACCTATATTAAATAAAGACAATAAGTCACGCCGCAAGGTGGACATCCTAACGGTACGGGAGGGGTATTGAAGGATGGAAGACCTGCTTAGACGCCGGCCCCAGGCCAATGCCGCCGCGTCCCGGGAACCGTGGGTGTTCCCGAACGCAAGGCGCTAACGCCCCGGGGTACGGCAATGGCACTTTTTTGTTCGTTCATGAACCCGCGCGAGGCGGAGGATTCGGGGTATGCGCCGCGCACCCTGCTCCGGCGGACAATCAAAGGCCTGCTGGTCGGCGCGGCGGTCGCAGTGCCCGCGGGCGCCCGCGCCGACCTCAACCTGGTACCGGGCATGACCCCCGCCCAGGCCTCGGCGGCCAGTGACACCCAGCAGATCTACAACTACTTCTCCGCCCAGACCAATCTCACCCCCGACCAGCAGGCCCTGTTCGATACCGCTCGGGAGCTGGTCCAGACCTCCAACGAGCAGCAGGGCAGCGGTCCCACGGTCTTCAGCCTCGGCCTTACCGTGCAGGGCCTGCGCAACGCCCTGCAATGGGTAGCGGCCGAGGAACTGGGCACGCCGGGCACCATGGCCACCAAGACCACCTCCGGTCAGCTGAGCAGCGTGGCGGCGCGGCTGTCGGCCCTGAAGTTCGGCGTCACCGGCTTCAACGTGAACATGTCCGACAGCGGCTTCGGCCTTCCCGACGGCCGGACTCTGGCCCTGGCCCCAGGCGGCGGCCCACCCCAGGGCGGCGGCGCCGGCGCCGACGGCTCCGGGGAATGCCTTCAGCAAGCTGGGCGGCTTCATCAACGGCTCCCTCGGCTTCGGCAGCCAGTCGCCCTCCGCCGAGGAAGACGCCTTTGACTACGGCAATGACAACCTGACCGTGGGACTGGATTACCGGCTGACCGACCGGTTCGTCTACGGCGCCGCGTTTGGCTATACCTATTACCAGGCTAACTTCAACTCGTCCCAGAGCGTGGCCGACGGCAGCGTCAAGTCCGACGCCTACACGGGCTCCCTGTATGCCATGTACGATCTTGACCCGTTCAGTGTGGACGGCATCGTCAGCTACGGCACCAACAGCTTCGACATCGTGCGCCACATCAAGTACCCGTCAAACAACCCGGCGGTGCCGCCGACCAACGAGACCGCCCTCGGCAGCCCCGGCGCCCATCATGTCGCATTGAGCGTCGGGGGCGGCTACGGGGGGCACCGCCGTCAACTGACCTACACCGCCAATGCCCATATCAACTACATGCATTTGGGCATAGACGGCTATACGGAACAGAACGCCCACCAGTTCAACCTGCAGTTGGACAGCCAGTCGGTAACGTCCCTGACCACCACCGTGGGAGGCCAGCTCGCCTATGCCCTCAGCGAGCCATTCGGAGTGGTGGTGCCCGAGGTCATGGCCTACTGGTATCACCAGTTCAAGAACGACCGCCGGGACGTCGTGGCCCGCTACGTGGCCAACCCCCTGCCGAATAACTTCCTGTCCGCCCCCACCAACGGTCCCACCCGTGACTACGCCAGCCTGGGAACGGGGGTCTCGGCGGATTTTCGCGGCGGCATACAGGCCTTCCTGCACTTCCAGACCCTGCTGGGCATCCGCCATATCAGCAGCTACCTGTTCACGGCGGGGGTCCGGTATGAATTCTGAACGGCGCTCGAGCCTGCGCATGCCCAAGACGAGGGCCGGCCTTCGTCCATGGACGGCCCTGGCGCTGCTGCCGGTGGTGGCGGCCCTTGGCGGCTGTCCCGCGCTCAGCGGCGGGCCTGGCTCGAACAAGGCGCCGGTCGCCGTGGGCGGCCCGGACCAAGTGGTGCGTTCCCAGACCGAGGTGACCCTCACCGGCAAGGACAGCTATGACCCCGACGGGGTCATCCAGGCCTTTCAGTGGAAGCAGATCAGCGGTACGCCCCAGGTAACCATGGCCAAGGCCAACAACTCCACCTCCACCTTTCTGCTGCCGCAGATATTTTCGCCCACCACCCTGGAATTCGAACTGACGGTGACCGACGACAAGGGCGCGACGGGCACGACCCGGGTCAAGGTGCAAGCCGTCCCGCCGCCGGATCCGGACCGCTTCCTCACCTTCATCGATGTACCCGGCACCTTCAAAGTGGTGGCGGCTACCCCGAACGGCACCGACCCCGCCAACGCCGGCGGCCAGTCGTTCAGCGTGGATGTGGCCACGCGCATCGACTACAACGTGTACGTTGACGGCATCGCCCAGGCGCGCTCCAAGACCTACCATCAGACCGTGTCCGGGCAGTGGCCGGCAGCGGGCTCGGGTGGCCTCGACCCGGAGGACTACCGCAACCCCCGCTTCACCTTCGATCTGCCCAAGGTCAATTTCGAGGACCTGCGCAGCGGCCTCAAGGACAATGAGCGGATCTACAACAGCGAACGCAACACCCTGAACGTCACCACCACCGTGACCCTCACCCCCGACCCGAACAACACTAACGCCGTCAACACCCTGCTCTACGTGCTGGACGCCGCCGGCAACCGGGTGCTGGACGGCACCGGCAACCCCGTCGCCGCCACCCCAGTGCCCGGTGCCAGCCCCACGGCCTCCTCCGTCTCGTTCTCCACCACCGACCAGACCTTGCGCGAGCTGTTCACCCAGCGCGACGTCAACGGCAATCCCATCGCCGACGAGGAAAGCCGCAAGACGGCCGAAGCCTATTACAGAGCCATCGACCCCAACAACGACAAGGACACCCTGGCCAAGTTCAAGGCCGCCGACGGGTTCGTGGACGGCGACCCGAATACCGTGGAGGTCACCTATATCAACGGCTTCGACCTGGGCTTCGCCCGGCACATGTTCATGCGCAAGGACGCCGACGGCAACCTCTACTCCTACGTGATCAACGCCCCCAATCTCCAGTCGGCGAACTCCAACGTCAACACCATCGCCGCCGTGGCCATGGAGTACAGCCCGGCACCCGGGGCGCCTGCCAGCGACCCTAACAAGTACACCAAGTTCTACACCTTCGTGCTCAACCCCACCACCGGCAAGTAAGAGCGGGTACTAACCATGGACTTCGACGGGCGCGGGCGAGAAATTCCAGCCGGGCACCTGCATGGGCTGCCACGGCGGCAGACCCGCCCCGCTCAACCCCGACGGCACCTACCCCAACAACGGGGACATCGACGCCGGGTTCCTGTCCTGGGACGTAAGCACCTTGTACTTCTCCGACGACGACTTCGAAAACGACGTGCACAGCGTTCAACCCACCGCCGAGCAGCAGGACGCCCTGCGGCGCCTCAACGAGATGGTGCTGGTCACCAACCCGCCGGCGGCGGAAAATACGCTGATCCACGGCTGGTACGGCAGCACGGACCCCACCGCTACCAAGCTGCCCGCCGGCGCGGTCTTCAACCCGAACTTCATTCCCGACGGCTGGCTGCCGGCAACACCGGCGGCCCTCCGGCGGACAAGGCCGCGGACGCCAAGACGCTCTACCTGCAGGTGCTCGCGCCGTTCTGCCGCGCCTGCCACTCCCAGCGCACGGACCCGGGAAAACCCGACATCAGCTTCGACACGTACAACAAGTACATCAATGTCTACGCCGCGAAGATCGGACGAGCTGGCATTCGACCAGGGCGTCATGCCCCTGGCGCGCCACACCATGGACAACTTCTGGACCGAAAAGACCCCCAGTGCCGCATCGATCCTGGCCGGTGCACTGGGCTTCCCCGCGACCCGCACGCCCGGCAATCCCACCGCCGTCATCGACCGGGTAACCGCCAACGGCACCAGCAACGGCACCTCATCGGGGACCGTTTCCGTCGATGGCTCGGGCGGCAGCACCACCGTGCGGCTCAACGGCGACGCAAGCCTGTTCGCCAAGACGATCCAGTGGCAGCTCGCCGGCCAAGCCGTCCGGCAGCACCGCCGAATTGGTGGGCGACACCACGCCTGATCCGGCATTCCTGGCGGAGTCAAGTCAGGGGGACTACAAGCTCCAGCTGGTGGTGAACAACGGCGTCGCCGACAGCGCACCGGCCACCGTTACGGTAACGGCCACAGTCCCGCCGCCGCCGCCGCCGCCCACCGTCACCTTTACGGAACTCAACCAGAATATCTTCACCCAAGACTGCATCGCCTGCCACAACACGACTGACGGCTATCCGCTGACGTTCTTGCAAACCAACACCACTGCCAATTACAGTGCCGCACACTTCTACGTAAGCACCTTAAACCCGACAAACAGCGAGCTGCTAATGCGCCCGTCATCGCCTTCCATTCACCCAGGCGGCGTACGGCCCGGGTTCGGCAATGTCAGCACCCAGACCAGCGACTGCAGCCAGAGCCCGACGCCTGCGGATTACACCACCAACTGCGGCAACTACGGCAAGGTCCTGAAGTGGATTCAGAAGGCGCCCAAAACAACTGATAACAATAAAAAAGGGGCCGGTGACGAATAGTACTCTGGCCATTTCTTGCCAGCCACGGGCATCATTCCCTCATAGGAAAATCACCAAGATAGACATGCAAATGCAAAAGTTCTTGGTATGTATAATCAGGCCTGGAAGACGAATAGCCACGGATCAAAAAGGTGAATCAGGTACCTGTCTCCGCGACCGTTGCCAACTCCATGGGACGCCGGCTCACCCCGGTTGATTTGCCTGTGATATATTGCGAAAACAATTATCTAACCATTACCCGGCCCGGAAATCACCCATGGCAGAACTGACAAAAATAAGCGCCCGGCAGGCAGGCGAGATCCTGTCCCGTTTCGAACTCAGCGAAGAAGCCGCCGCCTTTGCCGACAAGGGTGCTCTGACACCGCTGGAGTTCATCCGGCAGTTGCTGCAGCAGAACCTGTTTTTTGATGCCGTGAAATTCCTGGCACACAGCCTGCCCAAGCGCGAGGCCGTCTGGTGGGCCTGCCTGGCGGTGAAGAAGACCCTGAACCCCGATGCCCCCGCCGCCCAGCAGGCCGCCCTGAACGCTGCGGAACAGTGGGCCATCGCGCCTTCAGAGGACAAGCGCCAGTTGGCCCGGGCCTGGAGTGAAAAGGCCGGCCAGCGTTCCGCTGCCGGTTGGGCCGCCACCGCCGCTTTCTGGAGCGGCGGCGGCATCGCCAAACCCGGCGAGCCTGAAATCGCCGCCCCACCCTACCTGTATGCCCATGCGGTGGCCGGCGCCATCTCCATGGCCGCCTTCGAGCCAGACCCGGACCAGGCCGCCGAGCAGTTCAAGCAGTTTATCCGCCAGGGCCTGGATCTGGCCGCGGGCGGGCGCGGGGATGTGGCATAGAAAACAGCCGTGACACGCTTGTGTGACCGTTTTTCGTGTCACCACGTGCGTTTGTGACATGTCATTTCCACTCCAGCCTCCGCCCCACGCCCCGAAAATATCACCCCTCTTCCATGCGAAACAGGAAACACTAGAATTTTCAATAGATTACAAAATTGGCACGAGACTTGACTAAGTCACAGCACAAGCCAACGAAGCACACGGCATTGATCAACAACCCAAAGCGTATCCAATACCCACTGAGGAGGGAAACACCATGGCAATCTACATGAACTTCAACAACAAGAAGATCAAAGGCAACGTCACCGCCACCGGTTACGAAGACTGGATCGAACTGGACAGCTTCCAGCTGGGCGTCGGCCGCGGCATCAGCATGGACGTGGGCAACATGGCCAACCGTGAGGCCTCCCGCCCCTCCGTCAGCGAAGTGTCCATCACCAAGGCGCTGGATAATGCCTCCGGCGGCCTGTTCAAGGAATCCCTCACCGGCGTGGAAGGGGTGGACGTGCAGATCCACATCGTGCAGACCGGTGCCAAGCAGGTGGAAAAGTATGCCGCCTATGAACTCTCCGACGTGCTGATCAGCTCCTACAGCGTCAGCGCCAGCGGCGGCAGCGCCCCCCATGAGGCCCTGAGCCTGAGCTTCTCGAAGATCATCGCCGACCTGCAGGGCGCGGACAAGACCAACAAGAACGGCCAAAACATGAAGGTGGGTTACGACCTGACCACCGGCAAACCCCAGTAGAACCAGATCCTGTAGCAAGACCGACTGCAAATTCAGGCGCCCCCCCCCCGGGGGGCCGCCATTGCGTTTTTCAGCTTCTGCCTGCCCCGACGCTATCCGCCCGCATATTTTTCCGGCACACCGGGATTCAGTCCGTTAAGCTTGATGCCACAGCGGCCCTGGCCCCGTGACATGTATCACCCTCGGAAGTGACAAGTCACAACCTGCCAACCCGGGGATTGAAGCCTGGGCGAAACTTCGTAATAACACAACAACTCACGATAAAACAAATAATTAACATAGTTGGCACAGTACTTGATAGTAAACCCCTCAGACAATCCCGAACCGACCTAACCCAAAAACCAATGCAGGAGCAAAACACCATGGCAATCTACATGAACTTCAACAACAAGAAGATCAAAGGCAATGTGACCGCCGCCGGTTATGAGGACTGGATCGAACTGGACAGCTTCCAGCTGGGTGTCGGCCGCGGCATCAGCATGGATGTGGGCAACATGGCCAACCGTGAGGCCTCCCGCCCCTCCGTCAGCGAAGTGTCCATCACCAAAATGCTGGATAATGCCTCCGGCGGCCTGTTCAAGGAATCCCTCACCGGCGTGGAAGGGGTGGACGTGCAGATCCACATCGTGCAGACCGGTGCCAAGCAGGTGGAAAAGTATGCCGCCTATGAACTCTCCGACGTGCTGATCAGCTCCTACAGCGTCAGCGCCAGCGGCGGCAGCGCCCCCCATGAGGCCCTGAGCCTGAGCTTCTCGAAGATCATCGCCGACCTGCAGGGCGCGGACAAGACCAACAAGAACGGCCAAAACATGAAGGTGGGTTACGACCTGACCACCGGCAAACCGCAATAAGCCTGAACCGGCGGGGGCCAGCCCCCGCCGGTTTTGACCACCCTATTGTCAATGTCAGAGTGAGACTCCGGTCATGTCTATCAGCCAGGACAATCGATTAATACAAATATCCGCAAGCTTCATCGAGCATGATGCCATTGCGATCAGGCTGCAGGCGACTGAAAGCTTTTCCGAGCCCTTCGTCATCGAAGTCGGCGTACTGTCAACCAATCAGGACCTCAGCAGCAGCGATGTCATCGGCCAGAAGTGCTGCGTCACACTCAACTATGAAAGTGAAGACAACCCCCGTCTGTTCCACGGCCGGGTCAACGGCCTGAAGCTGGGGGACATCGAAGGTGATATGCGCCACTACAGCCTGCGCCTGGTACCTGGCTTCTGGTTCGCCACCCAGTCACGTCACCACCGGATTTACGAAAACAAGAGCGCCAAGGACATCATTACCGAAGTGCTGAAATCCTTCGGCGATTTCTGCCCGGTCAGCGTCAAGACCAGCGCCACCTACCAGACTCGTGAATATTGCGTGCAGTTCGGCGAAACCGATTTCGAATTCGTCTCCCGCCTGATGCAGGAGGAAGGCATCAGCTACTACTTCACCCACGATAGCAGCGCACACACCATGGTGCTGTGCGACGGCACCAGCGGTTATACCGACTGCCTGGACAAAGACGTCAAATTCAGCGAAGGTTCCGACATGGCGGCAAACGCCAAGATGCTGACCTGGAACCGGGAGCTGCAATACCATGCCGGCAGTTTCGAACTGAGCGACTACAACCACGACACGCCGAAAAACTTCTATAAACAGAGCGTTTCCACCACCCACAAATTTGCCCAGCAGCCTTCCGAAAAGACCCTGCAGGATTTTGCGGGTTTCAATTTCGTTGAAAAATCCACGCCGGTGCATGACTTTACCGTCAGCGACAACAAGCAGCTCACCCAGACCCGGCTGGAAAGCCTGGAAGCCGGTCATGACGTCGCCCAGGGCACCAGCGTGTGCGGCGGCTTCTTCCCCGGCGGCCGCTTCAAGCTAACCCATCATATCAAGTCGGAATCCGGCAGCTATGTGGTGACCCGGGTCCAGCACTCCGCCAGCAACAGCAATGACAATGCGGGCCAGTACGGTAACAGTTTCAGCTGCATTCCGGACAAGGTGGTATTCCGACCGCCGCAGACCATTGTGAAAAACGTCATGCGCGGCCCGCTGACGGCCAAGGTGGTCCAGCTCAATGCCTCCGACTCCAAAACTGACGCCGATCCCCACCGCATGATCAAGGCGGAATTCCCCTGGGACAGCAAAGGCAAAAGCTGCTGGTTGCGGGTAGCACAATCCTATGCCGGTGCAAGCTGGGGTGCCAGCTTCGTACCGCGCCTGAACCAGGAAGTGCTGGTGGAATTCCTCAACGGCGATCCCGACCGGCCCCTGGTCGTGGGCGCGCTGTACAACAAGGACAACCAGGGCCCGGCCTACACCAGCACACAGAGCGGCTTCAAAACCGCCAGCGACAAGTTCAACGAACTGCGTTTCGACGACAAGAGCGGTTCCGAGGAAATCTATATCGAGGCCGGCAAGGACTACAACTTCATGATCCATCACGATCAGGTGGGTGAAGTCCAGAACGACCAGAAACTGACGGTGAAAAACAACCGCGACGTCACCATCACCGACGGCAACGAAACCAAAAAGCTGGGCAAGGGCAACCAGACCCTGGAAGTGGCCGGCAACCGGGAAACCACGGTCAAGGGCGACCACACGGAAAGCGTCAAGGGCAAGCAGACCATTGGCGTGGACGGAGACCAGAAGTCAACCATCAAAGGCAACCAGGAGGCCGACGTTACCGGCAACCAGACCAACAAGGTGACCGGCAAACAGTCCTCTGACGTCACCGGCGCCATCGACCTGGAGTCGAAGCAGTCCATCACCGGCAAGGCCGCCCAGTCCATCACCCTGCAGGCCAATATGTCCATTGAACTGAAAGTGGGCGGCAACAGCATCAAGATCGATCCTTCCGGGGTAACCATTACCGGCACCATGGTGAAGATCAACGGTAATGCCATGACGGAAGTGAAAGGCGGCGGCATGCTGAAAATGCAGGGCGGCCTGGTAATGATCAACTAGGGAGACAAAGACTATGGGGCAACCCGCAGCCCGCGTTGGCGACAACCACGTCTGTCCCATGCAGACCCCGGCCCCCGTCCCCATTCCCCATGTGGGCGGGCCCATCACCATGCCCTCCGCCCCCACTGTGCTGATCGGGGGTATGCCGGCGGCCGGCATGGGCAGCATGTGTGTATGCGTGGGGCCACCAGACAGCATCATCAAGGGCAGCGCCACAGTGATGATCGGTGGCAAGCCGGCCGCCCGCATGGGGGACTCGACTGCCCACGGCGGTACCATCGTGCTGGGCTGCCCTACGGTGCTGATCGGAGGCTGACCCCCCCGATTCTCTCGTGGATATTTTCACAGCTGCTCGTTACAATCCCGACTTCTCACGGATCCAGTCAAGGGACTGCCGGCAACCGCTTACTAATGCCCGAGAGTCGTGAATGAATAACAACGATACAGCCATGTGGGGAACCGAGCGGCCGGTCAGTTTCAGCTCCCAGGTCAGGCGCTACGCCCTCACGATTGCCTACCAGCACGACTGGAAGCGAATCGGTGCCACTGCTTATCTCGACAGCCTGTCCCAGGGTGTACCCTTCAACGTATCCCGCCAGGAACCCCAGTTCGCCATCCCCTATAGTCACCAGAGCTACCAACTGGAAGAGCGCTACGTCAGCCGCAAGCCCATCAGCATCCAGTTGCTCAACGGCCGCCTGCTGATCACCCCCCATCCGGAGGGCACGGAAGTGCGCATCGATGGCATGGTGATTCGCGCCCCCCATTATGTATTCGAGGAACAGCTGAAAACCGGGGTGGTGATGGAACTGGGCAAGCGGGTGATCCTGGTGCTGCACAGCCTTTCCCCCGACCGCAATAGCCCCCACATGCACCGCATGCTGGGTGTTAGCGATGAGATCGAAAACGTGCGCCGGGCAGTGGACCGGGTAGCCGACCTCAATGTACCGGTACTGATCCGGGGCGAAACCGGTACCGGCAAGGAACTGGTGGCCAGCGCCCTGCACAACGCCAGCCCCCGTTGCACGCGGCCCATGCTGGCAGTGAACGTGGGGGCGATTCCAGACACCCTGGCCATTTCCGAACTGTTCGGCGCCAAGAAGGGATCCTTTACCGGCGCCACCAAGGACAAGCCCGGCTATTTTTCCCAGGCCAACAACAGCACCCTGTTTCTGGATGAGATCGGTGACGCCTCGGATGAGGTACAGGTGGCCCTGTTGCGCGCCCTGGAAATCGGCGAAGTGCGTCCGGTGGGCGGTACCGAAACCCTGAAAGTGGATGTGCGCCTGATCGCCGCCACCGACGCCGACCTGGAAAGCAAGATGAAAACCCAGAATTTCCGCAATCCCCTGCTACACCGGCTGGCGGGGTTCGAAATCCGTCTGCCGAGGCTGACCCGGCGCAAGGCGGACATCGGCCTGCTGCTGGCAGAATTCCTGCGCTTCGAATTCGACGCCATTGCCGAACAGCGCCATTATCAGGAGCTGGATGCCAACGATGAAAACCTCTGGTACCAGTTCTTCCGCTACGCCCTGGATTTCCCCTGGCCCGGCAACATCCGCCAGATGCGCAACATTGCGCGTCAGGTGGCCATCCACAACCGCCTGGCCAGCTTCAGTTCCATTCCGTCCTATATCGAGGCCATGCTGCTGGAACACCCCATCGGCAACGGTAACGGCGTACTGCCGGCCGATGCGGTGGAAGAAGAAAGTGCTGATCCGGTGGCGGAAGACGTCGAAGAAGGCCCCCTGCGCCGCCGCAAGCCCAGCACCATCACCGAAGAAGAATTAATGGAGGCACTGGAACGCCAGCGCTGGGACCTGAAAAACACCGCCGCAGATCTGCACATCTCCCGGGCGGCCCTGTACAAAATGATCGAGGCCAACTCCAATATCCGCAAGGCCGGAGATATCAGCGTGGACGAACTCACCCGCAGCTACCGGCGCTGCGACGGCGACCTGGACAGCATGGTGGAGGAACTCAAAGTCTCGAAGGCGGCGCTCAAACGCCGCATCAAGGAACTCTGCATCGATTGATCGCCCTATTAAGCGCAACGGGGAAGTAGCAGGTTATGCCGCCCAGCTCACGCAAACGGATCGACGATACCGTTGGAGCTACTCTCCAGCTAATCACAAAATACCGTCATCTTGTGAGCCATGCCCGGTGCCAGGCGGCACACATTCAACGCCGGGGCCTTGAAGGTACTGGTTTTACCATAATGGCTCAGCGCCTCGTGCGCGCAACCGGCACGCCGCCGCGGGTCATCCAGCGCCGCGGCGGCGCACAGGCCCACATGACGATCGGCCTGGCGCAGCTGCGACACCCCACCGCCCGGGGTGATGTCGCCGCCTTGCAGATCGGCCTCCACCACGCGCCGCTTGCGGGCTGGAAATTCAAACGATTCTTGGGTACATTTGGTCATGATCAAAACCTTGTCCGCTTAAATTACAAGCGACTGTATTTTAACGAATTATATGGGTTTCGCCCTGTTTGTTCGGGCAATATCCGGGCTAAGGTACGGGCGTTATATTCCGGCGGGCATGGGATATACTAATTTGAATGCGCCGCCTTCTTTATCACCCAGACGATGCAGCAATTCGCCAAAGCCTATGACGACACTTCGATTGACCGTGACCGAGACACCCCAGGGAAGCACACTTCGCGGCCAGCATTTTGACATCACCGAAGCCGGGGCCGCCCTAGGCAGGGGCGCCACCAACAGCTGCGTGTTACAGGACAATGAACGCATCGTATCGTCACGCCATGCCAGCATCCGTCATCAGCTGGGCCAGTTCATTATTACCGACCACAGCACCAACGGCACCTTTATCAATAATAATCCCACGCCGCTGGGACCGAGCAATTCCACCGCCCTGAGTGAAGGCGATACCATCGCCATGGGGCAATACCGCTTTCAAGTGAGCCTGGTACAGGAACCGGCGGCAGCACCACAATCCACCGGCGCCGGCAGGTCTCTCGATGAACTGTCCCCGCCGCCGCCAGCCGCCCCCAAACCGGCGCCGGACAGCGCCAGCCCTGCCCCTGACGATTTCGACAAATGGCTGGAACCCCAGGCACCCAGCCCCAACCAGGAGCCCTTGTGGGGCACCTCCAACGTCAATCACAGTGCTATCCCTGCAGTCGACGAGGAAAACGATCCCCTGGCCGCCATCGATCAGGCGCGCCAGAGTGACTCCCCCTCCCCTCCCTCGACCCTGGATGACGATCCTGACTGGTGGAAGGGTAGCCAGAAAGACGACGCGCCCGCCATTAACCAGGCTTTCAGTACGCCCCCCGCTTCCCCCCCGGTTCCTCCCACTGAGCCGCCGCCGGCATTTGCTTCTCAAGCCCCGGCCCCTGAGGTGGAAGACGCCGATGACCTGGACGCGCTGCTGGGACTGGACGGTGGCACATCGTCTGACAAGCCGGCGGAAGACCTGACGACCGGTGACGCGTCATTGCCCTCAACGCCGGTTCCCGAACCGGAGCCATCCCAGGCCCCCCCAACGCCGGTACCGGAGGCTCAACCGATTGCTCCTGAACCCCCCCCCGTGCCATCGGCAACGCCGGCACCCGACCCGGTTGGGGCCCCCGCTGGCGCAACCGGCGACGCCCGTCAGCAGACCGCCGTCCTGTTGGCACAGCTACTGGAGCTGGGGCACCTGGAACCACAACAGCTGGAAGGGCTCACTGACGATGTTGTAGGGGTACTGCGGGAAACCATCACCCGGCTGCTGGAAATGCTGCGGGCCCGCAGCAGCATCAAGAATGAACTGCGGCTGGAACGCACCATGATCCAGCGGGCGGAAAACAATCCGCTCAAATTCGCGGTCACCGAGAAGGATGCCCTGAGCTACCTGTTCGGTGAACGCTCCGGAGCTTATATGGCCCCCGGCAAAGCGGTAGTCGAGGCATTCGAGGATATCGAATCCCATCAACTGGCGCTGCTGGCGGGTATGCGCCGGGCTTACGAACATATGTTGTCCAAATTTTCGCCAGAAGTATTGGAGCACCACTTTGCGGAAGCCGCCCACAAAGGCCTGCTGGGCAACAAAAAATCCCGCCTGTGGGATGCCTACCAGGAATACTTTGATAAACTTCAGCAGGATCCGGAAACCACCTTCAACCGGCTATTTGGCACTGAATTTGCTGAAGCCTATGAAGACCAGACCAACAACATAAAGGCCGGAAAGCGGAATCGAGCCAAAGACAGATAAGCCGGAACCCAAAACCTCAATCATCCATTTTCCAAGACCGGGACTATGCTCAAATTCACTAAAATTTCGGTTCGCTTCGCCCTGACGGTGCTTCTGATTTTCACTGCCGCGTCCTGCGCCACCACCCGCAAAGCCCTGGACCTCGATACCTCCCTCGATCTGACGGTAAGCACCAGCAAGGATGTCAACCCCACATCCAGCGGCCATCCGGCGCCCATCGTGCTCGAAGTCATCAAACTGCGTGACGACCGCCAGTTCAAAAACGAGGATTTCATCAACCTGTTCGAAGATCCCAAGGGCCGTCTGGGCAATGACCTGATCGAAATCACCAAGCTCAAGGAACTGGCCCCCGGTGAAAAGCGGGAAGAAAAAATCGCGCTGACGCCGGAAGTCAAATACGTGGGCATCCTGGCGGAATTCATCCAGTATGACAAAGCCAAGGCCAAACTGGTGATTCCCATCGAGGCCTATTCCACCAGCAGCGCCGATGTGCGGGTGGAAAAACTCAATATCCGCCTGGCGGACTGATAAATCCGCGGCAAACGACACAATAATTCACGCCCAGAGCGGAGCTTTCGATGACGATCAGCAACAAAGTGGTTTGGTCCGAAGGTCTGTTTTTGCGACCCCAACACTTCCAGCAACAGGACCGCTATTTCGAGCACTACATCGACAGTCGTTGCAGTGCCGCCGGCGGCTACCTGTGGGGCCTGCTGGATTACGCGCTGGATACCGAACTGCTCAAGCTGGGGAAAATCGGCCTGAGTCAGGCCCGGGGAGTCTTCCCCGACGGCAACCCCTTCAGCTTTCCCGATGACGGCCTGCCCCCGGTACTGGACGTGCCGGAAAACACCACCAACGAAATGGTGTACCTGTGCCTGCCCCTGCGCCGCCCCGGCAGCATGGAGATCGCCGAGGAGGAAGGCCGCAACACCCTGGCCCGTTACCTGGCGATGCCGATGGAAGTGCGCAACAACACCGGCGAAGGGGGTGACCCGACGGAGATCAGCGTGGGCCAGCTGAACGCCATGCTGAAGCTGGGATCAGACGACCTCAGCGGCTACGCCATTATCGGCCTGGCGCGCATCCAGGAATTTATCGCTGATAAAGCAGTGGTGCTCGACAACAGCTATGTGCCGCCCTTGCTGGACTGCCTGAAATCCCCGGTGATCGGCGGTTTGTTGACAGAAATCCACGGCCTGATCCATCACCGCGCCGAAGCCCTCAGCGGGCGCCTGGCGGACAGCGGCCGCGCCGGGTCCGCCGAAATCGCCGACTACCTGCTGCTGCAGGCCCTGAACCGGATGGAACCCCTGGTGGCCCACCTCAGCACCATCAGCCAGCTCCATCCCCTCACCTGTTACACCGAGCTGGTACAGATGGCGGGGGAACTGGCCACCTTCACCACCCGCCGCAAACGCCCCCCGGAATTCCCCCGTTACCAGCACGAGGAACTGCAGGCCATCTTCAACGCCGTACTGGTGAGCCTGCGCCAGTGCCTGAGCACGGTGCTGGAACAGACTGCCGTGGCACTGGAACTCTCCGAACGCAAATACGGCATCCACGTGGCACCGATTACCGATCACTCTATTATCGGCAAGTCCACCATCGTGCTGGCAGTGAAAGCCGACGTGCCGCCCAACCAGCTGCGCACCGGTTTCCCGGCCCAGGTGAAAATCGCCCCGGTGGAACGCATCCGGGAATTCATCAGCGCGCAGATGCCGGGGATTCCCCTGCAGGCCCTGCCGGTGGCGCCGCGGCAGATTCCGTATCACGCCGGCTTCACCTATTTTGAACTGGACCGCGCCAGCGAGCTGTGGAAACTGATGCAGACCTCCGGCGGCTTCGCCATCCAGTTGGGGGGCGACTTCCCCGGCCTGGAAATGGAACTCTGGACAATCCGGGACTGACCCCATGAGCGACGACGACGATAAGACCGTATTCACCCCCGGCCAGCGCCAGCCCGGCCAGCAGGAAATGGACAGCACTGTCTTCATCCCCCAGCCCGGCCAGCACAGGGCACCGACGCCGCCCCAGCCGTCCGCGGCGAGTGTCACGGCCAGTGGCGGTGGTTTTGTGACGGATGCCGGCGCCGATCTGCTGTCGGTACAACGGGGCCTGAACCCCCTGATCAGCGCCGCCGCCACCCTGCTGGCCGTTGCCACCAAACTGCGCCACACCCCGCAGCACGCTGACGTGGCCGACCTGCACCGCCATCTGGTAGACGAAATCAAACTGTTCGACAGCAAACTCAAACAACAGAACGCACGCCCGGAAATCGCCCTGGCCGCCCGCTACCAGCTGTGCGCCACCCTCGACGAAGCGGTGATGAACACCCCCTGGGGCGCCCAGGCGGGCTGGGCCCAGCACTCCCTGCTGAGCCTGTTCCACAAGGAAACCGGCGGCGGGGAAAAATTCTTCGCTATCCTGAAAAAAATGATGGAAGCCCCCAGCACCAACCTCGACCTGATCGAGCTGGACTACCTGCTGCTGAGCCTGGGCTTCGAAGGAAAATTCCGCATGGATCCCCGCGGCCGCGACCAGTTGGAAACCCTGCGGGACAATCTCTATAACACCATTGAAAAACTGCGCGGTGAATTCGCGCAGGATCTGTCCCCCAACGGCGCCAGCACCATCCGCACCCGCAAGGGACTGACGGAATACATTCCCCTGTGGGTCATCACCGCCATTGCGCTGGCACTGATGCTGGTGAGTTACAGCGTGTTCCGGGTGTGGATTTTCAACGCCACGCAACCGACGGCGACACAGTTGCAGACTTTGAGTCAGCAGCTTGAGAGGACGGATAAAAAATAGAAGTTGGGGGATGGCACTCAACGAGGCTTTTCATTCGGCGTGCGGGTGTGTAAATCCGCCCGCACAGCCGCAGGAATGCCGCTGTGCGGCCTCCAGGCATGGGTTAATCGCGCGTCCAGACTTAAACACCTGCGCGCCGGCTGAAAAGCCGCTCGGCGGCCCCAGTATCTTACTTTAACAAGAAAACAGCGCTAAATTCAAACTAACGGACTAACCCATGAAGCGGCTTGTAGGCATTCTGACAAACAAAATATTCCTGGGGCTGCTGGGCGTTTTCGCCCTGTCACTGGTGATCTGGTTCGGCGCCGATTACATCAAGTTCGGCGCCGACAACAAAACCCTCTCCCACACCATGCGCCTGATCCTGATGCTGGGCATCGTGCTGATCTGGCTTATCGTGCAACTGCTGGTCATGTGGCTGGCACAGCGCAAGAACCAGAGCATGGTGAAGGAACTTGAAGACAACCAGGTGGACCAGGACGCCGCCCGCACCGACCAGGAAGTGGCTGCCCTCAACAAACGCTTCAGCGAAGGCATGGCCATTCTGCGCCAGGCCAAATTCGACAGCAGCAAAGGCAAAGTGGCGCTGTACCAACTGCCCTGGTATGTCATCATCGGCCCACCGGGTGCCGGCAAAACCACCGCCCTGGTCAATTCCGGCCTGGAATTCCCCTGGCTGACAGCCACGGCAAAAGCGCGCTGGGCGGCATCGGCGGCACCCGCAACTGCGACTGGTGGTTCACCAACGAAGCCGTGCTGATCGACACCGCCGGCCGCTACACCACCCAGGACAGTCACAAAGTGGTGGACAGCTCCGCCTGGCAGAACTTTCTTAACCTGCTGAAAAAACACCGGCCGCGCCGCCCCATCAACGGCGCCCTCATCGCCATCAGCGTGCAGGACCTGCTGACCCAGCAACCAGGTCAGCGCAGCCACAGCGCCAAACTGATCCGCGAGCGCATCGACGAACTGCAGAAAACCTTCGGCGTCCGCTTTCCGATCTACGTCATGCTCACCAAGGCGGACCTGATTGCCGGATTCACCGAATTCTTCGCCAACCTCACCCAGCCGGAACGGCAGCAGGTATGGGGCGTCACCTTCGAGCCCCAGCAGGCCCAGGCCAGCCTGAGCGGCCTGGGCCAGGAATTCGACCAGCTTATCCGCAGCCTCAACGACCGGGTTCTGTGGCGGGTCCACAATGAACGGGACCCGGCCAAGCGGGCCCTGATCCAGGCCTTCCCCCAGCAGGTGGAAAACCTCAAGCCGCTGGCGGAAGAGTTCATGAACGAAGCCTTCGCCCCCAGCCGCTACACCGAGCAGCCTTTGCTGCGGGGCGTCTACCTGTGCAGCGGCACCCAGGAGGGCACCCCCATCGACCGCATGATGGCGGCGGTGTCCAGCAACTTCGGCCTCAGCCGCGATGCCCTGCGCAACCAGAGCGGGACCGGCAAGAGCTTCTTCATCAACCGCCTGTTCCGGGACATCGTGATTCCCGAAGCGGAAGTGGTGGGCAGCAACCGCAAACTGGAAACCAGCCTGCGCTGGCTGCGGCGCGGTTATTTCGGCCTGCTGGGTGTAGTGTTCGTGGCTCTGCTGGGAGTCTGGTTCGGCACCCTCAATCGCAATAACAGTTACATGGAACAGGTCACCCGGTTAACCGGCCAGTACCGACAGGCCGATGCGAAGCTGGGCAAATTCGACCAGAATCCGGTGAGCACCCTGCCGGCCCTGAATCCATTGCGCAAAGCATCCAACGTCTACGACCAGCAGGAACACCCCTGGCTGGCCAGCGTAGGCCTGTATGATTCCTCCGTGGATCAGGCAGCCAACCGGCTCTATCTGGATGCCCTGCGCAAGGATTTCCTGCCCCGCTTCCAATACAGTCTGGAACAGCAACTGCGATCCCTGGCCGCCACCGATGACGGCCTGATCAACACCTTCCGTGTCTACCTCATGCTGGCGGACAAGGCCCACTTCAATGCCGACACCCTCCGCAACTGGGCGAAAACCGAGTGGGAAAAACGCCTGCCCGGTGAGGCCGGCAAACAGCAGGATCTGCTGAATCACCTCAACACCCTGCTGCAACAGGGCCTGGGGCCGGTCAAGCTGGATCAGCAACTAATCGCCAGTGTGCGCCTGAAACTGAAGCAGATTCCGGCCCCGCAACGGCTCTACAGCCAGCTCAAATCCAGCAATCTGGGCAAATCCCAACTCGACCTTTACGGGCAGATCGGCGGTCAGGGCGCCGCCATGTTCGGCCTTGCCGACAACGCCTCACAATCGAAGATGTCCGGACTGTTCAGCAAGGACGGCTACAAATCCCTGGATTTCAGCACCGATTCCCCCCTGCTCAAACAGCTGGAAAACGACCGCTGGATCTTCGGCAACACCAAGGCGGATGATTTCAGCGATGCCGACAAGGAGGCCCTGGCAAAACAGCTGAAGACCCAGTACCTGAACGAATACGCCTCCCGGTGGAACGACTTTCTGAATGCCCTCCACATACAGGATTTCGGCGATCTGGCGCAGACCACAGCCGCCCTTAAGAAACTGGCTGACCCCGCCTATTCCCCCATCGTGGCGGTACTGCGGGTGACCCGGGAGAATACCGCCCTCACCCCCGGCTGGCCCGCACCGCCCACCCTGCCCGGCGCAACCGGCAAGGCCGCCGGCGCCGCCAGCATCCTGCTGAAAAAGGCCGTAAAACCCACCTCGGTTGACGTGACCTTTCTCAAACTGAATCAGCTCACGGCCAACAATGCCCAGCAGCCCCCACCCCTCAATGACATCCTGAGCGGTATCAAGGCCCTGCACGATTACCTCAATAACATGGCGGTAGACCCCAATCCCAACGCCGCCATCTTCAACGCTGCCAAGGCCCGTTACAACGGTAACAGTGCTGATGCCCTGCACACCCTGAGGGCCCTGGCCAGCAATGCGCCGGCGCCGGTGAACACCTGGCTCAACGAGATCGCCGACCATACCTGGAGCGTCATGCTGAAACGCACCAAGGCCTATCTGGACAGCGCCTGGCACCAGCAGGCATACGAGGTTTATACCCGCACCCTGGCCAACCGCTATCCCATGCGCACGGTGACCGCGGAGGCCACCGTGGACGATTTCAACCAGTTCTTCAGCCCGGCCGGGGTGGAGGCCAAATTCGTCCAGGCCAACGTCAAACCCTTCCTCGACAATGACGGTCGCGCCAAACCCCTGGAACACCAGGCGGTGGCATTCAGCCCCACCAGCCTGGAAGCACTGCGGGCAGCCGACGCCATCCGCACCGCCTTCTATCGCGACAACCCGGCATCCCCGGGCTATCACTTCAAACTCACACCTGCCGGCCTGGATACCGCCGTGGGCAAATTTGAACTGCAGCTGGGCAATCAGCGCAACGTGTACACCCACGGGCCCCGGATTCCCAAGCGCTACAGCTGGCAGATCAGCCGTGACACCCAGGTCCGCATCCTGTTCGAGGATCTGAACCAGACCCTGCACCGGGCCCGCTATTCCGGTCCCTGGGCCTGGCTGCGGGCGCTGGATGATGCTCACATCAGAAAGATCGGCAATACCCGCTACCGGGCCGTGTTCCAGAAAGACGGGCGCAAGGCGACCTATCTGCTGGATACCAGCAGCCGCATCAGCGGCCTCGATGTGCCCCTGCTGCGGCACTACCACTGTCCCAAGAACCTGTAATCAGGAATGGAGGTTAAACGTGACACCCCGGATCGGCTTCTTCGGCAAACTGCCCGGTTACGGTGACTTCGTCGACCGTAACCTGCCCCGGGTCTTCGTGGAACTGTGGGACCAGTGGCTGCAGCAGGCGGTGCAGGACAGTCGCCAGATGCTGGGGGAACACTGGCTGGAACACTACCTGACCGCACCGATCTGGCGCTTCGCCCTGTCCTCCGGCTGTATCGACGGCCAGGCCTGGCTGGGGCTGGTGCTGCCCAGCGTCGACCGGGTGGGACGTTACTTTCCCCTCACCCTGGCCCTGCCGCTACCCAACAGCACCCGCATCAGCGCTGCCCTGTGCCAGAACAGCGCCTGGTTCCAGCAGCTGGAGCAGATCGCCCTGGCCTGCCTGAAAGAGTCCCCCACGGTGGAGGCGGTGGTGGCGGTACTCGATGGCCTGGCACCTCCACAGCTGATTCCCTGGCAACTGCGGCAGGCACCCGGACAAACCTTGGGCAACTGTGTCAGCGATGCCGCCTCAGGCATGGAAATCCCGGCGGCTGATATGTCACTGCAACACTGCCTGGCCCTGACCGAGACCCTGCTACGGCAGCAACACCCCAGCTTCAGTCTCTGGTACACTGGCGGAGGGGAAAACAGCCCTAACATGCTGTTTTCCAGCGAATCCCTGCCCAATCCCCATGGCTTCACCGCCATGCTGACGGGTCAGTGGCACGAATACGGTTGGAACGTAATTTGCTAGTAGCATAATCACAGGATTCCGGGCGCACGGCCCTGATAGCTGCATGGCTGTCGTCACATCGCTATCATTGGCTAGAATGCGAAGACACAAACAGGGTAAACAGCCAGTCATTTCGCGCACTTATAACGAGACGATGCGTAACCGAAAGGGACAGACATGGCATCACCGCACATAATCGACGTCGATGAACTGCTGAAACCGGTCACCGATGAGCAGCCCCAGGGTGAGGATATCCGCGCCGGCGGCTCCCCCACCTCGATCTACGCTCAGATCAAGGACGCCCGCAACAAGGCCCGGGCCGCGGAGCGTGCCGCCCTGTTCGACCCCGATCAGGCGGCCGACATCATGGCCGAATGGAAGCCGATTCTGAGTCTGGCCCCCACCATTCTAAAGGAACATGCCAAGGATCTCGAAGTAGCCAGCTGGCTGATCGAGGCCCTGATCCGGTTTCACGATTTCGCCGGCCTGCGGGACGGTATCCAGCTCACCCGCGGCCTGATCGATCAATACTGGGACAACCTCTACCCGGAGCCCGATGAAGACGGCATCGAGACCAAGGTCGCCGCCCTGGCGGGCCTCAACGGCGACAGCGGCGAAGGCACCCTGCTGGCCCCGATCCGCAACTCTCTCATTACGCCGGACAGCTCCGTTGGCAGCTTCAGCTACTGGCAATACCAGCAGGCCCGCGACGCCGACAAGATCAGCGACCTGGACAAGCGGGATGAAAAGTTCGCCAGCCTGGGCTTCACCCTGAAGGATATCGAAACCGCGGTGGTCGAAGCCCCCAACACGTTTTACCAGAACCTCACCGCTGATCTGAACACCTGCCTCAGTGATTTCCGCGCCATGAACGATACCCTGCGGCAGCACTGCGGCCACGAAGCCCCACCCTATTCACTCATTCTGGAAACGCTGGAAGAAGTTCTCCGTACCGTGCGCTTCCTCGCCAAGGAGAAACTGGCAGTGGCAGAAGAAGACACCGCTCACGCGCAGACAGAAACCGCCGCCCCGGCGGCGGGCGCTACGCGCCCTGCCGCCGGCGGCCCCATCGGCAGCCGCGAGGATGCACTGCGCCGGCTGGACGAAGTAGCCCAGTACTTCCGCAGGACTGAGCCCCACACGCCTCTCGTCAGCGGTATCGAGCGGCTGGTACGCTGGGGCCGCATGCCCATGTCGGAACTGATTCTGGAATTGGTGCCGGACCCCATAGCCCGGGCCTTCTACCAGCATCTGACCGGCGCCAACCTGCAGGGGGACGAAGATGCCTCCTCAAGTTATGCCGCCACCGCCGGCACAGGCACTTCCCATACGGAACAGAGTTCAGATAGCAGTGAGCCCGCCGGCGAGTCATCTGGCGGCTTGAGGTGGTAAGCACACGGAACGTGAAAAGTATCAAAGGCGCAGTAGAGACCGGAAACTGGAATACAACCTGAAAATACAGGTAACCAATACCAACAATTCAATCGGAGGATTCACCCATGGCGGAGAGCATTCATGACAAACTCAAGCGCGTGCGCAAACCGCGCGTTCATATCACGTACGATGTGGAAACCGGCGGCGCCGAACAGACCAAGGAATTGCCCTTCGTCGTGGGCGTGATGGGGGATTACTCCGGCGACAACACCAAAAACAAGAAACCCCTCAAGGAACGCAAGTTCGTTTCCATCGACCGCGACAACTTCAACCAGGTCATGGGCAACGTTGCCCCCAGCGTGTCGATGAAAGTGGAAAACACCCTGGCCGGCGACGACAGCGAACTGGCCGTCGACCTGCAATTCAATAGCATGGACGATTTCCACCCCACCGCCATCGTCAACCAGGTGGAGCCCCTCAAGCAACTGCTGGAAGCCCGCAACAAACTGCGTGACCTGATGAGCAAGGCCGACCGTTCCGAGAAACTGGAAGGCATTCTGGAAGACATCCTGCAAAACACCGACAAAGTCGCCTCAATTTCCGAAGAGCTCGGATTGGGCAAGAAAGATGAAGGGAGTAAAGAGTAATGGCTGAAGAACAAACCCAGTCAGAAGGCGGCGCCGAGGCCACCGAAGGCAGCGTCAGCCTGCTGGAAATGGCGATCGGCGCCACCAAGCAGACCGAACGCGACGAAGCCCAGGATCTGCTCGCCAACCTCACCAAACAGGTGATGTCCGGCACCGTAACCTGGGACCGCAACCTGACCAAGACCATCGGCAATGCCATCACTGCCATCGACGCAGCAATCTCCAACCAGCTGGCAGCCATCATGCACGATGAAAAGCTGCAGAAGCTGGAAGGTTCCTGGCGCGGCCTGAACCATCTGGTGATGAACAGCGAAACCGGTACCGGCCTCAAGATCCGCATGCTCAACATGGGCAAGCGCGAGCTGTTCAAGGATCTGGACAAGGCGGTGGAATTCGACCAGAGCCAGATCTTCAAGAAGATCTACGAGGCGGAATTCGGCTCCGCCGGTGGTGAGCCCTACGGCGCTCTGATCGGTGACTATGAGTTCACCAATCACCCGGAAGACATCGACCTGCTGACCAACATGTCCAACGTGTCAGCCGCCGGTTTCTGTCCGTTCATCAGCGCCGCCGGCGCCCAGATGTTCGGCTTCGATGATTTCAACGAGCTGTCCACGCCCCGCGACCTGTCCGGCATCTTTGCGTCCCAGGAATACATCAAGTGGCGCAGCTTCCGTGACAGCGAGGATTCCCGTTTCGTCACTCTGGTAATGCCCCGTGTGTTGTCGCGTCTGCCTTACGGCGCCAACACCAAGCCGGTGGAAGAATTCAACTACGAGGAATTCAAGGCGGATGAGTCAGGCATGCACAAGGCCGTCAGCCACGACAAGTACACCTGGATGAACGCGGCCTATGTAATGGGCACCACCCTGACCCGTGCTTTTGCGGAGAACGGCTGGTGTACCGCCATTCGCGGCGCGGAAGGCGGCGGTAAGGTAGAGGGTCTGCCTTCCCACCTTTTCAAGAGCGACGATGGCGACGTGGATCAGAAGTGCCCCACTGAAGTCGGGATCACTGACCGCCGTGAGGCTGAGCTTAGCAATCTGGGCTACCTGCCCCTTTGCCATTACAAGAACACGGATTATTCCGTTTTCTTCGGCGCCCAGACCACCCAGAAGCCGAAAAAGTACGATGATCCGGACGCCACCGCCAATGCGGCCATTTCCGCCCGTCTGCCTTACATGATGGCCACCGGCCGTATCGCGCACTATCTGAAGGTGATGGCGCGGGACAAGATCGGTTCCTTCATGGAGGCGAAGGATTGCGAGCAGTGGCTGAACAAGTGGATTGCCAACTATACCAACAGCAATCCGGATGCGAGCGCGGAGATGAAGGCGAAGTTCCCGCTGGCGGAGGCCCGTATCGAAGTGAAGGAAACCCCGGGGGCCCCTGGCTCCTACAATGCGGTTGCCCATCTGCGGCCCTGGCTGCAGATGGAGGAACTGACCACGTCCCTGCGGATGGTGGCCAGAATTCCGACGGCAGGCTGATCCGCTTCGGCAGCTTGAGAACGGCGTGGCTTTAGACCAAGCCACGCCGTTTGGCTATTGCAATTGTTGTTATTAATTGGGTCCAGGTTGAGGGGGGATTCGACTTTCACGACACGACACAAAGGGATAGCGGTCCCTTCGGATCCAGCCATTCCCGGATACGCTCATGGCGTTCGCAGCCGAAAGAGCATGCTTTTTCGTTTCGCTACTCACCCATGGCCGAAAACGGTCCTGAAAATCGAATCCCCTCTCAATCGTCCGCACCAACTTTTTGCTTGTTCATATTCTGTTAACACATAACAATGACCAACAGCATCCTCGCCGACATGCTAAGCGCCGCACAGAAGGCAACGGACGATCTGTCCGGCAATGCCCTGGCCGCGTTTCTGCGCTGTGAGGATGACAAGGAAGCCTTTGCGATCTGGGCACAACACTTCGAAGCCAATGCCGCCACCCGCAAACTGCCGATCCGGCAGTGGCTGGCACAGCAGATCGCTCTGATAGATGAATTGATTGCGGAACAGCTCAACGCCATTCTGCACCACAAAGACTTCCAACGCCTGGAAGCGTCCTGGCGCAGCCTGAAAAAACTCTGCGACGAAAGTTATCTCTATCCGGATATTCAGCTGCGTCTGCTCAATGTAAGCTGGAGCGAGGTCTGCAAGGATATTGCCAAAGCCCAGGACTTCGACCAGAGCCAGTTGTTCCAGCGCATCTATTTCGACGAATTCGGCACCCCCGGGGGCCAGCCCTACGGCATTCTGATCGGGGATTATTATGTCAGTCACCGCCCTTACAAAGGTCATCCCCATAACGATCTGGAAGCACTGCAGGGCATGGCACAGATTGCGGCGGCATCCTTCGCGCCGTTTATCTGCGGCGCGGCGCCCCAGCTGTTCGGGCTGGATCACTACGACACTCTGGGCAGTCATCTGAATTTCCAGGCTATCTTCCAGCAGCAGGAATATATCAAGTGGCGTGAGTTCCGGCAGTCGGAGGACAGCCGTTTTGTCGCCCTCACCCTGCCCCGCATTCTTTTGCGTACTCCCCACCAGATAACGTCCGGCATGTTTCCCTTCGAAGAGGAATGCTATCGGCCGGAACATTATCTGAGGGGCAACGCCAGCTTTGCCTTTGCCAGCGTGATCATCCGCGAATTCGGCGAGATCGGCTGGTTTGCCCAGACCCGGGGCGTGCCCCGGGATCAACTGGCCGGCGGCGTGGTGACAGGATACGAGCCGCTGCCCATTCCCGATGGCACCGGTGCTTATCATATTTTGACGGATGTGATCATCACCGACAGTATCGAGCGCGAACTGAATGATCTGGGGCTGATGGCCCTGTGTCAGTGCTATGGGGTGCCGCTGGCGGCCTTTCACAGCAACCCGTCCCTGCATGCCGCCAGGACCTATGATTCCCAAAGCGCCACTGCCAACGCCCGCATCAGTGCCATGTTGCAGCAGGTGTTGTGTGCCTCACGTTTCGCCCATTATCTGAAGGTGATGATACGGGATATGGTGGGTTCCTATGCCACGGAAAAGGATTGCGAGTTGCTGCTGACCAAGTGGTTGCACAAGTACACCACCGGGCGCGACGACCTGAGCTGGGAAATGCGCGCCAAGTACCCCCTGCGGGACGCCCGGCTGCAGGTACGGGAGCTGCCGGGCAAGCCCGGGCAGTACACCTGCGTGATTTACCTCAAACCCCATTACATTGCCGAGAATCTGGTGTCGGAACTGAAACTCACTACGGAACTGTCGCAATCCAATATCGGAGCACGAGGTTGAGCCTATGATCGACGCCGACCAGAAGCTCACCGTGCCGCTGCTGGACCGCCTGCTGGACGACAACCCCCAGAGCCAGGTGCGAATCCGACCGTGCCCACCATCTGGTGATCCACCAGCTCAAGGAAAGCGTGCGCCGGGATCTGGAGGACCTGTTCAATACCCGCCAGTGCTGCATTGCACCACCGGAGGAATACCAACATATCCAGCGTGCGCTGCACAACTACGGTCTGCCGGATGCCGCCACCCTCAACCTGGGCTCTCAAAAGGCACGCCTGGATTTCTGCCGCACGGTGGAGGAAACCGTCCGCCGTTACGAACCGCGCATTCGCAGCGTAAAGGTGCAGACTCAGTCAGTGTTTGATCCGGAAGATCCCAGCATCCGGTTCCGGGTGGAAGCCACCCTGTGCGCCCTTTCGGCAGACGAAGTGATCGTATTCGATTCGGCACTCAACCCCGTGACCCGTTCTGTCACGGTTGCGGAGACTGCGTAAATGAGTGATGAGTTACTCCAGCATTATGAAAAGGAACTGGCCTTTCTGCAGAAGGCCATGTCGGAATTCGCCCAGCGCCACCCCAAGATCGGCAACCGCCTGCGCCTGGCCAACGAGCGTCCGGAAGACCCCTTTGTGGAGCGGCTGCTGGACGGCGTGGCTCTGCTCAATGCCCGCATCCAGGACAAACTGAACGACGATTTTCCCGAACTCACCGACGGTCTGCTGGGCACCCTGTATCCTCACTACCAGCGCCCGATTCCATCCATGAGCATTGTCCAGTTCCAGGCGGCGGATGCGCTGGACGCCTGCGTTGAAGTGCCTGCCGGTACGGAACTGGATACAGAAACCTTCGGCGGTGAAAGCTGCCGCTTCACCACCCGCTATTCCGTGGACATTCAGCCCATCAAAGTGGAATCCGCCCAGCTGATGGCGCGCCCGTTTGCAGCACCCGGCGCTAATGTGGTGAGCGGTGCCGACGCGGTGCTGCACATTCAGTTAAAGACCCTGTCGCCGGCCCTGTCGCTGAGCGAATTGAAACCGGGGAAAATCCGGTTTTACCTGCGCGGACAACCCAAACATATCTATCCGCTCTATGAACACCTCCTCAACGGCGCCGTCAAACTGGTACTGGCAAAAAATGAATCCGACCCGGCGCCGGTCTATGCAACCAGCAACAGTATCCGCGCCGTGGGTTTCGACATCGAGGAAGGCCTGCTGCCTTATCCGGCCAACGCCTTTGTGGGTTATCGACTGCTAACGGAATATTTCGTCTTCCCGCAGAAGTTCCTGTTTGTGGACATTGACCTCTCCGCCCTGCCCGCCGGCACCAGCAGTGAACTTAATCTGTACATTTATATGAAACAGTCCGATGGCGAACTAGAACATTATATAAACGCCAGCACCTTCGCCTTGGGCTGCACGCCGGCGGTGAACCTGTTCCCCTATGTAGCCGATCCCATCACCTTACCGCATACCCAGTACGAATACCGCATCATTCCCGACGGCCGTCGCACCGGCGCCCTGGAAATCTATTCGGTGGATGCGGTGAATGCATCTAATTCCATGGGGCAGAAATTCGAATACACCCCCTTCTACGGAATCCAACATCGCCATACCACCAAAAACCATGGCACCTACTGGTTCGAACGGCGGTTATCCGTGATCGAAGGGGAAAATAAGAACGAAAGGGCATCGGAAATCAATCTCAGCCTGGTAGACCTGGATTTCGACCCCAACCTGCCCAATGACGAAACTCTGGATATCCGCCTGACCTGTTTCAACCGCAATCTGCCGGGCAAGCTGCCCTCCGGCACCCAGCAGCCGAAACTGAACATGGTGGAAGGGGATGCGCCGGTGGCCTCTATCCACTGCATCAGCCAGCCCACCAGCACCCTGCGGCCGCCGCTGCGCAACCGGGCCCACTGGCGTTTGATGTCCCATCTGAATCTCAATCATCTGTCCCTCACGGCCGATGAAAACGGCGAGGCATTGAAGGAAATCCTGCGGCTGTATGATTTCCGCGATTCCGATACCACCCGCAAGATGATCGAATCCATCGCCAAAGTAAGAACCCGCCCGATCATGGCCCCCATCACCGCGGGCAGGGGCACCGCCATGTGCCGGGGCACCCAGGTGGAAATGGAATTCGATCCGCGCCTCATCGCCGGCGGCTCGGCCTATTTGTTTGCCAGTGTGCTGGAGCGGTTTCTGGCCCTATACTGCTCACTGAACTCATTCACCCGTCTGATTGCTCGACTCAGCAACTTTGAGGAGGATATGAAGCGATGGCCTCCGCGCGCCGGCGAAAAAACACTGCTGTAACCGACCAGCTGCAGGCGGAGCCCCAACGCTTCGCCTTCTTTCAGGCGGTGCGTCTGCTCGAGCGGGCGGCCCGGCTGCGGGCGCAGAAAACTGAATCCTTTGCCCACGTGCCGGTAGCCCTAGGTGCCCCGCCCAACCGGGAAGGCATTCATTTCCGCGGCCAGGCCAGCCTGACCTTTCGCGGCTCCGACATCGACCGGGTGGAAATCACCAAAACCACCAACCAGGAAGACGACGACGCCCCGCAAAAACAATGGGAGATGCTGGTCAATATTTTCAGCCTGTTCGGCAGCACCGGCATTCTCCCCTACCACACCAGCGAACTGGTGATCAAACGCCTGCGCCAGAAAGACCGTTCCCTGGTGGATTTTCTCGATGTGCTGAATCACCGCAGCACCTCGCTCTATTACCAGGCCTGGCACAAATACCGGCTGCCGGTGGTGTATGAACGGTCGCGTTGCGAAAACCGACGCGGACCGGACCTGTTCAGCCAGATTCTTGCATCCCTGATCGGCCTGGGCAGCGGCGGCTTGGAACAGCGCCTGCCGCTGCCGGATGAAGCCCTGATGGGTTTCAGCGCCCACATGTCCCGCGGCACGCCGTCCGCCCCCACCCTGGCGCGCATTCTGCAACATTATTTTGAACTGCCCATTACCGTAGAACAGTTCATCGGCACCCGCCAGGTACTGCCCACCGACATGCAAAGCCGGATACCGGCCTTGGGTCGCCTCAACGGCCAGAACAACGAACTGGGCATGAATGTGATTCTGGGGCGGAGCTGCTGGGATATCCAAAGCAAATTCCGCATCCATATCGAGCACCTCAGCTACCGGCAATTTGTCAGAATTGCGCCTCGCAGCCAGAAGATGGCGGCGCTGAAGGCCTTCGTCCGTTTTCTGGTGGGAACGGATTTCGATTTCGACATCGAGATCAATATCGACCAGAACGAGATCCCGAAAATCGGTCTGGGTCATAGCGTCGACGTCGATGGCAAACCGGTGGAAGGAGGGGAACTGATGCTGGGCTGGAATTGCGGACTTCACCAGCCACCGGGCCGCCGGGACAATAAACCACGCATGATTCGCGTACTGGTCAGTGAATAACAACAAACCATAGCCTTATGAAAGGCGAAATACAGGGAATCTAGGCATGATAAACGTAAACTTGAAATCCTTGGTCGATAAAATGTCCCCGCCGATGCGGGAATCGCTGGAAGGCGCAGCCGGACTCTGTATCGCGCGCACCCAATACAACGTGGAAGTGGAGCACTGGCTGCTGAAACTGCTGGAGGATGTCGATAATGACTTCAATGCCCTGCTGGAAAAGCACGGCCTGGACATCAGCAAGGTCGCCAAACAGCTCACCAACACGATGGAGAAATTCAAGAGCGGCAGTTCCCGGCAGGCGGCACTGTCCCCCGCCATCGTCGACGCCAGCAAGAATGCCTGGATGCTGAGTTCGGTGGATTTCGGCCACGGCATGATTACCAGCGGCCATTTGCTGGCAGCCCTGATGCTGGATGAACAATCCCGCCGCGCCCTGCTGGAATCCGCGCCAGAATTCAAAAATATCGCGCCGGAGTCCCTGCGGGAAACCGCCCGCGCCGTTATCGGCACCACCGCTGAATCCTCCTCAGGCGCCCCTGCCGGCGGTAATGGCTCTCCCGGTGAAGCGGCCGCGGTACGCCCCAGCAAAACCCCGGCCCTGGACAAATACACCGTCAACCTCACCGAACGGGCCAAACAGGGCAAGATTGATCCGGTACTGGGCCGCGATGAGGAGATTCGCCAGTGTATCGATATTCTCACCCGACGCCGTCAGAACAATCCCATCCTCACCGGCGAAGCCGGCGTGGGCAAAACAGCGGTAGTGGAAGGCTTCGCCCTGCGCATCGCCAACGACGACGTACCCGATCCCCTGAAAGGCGTTGCCGTCCACACCCTGGACCTGGGTCTGCTACAGGCCGGCGCCAGCGTCAAAGGGGAATTTGAAAACCGCCTCAAGTCGGTGATCGAGGAAGTGAAAGGCTCCGTCCAGCCCATCATCATGTTTATCGACGAAGCCCACACCCTGATCGGCGCTGGCGGCAAGGAAGGCCAGGGTGACGCCGCCAACCTCCTGAAACCGGCTTTGGCCCGGGGCGAAATGCGTACCATCGCCGCCACCACCTGGGCCGAATACAAAAAATATTTTGAGCGCGACCCCGCCCTCACCCGCCGCTTCCAGGTAGTTAAAGTGGAAGAGCCGGACGAAGAAAAGGCCATCAATATGATGCGCGGCATCGCTAAATCCCTGCAGGATCACCACAAGGTACGCATCCTGGATGAAGCGATCGAAGCGGCGGTAAAACTGTCCCACCGTTATATTCCCGGCCGCCAGCTGCCGGACAAATCCGTGAGCCTGATCGACACCGCATGCGCCCGCATCGGCCTCAGCCTGACCGCAACGCCGGCGGCAATCGAGGATTGTCAGCGCCGCATCCAGCAATGCGGCGCCACCATCGAACTGCTGGAAACGGAAAACGTCACCAACAACGCACACGACGAGCGCCTCGCGGTTCTGCGTGCCGACAAGGCGGCTGCCGAAAAACAACTGGAAGAACTGCAAACCCAGTGGCAGCGCGAACAGGAACTCATCACCGAAATCCGCGCCATCCGCACCCAGCTTGAAGCAGATTTCCTGAAAGGAAAAGAAGACACCGCAGCCGCGCTCGACGACACTCGGCGCCGCGAACTGAAAGACAAGCTGCAGGCGCTGACCGAACAGCTGCAGGCCGCGCAGGGCGAAACGCCGCTGATGCAGGCGAACGTCGACGCCCAGGCGGTGGCAGCCGTCGTCGCCAACTGGACAGGCATTCCCGTGGGCAAGATGGTCAGCGACCTGATAGAAACCGTGCGCACGCTGGGCGAGCGCCTGAGCGGGCGCGTGATCGGCCAGTCCCACGCCCTTGAGGCCATCGCCCAGGCGATCCGCACCTCGCGCGCCGGCCTCACCGATCCGCGCAAACCGATCGGCGTGTTCCTCATGGTGGGCACCAGCGGCGTCGGCAAGACCGAAACCGCGCTGGCGCTCGCCGACATGCTCTACGGCGGCGAGCACAACATCACCGTAATCAACATGTCGGAGTTCAAGGAAGAGCACAAAGTATCGATGCTGCTCGGCTCGCCTCCCGGCTACGTCGGCTACGGCGAAGGCGGCGTGCTCACCGAGGCGGCGCGGCGCAAGCCCTACTCCATCATCCTGCTCGACGAGATGGAAAAGGCCCACCCCGGGGTACAGGATATTTTCTACAACCTGTTCGACAAGGGTACGATCAAGGACGGCGAGGGCCGCGACATCGACTTCAAGAATACCGTCATCATCATGACCTCGAACGCCGGCGAGGACGCCATTCGCGCCATCTGCAACCAGCTCGAGGAGCGTCCCGAACCCGATGTGCTGCTAGACAACATCCGTCCGCACCTGCTGAAGCATTTCAAACCGGCATTCCTCGGCCGCACCAATCTCATCGCCTACTATCCGCTCGACGACGATAACCTCATGAAGATCTGCGCCATCAACATGCGCCGCATTGAAAAGCGGGTGCGTGCACATTACGGCGCCGAATTCAGCTACGACGAAGAGGTGCTGCTGCACATCGTCGCTCGCTGTCAGGAAGCGGACACGGGCGCTCGCAACATCGAGAACATCCTGAACCGCTCGCTGCTGCCCGAGCTGGCTGGCGAATGCCTCGATCGCATGGCGCGGCAGGAAAAGATCAATCGCATCAATATCGGCGCCACCGAGGACGGCGCGTTCACTTATCAGTTGAGCTGAGGGCGTCGCCGGGCTACGGCACGGAACAAGCTGGAGATCAAACCGCATGAGCAGAGCCACCATCAGCACCGGCGCCATCAGCTGGAGGCGTGACGAGACCGATACCGGAAATTCCAGCGGCCCCTACCATATGCTACTGCTCGGCGACTTCAGCGCTGCGGCCAGCCGCACCGTCAAACCGACGCCGCGGCTGCATCGAGTGGATCGCGATACGCTCGACAACGTGTTCTGCAAACTCGATGTGCGCCTGAAGCTGCCGTTCTCCGATGAGCCGCTGCATTTCACCGAGCTCGACGAATTGCATCCGGATTTTCTGTACGAGCAGGTGGAGCTGTTTTCAGAAATGCGGGATCTGCAGCGGCGCCTGGGTAATCCCAAGACCTTTGCGACGACCGCGGCAGAACTCACCGCCGACGAAGCACCCGTCGCACCTTCGCTGGATGAATTGCTGGCGGCGGCGCCCGACGCCGACGCGGCTTCAACCCTCGACATCCCCAAACTTATTCACGATATCGTCGCGCCCTACGTGGTGCCGGCGCCGACACCGCAACAGGCCGCGCTACAGGCCTCCGTGCAACAGGCCTCGGAGGAACTGATGCGCAAGCTGCTCCACCAGAGTGCCTTCCGCGCACTGGAGGCGAGCTGGCGCGGCCTCGACCTATTGTTGAGACGCCTCGACGGTGACCGTGAACCGCGCCTGTTCCTGGTCGACAGCCCCGCCGCTCAATTGCGGCAACTGCTGGCCGAAGGCGGGGCGCTCGAGGAATTGCTGCAACGGGCCGGATTGGGCGATACCGCGCCGTTGCTCATGGTTGCGGACTATCGCTTCGGCGACAGCGTTACCGATCTCGAGGACGCCGCCGCGCTGGCGGAATTCGCCCGGCGCCGCAATTGTATCGCCGTCGCCGGCGGCAGCGAACGATTGGCGGGCTGCAGCGATCTGCACGCCGATCCCGATGACTGGCAGACACCCAGCGACGGGGCGCCGACTGAAGCTTGGGAAATTTTTCGGGGCACACAGGGCGCGCAGCATCTGGCGCTGATCGCGCCGCGTTTTCTGCTGCGCCCGCCCTACGGACGGCGCACCGCGACGACTGATCTCGATTTCGAAGAGTGGATGGCGGACAATCCCCGCGCGCTGCTCTGGGGCAACGGCGCCTGGCTGGCGGCCCTGGCGCAATGCAACGGCGACGATTCCATCGCCTCGCTGCCGCTGCCGCCGCTACCCGCGGGTGACGAACCGCGAGCATTGTGCAGCGCCGAGACACTGCTCAACGACCGCGCCGCTTCGCGCCTGAAAACTGCCGGACTGATGCCGCTGCGCGCCGAGCGCGACAGCGACCGCGTGTATTTTACGGATTGGGTGAGTTGCTACCAGGAGCCCTGATGCACGGCCTCAATGATGGCAGCAAGCCTGCTCTCAAGGGCTGCCGTGCCGCTCGGATGAGCAACTTCTCTGCGGCAAGATACGGTTAGCCATGGTTCATAACCGTTTGTATTATTAGTGAAATATTGGTCGGGGCGAGAGGATTTGAACCTCCGACCACCTGAACCCCATTCAGGTGCGCTACCAGGCTGCGCTACGCCCCGATAAGATCGTTACTCAATACGGCACCGGTGGGACCATCGGTTAGCGGGTCGGCCACGGCGCGGTGTCTGTTTCTGCGAGGGGGATATTGTAAGGACTAACCGGTCAAACTTTCCAGTACTAAAACCGCTATCGCTTCAAGATATCGCGGATATCCTCGAGTTCGTGCCGCAGTTGGTGGATGATCTGCCGGCTGCGGCTCTTGTCCTGTTTGGCGTTGTCCCCTGACAGCTTCATCTTTGCCCCCCCGATGGTGAATCCCTGATCGTACAGGAGGTTGCGGATGTAGCGGATCATCAGCACATCCTCATGCTGGTAATAACGCCTGTTCCCGCGGCGCTTGATCGGCTTGAGCTGGGTGAATTCCTGTTCCCAGTACCGCAGCACGTGGGGCTTAACCGCGCACAGCTCGCTCACCTCTCCGATCGTAAAATAGCGTTTCCCTGGGATTAAGGGCAGGGTATCACTGGTGTTGTTCTCGGGTTCCAGCATAGGCCTCCACCCGTGCTTTCAATTTTTGGCCGGGATGGAAGGTGACCACGCGCCGCGCGGTAATGGGGATTTCCTCTCCGGTCTTCGGGTTCCGTCCCGGGCGTTGGTTCTTGTCACGCAAATTGAAGTTGCCAAACCCGGAAAGCTTTACGTGATGGCCGTCTTCCAGAGCCACCCGAATCTCCTCAAAGAAGATCTCCACCAGGTCCTTGGCCTCGCGCTTGTTCAGGCCCAACTCCTGAAACAGCTTCTCCGCCATATCTGCTTTGGTAAGAGCCATATCTTATTCTCTCAATGTGGCACCATGATCCGTGTGCAGCCTGCTCAGAACAGCCTCTACCACCTGCTCCACTTCCATGTCCGTAAGGGTGCGCGAAAAATCCTGCAAGGTCAAGCCCAAAGCAATACTTTTTCGACCTAATTCAAGATGTTCGCCTTGATAGACATCGAACAACTGGAGGTTCTGGAGCAACCCGCCGGCCGCCGCGCGGACCGACTCGCACAGGGCCTGGGCCGGGACGGCATCGTCCACCACCACGGCGATATCCCGGCGCACCGACGGGTACTTGGACAGCTCCTCGAAGGCCGGGCGCCCGGGCGCCCCCAGGCCGTCCAGGGACAGCTCGAACAACAGGGGCCGCGGGCCCGGCAGGTCCAGCCGGCGCTGGACGACCGGGTGCAGGGCGCCCAGCCAACCCAGCCGGCGCCGCGACTGGCGATGATACAGGGCGGCGGACTGCCCCGGGTGCAGGGCCGGGTGAGGCTGCGCCTCCACCGTGAACAGCCCGGCCCCGCCCCACAGGGCCAGGATCGCCTCCACGTCCCCTTTCAGGTCATAGAAGTCGGCATCCCGCCGCGGCCCGGCCCACTGCTCCGGATCCACGGGCCCGTAGGCCACGCCGGCCACCATGATCTCCTCGACCACCTGCCCGCCCTGCAGCTCGTAGCGCGGGGCGATCTCGAACAGGCGCACCCGCGGCTGCTGGCGCTTGGCGTTGTACAGCAGGGCCTGGACGAGGCCCGGCCACAGGTTGCTGCGCATCTGGGCCAGGTCCTCGCTGAGGGGGTTTTTCAGCCGCGGGCTGTCGACCCCGGGGTTGAGCAGCGCCTGCAGGGCCGGGTCCACGAAGCTGTAGTTGATGACCTCCTGGTAGTCCCGGTCCGCCAGGAGCAGGCGCACGCGCTCGTTGAGCTGGGCGGGCCGGTGGGTCTTGATGACCGTGCGCTGGCGCGGGTGGGACCGGGGCAGACGGTCGTAACCGTACAGGCGGGCGATCTCCTCCACCAGGTCGGCCTCGATGGCGATGTCGAAACGGTGCGCCGGCGGAGTCACAAGCCACCCGTCACCCTCGCGTGCGGTGGTCATGCCGAGCAGCGTCAGGTACTGGGTCACCTGGTCCTCGGGGACCTCGGCGCCCAGGGCGCGGGCAAGATAACTGTCCCGCAGGCGGATGGCGGCCGGCTGGGGCAGGTGGGCCCCGGCGGCGGCCTCGGTCACCGGCCCCGGCGTGCCGCCGACGATCTCCAGCAGCAGGGCCGTGGCCCGCTCCATGGCCCGGGCGGGCAGCTGGGGATCGACGCCGCGCTCGAAGCGATAGGACGAATCGGACTGCAGGCCGTAGCGGCGCCCCTGCCCGGCGATGGCCGCGGGGCTGAAAAAGGCGCTCTCCAGGAACAGGGACGCGGTCGACCCGTCCACGGCCGAGTCCTGCCCACCCATGATGCCCGCCACGGCCACCACCCGACGGTGATCGGCGATCACCAGGGTGCCCTCCTCGAGGGTCAGATCTTGTCCATTCAACAGGGTCACCCGCTCGCCGGGCTCGGCGTAGCGCACGCGGATGCCGCCGTCGAGCTTGGCCAGATCGAAGGCGTGCATGGGCTGGCCGAGCTCGAGCATCACGTAGTTGGTGACATCGACCACCGCCGAGACGCTGCGGATGCCGCTGCGCCGCAGCCGCTCGCGCAGCCACCACGGGGTCCGCGCCCGGGGGTCGATGCCCGTGATCACCCGGCCCACGTAGCGCGGACAGGCCTCGGGCGCGTCGATATCCACGGCCAGGGTGCCCTCCCCCGCCGCGGCCACCGCGGTCACCGCGTGGGGGGTCAGGGGCACGGCATTGACCGCCGCCACCTCCCGGGCGATGCCGGCGATGGACAGGCAGTCTCCCCGGTTGGGGGTGATGCCGATCTCGATGACCGTGTCATCCAGCTGCAGCAGCTCGCGCAGATCGGTGCCGGGCCGGCTGTCTTCGGGAAGCACCAGCAGGGTATTCTCCTCCTCCGCCAGGCCCA
This sequence comes from uncultured Gammaproteobacteria bacterium, assembly GCA_963844825.1. Taxonomy (GTDB): domain Bacteria; phylum Pseudomonadota; class Gammaproteobacteria; order CAWJPQ01; family CAWJPQ01; genus CAWJPQ01. Next base: position 146,709 of record CAWJPQ010000006.1, read on the forward strand.
GGTCCTCGCCGGCGCACAGGCGCCCCTGGGAGGTCACGCCCTTCAGTGTCGCGCTCTCGACCTTGCCCGTGGGAAGACTGGCCCCGGCGGGCGCCACCGCGGTGCACAGCCCCGCGCTCACGGGGGCGTCGGTGACGATGGCCAGGGGCTCGCCGGCCCCGATGTCCACCGTGCACGCCTTGAGGCGATCACTGTTCTCGATATCCTTCACCTCGATCACCCGGCCCACGACCACACCCGCGAAGGGCGGGGCCGCCGCCGTCACCGCCTCCACTTCCAGGCCCGCCATGGTCAGCTGATCGGCCAGGACGGCGGTGGATACCGGCGGGTTCACCCAGGTGCGCAGCCATTGCTCGCTGAATTTCATGGCTCAGTTGAACTGTCTCAAAAAGCGCAAATCGTTCTCGAAGAACAGGCGCAGGTCATTGACGCCGTAATACAGCATGGCCATGCGCTCAATGCCCAGGCCGAAGGCGAAGCCGCTGAAGCGCTCGTGGTCGATGCCCACATGACGAAAGACCTCGGGGTGGATCATGCCGCAGCCCATGATCTCGATCCAGCCGGTGTGCCCGCACACGCGGCACCCCTCACCGGCGCAGATCACGCAGGCGATGTCCACCTCCGCCGAGGGCTCGGTGAACGGGAAGTACGACGGGCGAAAACGCACCCCCAGGTCCCGCTCGAAAAAGTTGCGCAGAAAGTCGCTGAGCAGGCCCTTCAGATCCGCCAGGCTGATGGCCTCGTCCACCATGAACCCCTCCACCTGATGAAACATGGGGGTGTGGGTCAGGTCCGAATCGCAGCGGTACACCCGCCCCGGGGCGATCAGGCTGAGCGGCGGGCGGCGCTGCTCCATGGTCCGGATCTGCACCGGCGAGGTGTGGGTGCGCAGCAGCAGGTGATCGTCCACGTAGAAGGTGTCGTGCATGGCCCGCGCGGGGTGATTGGCGGGAATGTTGAGGGCCTCGAAGTTGTGGTAGTCGTCCTCGATATCCGGCCCCCGGGCGATCTCGAAGCCCGCCTCGATGAACAGGTTCTCGATGCGCAGCTGGGTCTGGGTGACCGGGTGCAGGCCGCCGCTGCCCCGCCCCCGGCCCGGCAGCGTCACATCGAGGGTCTCCTTTTGCAGCTGCCGGTCGAGCTGCTGCGCCTCAATCGCCTCGCGCCGGGCCTCGAGGGTCCGCTCAGCCCGCTCCTTGGCGCGGTTCACCGCCTGCCCGGCCTCCCGGCGCTGCTCCGCGGGAAGCTTGCCGAGCTGCTTGAGCTGGTCGGTCAGCACGCCGTTCTTGCCCAGGAAGCGGGCACGCACCTGCGCCAGGTCGTTGGCCGTTTCGCAGGCCCCGCTTTCCTGTTTCAGGTCCTCGATGATCTTGTCGAGTTGTTCTTGCACGTGGCGCCTGTCTTAGAGACTCGTATCCCCATTCCCAGAGGGAAAAGGGACGTTCGTTACCCCCTCTCCCTCCGGGAGAGGGTTGGGGTGAGGGGGGCAATGGACCGCAACAAATCCTATGGATCCCCTCATCCTAACCTTCTCCCTAAGGGAGAAGGGACTCTTTACACCCTCTCCCCTCCGGGGAGAGGGCGGAGATGACGGGCGCATCCGCCTGCCGCGGTCCCTTTCTCACCCCCTCATCCTGGCCTTCTCCCCTCGGGGGAGAAGGAAGGCTTCACTCCTAACAAACAAAAAAGGGAAAGGTCTGCGGCCTTTCCCCTTCGTAGTCTGCGCCCCTTCGGCCGGCGCAGCGGCGGCCCGCCGGTGCCGGCGGGCTCAGTTTGGCAGGTGGGCCTTGGCCTGTTCCGCCAGCGCGCCGAAGGTCTGAATGTCGTACACGGCGATATCCGCCAGCACCTTGCGGTCGATCTCTACCTCGGCCTTTTTCAGGCCGTACATCAGGCGGCTGTAGGACATGCCGAACTGGCGCGCGGCGGCGTTGATGCGCACCACCCACAGGCCGCGCATCTGACGCTTGCGCTGGCGACGGTCACGGTAGGCGTACTGGGCAGCCTTGGTGACGGCCTGGGTCGCGACGCGGTACACGTTCTTGCGACGGCCGCTGTAGCCCTTTGCCTGCTTGATGACCTTCTTGTGCCTGGCGTGGGCGGTAACGCCCCGTTTGACTCTTGGCATGACTGACCTCGTTCAATTAAATATAAGGCAAAAGACGCTTCACCATCTCGGTGTCAACGTCGGCGACGTAGGTCCCGGCGCGCAGGTGACGCTTACGCTTGGTGTCCTTTTTCGTCAGGATATGCCGGTGATGGGAATGCGCACACTTGACGCGCCCCGAGGCCGTGCTCTTGAAGCGCTTGGATGCGCCGCGATTTGACTTTAATTTAGGCATATTGCTATCTCAATTTTATCCATCGTAATCGTTACTTCTTCGGCGCCAACAGCATCACCATCAAACGCCCTTCCATCTTCGGGAACTGCTCCACCTGACCGATATCGGTCAGGTCGGCTTCCACCCGCTTGAGCAGCTTCAGTCCCGAGCTCCTGGTGGGCCATCTCCCGGCCGCGGAACCTCAGCGTCACCTTGGCCTTGTCGCCGTCGCTCAGGAAGCGCTTCAAGTTGCGCAGCTTGACCTGATAGTCACCCTCTTCGGTGCCGGGACGAAACTTCACCTCTTTGATGTGAATCTGCTTTTGCTTCTTCTTCGCCGCATGGGTCTTCTTGCTCTACTTCGAACAGGAACTTCCCATAATCCATGACCCGGCACACAGGCGGGTCCGCCTGGGGGGCGATCTCCACTAGGTCCAGATCCTGATCCCACGCATAGTTCTGCGCGTCTTCCAGGGCGACGATTCCCTTTTGCTCGCCGTTCTCGTCGATAAGCCTGACGTTGGTGGCCGAGATTTCTTCGTTTGTGCGATGCTCTTTTGCAGCGATATTACGTTCCTCCTAAACAGTACGGGCACGACCGGACACTTCGGCGGCTAACCGCTCACTGAATCCACTCAGGGGTAATACACCGAGGTCTTCGCCCTTCCGCGTACGCACAGCCACTGTTTGGTCTTGCACTTCACGATCCCCCACCACCAGCAGGTAGGGGACACGTTGTAGCGTATGCTCGCGAATTTTAAAGCTGATTTTCTCATTTCTCAAGTCCGCTTGCGCCCTGAATCCCTGTTTTTTCAATTGATTCTCGATACTTGAGGCATATTCGTCCTGGCGGTCGGTGATCGTCAGCACCACCGCCTGGACCGGGGCCAGCCATACCGGGAAGGCGCCGCTGAATTCCTCGATGAGGATCCCGATGAACCGCTCCAGGGACCCCAGGATGGCCCGGTGGAGCATTACCGGCACCCGTTTGGCCCCGTCCTCGGCCACGTAATGGGCGTCCAGGCGCCCCGGCATGGAGAAATCCACCTGGATGGTGCCGCACTGCCAGACCCGTTCCAGGCAGTCCCGCAGGGAAAACTCGATCTTGGGCCCGTAAAAGGCCCCCTCCCCCGGCTGCAGGTCCCAATCCAGCCCCTTGGCGTTCAGGGCCTGCTCCAGGGCATGCTCGGCCTTGTCCCACAGGGCGTCGTCGCCCACCCGGTTCTCGGGGCGGGTGGACAGCTTGACGATGATGTCGTGAAAGCCGAAATCGCCGTAGGCCCGGAACAGCAGGTCGATGAACTGGCTCACCTCCTGCTGGATATCGTCCTCGGCGCAGAAGATGTGGGCGTCGTCCTGGACGAAATTGCGCAGGCGCATCAGCCCGTGGAGGGTCCCGGAGGGCTCGTTGCGGTGGCAGGATCCGAACTCGGCCAGGCGCAGGGGCAGGTCCCGGTAGCTCTTGACGCCCTGGTTGAAGATCTGCACGTGGCACGGGCAGTTCATGGGCTTGATGGCGTAGTGGCGGTTCTCCGCCTCGGTGGTGAACATGTCGTCGCCGAACTTGTCCCAGTGGCCCGATTTCTCCCACAGGGACCGATCCACCAGCTGGGGGGTGTGGATCTCCTGGTAGCCGTGCTCGTCCATCAACTCGCGGATGTACTGCTCCACCTGCCGGTACACCGCCCAGCCCTTGGGGTGCCAGAACACCATGCCCGGGGCCTCTTCCTGGGTGTGAAACAGGTCCAGCTGCTTGCCGATCTGCGGTGATCGCGCTTTTCGGCCTCCTCCAGGCGGTACAGGTAGGCCTTGAGGGCCTTCTTGTCGGGCCAGGCGGTGCCGTAAATGCGCTGCAGCATCTCGTTGCGCGAGTCGCCGCGCCAATAGGCGCCGGCCAGCTTGGTGAGCTTGAAGGCCTTGAGCCGGCCGGTGCTGGGCACGTGGGGGCCGCGGCACAGGTCGATGAACTCGCCCTGGCGGTACAGGGAGATCTACCTCGTCCTTGGGCAGGTCCTCGATGATCTTGGCCTTGTAGGCCTCGCCCATGTTCATGAAGAACTCGATGGCCTCCTCGCGGGGCATCACCTGGCGCGCCACCGGAAAGTCCCGGGCGGCCAGCTCCTCCATCTTCTTCTCGATGGCCTCCAGGTCCTCGGGGGTGAAGGCCCGCTTGTAGGCGAAGTCGTAATAAAAGCCGTCCTCGATCACCGGACCGATGGTGACCTGGGCCTCGGGGAACAGCTCTTTGACGGCCTGGGCCAGCAGGTGGGCGGTGGAGTGGCGGATGACCTCCAGCCCCTCGGGGTCGCGGTCGGTGAGAATCCGCACATGGGCGTCCCGGTCGACCTCGAACGAGGTGTCCACGGCCTTGCCGTCCACCTCGCCGGCGAGGGCGGCCTTGGCCAGGCCGGCGCCGATGGACTGGGCGATCTCGGCGATGCTGACCGGGTGGTCATAGCGGCGCACGCTGTTGTCAGGAAGAGTAATCGCGGGCATGGCCTATCGCCCTACGAACCGGTGACCAACGCGGGTGCCGCAGGCGCGCTGCGCATGGGCGCGGGGCCGCCTCCCCGGACCTGCGCGTCCGGCGATCCTTGGCTGGCGTTTCTCATGCGCGGCTCGTGACTCAACTGCTCGGCGAATGGTGCGGTACTTTCAAAATAGACACCGCCGGTCGCGGCGGTGTCACGGAGAATATTGGTAGGCGCGAGTGGGATCGAACCACCGACCACTACCATGTCAAGGTAGTGCTCTACCACTGAGCTACGCGCCTAAAACCATTAAGATACTCGATCTGACGCCTTACATACAAGATAAGTGCCAAAAAATCGTAGAAATTGGGGACAGACCACGGTTTATTTTACCTGCGAGAAATCGGGGACAGACCACGGTTTATCCTGAGTACACGGTAATATGCCCGCTGTAGGTAAAATAAACCGTGGTCTGTCCCAATTTCTCCCGCTCAGGATAAACCGTGGTCTGTCCCCAATTTCTCCCCGATTTCTCCCCGTTATCCTGTTTTTGACTCAGGCAGGCCCAGCCCGTACTCCTGAATCTGGCGAATCTCGTCCCGCAGCCGGGCCGCCTCCTCGAACTCCAGGTTCTGGGCGTGACGGTACATCTGCTGCTCGAGCTGCTTGATCTTCTTCACCAGCTTGTCCGGCGCCAGCGCGGCGTACTCCACCACATGATCGGCCACTTTGGCGTATTCTTTGGCCGGGCGCAGGGCCGCGTTGTGGGCCCCTTCCATGATATCGCCCACCGCCTTTTGGATGCCCCGGGGGGTGATGCCGTGGGCCTGGTTATAGGCCATCTGCTTGGCGCGGCGCCGGTCGGTCTCGTCCATGGCCCGCCGCATGGAGCCGGTCACGGTGTCGGCGTAGAGGATGGCCTTGCCGTGGAGGTTGCGGGCGGCGCGCCCCACGGTCTGGATCAGCGATCGCTCCGAGCGCAGGAAGCCCTCCTTGTCCGCGTCCAGGATGGCCACCAGGGACACCTCCGGGATATCCAGCCCCTCGCGCAGCAGGTTGATGCCCACCAGCACGTCGAACTCCCCCAGGCGCAGGTCGCGGATGATCTCCACCCGCTCCACGGTGTCGATGTCCGAGTGCAGGTAGCGCACCCGCACCCCGTTGTCGCTCAGGTAGTCGGTCAGGTCCTCGGCCATGCGCTTGGTCAGGGTGGTCACCAGCACCCGCTCCCCGGCCTTGGCCCGCAGGCGGATCTCCGAGAGCAGGTCGTCCACCTGGGTGACCGCCGGGCGCACCTCGACCTGCCGGGTCCACCAGCCCGGTGGGCCGCACCACCTGCTCGATGACCTGCCCGGAGTGCTCGTGCTCGTAGGGGCCGGGCGTGGCCGAGACGTAGATGGTCTGGGGCGCCAGGCGCTCGAACTCGTCGAAGCGCAGGGGCCGGTTGTCCAGGGCCGAGGGCAGCCGGAAAGCCGTACTCCACCAGGGTCTCCTTGCGCGAGCGGTCGCCGCTGGTACATGGCCCCCAGCTGGGGGATGGTGACGTGGCTCTCGTCCACGACCAGCAGGGCGTTGTCCGGCAGGTAGTCGAACAGGGTCGGCGGCGGCTCGCCGGCGCCTGCGCCCGGACAGGTAGCGGGAGTAGTTCTCGATGCCCGACGCAGTAGCCCAGCTCCTGCATCATCTCCAGGTCGAGCAGGGTGCGCTGCTCCAGGCGCTGGGCCTCCACCAGCTTGTTGACCGAGCGCAGCTCCTCCAGGCGCTCGCGCAGCTCCACCTTGATCTGCTCGATGGTGTCCAGGATGGTCTGGCGCGGGGTCACGTAGTGGCTCTTGGGATAGACCGTCAGGCGCGGCACCCGGCGCAGGATCTCGCCGGTGAGCGGGTCGAACCAGGACAGGGACTCGATCTCGTCGTCGAACAGCTCCACCCGAATGGCCTCGCGCTCGGACTCGGCCGGGTGGATGTCGATGACATCGCCGCGCACCCGGTAGGTGGCGCGGGTCAGCTCCATGTCGTTGCGGGTGTACTGCAGCTCGGCCAGCCGGCGCAGGATGACCCGCTGGTCGGTGCGGTCGCCGCGCTTGAGGTGCAGCACCATGCTCAGGTAGGCGCTCGGGTCGCCCAGGCCGTAGATGGACGAGACGGTGGCCACGATCATCGCGTCCCGGCGCTCCAGCAGGGCCTTGGTGGCCGACAGGCGCATCTGCTCGATGTGATCATTGATGCTGGCATCCTTCTCGATATAGGTATCCGTGGTGGGCACGTAGGCCTCGGGCTGGTAGTAGTCGTAATAGGAGACGAAGTACTCCACCGCGTTGTCGGGGAAGAACTCGCGCATCTCCCCGTACAGCTGGGCGGCCAGGGTCTTGTTGGGGGCCAGCACCAGGGTGGGCCGCTGCACGGCCTGGATGACGTTGGCCACGGTGAAGGTCTTGCCCGAGCCGGTGACCCCCAGCAGGGTCATCCCCGCCTCGCCGTCGTTGATGCCCCGCACCAGGGCCTCGATGGCCGCGGGCTGATCGCCGGTGGGCTTGAATCCGGACTTTAGCCTGAATTGTTTAGCCATGGGTTTCTGGTTAAGATGCCATTAGAATACAGTACAGCGATGCGAATGGCGGATGCCGTTCACATCTGCAGGGCGGCCATCAGTGGATAATCAGCGGCATATATCGGCACGAATCACAGCACAAGTATAAACCACCATGCAGGACATACCTCTGTCACAGCGAGTACAAAAGATCAAGGCCTCCCCCACCCTGGTGGTCACGGCACGGGCAACGGAACTCAAGGCCCAGGGCAAGGATATCATCAGCCTCAGCGCCGGCGAACCCGACTTCGACACCCCGGAGCCCATCAAAGAGGCGGCCATCGCCGCAATCCGGGCCGGTGACACCAAGTATACACCGGTGGGCGGCACCCCCGCTCTCAAGCGGGCGGTGATGGACAAATTCACCCGGGAGAACGGCCTCGACTACACCCCCGACCAGATCCTCGTATCCGTGGGGGCCAAGCAAAGCTTCTACAACCTCGTCCAGGCGCTCATCAACCCCGGCGACGAGGTCATCATCATGGCCCCCTACTGGGTGTCCTACCTGGACATCGTCCTGCTCGCCGAGGGCGTGCCGGTGGTGATCAGCGCGGGCATCGACCAGCACTTCAAGGTTACCCCGGACCAGCTCAGCGAGGCCATCACCAGCCGCACGCGGCTGGTGATCATCAACAGCCCCAGCAATCCCACCGGCGCGGTCTACAGCCCGGCGGAGCTGCGTGCCCTGGGCGAGGTGATGCTCAACAACCCGAACATCATCGTGGCCAGCGACGACATCTACGAGCATATCCTGTGGACCGAGGAGCCGTTCTGCAACATCCTCAACGTCTGCCCGGACCTTTACGCCCAGACCGTGGTGCTGAACGGCGTCTCCAAGGCCTATGCCATGACGGGCTGGCGCATCGGCTACGCGGGCGGCCCCAAGGCCCTGATCGCGGCCATGGCCAAGGTCCAGTCCCAGAGCACCTCCAACCCGGCATCGGTCTCCCAGGCCGCCGCCCGCGCCGCCCTGGAGGGCGATCAGGCCTGCGTCAGGCAGATGCGCACGATCTTCAAGGAGCGCCATGACTTCGTGGTGGACGCCCTCAACGAGATCGCGGGCGTGAGCTGCATCCCGTCGCAGGGCACCTTCTACAGTTTCCCCGACATGCGCCAGGTCATCGACGCCCTGTACGACATCGCCGACGACGTCCAACTGGCCGAGTACCTGCTCAACCAGGCGGGCGTGGCCCTGGTGCCCGGCTCGGCCTTCGGCGCACCCGGCCACCTGCGCCTGTCCTACGCCACCCATATGCAAAACCTGGAAAACGCCATGGAACGGATTCGCGGGGCGTTGGAGAACGGGGGGTAAGGGATGCATTCCCCTCTCCCCTCAGGGGAGTAAGGAACTGTTCACGCCTCTTTGCTCAAGGGAAAGGATATATTTTCATTGAGCGAGGGACGGCGAAAAGTGGACAAGTCCACAGCAAGCGCAACGACTGACACCATCATGCCACCAAGGACGGGAGCAATGATATGGACACCTTCGACCAGCGCCGCCGCGCGCCCGCACGGCCCTCTTTGCTTCATGCAGCCGCCATTCCCCTTGCCGGGGGCTTCACCCTCATCGAGCTGCTGATCACCATCGCGGTGGCGGCGCTGCTGGCGGGCGTGGCGGTCCCGTCCATGCGGGGCCTGCTGCTCGATCAGCGCATGAGCAGCCAGATCAACACCCTGGTCGGCCACATCAACTTCGGCAAGAGCGAGGCGGTGATGCGCAATCGTCAGGTGGTGATCTGCAAGAGCGCCGACGGGCAGGTATGCGATGCGCGGGCGGACTGGGACGAGGGCTGGATCCTGTTCGTCGACAACGACCGCAACGAACACCGCGCCGCCGGCGAACCCCTCCTGCGCCGGCACGGGCCTCTGCCCGCCGGTCTGTCCCTGCACTACGCCGGGTTTCCGTCCAGTCGCTACATGAGCTTCGCACCCACGGGCATTACCAGGGTCAACGGCACGTTTGTCTTTTGCGACGGACGCGGCCCCGAAAAGGCCCGGGCGGTGGTCGTCTCGAAAACGGGCCGCGCCCGCACCACCGCCCGCAAGGCCGGCGGCGCTCCCCTGGTCTGCCCGCAGGGTGGGTGATGCCCGCCGATGGCGGGATCCTCCCGGGCGATAAGGCGCCTCCTCAGAGGCGCATCACCTGATCCGCCCACTCCACTGCCTCGGTATAACACTCGGGCACGCGGGTGCGCGTCGCCTTCAATGTGTCGGCCAGGGAGGCGACCGACTCCCAATCGCCGCGCTCGTAGGCGATCACCAGGCGGTATACCTTGCCGAGCGACGCCCCGTCATCCAGCAGCGCCTCCTTGACTTCCTTGGACAGGGATAACTCGTTCAGCAACTCGGGCAGGGGGCGGTCAATCAATGCGTCGATCAGCGAAAACATCCCCATGAGGAACAGGTCCAGCTCCTTGTCCTTGATTTTCGCCTCCTGGCCGATGAGCTCGCAAAATCTGGCCCTTATCAGTGACGCCAGCAACAGCTCCGGCGGCTTGTCCTCCGCCATGTTGGTAAAGGCAATCATCGAGACCCACTTCCTGACCGGCTTTTCGCCCAACCGGATCAAGGCCGCCTTGATAGTCTTGACCTCCGTTCGCCAGCCGAACCAGGCGGAATTCAGGTAACGGAGCAACTTATAGGACAGGGACACGTCGTGCTTGATGATCTCCTCGAGACTGTCCATGTCGAGATCCGGCCTGTTGATTTCCTTGAGAAGATGCAGGTAATTGACCTTGAACCCGGGAACGTCCCGGCTGGAGATGATCTCGGGCTCGCAGATGAAAAACCCCTGGAAGAACGCGTAACCGCACTCATAGGCCTCATGGAACTCATCGTGGGTCTCTACCTTCTCGGCGATGAACTGGATCTGCCTGCCCGCATACCGGTTGATGAGTTCCCTGCGCTCTTCGCCGGCGGTTATCTTGAAATCAACCTTGATGTAATCGGCGAGTTCGATCAGCGGATCCAGAGATTCACGATAGACAAAATCATCCAGAGCAAGCTTATAGCCCGCCTTTTTCAGATTCGCACAGGCAGCGACGACCTCCTCGTCGGGTTCGATGTCCTCGAGGATCTCCACGATCGTGGTTTCGGGGGGGAAGATTGTGACCTTCTCCTCGACCAAGGCCCGGCGCGAGAGGTTGACGAAGGCCTTTTTACCCGAGGTCAGGTGCTCCAGGCCGAAGACGAAAAAGATGTCCCGCAGGACGTCCAGGGCGGCCTGCTCATAGTCGGCCGCCTGCACGGGTCCGCCGGTGGCGGATCGAAACAACAGCTCATAGGCGATCGCCTGCTGCGCGCGGTCGAAGATGGGTTGCCTGGCAACGAATAAATCCATGAGGGAGACCTGCGGCCACTGCCTACATCATACTTTCCATGATCCACGCCTCTTGAGGCGTGCCCGATTGCCATGCGCCTCCTGGCAGCCCGCTGCTTGGACTACGGCGCAAGAACCGGAACCAACGAAGACACGGCATGGATTCACAATTCCCTTCGAGGTTGATCCTGCACCTCCGTCTCGAATGTATAAGAGTCACTGGGGTTTATCAACTACTGTGCATCGGGATATTCTGGGGTCCGGGGAGGTTATCGCCCGTTGGGACAGGAAATTTAGATACGGGCCATACCTCAATTGCCGTGGAGAAAGTCGATGACCTCGCCGTGCCGGCGCATGGTGTCTGAATATCCTAATTTTATTAATTCCTTGCAGAAGGGCTTTTCGAAGAGCAGGTAGCTCATGAGGCTGGAGCCCTTGTGCCCGTAGGCCCCCATGCCGCGCAGCAGGAAGCGCATCGACCGGGGGAGCTCGCGGGCGTGGCGGTGGGCGATGTGATCGAGGTTTTCACTGGGGAAGATGGACAAGACCTTAACCGGTCGCAGGGACACCCCGCCCTCCTCCAGGTGGTGATCGGGGATCAGGGTCAGGGTGTTGTTGATTCGCCGGAGGCGTTCCAGGTCGACCTCCAGACTGTCGAGAAAAATACTGTTCAAGACATGACCCGCGATCTCCGCAATGGAAGGATACCCGTTGACTATGGGCTGCGCCGCCGGCCCACCAGCGGTGTTATGGGTGCCGACCACGAACAGGCGGTCGGCACCCAGGTGCAGGGCCGGGCTGACCGGGGCAATCTCGCGCATGGTCCCGTCGCCGAAATACTCGCCGTGAAGCTGTACCGCCTCGAAGACGAACGGTATCGCCGACGAGGCCATCAGGTGGTCGATATTGATGACGCCCGGCCGCCCGAGGCGCCTGGCCCGATCCCAGTCCTCCAGGCCTTTGATGCCCTGGTAAAAGGTGATCGAGTGCCCCGAGGTATAGCTGGACAGGGTAACCCCCAGGGCATGGAGGGCGCCGGCCTCGATGGAGCGCCGGATGTCGCGGCAGTCGAGGTATTCACTCAGCAGCCGGCGCAACGGCCGGCGGTCAAGCAGGGCATGGGGGTTGTGCTTGCCCAGACCGCCCATCAGCATGGCCAGCCCCCAGCGCATCCCGTTCCATACGACACCCGGCATGTCGGCGCGAAAGACCTGCCCGACGGTGAAATTGGACCACAGATAGGCGAGGGTCCGCACGCCCTCGCGAAACTGCCGTGCCGAGGCCGCCAGGGCCGCGCCGTTGATCGCCCCCGCGGAACTGCCGGTAATCACGGGAAAGGGATTGGGCGCCCGCTTGGGCCACAACCGATTGATCGCGGTGAGCACCCCGACCTGATAGGCGGCCCGCGCGCCCCCGCCGGACAGCACCAGGCCTACCCTTTCTTTATCACCCATCGCCTCATACTTCCCGCTTTGTCAGCCTAGGCCTCACGCTGCGAATTCTGTGCCAACATCCCCGTAACCCTTGGGGTCGGACCTATCTAACCTATTGTATTACTGGAAAATCAACAGCCACAATCGGCGTTTTTTGAGCTTAAATGCCCCTTTTTGGCCCCAGTTTGATAGGTCATGGGCCCCACTCTCAACACATCGACGCTGTATAACTGCGGGGTCGGACCCGCGTAACCGGATGTATCGAATAAATTTTAGCGCCAGAAATAGCCGTTATTTTGGCTTAGAGGGCCCATTTCCGGGTCAGTTTGATAGCTCTCATCGGGCTCTCGCAGCACATGCCCGCCCTGAGCCCGGCTGACCTCCCGCCCGCGTCGGGCCACACCCAGCCGCCGCTTCACATCTTCAACAAACGACTCGCTGCCAATGGCAACACTGCCCGACCACCGCGGCTGCCGGGACAACTGGCCGTGTTGCAGGCCCTCCTCTAGCCAGCGCCGGTGCGCCTCGACCAACTGCCGGGGCTCGCGCAGCCCGCATAAAGCAGCCAGGCTTACCGTATCGATGACCCGGTAGCGATTCGGGGGCGCTTGAATCTCACAATAACCGCCGTGGGGCCACGCCCCCGGATGCGCCACGACGCCCGCCCGGACCATGTTGAGATCAATGTACACCAGGCAACGGATCAGGTGTTCACCGGCCTCAACGGCGGTAGCATGGTAGCGGTCTTCCCAAAAAGCCCCCTTTCGCCCCTTGCGCCGGTTGTACTCCTGGCCCGTGCGGCCGGCGATCAGCTGGATGCTCTTTGGCAGAGCGTCGTCGCCCGTATCCTTGACAAGCAAGTGAATGTGATTGCAGGTAACCACGTAATTCAGGACGCACAATCCAAACCGCTTCTTGGCCTCAAACAGCCAATAGCGCCAACGGGTACGGTCCTTGGCATATCTCAGGAGGAACTGTTGCCGGTGACAGCGGTGCGTAATGTGCCAGACATGACCCGGCACGAAGTAACGATGGGCTCTGGGCATGGCGCTTCATCCTTAAAGTAATCTTTTTGTCCTTAAAAAGATGCCTCTAAGCTTAAAATGCCCCGCGTTGAGGAGCAAACGCCATGGAAATTCAATGCGTTATATAGGTCCGACCCCCCGCCTGGCCCGCCTAAGTGGCGCGCAGGCGGCATTGCCTTCAACGGCGGCAACAACCCGTGGTCTTTGACTGATGTCAATTCGGTCCCCGAATGGGCGATTACAATAGCCTTGGTATGGCACAGGCGGCGAACAGCTTCGCCGGGTACGGACGGGAGACGATTTTTATCGGATTGTTAAAGGGCCGGACGGGCCGCCGCTGTGCGGCTGGAGGGAGACCGGCCCGGCGCCCGTAGGGTCAATGGAACTTAAGCCTGCCGCCCGACTCGTACAATTACAGTTTATTTCAACACATCACCGTTCATTAAACCCTGGGGTGTGCATCAGCTGAGGCGCGCTCCCGGGCGCTTGAGGTCCGTGAACCTGCGGCCCCCGAGCCGGCGCGTGGCGACTGAAGGAGAACCAAATGGCAGACAACGCCAAGGACAAGCGCGATGAAGCCGCGCACCGTGATGCTTCGTCGGACCGCAACAAGCTCGAGGAAAAGGGCATCGACGAGGTCTTCAAAGACCTTGACAGCAGCAAGAAGGGACTCAGCGAAGAGCAGGCCCAGCAGCGTCTGGAACGCTACGGACCCAACTCGCTGCAAGAGAAGCGGGTCAATCCCCTGCTCAAATTCCTGGGCTATTTCTGGGGCCCCATCGCGTGGATGATCGAAGCGGCGGCGGTGCTCTCCGCGGTGATAGGGCACTGGGCGGACCTGACTATCATCCTGGTGTTGTTGCTGTTCAATGCGGTGGTGGGCTTCTGGGAGGAATACCAGGCCGGCAACGCGATCGAGCAACTCAAAAAGACCCTTGCCCTGAAGGCGCGCGTGCTCAGAGACGGCGCCTGGCGTGAGATCGACGCCAAAGACCTCGTGCCCGGCGACATCGTGCGCCTGCACCTCGGGGCAATCGTTCCCGCGGACATCAAGCTCATTGAAGGCGATTACCTGAGTGTCGATCAGTCGGCCCTGACCGGCGAGTCGCTGCCGGTGGATAAGAAGGCCGGCGATGTCGCCTACTCGAGCTCCATCACCAAGCAGGGCACGATGGTCGGTCTGGTCGCCGCCACCGGGATGCATACCTTCTTCGGCAAGACCGCCCAGCTCGTGGGCGAGGCCGAGCACGTCTCCCACTTCCAGAAGGCGGTGACCACCATCGGCCGCTACCTCATCTACATGAGCCTTGCGCTGGTGGCGATACTGGTCGGCGAGGAAATCTACCGCTCGGCGCCGATCTTTCGCCTGATCGAGTTCGCCCTCATTCTGACAGTGGCGTCGATCCCGGTGGCCATGCCCGCTGTCCTCTCGGTGACCATGGCGGTGGGCGCCATGGCCCTGTCGAAGATGAAGGCGATCGTATCGCGCCTCGATGCCATCGAGGAAATGGCCGGAATGGATGTCCTGTGCTCGGACAAGACCGGCACCCTGACCCAGAACAAGCTCACCCTCGGCGACCCGGTATGCTTCGGCGACACCTCCGAAAAAGACCTGATCCTCGCCGGCGCCCTCGCCTCGCCCACCGACGACCGGGACGCTATCGACCAGGCCGTGGCCAAGGGCCTTGAGGATGAAAGCGCCCTCGACGGATACACCCAGAACACATTCACACCGTTCGATCCGGTGAGCAAGCGCACCGAGGCGCAGATCACCGACTCCCAGGGCGGCACCTTCAAAGTCAGCAAGGGCGCGCCCCAAGTCATCCTGGACATGGCCCGGCCCGATGACGATCTCAGAAAAAAAGCCGAGGCGCAGGTCAACCAGTTCGCCGAGCAGGGTTTTCGCACCCTCGGTGTGGCGCGCAGCGATGACGGCGAGCACTGGACCTTTCTCGGCCTGCTGCCCCTGTCCGACCCGCCCCGCGAAGACGCCAAAGAGGTCATCGAGCAGGCGCAGCGGCACGGGCTCACGGTCAAGATGGTCACCGGCGACAACATTGCCATCGGCCGGCAGATCGCCACCGAGATCGGCCTGGGCGGCAATATCCTCGCGGCGGATGCCCTCGTGAAGGACGGCAAGGGCGAGAAGCTGGACCTCGATTCGGTGCGCAGAATCGGCGAGGCGGACGGCTTCGCCCAGGTGGCCCCGGAACACAAGTATGCCATCGTCAAGGCGCTGCAAAGCCAGGATCACCTGGTGGGCATGACCGGCGACGGCGTCAACGATGCCCCGGCCCTCAGCCAGGCGGACGTGGGGATCGCCGTGTCGGGCGCGACCGACGCAGCGCGCTCCGCCGCGGCACTGGTGCTCACCGCTCCGGGGCTGGGGGTGATCATAAACGCCGTGGAAGAGGCGCGCCGCATCTTCGAGCGCATGAATTCCTACGCGATTTATCGCGTCACCGAGACCATCCGCATCATGATCTTCGTGGTGCTGACGATCGTGCTGTACCGGTTCTACCCGATCACCACCGTGCTGATCATCCTGCTGGCCCTGCTCAACGACCTGCCGATCATGACCATCGCCTACGACAATACGTGGCTGAGTCCGGTCCCCACACGCTGGAAAATGCGGCGGGTACTCACCGTGGCATCGACCCTCGGCCTCATCGGTGTGGTGGAGACCTTCGGCCTGCTCGTCATCGCGATGCACTTCTTCAACCTCAGCCAATCGCAAATCCAGTCCCTGATCTTCCTGAAGCTTGCGGTGGCCGGACACCTGACGCTGATGGTCGCGCGCACCAAGCGCCGCTTCTTCCAACCGCCCTATCCCTCTTTCATCCTGCTCGGCGCGGTGTTGAGCACCCAGACCGTGGCCGCCATGATCGTCGGCTTCGGGCTATTCGTCGCGAAGGTCCCCTGGGTCGACGTCGGCCTGGTGTGGATCTATGCCCTGGCATGGATGCTGGTCGAGGACGAAGCCAAATTGCTCGTCTACCGCTACCTGGAGCCGGCCGAAGCCGAGAGGCAACAGGCCCAGGCCCCGCCGCGGGCCGGGGCACAGCAAGCGTCCCACCGATAAACAAGCAACCCCGGGGTCGGACCTACGTAATCGATTGTTTTATTGCGCAATCAATGCCAAAAACAGGCGTTTTTTGCGCTTAGAAGGCCCTTTTTTGGGTCAATTTGATAGCCCTAAGCCGGTTATCGCAACACCTGCCATGGTGATCTCGCCTTGTCTCGCGCCTCTGAGCCGTCCCACCCAGATGCTGTCTCACGGCATCAACAAACGACCCGCCCCCGGCTGTTACCCTGCTCTTCCCGACCGACTGCCCGTTGGAAGTCATGGCAAGTGACGAAGTCATTGAACACGCAAGGCTTAAACGGCTGCTTGGCTTCAAGCAGCCACTTGCACCGGTCGGTACTTGCGATAGGTCGCGGATCTCAGGAGAAATTACTGGCGGTGAGTTGAGCAAGGTGCGGGGCTAACCCGGCCCAGAGCAACGAGGGCTCTGGGCATGACGCTCCATCCTTAAGGCAATCTTTTTGCCCCCAAAAAGATGCCTCTAAGCTGAAAATGCCCTGCGCTGAAGAGCAAATGGAGTTATAATTCAGTGTATTAGGTAGGTCCGACCCGCTACCTTTAAATACAGCTGGCTCCCCGGGACGGACTCGAACCGCCGACCAAGTGATTAACAGTCACCTGCTCTACCGACTGAGCTACCGGGGAACATGTCAGTCGAACGCGCGGCTTATAGTACTGGGGCGGCAGGCATCGGTCAATACAATGGCGTGAATTGATTGATTTTATTCATGGGTTGGAGGAACAATGGACTGGGATGGCGCGGGCGTGGAGATTTTTGCTTCGGGGTCGATGTCTCCCACAGAACAGGTGCACAGCATGGCGAACCGGGACAAAGTCAGCGACGAAGAAAGCGAGCTGTTCCGCCGGATGGTGGATGGGGTCACCCCTTTGAACCACGACCGCGTGCAGCACCCGCGCAAAAGGGTCCCGCCGGTGCCCAAGCAGTCCCTCGAGGACGAGCGCCGGGTCATCGAGGACATGCTGTCCGACGTCATCGACCCGGCGGACGTGGAGAGCGGCGACGAGTTGCTGTTCCACCGCCCGGGGATCCAGCACGGGGTGCTGCGCAAGCTGCGCCGGGGCCAGTACAGCATCGACGCCGAGCTCGACCTGCACGGCATGACCTCCCGGGATGCCCGCCAGGCCCTCGCCGAGTTCCTGCGCCTGTGCGGCTTCAACAGCGCCAAGTGCGTGCGGATCATCCACGGCAAGGGACGCGGCTCCGCCCAGGGCCGGCCCGTCCTCAAGAACAAGGTCAACCACTGGCTGCAGCAGCGGGACGACGTGCTGGCATTTTGCTCGGCGCGGGCGGTGGACGGCGGAACCGGCGCCATCTACGTATTGCTCAAGCGCCAATGAGCCCCTCCCCGGCTTGAACAGCCCTCCCCCAGCACAGGTCCCGGCTTACCATGCGTCCCCGCGGCGACTACCACGGCCTCCTTTAAATATCCGGCGGACGGACAAATATTGTTTGTCAGACATGGCATAATAGTCCCTTGCCGACGGGCAGGTTCAAAACTTTATTGTTTATAATTCATTAAATTATTACACTTTCATCATAAATGACATTAGCAGCAGCCGGACAGGATCCCGTCCCCGCCGGGGGCACGACGCCGTTTCAACCCATCGTCCCCGGCCGCCCGGGGACCACCACCCACTGGGGGCGCCTCTATGGCAGCAGCTACGGCCTGGTCATCAGCGCGGCCGCCCGGCGCCATCAAGGCCCGGTGATCCTGGTTACCCCGGATACGGCCGCCGCCGAGCACCTGATCCACGAGATCCGCTTTTATACCGACGGCGACGACCTGCCCGTCAGCGGTTTTCCCGATTGGGAGACCCTGCCCTACGACGTGTTCTCCCCCCATCAGGACATCATCTCCCAGCGCCTGCGCACCCTGTATCAGCTGCCGTCCTGGCATCAGGGCATCCTGGTGCTCCCCATCACCACCTTGCTCCAGCGCCTGCCGCCGCGCACCTATCTCAACGCCTACAGCCTGATCCTGCGCAAGGGCCAGGCCCTGGACGTGGACAACATGCGCCGGCGCCTGGAGGCCGCGGGCTATCACTGCGTCTCCCAGGCCGGCGAGCACGGGGAATTCGCCGTGCGCGGCTCGCTGATGGATATCTTCCCCATGGGCAGCGACGTGCCCTACCGGATCGATCTGTTCGATCAGGAGATCGAGACCATCCGCACCTTCGACCCGGAGACCCAGCGCTCCATCGATACCCAGGACGAGGTGGAACTGCTGCCGGCGCGCGAGTTCCCCATGACCGACGACAGCATCAAGCACTTTCGCCAGGCCTTTCGCGACACCTTCGAGGGCGACCCCCAGCGCAGCATCATTTACCGGGACATCAGCCAGGGCCTGGGCTCGGCGGGCATCGAGTACTACCTGCCCCTGTTCTTCGACACCACCGAGTCCCTGTTCGACTATATTCCAGGCCAGGCCCTGCTGGTGGTGACCGAAGGGGTCCAGGAGGCGGCCGAGGCCTTTCGCCGCCAGGTGGAAGAGCGCTACGAGCAGGGACGCTACAACCCGGAGCGCCCACTGCTGCCCCCGGCACGCCTGTACCTCGACATGGAGACCTTTGATCAGGCCGTCGCGGGCTTTCCCCGGGTGGAGCTGCAGCACTATGAGGAGACTCAGCAGGGGACCGGGCGCGACGGCGCCGTCAACTACTGCACCGCCGCCCCGCCCCTGCTGCGCCAGGACGGACGGACCCCGCACAGCGCCGCGGCCCTGAAGGAGTTTGTCAGCGGTTTCGGCGGCCGGGTGCTGTTCGCCGCGGAGTCGCCGGGTCGACGTGAGGTGATCAAGGAGATGCTCCACGGGGCCGAGGTGTACCCGGCCGCGGTCTCCGGCTGGGGGGAGTTTGTTGCGGGCGACCAGCCCATCGCCATCACCGTCGGCGAGCTGGATCAGGGCCTGGTCGTCGAGGAGCCGCGCCTGGCGGTGATCACCGAGTCCCAGCTCTACGGCGAGCGGGCATCCCAGCGCCGGCGGCGCAAGCGCCCGGCACGGGACGGCGACGCGGTCATCCGCGACCTGACCGACCTGAACATCGGCGCGCCGGTGGTGCACATCGACCATGGCGTGGGGCGCTACCAGGGCCTGCAGACCCTGGCGATCGGGGGCGTGGAGACCGAATTCCTCACTCTTGAATATGCGGGCGGCGACAAGCTCTACGTCCCGGTCTCCTCCCTGCACCTCATCAACCGCTACACCGGCGCGGCCGCCGAGGAGGCGCCCCTGCACAAGCTCGGCAGCGGGCAATGGCAGAAGGCCCGCCAGCGCGCCGCCCAGCGCGCCTTTGATGTGGCCGTGGAGCTGCTGGACGTCTATGCCAAGCGCGAGGCCCGCAAGGGTCATGCCTTTCATATGCCCGACGAGCAGTACAGCGGCTTTTGCACGGCCTTCCCCTTCGAGGAGACCCCCGATCAGGAACAGGCCATCGAACAGACCATCAAGGACATGGCCGGCGACAGGCCCATGGACCGGCTGGTATGCGGCGACGTGGGCTTCGGCAAGACCGAGGTGGCCATGCGCGCGGCGTTCATCGCCGTGCAGAGCAACAAGCAGGTGGCCGTGCTGGTCCCCACCACCCTGCTCGCCCAGCAGCACTACCAGAACTTCAGGGACCGCTTCGCCGACTGGCCGGTCAAGGTCGAGCTGCTGTCGCGCTTTCGCACCAAGGCCCAGCAGGACGAGGTGCTGCGCGGCATTGAAAAGGGCACGGTGGACATCGTCATCGGCACCCACAAGCTGCTCAACAGCAACGTCAAGTTCAAGAACCTGGGCCTGATGATCCTGGACGAGGAGCACCGCTTCGGCGTGCGGCAAAAGGAAAAGCTCAAGGCCCTGCGCTCGGAGGTGGACGTGCTGACCCTGACCGCCACGCCCATCCCCCGCACCCTGAACATGGCCCTGTCGGGGATGCGCGACCTGTCCATCATCGCCACCCCGCCCCAGCACCGCCTGGCCATCAAGACCTTTGTCAGGCCATGGGACGCCTCGCTGATCCGCGAGGCCTGCCTGCGCGAGATCAAGCGCGGGGGTCAGGTCTATTTCCTGCACAACGAGGTGCGCAACATCGACAAGGCCGCCCGCGACCTGCAGGCCATCGTCCCCGAGGCGACCATCCGCGTCGCCCACGGCCAGATGCCCGAACGGGAGCTGGAGCACGTCATGCTGGATTTCTATCACCAGCGCTTCAACATCCTGGTGTGCTCCACCATCATCGAGTCGGGGATCGACGTCCCCAACGCCAACACCATCATCATCAACCGCGCGGACAAGTTCGGCCTCGCCCAGCTCTATCAGCTGCGCGGGCGGGTGGGCCGCTCCCATCACCAGGCCTATGCCTTTCTGATCATCCCCCCGCGGGGCGCCATGACCCCCGACGCCATCAAGCGCCTGGATGCCATCGAGTCCCTGGAGGAGCTGGGCTCGGGCTTCACCCTGGCCACCCACGACCTGGAGATCCGCGGGGCCGGCGAGCTGCTCGGCGACGAGCAAAGCGGGCACATGCACGAGGTCGGGTTCACCCTCTACATGGAGCTGCTGGAGCGGGCGGTCCAGTCCCTCAAGGCCGGCCACCAGCCGGACCTGGACAAGCCCCTGAGCTTCGGCACCGAGGTGGACCTGCGCGTGCAGGCCCTGATCCCCGAGGATTACCTGCCCGATATCCACACCCGGCTGGTGATGTACAAGCGCATCGCCTCGGCCGCCTCCGACGAGGAGCTGCGCGACCTGCAGGTGGAGATGATCGACCGCTTCGGCCTCCTGCCGGAACCGACCAAGGCCCTGTTCCACATCACCCACCTCAAGCTCAAGGCCCAGCCCCTGGAGATCCGCAAGATCGAGGCCGGCCCTTCCGGCGGCCGCCTGATCTTCGGTGAGCAGCCCAAGGTGAACACCGATAAGCTCATCGCGCTGATTCAGCGCCAGTCCAACATCTACAAGCTGGACGGCAAGGAAAAGCTTCGCTTCAGAATCGACCTGCCCGAGGTCGATGAGCGCATGGAGTTCGTGGAGCGCCTGCTGGAAGAGCTGACACCGGCGCCGGGCGGGTAACCCCTCCCCCTCACCCCGCCCTCTCCCCCAAGGGGGGAGAGGGGGAGAAACGGATCATCGCCCGTTCGGCGCGAAGGAAGACAAGGGGATTGAGCAAGGATTTGCCGCAGGCGCTTTTATACTCCCCCTCACCCCAACCCTGAGGGCGAGGCAGCAAGCAATTGTTTCTCGCTTCGGCGGATAGTCAGGATGCGGTGATCAAAAGGAGTTGTTGCAGCGGGCTATTACTGCCCTCCCCAGCTCTCTACCCTGAAGGGCATACTCCCGGTGGAACGCCCGCCCCGCGGCGGACCGTCTTATCCCTTCTCCCCCCCTTGGGGGGGGAGAAGGCTAGGATGAGGGGGGGCTATCCGACTCTACCGCGTCGCCAGCTTTTCCCTTACAAACCTTTTCAGCTGTGGTGACAGCGAGCCGGTGCGCTGGGCCCTGCGATAGGCGCGGCGCGCCTCGTCCGGCGCGCCCGTCGCCTCCATGGAGATGCCCAGCCCCAGCCACCACACGCCGTTGCGCGGCTGGCGGGCGACCAGTTTTCGATACAGGGCACCGGCCCGGCCGTAGTCGCCGAGGCGCTGGTACACGGCGGCCAGGAGCGCATGGTAGGACGGGTCAGCGGTCATGGCCGGGGGGTGACCTTCCAGGAGCTTCCTGGCGGCACCGTTATCCCCCTGGAGGACATCGACGCGCGCCCGCAGCTCGATAAGGGACGGGTCTTGCGGTGCGAGCCGCAATCCCTCGTCGAGCAGGGCGCCGGCGGCATGGAGCTGGCCCGCCTTGATCATCAAGCCCGCCAGGGCGCGGCGGCTCGCCGCGTGATCCGGCTCGACGGCCAGGGCGGCGGCGAGCTTGTCCCGGGCCTCCTGCGCCCGGCCCTGCCTGATCAGGGCAAGGGCCGCCCGGTGCAGGTGCGAGGCGCGTTGCTCCGGCGTCGTCACGGGGAAATGTTTGGCCACCCGCCCCTTGCTCCGCTGCGCGGCGCCCGCCGCCTTGGAATGAGCCGCCCGCCGGCGCGCGGCCCCTTGATGCGCCCTGCCGCCCCCGTCGCCCTCCGGGTTCCGTGCGGCCGGCGTCGCGGGGTGGGGCCTTGGGTTACCCGCGCCCGCCGCGCCGGGTCCGGGCGCCTCACGGGCCGGGGGCGCGCCGCCCTCCCCGTCGGCGGCATCGTCCTGCCCCCGGGCGATGCTGCCGATCAGCGCCAGGCCGGCGGCCGGGTCCGGGGCCTTCGCGGCCACCACGGTGCGGGCGGGCGTCGTGCCGCCGCCGTCGCTGGGAGCGGCGACAGCGGGCGGTGCCTGCGGCTGCCGTTCGCCGCCGGCCGGCGGCGCGGCGACGGACCCCGGGCCGTGCGCGCTCCGAAGCGCACCGTCACCGCCGGACGGCGCACCACTGAAATAGAGGCCGTAGACCGCCACCAGGGCCGCCGCGGTCACGCCGGCGGCGAGGTAGCGCCCCCCAGGCAGACGCGGCGCCCGCGACAACTCGGGACGCCAGCCGATGCCCGACAGCACCACGCCTTCGGGAGGTGCCTGGCTCCCCTTGCGCTTCTCCAGATCCCTGAGCATATCGTTAATCAGACTCATGTCCTTCTCCGCGGTGGGGTCATGTCATGGATTTGAGCGGGCGGGTGACGATCTTTTCTCCCCTGCCGGGGAGAAGGTCGGGATGAGGGTGATCGGCAGACGGGTACCCCATCAATACGCCCCTCACCCCTGCCCTCTCCCCGGAGGGGAGAGGGGGCAAGACGCGGCACCCTCTCAGTGCGGGAGGATGTCTCACCCCCTTCTCCCCTGCAAGGGGAGAAGGTCGGGATGAGGGGTGATCGATAGACGGGTACACCATCAATACACCCCTCACCCCTGCCCTCTCCCCGAGGGGAGAGGGGGCAAGACGCGGCACCCTCTCAGTGCGGGAGGCTGTCTCACCCCCTTCTCCCCTGCAAGGGGAGAAGGTGGGATGAGGGGTGATCGATAGACGGGTACCTCATCAATACGCCCCTCACCCCTGCCCTCTCCCCGGAGGGGCAGGACGGGCCTCTCGGTGCGGGAGAGTCGCTGAATACCGTTGCTCGCCCAGGGATACTCATCCATCGCCCGCCTCAAGGCAGGCGCGCCACCACTTGGTGTGTGACGTCAAGGCCGCCGTGGTGGGCGATGAAATAGGAGCCGATGAGCGTCCCCAGGGTGACCAGCACCGCGAAAGAGCCATAGGCGAGCCTCATGCGCGGCGGGGGCGGCGGGGCGGCGGGTTGAATGCTCTCGGTGTCGTCCACCGCCTGGCGCACGTGCCGGCGCCGGATCATCGCCTCACCCTTGCCGTAGGCGGCCATGAGCGACTTGTTGCACAGGATATTGACCAGCCTCGGGATCCCCCGGCTGGAGCGGTGCAATTCCCTGATCGCCCCCGAGCTGAACAGGCGCCGGCCGGTGTAACCGGCGCTGCGCAGGCGGTGGCTCACATAGGCCTCCACGCAGTAGCGGTTCAGGGGGTTGAGGTGATAGGAAAAGGTGATGCGCTGACGCAGTTGCTGATAGACATTGCGCGACAGGCGCTGGTCGAGCTCGGGCTGGCCGAAGAACACCACCTGCAGCAGCTTCTGTTTCTCGGTCTCCAGGTTGGTCAACAGGCGGATGCACTCCAGGCTGCTGTCGGGCATCGCCTGGGCCTCGTCCACGCACAGCACCACGCGCTTGCCGGCGCGCTTGAGTTCCATGAGCCGGTGGGTGATGCGCTTGAACAACAGGTACAGGC
Source organism: uncultured Gammaproteobacteria bacterium (assembly GCA_963844825.1). GTDB lineage: Bacteria > Pseudomonadota > Gammaproteobacteria > CAWJPQ01 > CAWJPQ01 > CAWJPQ01. The sequence continues at coordinate 170,773 of CAWJPQ010000006.1, forward strand.
CGTCATAGCGGTCCGTCTCCAGCCCCAGTTCCTCGGCAACGGCCATCAGCAACCCCGTGGGGTACAGGAACGGGTTGGGGATGTAGAGCGTCTCGAAGCGCTCCCCGAGGGTGTTGATCAGCTTGCGGCACAGCACGGTCTTGCCCGTTCCCACCGCCCCGGTGATCTTGATGAACCCCTCGCCGCCGCTGAGGGCCACGAGCAGCACGTTGAGGGCCTCCTGGTGACTGGCGTAGTTGCAGAAGAAATTGGTATCGGGCGTCAGGCGAAAGGGCGCATCATTGAGTCTAAAATGTTCGAGATACATGGCGTTCCATCCCTTTGAGAAGTCCGTTCAGGTTGACCGTCACAGCGCCGCCCTTCCCCCTGGGGGGAAGGGTATGATCAATGCGTCTCGGCGTCTGTGATTGTTGGAAGCGCACGGCGGCTTGTCCATCCGTGCGCTCCCCGATATTCCATGACCCATCCCTGGGCCCAGTCCAGTCCATTGTACCTGGACGGCCGTTTGGCCGCCGCAATTGGGGTGCCTGTCCGAGGGGACGTGCCGCTGATTCCCCGGAGAGGCGCCCGGGAGGGCGATGCGGACCATCAGTGCCCACCCTCCGCGATATTCCTTGGCCCATCCCTGGGCCGGGTACTTTCCCTGACCGGTTGGCCGACCACCGTCGGCCGTAACAAAATAACCAGTTCGCTCCTCGATTCCACGTGCCGGGTGTGGCGAAACAGGCGCCCGAGCAGGGGGATATGGCCCAGGACCGGCACCACAGACTCCTCGGGGGTGCTCCGATCCTGGAGCATGCCGCCGATCATCACCACCTGCCCGCTCTTGGCGCGGATGACGCTGTCCGATTCGCGGATGCTGCTCAGCGCCAGGGGCAGCTCCTCGGTCTTGTCCGCCACGGTGAAGCTCTTGGTCTGGTCGCGCACCTCGCTGACCGCCGGATGCATATGCAGCATCACCTCCCCCTTGCCGCTGATCTGCGGCGTCACCTCCAGGGCGATGCCGGAGAAAAAGGGCCTGAGGGTCACCCCCCGGGCGCCCGCCCCCGGGACATCGGTGACGAAAAACTCGTCCGTACCCGCCTTGATCACCGCCTTTTGATTATTGAGCGTGGAAAGCCGCGGGCTCGACAGCACCCGCACCTGCCCCTGGGTCCCCAGGGCGCGGATCAGCGGGGCGAAGTCATGGCGTGCCAGGGCCATGGTGACCCCCCCCGACGAGGTCCCCGTGCCCTTGCCGGCGGCGCCCGCCGGGGCCACGGTCCCCCAGTCGATGCCCGCCTGGGAGCGCTCGTTCAGGCGCACCTCCAGGACCTTGGCCTCCAGCCGCACGGACCGCCGCGCGGCACGCTGGATCGCCGCCAGGTACCGCCCCACGCGGCGCAGCCCGGCCGGATAGGCCTGCACCATGACCATGCCGGCCCCGGGATTGACCGTGACCTTGCGCCCGCCGCCGGCCCCGAGCATGCCGGTCAGGGTCCCCTCGAGGCCCTTCCAGAAGTCGGCCTCGGAGCTGGTGTCGACGGTGCCGTCCGCCCCGCCGATCCGCAGCCGGGAGGCACCGCGGCGTTTGACGTCCAGGTAGCTGACCTGAAAGATGCGCGAGTGCACCCGCGGCGGAAATACCTTGTACAGGTGACCGTCGCGCTCATATTCGTAGCCGTAGATATCCCGAACCAGGCGCATGACCCTGGGCACCGTCACGCCCTTCAGGTTCAACGAGACCCGGCCGGTCACCCCGGGGTGCACCACCACGTTATAGGGCGTGCCGTCCACCAGGCTCATGAAGAACCGCCCGGCCGGCAGGTCCACGGCCGACACATCGAAGCGCGGTCCCGCGGTCCCGCCTCCACCGCCCGGCCCGGGTCCCCCGCCGCCGGCGATGTTCAGGGGCGGCAGCAGGGCATCAGAGACCGCCGGCGGCACGGCCGGGGGTCCGTGGGCGGGCGCCGGCGCCTGTGCCGCGGGCGGCACGGGCGCCGGGGGGACCGCCGGATCGGCGGCGCAGCCGGCAAGCAGCCACGCGGCCCCCAGCCACCCCGCCAGCCGCCAGGCCCGCCTCATCGCTCACCCCCCCGGCGCGCCGGCGCCTTGACCGTGTGCTGCACCAACGGGACCGCCTGTTCGCCGCCGGGGCCCTTCAATATCACCTGGCCGGCGCTGATCTTCACCACCGTCATGCCGTCGATGCGGCCGCCCTCGCGCACCACCCGGCCGTTGATGACGGCCACCCGCCGCCGGGGCGAGACCAGGGTGGAGGTCAGGTCCCAGGGGCGCTGGGCCTGCCCGTCCCGGGCCTGATACGCGGGCGGGCGGGTGGGGTCGGCCAGCTGGCCCTGGGCCGCCACCGCCATGCAGCAGGCCGCCGCGCAGGACAGGCCCACCAGGGACACGCGCCGACGGGTGCTCACGCGCCGATCCATCCCGCCTCCATGCTCATGGTGTACACCACCAGGCTCCCCTCGGCCTCGGGGTAATCCTTGACGTCGTAGTCCAGATCCCCCCAGAAGAACCGCCAGGGCAGCCCCTCCAGGGCCTTGAGATACCGCAGGGTCTCCAGATACCCCCCCTTGAACCGGATGCGCACCCCGTGCATGAACACATGATGCACGCCCTCCTCCTGGGCGGCCTCGGCGTGCTTGTCCACCAGGGGCTTGGGCGCCAGGCTCTCGATACTGACCAGGGTCAGCCGGGTGTTGCGGGTCAGGATGCTGTGCAGGACCGTCCTCATCCGGCGCGGATCGATCATCTCCCCCTTGAGCTGCTTGATGCGATGGTCCAGCTTGTCGATGTCGAACTCGAGCCCGGCGATACGGGCGCGCTTGTCCGCTGCGGGGGACGTACCCCCCTCCTGCTGCGCCCCCGGCCCCCCCGCCTGCAGGCCGGCGATCTGATGCTGCTTGCGCACCGCCTCCAGCTGCAGGCTGCGCTGGTGCCGGACCAGGGGCGCCATGAGCGCGGCATACCAGACCAGCACGATCACGGCGAGCACCGCCATGAAGGCGGTCAGCCGCCCCGGCCACGGGAGGGCGTTCAATCGTGCGGTCGTATGTCCCATCACGCCCACGGCCTCAATCCTCCGGCGCGCCGGTCTTGACGGCGAAGTCCACCGCCGTGGCGGCATGGGCGCGGCGCGTCATCTTGAAGGTGCGAAAGGCCCTGCCGGCATAGACCGGCTCCCCGGACAGGCGCTTCAGGTAGCGGGGCACGAGCTTCGGGTCCAGGGCACTGCCGGCCAGGGACAGGTCGCTGCCGCCGTGGCCGATGGCGATGTGCCGCAGCCAGACCCCGGACTGGGTCTGGCGGGCAAGGCCCTCCAGGTAGGCGGAAAAGCCCCCGGTAGTGCCCGTCGAGGGGCCCGCCAGGAGATTGAGCACATGCCCCTTGGCCCGCTTCTCCTCGGTCAGACGCGCGATCCGCCGGTCCAGGTCGGCCGCCTCCGGACCCTGCCCGGCCTGCTCGCGGCGCTGGGCGGCCGCGGCCTGTTGCTGGGAATAGTCGGCCTCGAGCCGCGCCACCCGCCCCTCGAGGGCCGCGACCTGGCTCCTGTGCACGAAGTAGTAGGCCAGCAGCCCGGCCACCGCCAGCAGGGTCAGGCTCACCAGCAGCTGCGCGGGCAGGACCACCTGCCGGCGGCGAAAGCCCCGATCGAGCAGGTTGACTTGCTGGTGATCGTGAAGGTCACTCATGTCGCAGGGCCGCCCCAACGGTTAACAAACAATGCCTCAGCCGGTTGTCGCGCAGGTGGACCAGAGACTGCAGCCGCCGGTCGAGCTCCAAAGGCTTTACTGCGATGTTGACCCCGGCCCCGACGTATTCCGCAAAACCTGGCACCAGATCGTCCACGGGCGTCATCACCATGGACGTGATGGGCGGATTCAGGCAGTGGCGCTCGTAGTAGTCCAGCGCCCGCTGCACCTCCAGCACGACGCCGTCCAGGGCGTTGTCCAGCGCCGAGGTCCGGCGCCCCTCCTCCGCCATGTCCTGGGCGCGAAGGCGCTGCAGGTGCTCGATCCCCACGTGAATCTCCCGCGCCAGGTACAGGGTGCCGCGGTGCGTCAGGGTGAGCCGGCCGCTGTGCCGGCCCATATGAAGCAGCGCCACGCCGTCCCAATCCTCCGGCAGCAGCTCCGCGGCATTGCGCATGGCAAGCTCCGGCACATCGATGACATCCAGCTTCAGGCCCGCGCCCTCGATCAGCTCGATGCGCCGGCTGATCGCGGCCGCATGGGCCACCACCACGTAGAGCATCCGCCCCCCGTGCCCGCGCAGGTTGCGCCCCGGCACATCGAACACATCGATCACCGCCTCCTCGACGGGAAAATCGATCAGCTCCTTGACCCGCCAGCGCAGGGCATCGTGCATCTCGTCCGGCGCCACGTTGGGCGCGTCCACCAGGTGCAGGCTGTAGGTGCCCGGCTCCATCACGGCGGAGCAGCGGGCCCGCTTCAGGCCGTGGCTGTCCACCAGGGAACTCAGCAGTGCCGGCCACTCCTCCTTGTTGTAACAGGGCTTGTAGTCGCACACCTCCATGCCCGGCGGGTCGTACGCGCGGTCCACATACGCCAGGCACACGCCCTCGTCCGTCACGCCCACCGCCGCCAGGCCCGTGGGCCCGGGCGCGGGTTTGAACAAGGAAAACAGAGAGAAGTGTGATGTCGCCGCCGTGGGATGAGGTGGCCTCTTGTGCGGCTTCTCTGAGACGCCAACTGCGGTTGCGCCGGTCTCAGTCATCGACGACGTCCTATCCGGTTAAGTGGCTTGCTCTTTTCCCATGCCAGTGGCCTCGACAGGCATCAACCACTAGAAATTGGTCCGACCAGCAATTCTCGGCACAATATACTGTGTTTCCAGGGGCAATGCAAAAATCCTCTGCCGCGGGGAGGGGCGTATGACCCGTGAGGGATCGGGGTAATCAGCCCCCCGCTCCCTCCGGGACAGGATCGGGATGAGGGCGTCCATAAGGGATTTCCGGCAGCGGCGTTCGTCCCCTCGGCCCAAGCTCCCCCGGAGAAAGAAAAAATGCCTGCCCGCTCAGGCAGAAGAGGCAACGGCGGCGGCGGCCGCGTCCCACGCCTGGAGGAACGCGGTCAGGTGGGGTTTGTCTTCGCTGATCAGGGTTTCCCTGATGCGCTGACACTCCTGCTGGTGGGCCTCTTCACGCAGGCGCCCGCGGATCAGCTCGTAGCGCAGGTAGATCAGGTAGGTATTGAGCACATCCGTCTCGCAGTAATTGCGGATGTGCTCGATCTCGCCGTTCTGGTAGGCCTCCCAGACCTTGCCGCCGTCCATGCCCATCTTGCCCGGCAGGCCCAGCAGGGTCGCCAGCTCGTTCAGGGGTACCGAGGCCCGGGGCTGATAGGCGGCCAGGACATCCATCAGATCCGTGTGACGGGAGTGAAACCGGCTCAGGTAATTGTTCCAGCGAAACGAGGTATCGTCGTCGCCGGTCTCCCAGTACCGGGGGCAGGCCACCCCGTGATGCAGGGACCGGTAATGGAGCACCGGCAGGTCGAAGCCGCTGCCGTTCCAGGACACCAGCACGGGGGTGTACCGTTCGATGCCGTCGAAAAAGCGCCGGATCAGCTCCCGCTCACCGGCCTCCGGCCCGCCCAGGGACCACACCTTGAGGGTCTCGGCGCTGCGCAGCACCGCGGAGATCGCCACGATGCGGTGCATGTGCAGACGCAGGAAGTCCGAGTCCCCGGTCTCCTCCCGGCGCTTGTGGGACAGGACCCGGACCACGTCCTCGTCGGACAGCCCCTCGAGCTCATACAGCCGGCGCCCCGCCTCCACGTCGGGGATGGTTTCGATATCGAATACGAGTACGTTCATGGTGGCGGCGGTCCCTTTTTATCGTTGCACGCAATGGGCGGGCGAGTTGATTGAACCAGTCTGTTGATCCCCTCACCCTAACCCTCTCCCTGAGGGAGAGGGGACCAAGGTCGTGGATTCTTCATCCCCTCTCCGTGAGAGAGGGGGCCAAGATCCTGGACTCTTCATCCCCTCTCCGAGGGAGAGGAGGCCAAGATCCTGGACTCTTCATCCCCTCTCCCTGAGGGAGAGGAGGCCAAGATCCTGGACTCTTCATCCCCTCTCCGTGAGAGAGGGGGCCAAGATCGTGGGCTCTTCATCCCCTCTCCCTGAGGGAGAGGAGGCCAAGACCCTGGGCTCTTCATCCCCTCTCCCTCAGGGAGAGGGTTAGGGTGAGGGGATCATATAGAATCCCTGCAACCCTGCCCCCCGCGCCGGACTTTCCCGGCGCAGCATGTCTCTCATCAGTGGAAACTATCTTATCAAAAACGCCGAGCCCCTGAACGCGGCATCCGCGCAGGCGCATAACCACAAAGCCATTCATAAAACAAGGGTGTCACCCGCCGTCCGTTTCTGCATAATGGACACCTCCGATACCACTTATTCCAGGAAAAGCCATCACTGATGACAAGCATGTATAAGCGCATCGCTGACGAGCTCGGCGTCAAGGAACACCAGGTACGCAAGGCCGCCGACCTGCTGGACGAAGGGGCCACCGTGCCGTTCATCGCCCGTTACCGCAAGGAGGTCACCGGCGGCCTGGACGACACGCAGATGCGTCACCTGGAAGAGCGCCTGCGCTATCTGCGCGAGCTGGAAGAGCGCCGCGCGGTCATCGTCAAGAGCATCGAGGAACAGGGCAAGCTGACCGACGAGCTGGCCGCGGCCCTGGCCGCCGCCGACACCAAGACGCGGCTCGAGGACCTGTACCTGCCCTACAAGCCCAAGCGCCGCACCAAGGGGCAGATCGCCCGGGAGGCGGGCCTGGAGCCCCTGGCCGACAGCCTCTACAACGACCCCGCCCTCGACCCCCAGACCGAGGCGGCCAAGTACCTCAACGGCGAGGGCGAGGAAGGGGCCAAGATCACCACCGCCAAGCAGGCCCTGGAAGGCGCCAAGTACATCCTCATGGAGCGCTTCGCCGAGGACGCCGAGCTGCTGGGCACCCTGCGCGAATACCTGGCCGGCCGGGCCCAGGTCAGCGCCCGCCTGGTGCAGGGCAAGGCCGAGGCCGGCGCCAAGTTCCGGGACTACTTTTCCTATGACGAGGCCCTCAAGAAGGTCCCCTCCCACCGGGCCCTGGCGATCTTTCGCGGCCGCAACGAGGGCTGCCTGAGCCTGTCCCTGACCGTCGGCGACCCGGACAACCCGCCCGACGAGCACCCCTGCGAGAAGATGGTCGCCGGTCACTGGCGCATCCGCGACCAGGGCCGGCCCGCCGACCCCTGGCTGATGGAGGTGGTGCGCTGGACCTGGCGCATCAAGCTGCTGCCCCACCTGGAGACGGACCTGTTCACCGAGCTGCGCGAGCGCGCCGAGGCCGAGGCCATCAATGTGTTCGCCGCCAATCTCAAGGCCCTGCTGCTGGCCGCGCCGGCCGGCCAGCAGGCGGCCATCGGTCTGGACCCGGGCCTGCGCACCGGCGTGAAGGTGGCGGTGGTGGACACCACCGGCAAGGTCCTCGAGCACGGCGCCATCTTCCCCAATCCGCCGCAAAAGCGTACCCGCGAGGCCGAGGCGGCGCTGGTGGCCTGGTGCAAGAAGCACAACGTCAAGCTCATCGCCATCGGCAACGGCACCGCCGGGCGCGAGACCGACGCCTTCGTCGGGGCCGCGCTCAAGGCCCACCCCGAGCTCGGCATTCAGAAGGTGATGGTCAACGAGTCCGGCGCCTCGGTCTATTCAGCCTCCGAGACCGCCGCAAAGGAATTTCCCAACCTGGATGTGACCGTGCGCGGGGCCATTTCCATCGCCCGGCGCCTCCAGGATCCCCTGGCGGAGCTGGTGAAGATCGAGCCGCGCTCCATCGGGGTCGGCCAGTACCAGCACGATGTCTCCCAGTCGAAGCTGGCCCGCGCCCTGGAGGGCGTGGTCGAGGACTGCGTCAACGCCGTGGGGGTGGAGGTCAACACCGCCTCGGCGCCGCTGCTGGCGCGGGTATCGGGCCTGAACCCGGTGCTGGCCGGCAACATCATCGAGTTTCGCAACGAGCACGGGGCCTTCGCCAAGCGCAAGGACCTGACCAAGGTGCCGCGCTTCGGCGCCAAGACCTTCGAGCAGGCGGCGGGCTTTCTGCGCATCGCCAACGGCGACGACCCCCTGGACGCCTCCGCCGTGCACCCCGAGTCGTACAGCGTCGTCGAGCGCATCGCCGAGCGCAACGGGCGGCCCATCCAGGCGCTGATCGGCGACAGCACCTTTTTGCGTGCCCTCCAGCCCGGCGACTACACCGACGAGTCCTTCGGCCTGCCCACCGTCACCGATATCATCGCCGAGCTGGACAAGCCCGGCCGCGATCCGCGCCCCGAGTTCAAGACCGCCCGGTTCCAGGAGGGCGTCGAGGCGATCGCCGACCTCAACCCCGGCATGGTCCTTGAGGGGACGGTGACCAACGTCACCAACTTCGGCGCCTTCGTCGACATCGGCGTGCACCAGGACGGCCTGGTGCACATCTCCGCCCTGTCCCATCAATTCGTCAAGGACCCGCGGGAAATGGTCAAGGCCGGCGATATCGTCAAGGTCAAGGTCATGGAAGTGGACACCGCCCGCAAGCGCATCGGCCTGTCCATGCGCCTGGACGACGAACCCGGCGAGAAGGCTGCCGACAAGGCCTCCCGTCAGCCCGACAAGCGCCGCCCGCAGAAAACGCGCGCCCCCAAGGCGGAAAAGGCAAAACGCGGCACCATGGCAGAACTATTCGAGGAAGCCAAGCGCAACATCAAGTAAGGAAAATAAAAATAGGGGACAGACCACGGTTTTTTGAACCAGCCGGGAAAAAATACGGCTGGTTCAAAAAACCGTAAAAACCGTGGTCTGTCCCCTATTTTTAAAAACCGTGGTCTGTCCCCTATTTTTCTAGCTGCCGAACACCCCGGTGGACAGGTAGCGGTCGCCGCGGTCGCAGACGATGGACACGATCACCGCGTTTTCCACCTCCTGTGACAGACGCAGGGCGGCGCTCAGGGCCCCGCCTGAGGAGATGCCGGCGAAGATGCCCTCCCGGGCCGCCATGGCGTGGGTGGTCTGCTCGGCCTCTTCCTGGCTGACGTCGATAATCCGGTCCACCCGCGCCGGCTCGTAGATCTTGGGCAGGTACGCCTCGGGCCAGCGGCGGATCCCCGGGATACTGGCCCCTTCCTGGGGCTGGACCCCCACGACCCGCACCGCGGGATTGACCTCCTTGAGGTAGCGGGACACCCCCATGATGGTGCCGGTGGTGCCCATGGAGCTGACGAAGTGGGTGATGGTCCCCCGGGTGTCGCGCCAGATCTCGGGGCCGGTGCCCTCGTAATGGGCGCGCGGATTGTCCGGGTTGGCGAACTGGTTGAGCACCTTGCCCGCCCCGCTCGCCTCCATCTCCCGGGCCTTGTCGATGGTGGCCTCCATGCCGCCCTCGCTGGGGGTGAGGATCAGCTCGGCGCCGAAGGCCTTCATCACGGCCCGGCGCTCCATGCTCATGTGCTCGGGCATGATCAGCACCATGTGATAGCCCTTGATCGCCGCCGCCATGGCCAGGGCGATGCCCGTGTTGCCGCTGGTGGCCTCGATCAGCGTATCCCCGGGCTTGATCTCGCCGCGCTCCTCGGCGTGGCGGATCATGCTCATGGCGGGCCGGTCCTTCACCGACCCCGCCGGATTATTCCCCTCCAGCTTCAGCAGCACCACGTTGGAGGTCTCACCAGGGAGGCGCTGCAGGCGCACCAAAGGCGTATTGCCGACGAACTGCTCGATGGTTGGATAATTCATGGCGATGATTCTATCCGAAAACGCGCCAAAAGGGGTCAGTACCCTTTTGATAACAAAAAGGGTACTGACCCCTTTTCGTGTTTAAAAGCCCAGCCCCTTCAGCTTCTCCTTCAGCTTTTCCTTGCCCTTCTCCTCCTGGGATTTCACGGCCGACTGCAGCTGCGCCTTGAGCATATCGTTGAGCCGGCCGAGGCGAGTCTGCAGCGTGCCCTGGGTGTCCGTCAAGGCGGCCACCTGATCCTTGTACGGCCCCGCCGCCTGTTCCACCTGCCCATTGAGCCGCGCCCTCAGCTTCTGTTCCAGCTCGCTCTCCTTGCCCTTGAGCTTGGCCAATACCGCCCCCTTGATTTGCTCGTCGAGGTTGGAGCTCAAGGACAGGCTCGGGGACTGGAGCGTGCCCGCCGCCTTGCCCTGGACGGTGAACGTCTTGATCCCCGACAGGGCGTCGACGACCTGCGCCGCCGCCCCCTGGGTGGCGGTGCTGGACCATTGGGCCGCGGCAAAGCGGCTGTCGACCGCGGCGTCCAGGGCGCCGCCGCTGAGCTTGGCATTGCCCGTGATGTCCACCTGTGCGGCGGCCAGGCTAAGCGGCAGGGCGTCAGCCTTTGACAAGGGCACGTCGGCGACCCGCCAGCCGGCGACGGACCACTTCACCAGGTCCGTGGCGGCCTTGGGATTCACGTGGTCGAAGGTCCCCGATACATGCACGGCCTTGGCACGGGGAAGGTCCCGGCCCGAGCCGTCGAGGCGCATGGGTCTGCCGAGGACCTGGGGCTGGGGCGTCACGTCGGTGAGCGTCACGGCGATCTTTCCCATGGGCAGCTCGGTACTCGCCCTGGCGTGGCGCACCAGGAAATCGGGCAGCGGGTGGGTGGTCGGGAAGCGCACGAAGTGTCCCTCCCCGCGCTTGGGGCGCAGCGGCTGCGGCGCCGCCTCGCCGGAGGGCAGCAGGCGCTCCAGGCGGCCGTACCAGGTCTGTATGGTATCGAACCACTGCTTGGCGTTGTCGCCGAACAGCAGCCTCGTGAGATTGGAAACGCCCGCGGCGCCAAGCCCGTAGCGCTGGCGGATTCTCGCCAGGTCCTCCCCCGGCGCATCCTTGAGGGCGGCGAATTGGCTCGACAGGGTCTGCTTGGCCTCCGCGATGCGCTCGCGCGCCGCTACCACCGCGTCCCTGTCATGCTGGATGTCGTCCTTGAGCTTTTGCAGCTGGGTCCGGCGCTGCTGCAGATCGCCCAGGGAGGAAATCTTGCCGCCGGTCAACTCGTTCACCCGCTGTTCATAGGCCTTGAGCTTCTTGTCGTCGGGCAGGGACTTGACCGCCTCCTCGACGCGGGCGCGCTGGGTCTTTTCGCTGTCCTTCAGATCATCGATGCGCGCGGTGGTGGTCAGCTTTTCGCGGGCCAGGATCTCATCGACCGTCGGGAGCTTGCCCTTGGCCGTCTGCAGGGCCCCCGACAGGCGCTCCCCAACCGACGGCTTCGCCGCTTCCGGCGCCTTGCGGATCGCCCCCGAGGTCTTGCGCGGCGTATTGAAGCGCACCCCCTCGCCGGTCAGCTCGTCAATGATGACCTGGCCGAACAGCAGCTTCACCGGCTCCACGGTGCCGCTGGCCGAGGCGACCTCCACCAGGTTCTGCATGGGCTGTTCGGGGTTGGCGACCTGCAGCCCCCTGAGGTGAAAACCCATGGGAAAGAGGGTCAGGTCCGCGCTGTGCAGTTCCACCCGCGCACCCACCAGCTTGGTCCCCACGGTCTCGATCGAGGCCTTGAGCAGCCAGCCCGACACCAACCACCACACACCCGCGACGATGAGCACCAGGGCCAGGAACCCCAACACCCCCGCGGGCCGGATCCAGCGCATCATGACGGACCACCCAACGAGAGGCTGGAATACAGGTGGTAGAAGCGGCTCGCCTTGACGATCTGCATCACCCGGGACTTTTGCACCCAGGCCAACACGTGACCCCGGTACTGCACCACCAGGTACCGGCTGAGGAAAAAGACCGGCGCCGCCAGCACCACGGCGCTCACCAGGCTGCCCAGGGTCAGGGTGTTATTGAAATGGGCCAGACGCCACAAGTCGCTGTTGTACATCCAGGTCCACAGGCCCCGGAGGGGCCCGGCGGCCAGCAGGGATGCGCCGAGACGGTCCATCAACGGATCGAACAAGTAGGCCACGCCGGAGAACAACATCCAGAACAGGAAAAAGGCCGACAGATTGACGCGGAAGATGAACACGAGCAGGACCACCAGGATATTGTGCAGGCTCCACAGGGGCGTGAGGCCGACGATCATGCCCGCGGTGATCCCCCACGCCAGCTGTGCCGGGTGCGATTCTGAATTGAGTGCCTTGAGCAACCTGACGAGAATCTTGAGCATGGTGTCCTCGTGCCGGCGTGGCGATGGAAAAGACGGCGCAGCGGGTGGCGGTCGGATCGAAAAGCGCTACTATCCGAATGCTATTGTGTTTCCGCACCCGATGCAAACACAACCCCGCAAAGGGGGGTGGGCGTCCGGCTACGGCCCCTGAAACACACCCTCTACCCATAGTTGTGTCTTGGCCCGATTTTTTGGCTAAAATGACATCACTTACGGCACCAGCGCCTTACGGGCCTGTCACCCTGCCCCGCTCACCCCCCCCGGACCGCCATGCGCTGCCCGCCGGGGAAACGACAACAATTAGGGACCAAGCATGAAATTCAACCCGGTTAAATGGGCGTTTGTCGGCTGTTTGTCATTCATCCTCGGCGCGTGCGGCGGCGCAAGCGGCGGCACGGGCTCGCCCGCCCCGTCCACCACCAGCACCGCCGTGACGTATACCTCCACCGCCACGGCCGGCGAGCTCCTCGATTACACCATCGACACCAGCAAGCTGACCTATTCCTACACCATCACGAACAGCCAATTCGGGTTGGACGGCCAAGGCGGCTCTGGGACACTCGTTGACAACGGCGACGGCACCTACTCCCCGACGGGTATGCCCAAGGCAAAGATATTCCCGGTACAAAACGGCATGCTGGTGGGTGAGGTCAAGCTCACCATCAACGGCACCGACCGGGTGATCCCCCTGATCGGGTTCAAGAATCTCGTCACCGCCCTGGCGGATATCCAAGGCACCTACAACTACGTGGAGCGTGTCTGCACGAGCGCCGCGGCGAGCCGCCAGTGCGGCTCCAATTACGGCACCTTCCACATCAATGCCGACGGCACCTGGACAAGCTGTTCCAAGGCGGATTACGACATCTCGAGCACCTGCAGCCAGCACCCACGCTCGTCCGGTACGCTCAACTCACTGGGCGGCGGGAAGTGGCAGGTCATGTCGGCCAGTTTCGAGATCGGCACGGGCATGGTGTTCAAGGCGCCCAACGGGCAGAAGGTATGGGTCATCGATCTGAGCCGGGCGACCGCCCAGGGCGGCGCCGGCATCGGCATCCTGGCGGGCTCCTCCAAGAACGCCGTGAGCTCGAGCGACACCAACGGGACATGGATCGTCGGCGGCACCACCGGCGCCGTTCAGTACGACGGCACGCTCAACGTCAGCGGCGACAGCTATACCGCGGCCGGCGTCCTGCTGTCGGGCACCGGCAGCATCCCCGTCAGCGGCTCCGCCACCCTCAGCCACAACGCCCCCTGGAACGGGTTCGTCGAGACATTGGGGGGCGGCTTCGCCCTGCTCGCCGGCACCGGCATGTACGCGGGCGTCGATCCATCCCTCGGCAGCATCGAGGTGGGGCTGCGCAAGTAACCGTCGGCCGCCCAACCGGTCAAAAATGGTAGGACACGCCGGTGACCAGGGTGCTGGCGGTGTCGGCGTCGATCAGCGGGCTGTTCCTCAGCCGCGCCGGCAGAAAGCTGGTATTGAAAAAGGCGAACACACTCCATCGGGTGTGGGCGATCGGCGCGAAGACACTGATGCCGATCTGGGGGAGAACCGCCGCCCCGGGCCGGTAGTCAGGGGCCCCGCGGGCCACCTCCGCGGCAAGCGTACCGTAGTAATAATCCGTGAAGTTGGCGCTCAGCCAGCGCGCACCCAGCCACGGCGAGATGCGGGTGCGCCCAAGGCGAAACGGGTATTCATAACGGAAATCGAGTTCCTGGCCGTTGCTGCGGCCAAGGATATCGGTGAGCGCCGTGAGACCGAGCGCGCCGCCGCCTCCGAGGCCCACGCGCGCGTTGAAGCCGGCATCGACACTGTCCCGCCGGCCTTCCAGTCCCGGCACACCCTTAACATCGGAGGCGTCGAATGAGGAGAACCGCGGCTGCACGAGCACGTCGAAGGTGAAGCGCCGGCTGCGGGTCACATGCACGCCAAAGCGTATCCCCTGCAGGAACACGTATTTGCCCTCATAGCCCACGGCCGGCACGACCAGCACCCGGCTGCCCTTGCCGCGATAAGGCCGGTCGACCAGCAGGAGCAGTGCCCCCAGGCTCCAGCCCTGTTGGCTTACATAAGATGGCGCCACCTGCTCGGCCGCCGGATAGGCCGCCACCGGGAACATTAACAGGATGGCCAGCGTCCAGGCACCGAACACACCACTTGTCCTGGAGAGGATTCCGGCCCTTTGAGAATTACCCATGAAGATGCAGCTTCCTTTGCTCCCTCCCTTCGCCGGGAAGATGCGCTTCTGTTAACAGACCCTAAGTCATCAACTCCGTCACCACCTCGCTCAACGCCTCCCGCCATGGCCGCGGATGGATGCCCAACGCCGCTTCAATGCGCCCGCAGTCCAGTACCGAATTGACCGGTCGCCGGGCGGCGGTAGGATACTCCGCCGTGGAGAGGGGCGTCACCGTGATCTTGCGGTCCCAGTGGGCCGCCGCGAGCACGAACACCGCCTCGGCCAGCCCATGCCAGGTGGTGGCGCCGGCACCGGCGTAGTGATACGTCCCCCATGGAAAATCATCCCCGCCCTCGAGGATGCGGTTCACCAGGGTGATAACCGTCCCTGCGATGTCCCCGGCCGATGTGGGACAGCCGTGCTGATCGGCGACCACCCGCAGTTCCTCGCGCTCGCGCCCCACCCGCAGCATGGTCTTGACGAAGTTGGTGCCATGCACGCCGTACACCCACGAGGCGCGCACAATGAGATGGCGCCGCAGACGCTCGCGCACCTCCCGCTCACCGGCCTCCTTGCTCTTGCCGTAGACGTTGATGGGACACACCGGGTCGTCTTCGGTATAAGGCCCCATCTTGCTGCCGTCGAAGACATAATCGGTGGACAAATGAATCAACGGCACCCCGGCCACCGCACAGGCCTGAGCCAGGTTGATCGCCCCGTCCCGATTGACCGCAAAGGCCGACTCCGCCTCCTCCTCGGCCTTGTCCACCGCCGTGTAGGCGGCGGCATTCACCACCACCGCAGGCCGCGTATCGATAATCTCCTCGTGAATCACATGCGCCCGCGTAATATCCAGATCCTCGTGGGTACCGCCCAGCAGCGGCAGCCGGCACCCGCCCCCGCGGCGCATGAGCTCCCGGCCCACCTGGCCGTTGGCACCGGTGATCAGGATGTGGGAATTGGGCGGAAAGTGGTTGGACATAAGAATGTATCCTGCGATTTCACTCCCTTTCTCAGGGAGAAGGCATTCCTCACCCCCTCTCCCTCAGGGAGAGAGGGTGATGGGAGCAATAACACTAAATTACAAAATATCCTATTGATCCCCTCATCCTAACCTTCTCCCTGAGGGAGAAGGTATTCTTTGATCCCTCCCCCTCAGGAAATTACGCCCTTTAGGGTAGGAGGCCGGGGTGAGGCAGTAATTACACCCATCGCTGCCCCCTCACCCTTTTCATCCTAGCTTTTTTCCTCCGGGAGAAGGAACTCTTTGCCCGCCATGACTCAGGGATGCGACCTTTTCAACACCCTATGGATCTCCTGCAGCGTGCCATCAATGTCTCCGAGTACCTGGTTGTTCCAGAACCTTAGCACGCTATAACCAACCGCACCCAAGTAGTCTGAGCGCTGCGCGTCCTGTCTTCGCTGATCCATATGCTGCCCGCCATCCACTTCAATGACCAGCTTCGCCTCGATGCATACAAAATCAACGATGTATGGTCCGATGACTTCCTGTCGGCGAAATTTAAAACCACACAGTTGCCGATCGCGCAGGCACCGCCATAACCTGTGCTCCGCATCGGTGCAATTCTTTCGCAGTTCCTTTGCGAATGCTTTCATGCTGGATGTCTCCCTCGGAGGAGCCCTCCTCGCCACCTGTCCCCCTAGCGAAGAGGGATTCTTCACCCCCTCTCCCTCAGGGAGAGGGCTGGGGTGAGGGGAGTAATATCCTGCTATGGTGAGCCAGAACGTAGCCCATGTCGAGACCCGCTCAAGGCACAATGCGTCGGGCAAGCAGGCGAGCTATTCCACCCGCGGAAGTCTTCCCGGCTCCAAATCCCGCAGCCTCGGCGCCGCCGCGTCCTTGTCGGACAGGATTGGATCGCTCACCGGCCAGTCGATGGCGATGTCCGGGTCATCCCAGGCAACGCCCGCCTCGGCGGCGGCGTTGTAGTGGTCGGTGCACTTGTAGGCGAGCAAGGCCGTGTCGCTGGTGACGCAAAAGCCGTGGGCGAAACCCACGGGGACATAGAGCTGGCGCTTGTTGTCCCCGGACAGACAGGTGCTGAACCACCGGCCGAAGGTGGGCGAGCCCTGCCGGATGTCCACCGCCACGTCGAACACCTCCCCTTGCAGCACCTGCACCAGCTTGCCCTGGTCATGGGGGTGCTGAAAGTGCAGGCCGCGCAGGGTGCCGCGGCTGGAAAACGACAGGTTGTCCTGGACGAAAAGCCGGGGCAGCCCCGCCTCGGCGTAGCGCTGCGCCTGATAGGTCTCCATGAAAAACCCGCGCTGGTCGCTGAAGACCCGCGGTTCCAGGATCAGCACCCCCGGCAGGGGCGTTTGCTCAATCTTCATCGCCGCCCCCTATTCGTCGCGATCCAGCATGTGGAGCAGGTATTTCCCGTAGCCGTTCTGGACCAAAGGCTCGGCCAGGCGGCGCACCTGCTCGGCGCCGATATAGCCCATGCGCCAGGCGATCTCCTCCGGGCATGCGATCTTCAGGCCCTGGCGGGACTCGATGGTCTCGATGAACTGACTGGCCTGCAGCAGCGACTCGTGGGTACCGGTGTCGAGCCACGCCGTCCCCCGGCCGAGCACCTGCACCTGCAGCTCGCCGCGCGCCAGGTACGCCCGGTTGACATCGGTAATCTCCAGCTCCCCGCGCGCCGAGGGCTCCAGGTCGGCGGCCATGGTCAGCGCGTCGTTGTCATAAAAATAAAGACCTGTCACCGCCACGTTGGAACGGGGCGCTCTGGGCTTTTCCTCGATACCCACGGCCCGCCCCGCCCCATCGAAGGTCACCACCCCGTAACGCTCGGGGTCGCGGACATAGTAGCCGAAGATGGTGGCGCCGCGCTCGCGGGCCGCCGCCGCCTGCAGGCCCTCCGCCAGCCCGTGGCCGTAGAACAGGTTGTCGCCCAGCACCAGGCACACCCGGTCCGCCCCGACGAACGGCGCGCCGATGATCAGGGCCTGGGCCAGCCCCTCGGGACGGGGCTGCTCGGCATAGGTGAGCGAGATCCCCCATTGCGAACCGTCACCGAGCAGGCGCTCGAACTGGGGCAGGTCATGGGGGGTGGAGATCAGCAGGATGTCGCGGATCCCCGCCAGCATCAGGGTGCTCAGGGGGTAGTACACCATGGGCTTGTCGTACACCGGCAGCAGCTGCTTGCTCACCGCGCGGGTGAGGGGGTACAGGCGCGTGCCGCTGCCGCCGGCGAGGATGATGCCCTTCACGAGCCCCGCCCCAGTCCCAGGCGCTGGCCCTGATAGCCCCCGCCCAGCAGCTTCTCCCACCAGGCGCGGTTATCCAGGTACCAGGCAACGGTCTTGCGCATGCCCGACTCGAAGGTCTCCTCGGGGCGCCAGCCCAGCTCGCCCTCGATCTTGGCGGGGTCGATGGCGTAGCGCTGATCGTGCCCGGGCCGGTCCGCCACGAACTCGATGAGCCGCTCGTGAGGCGCATGGGGCGAATCGGGCCGCAGCTCGTCCAGCAGGGCGCAGACGGTCCGCACCACCTCCAGGTTGGTGCGCTCGCTGCGGCTGCCGACGTTGTACGTCTGGCCGGGACGGCCCTTGTCCAGCACCAGGCGCAGCGCCCGGGCGTGGTCGTCCACGTACAGCCAGTCCCGCACGTTGTCCCCCTTGCCGTAGACCGGCAGGGACTCGCCGCTCAGGGCCTTGATGATCATCAGGGGAATGAGCTTCTCAGGGAAGTGATAAGGGCCGTAGTTATTGGAGCAGTTGGTCATCACCACCGGCAGCCCGTAGGTATGGTGCCAGGCGCGGGCCAGATGATCCGCCGAGGCCTTGCTCGCCGAGTACGGCGAGTTGGGCCGGTAGGGGGTCTCTTCGGTGAACAGGCCGCCGGCATCCAGGGACCCGAACACCTCGTCGGTGGAGATGTGATGAAAGCGAAAGGCCGCCCGGCCGTCCTGCCCCAGCCCGCTCCAGTATTTGCGCGCCGCCTCCAGGAGGGTGTAGGTCCCCACGATATTGGTCTCGATGAACGCCGCCGGCCCGTCGATGGAGCGGTCCACGTGGGACTCGGCCGCCAGGTGCATCACCGCATCGGGGCGGTAACCCTCGAACAGGTCCCGCACGGCCGGCCCGTCGCAGATATCCACCTGCTCGAAGTGATAACGGGCGTCCGAGGCCACCTCCGCCAGGGACTCCAGGTTGCCGGCGTAGGTGAGCTTGTCCACATTGACTACCGTGTGTCCGGTGTCACGGACCAGTTGGCGGACAACCGCGGAGCCGATGAACCCCGCGCCGCCGGTGACCATGATGCGCATCTATGTTTTCCCCGTGCTGCGGCGTGTCATGGTTGTGACTGAATGCATGTTTCGAGCCAAATTTCTTGCTCCCCCCTTTCCTCCGGGGATGAGGGTTTAGGGTAGGGGGGAACGATAAAAGTCCGCCAGCCGGCTCCTTGACCCCCTCATCCTAACCTTCTCCCCCAAGGGGGAGAAGGAATGTGCCGGCCGACGGCGGCAGGATGCCTCTTGTCTTCCCCCCTCTCCCCTGCGGGGAGAGGGTTGGGGTGAGGGGCGCAACCATCCGCCGCAGCAGTCCATTGATATCCCCTCATCCTAGCCTTCTCCCCTTGAAAGGGGAGAAGGGACTGTCACCCCCTCTCCCCTCGCGGGGAGAGGGTTGGGGTGAGGGGAACAATTATGCGCCGGCAGACCTGCCCCCTGACCCCCTCATCCTTGCTTCTACCCCTAAAGGGGTAGAAGGGACAAGGAATTTTCCTTTTCACCCCCCTCTCCCTCAGGGAGAGGGTTGGGGTGAGGGGAACAACCATCCGCCGGCAGCCTGCTCCCTGACCCCCTCATCCTTGCTTCTACCCTAAAGGGTAGAAGGGACAAGGAATTTTCCTTTTCACCCCCCTCTCCCTCAGGGAGAGGGTTGGGGTGAGGGGGAACAATTATGCGCCGGCAGCCTGCTCCCTGACCCCCTCATCCTTGCTTCTCACCCCGAGGGGGAGAAGGGACAAGGAATTTTCCTTTTATAGGGTGCCCTACCGCTGCACCGTCTCCGACAAAAACGCCTTGAAGTCCTCCTTCAGCTCCGGGTGCTTGAGGGCGTAGTTCACCGTGGCTTCCAGGTAGCCCAGCTTGTTGCCGCAGTCGTAGCGCCGGCCCAGGAACTCATAGGCGAAGACCGGATCGTCCTTGAGCAGCTGCTCGATGGCGTCGGTCAGCTGGATCTCGTTGCCGGCGCCGAAACCGGTCTTCTCCAGCAGGCCGAAGATGCGCGGGGACAGGATGTACCGCCCCACCACGCCCAGGGTGGAGGGCGCCTCCTCGGGCTTGGGCTTTTCCACGATCCCCTCGACCCGGCTGAGCCGGTCCCCCATGGGCTTGGCCGTCACGATGCCGTACTTGTCCGTATGCTTGGGATCCACCTGCTCCACGCCCAGGATGCTGCCCTGGTGTTTGTTGAAGACATCGACCATCTGGGCCAGGCAGCCCTTGTTGTTGTCGGTGTCGATCAGGTCATCGGCCAGCAGCACCGCAAACGGCTCGTTGCCCACCACCGCCCTGGCGCACAGCACGGCGTGACCCAGCCCCAGGGGCTTGGACTGGCGGATGTAGCAGGCGGTGACGGAATCCGGGATGAGCTTGCGGATCTGATCCAGGGCCTCGGTCTTGCCCCGGCCCTCGAGCTCCGCCTCCAGCTCATAGGAGATATCGAAGTGATCGGCGATGGCGCGCTTGCCGCGCCCGGTAATGAAGATCAGCTCGTCGCAGCCCGCCTCGATGGCCTCCTCCGCCGCGTACTGGATGAGCGGCTTGTCCACGATGGGCATCATCTCCTTGGCGGTGGCCTTGGTGGCGGGGAGGAACCGGGTCCCCATGCCGCCCACGGGAAAGACTGCTTTGCGTATTCTGGTTGTCATGCGTTTACCTGCTTGAATCGAATTACGTTGTCCGGTACCGCTGTCGTCTCGTGCAGCTCGGGGACGATGGTCTTGATCAGTGTCGCAATTCGGCCCTCGTCATACAAGTGGCAGGCCTCCTCGAGTGAGTGCACCGACTGCTTCAATTGCTCCCACTCGATGTCGCGATGGCGCGCCAGCAGGATTTTGGCGTGTTCCGTGTTGCTCAGCCGCTCCTCCTCGTAGAAAAGCTCTTCATAAAGCTTCTCACCCGGCCGCAGCCCAGTATAAACGATCTCAATGTCCTCATGGGGCACCTTCCCCGACAGACGGATCATCTGCTCGGCGAGGTAGCCGATCTTGACCGGCTCGCCCATGTCGAGGACGAAGATCTCACCGCCCTCCCCCAGGACCGCGGACTGCATGATCAGCTGGCAGGCCTCGGGGATGGTCATGAAGTACCGGGTGACCTCCGGGTGGGTCACGGTCACCGGCCCGCCCCCGTCGATCTGCTTCTGGAAGAGGGGGATGACGCTGCCCGCCGAGCCCAGGACGTTACCGAAACGCACCGTAATATAGCGGGTCGCCGAGCGATCGTTGATGGTCTGGCAATAGAGCTCGGCGATGCGTTTGCTCGCCCCCATCACGTTGGTGGGATTCACCGCCTTGTCCGTGGAGATCAGCACGAAGGTGCCGCACCCGTGGCGATCGGCCCCTGCGGCGATGGTCTTGGTCCCCATGACGTTGTTGACGACCGCCTCGCGCGCCTGGCCCTCCAGGATGGGGACATGCTTGTACGCCGCGGCGTGGAAAACGATCTCCGGGCGGTGACGGCCCAGCACGTGTTCGACGGTCGCCTCGTCGCAGACATTGCCCAGGCAGGGATGCAGCTTGAGCTGGGGGTAGAGGCGGCGCAGCTCCATTTCGATGTTGTACAGGTTGAACTCGCACTGCTCCAGCAGCACCAGGGCGGACGGGCCGAAACGGCCGATCTGCCGGCACAGCTCCCCGCCGATGGACCCGCCCCCGCCGCTGACCAGGACCACCTTGCCGGCGACCCCCTGGCTGACGCCCTGCCAGTCCAGGGACACGGGCTCGCGGCCCAGCAGGTCTTCGATGGCCACCTCCCGCAGCTCCTTGATGCCGGAGCGCCCCGAGACCAGGTCTTGCATACGCGGCAGGGTCCTGAAGGGCAGCCCACAGCCCTCGCAGACCTCCACCACCCGCTGCATCTGGGCGTTGGTCACCGACGGCATGGCGATGATCACCACATCCGGGGCGATGTCCTGGATCACCTGGGGCAGGTCCTGGATGGTCCCCAGCACCGGGATCCCGCGCACCTTGGCGCGGCGCAGCTTGCGGTTGTCGTCGAGAAATCCCACGGGCAGGTAGCCGTCATCGCGCAGCATGTCCCTGGCGAGCATCTCGCCGCTGGCGCCCGCCCCCAGGATCAAGGCCCGCTCGCGCCCGGACATATTGATCACGTTCAGGCCGTGCTCCCTCCACATCCGGTAACTGAGGCGCGGGACCGACAACAGCAGGGTGAGGAACACCGGGTAGAGCACCAGCGCCGAGCGCGGCACCCCCTCGAGGCGATTGACCAGGAACAGCGCCAGTCCCGCCACCAGGGAGCCCCCGAACACCGCGCGGATGATGTTCCAGAAATCAGGGACGCTGGCAAAGCGCCATAGCCCCCGATACAGCCCCGTGATCCGCAGCACCGCCCCCTGGGCGACGACCACCACGGGCAGGCTGGCCAACAAGGCGGCGACGGCCGCATCCGGCATAGCGAAGTTGTAGCGAATGAGGTAGGCCAGGCACCAGGCGATGCCCACCATGAACAGATCATGAAGCGTGATGATGAACCGCCGGGTCATGATGATGGATTCCCTGTCATGTAGATATGGCTCCTTTTCACCGAGGGTGCCGGGATTCCCTCCCCATCAGGGATGGATACCCTTCAGGGTGGAGGCCGGGACGAGGGAAGCGGCAGATCTGCGCCACTAATCCGTTTTCATATCCCCTCATCCTAACCTTCTCCCCTTAAAAGGGGAGAAGGAACTGTGCCCCCTCTGCCCCATGGGGAAAAAGGCCGGAGGTAAGGTAAATGAGGGGACGCTGCGATAAATCCTGCCTCTGATCTCCTCACCCTGATCTTCTCCCTTGCAAAAGGGGAAGAAGGAACTGTACCCCCTCTCCCCCATGGGGGGAGAGGGCCGGGGTGAGGGGGATCCCGGAACATTCAACCCTTCACCCGCGAGTTAATCCGCCACCGCCGCTGCACCGCCCGCCACATCACCCAGGCGCCGATCATCACCAGCACCAGCACCCAGGGCTGAAGCGCCGGGTAACGGGCCGCCAGCGCCGCCAGCGGCAGCAGTACCGCCACGTTGAGCAGCAGCACCGTCAGGGTGACCCTGCGGTGAGGCATGCCCACCTGCACCGCCCGCTGATAGGCGTGACTGCGATGGGCAGTATACCATCGCTCGCCGTCGACGATCCGCTTGAACAGAGTATAGGTGGCATCTCCGACGAAAACCGCCAACAGGATCACCCATACGAATACCGGCAGGGCCCCGCTTCGCTCGCCCGCCACGGCCATGACACCGAAGGTATAGCCCAACAGGCCGCTGCCCACGTCCCCCATGAAGATCCGCGCCGGCGGCCAGTTCCACACCAGGAATCCCAGGGCCGCCGCGGCCACGACCGCCGCCGCCAGGGCCAGGCCCCACTGTCCGGCCGACCCCAGCAGCAGCGCCGCCCCGCCGCCGACGGTCACCGCCTCGACACCGGCCAGACCGTCGATGCCGTCCATGAAGTTATAGAGATTGGTGAGCCACACGATGCCGAGCAGGGCCAGGATTGTCCCCCACCCCCCGAGCGCCGCCTCCGCGCCGCCGAGGCGCATGGCGGGCATCCCGCCCAGCCAGTAAAGGGCCCAGCCGGCCGCGGCGGCATGGACCAGCGCCCGCCAGGCGGCGGGCACGGGACGGTGGTCGTCAAGCCAGCCGACGGCGGCCACGGCCGCGCCGCCGCCCACCAGGGCCGCCGCCACCGCCCCGCCGAGCACCCCCCAGCCGCCCAGGACCGCCACGGTCGCCAGGAAGATCACCACCATCGCCAACCCCCCGCCGCGGGGGGTGGGCACGGTGTGGGAGCTGCGCTCGTTGGGCACATCCAGCAGGGCGCGGCGCAGGGCATAGGAGCGGACCAGCCCCGTCAGCACCAGCGACGCGACGAACACCGACAGCAACAGCACGCCGGTCCCCGCGGGGCCGAGGGGGGCCGGGGTCATGGGCCTGTTGAAACCGTCACGTAGTCACCTTCACTGATCCCCCGGCCGGCATGGCTATCACTCGTCCTCCAGTGAACGGTTATACGCCTGCGCCGTGGCGCGCAGGCCCTCGTCCAACGAATAGGGCGGATGCCAATCCAGCTCATGCTGTATCCTGGCACTGTCAACGCGCAGCGACCCCTGCAGGCGGCGCACCGCCGCCCGTTGGCCGGTGAGCGACCCCATCATCCGCAGCAGGGCCGCCGGCACCGGGATCAGGCGCGCCGGATGGCCCAGGGCCTTTGCCAGGCGCCGCACCAGCTCGGGGGTGGACAGATCCTCCCCGTCGCTGACCAGGTAGGTGCGCCCGCACGCCGCCGGATGGGTCAGGCAGCGGATCAGGGCGCTGACCAGGTTGCCCACGTAGATCAGGCTGCGCGCGTTGCGAATCGCGCCGAGGGGCAGGGGCCGTCCCCGGTCGATGGCCCGCATCAATTCGAGGAAATTGCCCTTGACCCCGGGGCCGTACACCAGCGGCGAACGCACGATAACCAGTTCCAGCTCCGAGTTGCCGGCGATCTCGCGCAAGACCTGCTCCGCCTCCCATTTGCTCTGACCGTAGGGCTCGCCGGGGGCCGGCGGGTCCGTCTCGAGGAACACATGGTTGGGGCCGGACGTGTGTTCGCCGTGGACCTTGACCGAGCTGACAAAGACCAGCCGCCGCACCCCGGCGGACGCGGCCGCCTGCGCCAGACCCATGGTGGCCGCGACATCGACCCGATGATCTCCGTCCGGGGGGACGCCGTCCGGGTCCGTCAGGTCCGGCCGCGCGGCGAGGTGCACCACCTCGTCCACCTCCGCCAGCGCCGTCACCCAGTCCGTGTCCGAGGCGAGGTCGCCCACCGACACCACCTCGCACCCCGCACTTTTCAGCTCGTCGCCGTCGGGCCCGCGGCGCACCGCCGCCCGCACGTCAAACCCCCGGGCCAGCAGCGCCCGGCAAAGATGGTTTCCCACAAACCCATTGGCGCCGGTAACGAGTACGGTATTGTTATGATTCATGCCTCAGCAACCCACGAATACGCCCCGCCCGGGCGGCCTGTTCCGGCCCCATGCCTGCAGGCCGTGGTGCGCCGCTATGATAACAAATCCGCGTAAAGCCCGAGGGTGTCCGCGACCACCCTGTCCAGGGCGAATTCCTCCACCGCCAGGCGCCGCCCGGCCCGGCCCATCGCCCGCCGGCGCTCGGGGTCTTCAATCAATTGCTGCAGGGCATCGGCCAATGCCGCCTCGTCCCGCGCCGGCACGAGCAAGCCGTTCACACCGGACTGCACGATCTCGCGACAGCCCGGCACGTCCGTCGCCACGATCGCCCGCCCGCAGGCCGCCGCCTCGACCAGCACCTTGGGCAGCCCCTCCCGATATGACGGCAGACAAACCACATGGGACTTTGCGAACACCCCGGGCATGTCATCACAGCGGCCCCACCATTCCATGAGGCCCGAGGCCTGCCACGCCTTCAGTTGCGCCGGCGGCACCGCGGCCGGGTTGTTGGGGTCGGTATCGCCCACCAGGACGAAGCGCGCCTCGATACCTCTGTCCCGAAGCCGCTTGACGGCGCCCACAAACTCGCCGATGCCCTTGTCCCATAGCATTCGCGAGGCGAACAATACCACCGGCGTGCCGCCCGGTTCCGGCTCGGGCGCGAATAGCGTCATATCCACCCCCGAGCCGCGGATCAGCACCGGCTGGCCGGGACGCACCAACCGTTGGTCGCGGAAGAAGGCAAGGTCGTCCGGGTTCTGAAAGATCACCCGGGAGCGAGGGTGGCGCAGCGCCAGACGATAGACCGCCTTCACCGCCGCGCGCAGCGCGGCCGCCTTCGCCGAACGGGCGACGAACAGGTACCCCAGCCCCGTAACGGCATGGACCACGGCGGGCACCCGCGCCAGGCGCGCCGCGAGCCCCCCGTACAGCACCGGCTTGATGGTCACGTGATGGACGATGTCGGGCCGCAGCGCGCGGTACAGCCGCAGCAGGGCCAGAAAGCTGCCCGCCTCCTGGAAAAGACGCGTGCCGCTGCGCACCAGGGGAATGGGATGAAAGGCGAAGCCTCTGTCCCTGATCCGCGCCGCGCCCGCGTCGTCGGGGGTCGCCACGTGGACCTCGTAGCCCGCCTCCCGCGCCGCCTCGGCCAGGGGTAATCGATGGGAAAGAAAAAACGGCCCGTCGTTGACGACAAACAGGAGCTTGCGGTGCTGGGTCACGGGTGATTGTTCGTCGCTTGTGGTCCGTTCATCATTATTTTTCAGGCACCGGGCAGACAGGCGATGGATCGACGGCGAATAGAATAGATGAACCGTCTCTGCACCCCCTCATCCTAACCTTCTACCCTGGAGGGCATAAGTCCCCCAAGGGAAAGAAGGAACAAAGAGCCACTGTCTTAACTCCCTCTCCCCTTCGGCGAGAGTAACCGTCTTAGCCCCCTCTCCCCTCTGGGGAGAGGGTTGGGGTGAGGGGTGGGAACCCGGCACGATGCCTGCGCGAGCTCCCTGACCCCCTCATCCTCACCTTCTACCCTGGAGGGCATAAGTCCCCCAAGGGGGAGAAGGGAGAAGATGCCGTTCACGCCCTGGGGTGAAGAAAGCAATCAAACCCGCCCAGCCGTGGTGACCCGCGGTGTGCGGGACGCCGGCGGCGCGTCGTCGCCGGCCGCATCCTGGGCGTCGCGCCAGGCCTGGAACATCAGCACATCCCACAAGTGACCGCTCCAGTTGCGCCCGCCGCTCAGGTGCTCCTGCCACTTGGCGTGCACGTGGTCGGGGTCGAAAAAGCCCTCCACCCGCAGCCGGCGCGGGCTGAGCAGCTCTTCGGCCCACTCGCGCAGGGGCCCGCGCAGCCACGCGTCGATGGGCACGCCGAACCCCATCTTGGGCCGCTCCACCAGGGCCTGGGGCAGGTAACGGTACAGCACCTGGCGCAGCAGCCACTTGCCCTGGCCGTCGCGGATCTTCATGTCCAGGGGGACCCGCCAGGCGAACTCCACCACCCGATGGTCCAACAGGGGCACCCGCGACTCCAGGCTCACCCCCATGCTCGCCCGGTCCACCTTGACCAGGATGTCATCAGGCAGATAGGTCACCGTGTCCAGGTACATCATGCGCTGGGTGAAATCGGGCAGGTCCGCCCAGCGGGCCTTGTCGGTCAAGGGGGTGGGTGCCTCGCGGCCGCCCGGCACCACCGCCTCGGGGTGCAGCCAATGGGAGACCAGATCCAGGTACATGGCCTCGGGGTCGGTCACGCCCAGCACGTTGGCCAATTTGTGGAGCTTGTCGCCGGCCCGGGGCTGTCTGAGCTTGGCCGGGAGCAGCGGGCCGAGCCTGGCGAACAGGCCGTCCCACCCTCCGGGCGGGCACATCCGGATCGAGGCGGCGGCGGCGACCCGCATGGGGCGCGGCATCCAGCCGATGTTGTTCCAGATATTGCGCCCCCAAAAGTAACGGTTGTAACCGCCGAACAGCTCGTCGCCGCCGTCCCCGGACAGGGAGACCGTCACATGCCGGCGCGCCAGCTGCGACACCAGAAAGGTCGGGATCTGGGACGAATCGGCGAACGGCTCATCGTACAGGGCGGGCAGGCGCGGGATCACCGCCATGGCCTCTTCCGGCGTGACATACAGCTCGGTATGCTCGGTGCCCAGGTGCTCGGCCACCGCCTTGGCATGGCTGCGCCTCGTCGTAGCCCTCCTCGTTGAAGCCGATGGTGAAGGTCTTGACCGGCCGCTCGCTCTGGGCCTGCATGAGGGCCACCACGGTACTGGAGTCGATGCCCCCGGACAGGAAGGCGCCCAGGGGTACGTCCGAGACCATCTTCTGCTGCACGGCCTGGCGCAGCAGGGCATCCAGCTCGGACACCGCCTGGTCATCGTCCATGGCCAGGGGATCGGCGATCCCCGCTTCGGCCACCGCCCGCATGGACCAGTACTCCACCGGGTGGTACGCCTGGCGCTCGTCGCCGGCGTAGGGGGAGAAATTCTTTCTCATCCCCGAGGCCTCGTCCCGCACCGTCAGCAGGCACGCCGGGGGCAGCTTGTACACGCCCTGATAGATCGTGTAGCGGCGCCGGCACATAGTTGTGCCGCATATACAAGCGCCAGGGCATTGCGGTCGATCTCGCCGCGCCAGGCGGGGTGCGCGCGCAGCGCCTTGAGCTCGGAGCCGAACAGAAAATGCTCGGCCGAACCAGCCATAGTAAAGGGGCTTCTCGCCCATGCGGTCGCGGCCCAGGTGCAGGACGCCATGAGGTGCTTGTCCCACATGGCAAAGGCGAACATGCCGGTGAACCGCTTCAGGGCGCCCTCCACGCCCCACTGCTCGAACGCCGCCAGCATCACCTCCGTATCCGAGTGGCCGCGAAAACGGTGACCCAGCTTGGCCAGCTCTTTTTGCAGGTCCTGAAAATTGTAGATCTCGCCGTTGTAGACGATGTGATAGCGCCCGCCGGCGGAGGTCATGGGCTGGCGGCCGGTGATCCCCAGATCGATCACCGCCAGGCGCCGGTGGGACAGGGCAACCCCCGCGGCCGGGTCGGTCCACGCCGCCCCGTCGTCGGGTCCCCGGTGGCGCAGCCGGTCGGCCATGCGGTTGACGATGGACAGCGCCGTCTCCCGGTCGGTGGCCGCCGATGAATCAAAAAATCCCGCTATTCCGCACACTGCGCCCCCAATACTCTGTCGTATAAATCCTCGTACTGCGTCACTACCGCCCCCAGGCTGTAGTGCTGTTCGATACGCCGGCGCGCCGCCAGGCCCAACGCCCGCCGGGCCTCGGCCGGCAGGGCCAGCAGCTCCCCCCACGCCCCGGCCAGGGCCCCGGGATCGCGCGGCGGCACCACCCGCCCCGTGTCGGCCACGATCTGCGCCGAGTCACCCACGTCGGTGACCACGCAAGGGACGCCGCAGGCCATGGCCTCCCCGACCACGTTGGGAAAACCCTCCCCCCAGGAGGAGGAAGCGGCGATGTCCAGGGCCGCATTGATCCTTTCCATATCGGCACGTCTTCCCAACAAATGACAGTTGCCCCTGACGCCCGCCTCCTCGATCCAGTGGATCAACTGGTTATTCTGCCAGCTCACACCCTCCCCGCACAGCACAAAGTGCGCCTGCGGCAGGCGCTCGTGCAGCAGCCCCGCCGCACGAACAAAATTGCGATGGTCCTTCTGAGGGTCGAACCGGGCCGCCAGACCGATCAGAGGCACGTCTTCGCCGAGGCCCAGTTCTTCCCTGACTTCGGTCCGAACCCGCGCCGAAGGCGCGAAGGTGTCGAGATCGAAGCCGTTGGGGATGACCACCATCTTCTCCCGGGCGTAGCCGAGCGCCTCGTGGGTACGCCGCGCCGCCTCGGACCCGCAGACAATGGCCGCCGGCAGCCGGCGCGAGAGACGGGCGGCCCCCCGTGCCGTCAGGATCGTGCCGCGCCGGGTGCCGGGGCGATCCAGATTGCTCTGGCGAATTCCCCATACGACCGGCATGCCCCCCGCGAACTTCGCCGCCAGCCCGCCCACCACGTCGGCGTGATACATCCATGTCTGGACCAACCCGGGGCGGAGCCGGCGCAACAGGGCGGCCAAGCGCAGCACCCCCACGGGATTGGGCACGCCGCGGGTCATGCCGAGGGCGTGCACGGGGATCCCAAGTGCCCGGATCTTATCGCCCACGGCGCCGTCCCGGGTGAGGGACACCACCGCCGGCGAAAAGCGCGCCCTGTCGGCGCGGCTCAGCAACTTGTACAGCATCATCTCGGCGCCGCCGGTATCCAGGCCGCTGATGACATGGACCACGCCGATCATAGGGGCACCGACGGGAGCGTCAGGTGCCATCCCCGGCGGCGCAACCGCAGCGTGACACGGATCATTCATTACCCTCCAACAGGACCTTCATGTACTCGCGGGTAATCGTATCAACGGAAAATTGCCCCGCCCTGTCGCGCAGCATCCCGGGGTCACGCGGCGCGTCCAGCGCCGCCAGGATCGCGCGAGCGAGCGCCGGGACATCCCCCACCGCCACCAGGTCACCGTACTTCCCGTTTTCCAGGATCTCCGCCGGCCCGCTCGGGCAATCGGTACTGACAACCGGGACGCCGCAGGCTAAGGCCTCGATGATCACGTTCGACAGGCCTTCCCACTGCGACGACAGGACAAATACGCTTGACCGCGCCATCCAGGCCATTGGGTTCGCCACAAACCCCGGCATATCCACATGCGGCGCCAGCCCGAGACGCTCCACCCGGCGTTCGAGGGCTGGACGGTCGTCGCCCTCCCCCAGAATAATCAGCTTGAGATCCCGTTCCCTTCTCGCCTGCGCAAAGGCATCTATCAGGGTTCGAAAGTCCTTTTCCGGCGATAGCCGCCCCACGCCGATCACCACCCTCATGCTCCGGCCCGTCAACCACTCGTGGCCGGGCCTGTCCTCGATGCCCTGCAGCAGCCGGGGGGTCACCACCGGATTATAGATGACCCGTATGCGATCCGGAGCCAGCCCCGTAAGCGCCGACAGGCTGTCCGCCACGCCCTGGGAGACCGCTACGATCTCATCACTCCACGGGTAAAACCGCTTTACGAAAAGCGGCATGAACCGGTCGCCCAGTCGGGCGGCGTTTCTCGCTGACTGGCTCAGATTGGTGTGCTCACTGATCACCACGCGGGTATCGACACCGGCCAGGCGCCTTGCCAATAACGCGACTACATTAGCGTGATTCTGTGAAGACAATAAAGCCCGGGGACGGGCCTTTTTCAAATACCCCATGAGGGGCCCCAGGCTGGTAATGACCCGCCGTGCCCCGAGGTCAACGATGCGCGCCTGCGCGGGTACTTCCCGCAGGTAAACCCCTTCGGCCCGCGCCAGGACCATATCCACCTCGACGCCGCGCCCTACCAAGCCGGTCACCAGATTGACCATGACCCTTTCCGCCCCGCCTCCCGCCAGTGAAGGCATAAAGACAGCGATGCGGTCAGCCATGGAAGCCATCACGGATGCGCTGTAACATTTCCCTCACCGAAGACCGCTTCCCGCCTCACTTGTGCTTCAAGGGCAGCCACTGCACCAACATCCTGCGCGCCCAGGGCACGGTCAACAACGCCGCAGCCACGGCGGTCAGCAGCGTCCCGAGAATCACGCCCGCCCCCCAGATCTTATCGCTCACGGTCTCGAGCCCGCCGTGAAACGCCCCCGCGGCGATCATCACCACCGCGAGGGCGGCCCCGCCGGGCAGGAGCGTATCGCGCCACAGCCATTGGCCCAGATCGCCCGCCAGCAGCCTGCGGTACATAGCGATGATGCCGAACCCCACATAGATCCCCTCGAGGGCGATCAGCGCCGCCGCCGCGCCGCGCATGCCGTAATAGCCGGTCACGTAGATCAGCACCGGGACGATCAACGCCAGCGTCAGCACCCTGAGCCGGAGCAGCAGCCCCACCCAGCCGTGGGCCAGCTGCAGCCCCATGGGGATGGCGAACAGGCCGTTGACCAGCACGCTCAGGGTCAGCAGACTCAGTACGCCGCTGGCATGATTTACGGCAGCAGGGTCGTCGGTCCAGATCCGCAGGATCTGCGGCGCGAAGAACACCACCGTCCAGGCCGCCGGCGCCAGGGCGATGACGATGAGCTGGCAGCCGCGGTGATAAAAGCGGCGCAGCTCCTCATGGAGGCCGCCCTCCACCAGCTGGGACATGCGCGGGAAAAAGGCATTATAAACGGGGGCGATGAGGATCCGCAGGCCCGTGGCCACGGTCGAGGCCAGCATGTAATAGCCGTAGGTGTGCAGCGGCAGCAGGCTGCTCAATATCACCTTGTCGGCCTGCTGATAGAACGTGCTCGCGGTACTGAACCCCATCATCCCGGCGGCGAAGCGCCGGATCTCCCCCAGGATGCGGACATTGAACCGGGGCGGGACTTCGCCCGCCGGCAACCGGGCCCATAAAAAATGGCGTGTCACCACCGTCTGAACGGCGACGACGGTTATGAACCAGCCGAAGAACACCTCCAGGGTCGGCTGGTAGAGCCACAGCCACAGGGCCGCGCCCGCGTAGCGGGCCGTCGCGAATACCGAAGCGATCCCGTTGGCCAAAACCTGGCGCTGCAGCCCGTAGAGGCCGCTCTCGAACAGGTGGACGGGAAACTGCAGGGCCAGCGCCAGGCCGATGAAGATCAATACATGCTGGAGCTGCCCGGGGCTGAACTGCTGGCCGTGCAGCCACAGCCGCGACAGGGGCAGCGAGCCCGCCAGCACCAGCACCAGGATGCCCGCCCCCAGCCCGAAGTAGATGATCTCCAGGGTGCGCAGCAGGTCGCGGCTGCGCCCGGCGTCGCGGCTCCCGGCGCCGGCCCTGGCAAGCTCGCGGTTCAGGCTCGTGCTGAGTCCGGCATCCAGCACGAACGTCACCGCCTGCAGGGTGGTGAAAAAGCCGATGACCCCGTAGGCCTCCACCCCCAGCAGATGAAGGTACACCGGAGTAAACAGGATGAAATTGAGGGATGACCACCCCCGCCCGAAGACGTTGGCGAGGATATTATGCTTTACCCGTGACATGTCGTTGAATCCGCGCAGTCCGGCCGGCTCGTCGCCGCCAATTCACGGTCGTCCCCAACGTTCCCTCCCTGACCCCATAGCGGTGACCACCCGCGATACCTTACACCATCGGCGCCGGCCCGTGGGATTTGATCGACGATGCGGAGGAAGCGGCCGCCTCCCGGTAACGGGCGACCCGATTCTTCAAAGGAATCTCTTGTCCCTATCCCAGGATTCTCTTCTCCCTCTCCCCATTGGGGAGAGGGTCGGAGTGAGGGGTGAATTCACCGCCGACAGTCCCTTTCGGTCACCCCTCATCCTGGCCTTCTCCCCTTGAAGGGGAGAAGGAACCTCCGCCACTCCCAGGATTTTCTTCCCCCTCTCCCCTGAGGGGAGAGGGTTGGGGTGAAGGGTGAATCCGCCGCGCCGGCAGGCCCTTTCAGTCACCCCTCATCCTGGCCTTCTCCCCTTGAAGGGCAGAAGGAGCCTCCGTCTCTCTCCCTGAAAGGAGAGAAGGAATCTCTTCCCCCTCTCCCCTTTGGGGAGAGGGGCGGGGTGAGGGGAGCAAAGACCTATCCGACCAGGTCCTCCTCGGCCGGCGACTTCTCGCCCTGGTACTCCGCCACCATCGCCGGCAGCGCATCGGCCAAGGTATAGGCCGGGCGAAAACCCAGCTCCCTTGAGATCTTCTCCGAGCTGTACCACGCTGAGCCGATGAGTTTCTCCAGCACCTGGCTGTCCACGGCGAACGCCGAGCCGCGCAGCCTGCCGATAAGATCGCCCATGGCCCCGGCGGCCTGCAGCATCCCCACGGGCACGCCCCAGCGCCGCGGCGCCAGGCCCAGGGCGGCGCGGATCATATCGTAGATCCGGCGGGTGGAATACACTTCCCCATCGGTGACGATATAGGTCTGCCCATTCGCCGCCGCGCTGTCCGCCGCCGCTATCAACGCCCGTGCCGCATCGTACACGTGCACCATGGAACGGCGGTTGCCGTTATCCGCCAACGGCGGGAAGATGCCCCGGTCGACGGCGCGGATCATGCGAGGGATATTGCCCTTGTTACCGGGCCCATACACCAGGGGATAGCGCACCACGCTGACGTGCATGCCGGCGCGCTCGCCGGCCTCGAACACCGCCCGCTCCGCCGCCAGCTTCGCCCGCCCGTAGGGTGACTGCGGGTGCGCCGGCGACGACTCGTCCAGGCACGCCTCCCCGCCCTCGCCCATGGCCTTGACGGTGCTCACGAAGACGAAACGCTTGACCCCGGCCGAGGCCGCCTCGGCAAGCAGGGCCTCGGTGCCGTCTACGATCGCATGCCGGAACTGCTCCTCGGTGGATGGATCATAGGCATTTTCCTTGTGCGCGCACCCCGCCAGGTGATACACCGTCTCGACGCCGCTGCATGTCCCCCGCAGGGTCTGCGGCTGCTCAAGATCCCCAAAGCGCACATCGATCGCCGCCCCCGGCCACAAGCCCGCGGCGGTCTCCGCCCGCCTGGCCAGGACCGCCAAAGCGCGCTGGTCCCGACTCAAGGCATTGACCAGGTGCCTGCCTATGAACCCCGTTGCACCGGTTACCAGCGTAAGCATCGGCGGCCTCAGGCTCGGCTCAGCGGGCACCGCCCGCCCGGCGAACGGGATCCCCATGATCGCCGACCGGGGCGCCATCACCGTCGTCGGCGGGCCCGGAGGCGCTCTCCCCCCGGGCGCCGGCCTGCCCCGCGGGCGCGGGCCTGGTTGCCGGGGCGTTGATTGCGGCCACCGCCGGCCGGGCCGGGCCGTCGTGACGCTGCGCCCTGCCCGTCACGCGCCGCGCCAGGGTCACCCCGGCAATGGCGGCGAAGCGGGCCCAGACGCCCACCAGCACCAACCCCATCAACGGCCAGGGATACTGATGGCGGAAGAACTTGCGATAAAAGCGCACCATGCCCTTGTGCTTGTGCCACTCGACGAACAGCGTCCGCCCGCCGCTGCAGCCGCCCTTGTAGTGAACCACTTCCACGTCGGGCACGAACAGCACCTGCCACCCCTCGCGGCGAAGGCGCATGCACCAGTCCAGATCCTCGCAATGCAGGAAATACCCCTCGTCAAGCAGACCCACCTGCTCCATGGCCTCCCGGCGCACCAGCATGAAGGCCCCGGAGATGGCCTCTACGGGGACAGGCTTTTCCGGAAGCGGTTCATTGTTGAGCAGGAAGGTGCGCAGACGGGGGTGATTCGGATTGAGCCGGTCCAGGTGACCCACCCTGACGAGTGAGCGCCACGGCGTCGGCACGGCGCGCCGGCACCCCACCTGCTCGCTGCCGTCCGGGTTGCGGATGAGGCAGCCCGCCATGCCCGCCTCGGGATGATCCTGCAGGGTCATCACCATCCTGGCGAGGGTCTCGGGGCGAACAATGCAGTCCGGGTTCAGGAGCAGCAAGTACTGACCGGCGGCCTGGCGCAGGGCCGCATTGGTGGCGTAGGTGAACCCGCGGTTTCGCCCCAGTTCGATGAGCCGGATCGGCGGATGATCCCTGGCCAGAGTACGAAGCAGCCCCAGGCTACCGTCGGTGGAACCGTTGTCGCAAACGATGATCTGCACGGGCACGGTGGACTGCAGGGCGGCGCGTACCCCCTGTTCGACCAACGGTCCGCCGTTGTAATTTACAATTACAACGGAAACCAGTACTCGGCGGTCCAACGCACTCTCCTTGTATGGCTTACCCATACTGGTTAAATGAATCAATATAGCAATACACTCATTTGCAATATATCATCTTCTCCATAGGGTTTCCTTTTAGGAAAAGACCAAATATTAGCGGCCTCTGATCTACGATATCAGCCAGCGGCCTATACTATCCAAGTGCCATGCAGATACGACTCCTGCCCCGATACCCGCGAGGATTTCCTGGCCGCTGTGCCCCATCCGCTCGCGAAGTGTGGGGCTATCGTTACGCTCCCGGGTGAGCTGATTGATCGATGCCGCGTGGCTGCCGACATGCCGCCGCAAGCCCATGGCGTCCAATTCACAATAAATGCCGGGGTAACCGCGACACCAAACGCTCCGTTATCAACACCCTCTTCATGGCAATCAACGTCACCAGTATGGCGACGATTGCACTGTGGTTACTGGGCATCCCGCCGTACCCGATCTGCCCAAACGCCGGTTGCCCTTCCCTGACACGGAATAAAATCCCACCCGTCCCCGAACGGGACATTCACCCCATACCGCAGAATCAGAGCGCACAAGACCGCTCCTGCCAGGGGGATAACCGCGCCTGGCCACTCCTCGAGGAGCTTAGCGAACCATCTGCCGTATATTCGTTCACCACTCATCGAAACATAGTTTTATCGAGCACTGCCCATATTTGTCTCACAAAAACCCGGCGCCTCGCCTGCACCCCCCTGCGCTTGCGCCACATCCTGGGCAGCGCTCTGACCGCATCCCATTTTGCGCGCATTATGACCAACCCCTGCCCCCTCACGGAGAAGACAACTATCGTCACGATAGTCAGGCCGACGTGAAGAGGCAGCATTGCCCAAAACAACGGACCCGGCATGTTTTTCACGAAGGCCCACACGAGATTGCGGTGCCCGTGATATACGGAGAAATCACTTCGTCTGCCACCCGTCGTTGCGGACCCGATATGGTACGCAACGGCATTTTCGACCAGCATGCATCGCTGCCCCGCCAGCCGCATGCGAAAGCCAAGATCAACATCTTCTATGTAACAAAAAAAGTCTTCGTCAAAGCCACCTACGGACTCGAAGACATCACGGCGATACAAGGCCGCCGCCGCACATGGCGAAAAGACCTCCCTGTCTCCGCACGAAGACTGCGATTGCTTCGCCCCGTGCCGGTTTCGCCATACGAGACCGCTCATATGATAGACATCGCCTTCCCCGTCAATTATCGAGGGGTCATCCGCCGCCACCAACCGACAGGCAAAACTCGCATACTCGGGATACTGATGGGTTGCGTCGACAAGCTGCTTCAGCCAGTCCGGCGTGGGGAATGCATCGGGATTAACCAGCGCAATCCACTCACAGTCCCCCAGATGGCGCACCGCGATATTATTTGCCGCGGCAAAGCCGACGTTTTTCTCAAGACGCACGTAGCGAGTGTCTTTAGGGCGCCTGCACAGCAGCTCGGCTACCTGGGGCTCGCTGCCGTTATCAACAACGACGGCACGTTTAATCTCCGCTTCCTGTGCTGCAAGGGCATCGAGACATCGATCGAGCAGGTCAAATGAATTCCAATTAACAACTACAACACCAATACCTGATGGTGTCACGTATCACCGCTCCACGGTGGAATAACCAAGCCGCGACCCTTCGCCGGGACGCGGCAATGACTGTTCTGTAACCCAGGACTCTTACGTTGATTAGCTCAGATAGAACCGGCGATAGTAATCCGCGAGTGCATCCCAGGCAGCCTCGTCGCTCCATCCCAGAGCCGCCGCATTAACCCTATCGGGATTTATCCGAACCATAGGTTCGAAAAAATCCCGCTGCTCCGCCAGTTCCAAGGGTGTCTCAATTGAGAGGCGACTAGAAAGCTCTCTTGCGAAACGCATCGCAAACGCCCCCTGGCTTTCCACGTAACCCGAAGGCCCGCGGCGACACCAATCGGAACGATCTGCGACCTCCCCCAAAAATGCCGCGTACGCCTTGGACAGGAGGCTGACATGGATGTTATCGCGGACATAATCCGGGTATTCACTTGCGCAACCTGTCCGCCGACCCAATTGCGCATCAGGTACGCACAGAATCGTTCCTCCTCGTACGGCCCGAAGGGATTGGGGACAACAAACTTATGTAGAGGAACGTCAAGCGTCCGGGCCCAGTACTGGAACACCTGCCAGCTCAGGCCCTTGGACAGTCCGTAGGGGGAGAACGCCCGCATCGGCCAATTCCCGACGCCTTCATCCTGCTCAAAGACACTGCCTGTTAGGATTACGCCCCTAAGCCCTCCTTCTTTGGCCGTCTGAAGCACGGCACGGACGTTGTGTGTATTATTCTCGACGGCCGCAGCCACATCAAAGTCCGGGCTCTTGTAGTTCTCCACGTGAGCGGCGTGGTGACACAGGATATCGATACCCGACGAAACGATTCGCAGAAACGTCTCGTCACCAAAGGCGCACCCGGCAACAAGCTCCGCACCCAGGCTACGCAAGCGCTTGACCCGCTCGCCGCGAATGCCGGTGTAGGAGGATACGTCCTCACTGCGCAGGACAACAGCAACCTCATGGCCGGCCTCCAACAGATCCGACGCGAACCACATGCCGGTAAAGGAGCTTGCCCCCGTAAGCAGTACCTTCATATCAAATCCCGCAAACGCTCGATACCATGGAACTCTGGGTCAAGGTCCGGCCAATTACGATCCTTCTCCGACACCTCGGACGGGGCCACCGGCCAGGTAATATTCAGCGCGGGATCGTCGTAGCGAAGCCCCCGCTCGTTTTCAGGCGAGTAAAACGCACTGACCAGGTACAGAGCCTCCGTATCATCCTCCAGTGTAACGAAGCCGTGGGCGAATCCCCGCGGAACGTACATCATCCTTCGATTCTCCGAGGTCAACTCAGCGCCGAACCATTGACGGTATGTGGGCGAGTCGGGGCGCAGATCCACAATCACGTCGTACAAGCCTCCCCTGATACAGCGGACAACCTTGACCTCCGCCGCTGGCGGGAGCTGATAATGCATGCCGCGGAGCGTGCCCCTCTTGGCTGTCAACGAATTGTTGATCTGCACGAAATGGTTTTCAAGGCCGGCCTCGCTGAACTCCCCTTCGCAGAAAAAGCGGGCGAAAAAGCCCCGATCGTCCCCGCGCTTCTCCAAGTCAATCACATATGCCCCGTTCAGGGGAGTCGAATTGAACTGCATCCGCTGTCTCCTAGTCTACGTCCAGTCATTGGCCCAACAGAGATCTTCCGAGAGGCGGCCGTCGTCTATATGTTTCTCCAGAACCTTGAGCCTCATAAACTGAGACGAACGGAAATCGCTGTCCCGGAAGTTCATCGACTCCATGCCCCGTTTGAGTTCCCGTATACTCTGATCCAGACTTACCTGGGGCTGGTGCCTCGGTGCAAGCTTCTCATACAACGAAAAATCCACCCGGTAAGAGCGTTTGTCAGGCGGCGCAGATTCGTTGATACTCACTTTGGTCCCCGGCACAGCCTTGGCGACTGCCTGCGCCAGATCCCTGACCTGATAATTCCACTCGGCGGTCCCGACATTCACCGCAATATATTGCGCTGCATCCTCGGGGTCTCTCGTCAACGCCCATTCAATGGCGCGAGCCATATCCTTCACGTCTATGAGTGGTCGCCACGGCGTGCCATCACTCAACACACTTATCTCGCCTGATGTCACCGCGCACGCGACGAAATCATTAAGAACCAGGTCCAGACGCAAGCGATCCGACATCCCGCACGCCGTCGAGAAACGCAATGACGTCACAACGGCATCCCCGAGTTCCAGCGAGGCGAGGCCCTCCTCTGTGCCCGCCTTGGACTTGGCGTAGGCGGTCAACGGATTCAACCCGTCCGTCTCTTTCCGAGGCCCGCCTTCTGCGTAACCGTACATGCTGCAGCTCGATGCGAACACAAACCGCTTGACCCCCGACTGCACGGCCCGGCGCGCGATGTCAACACTCGACAGATGATTGATCTCCCTGGTCACCTTCTCGAATCGCTTGCCCATAGGATCATTGGAAACAGCCGCCAGATGGACGATCCCGTCAACATCCTCGAATACGCTGTCAGGCATATGACGAACGTCGCCAAAATACTGCCTTTCCAGCCGCGCCTCGGGTAGCGCCGATACCCCCGTCAGGCAGTGCCCAAAAAGGCGCTGTCGTAACCGACGATCTGTGCCTCAGGTATCGCGACGCGCAGGTGCCGGGCCAGCACCGGCCCGATATAGCCCATGTTACCCGTAATCAATATCTTCACTGATCCCCCTTGTCCTGTTGCCAAACCTTATTACCAAACCTTCCAGGGCGCCTGCCCGCTTGCCCAGAGCTCCTCCAATTGCCGCTTGTCACGAAGCGTATCCATCGGCTGCCAGAATCCTTCATGAAAATAGACCGATAACTCACCGTCGCCCGCCAGCCGTTCCATCGGCTCGCGCTCCCATACGCAGGAATCCCCGTCTATGTAATCGCCGACCTTCGGGGACAATACAAAAAACCCGCCGTTTATCCAACCGCCATCCCCCTGCGGCTTCTCCTGAAAACCGAGCACCCGGTCACCGTCGTAGCGTATGGCACCGAACCGCCCGGGCGGTTGGGTCGCTGTCACGGTCGCCAGTCGACCGCACTTGCGGTGGAACTCAACCACATTGCCGATATTGACATTGCCGACCCCGTCCCCGTATGTCAGACAGAAAAACTGGTCATCCGCGACATAAGGTAGAACTCGTTTGATACGCCCCCCGATCATCGTCTCGTCTCCGGTATCCACAAGGGTAACCGACCAGGGCTCCGCCTACGCTGGTGCACCTTCATTTCGTTTGTTTTCATATCGAAGGTGACATCGGACATGTGAAGAAAGTAATTGGCAAAGTACTCCTTGATGACATAGCCCTTGTAGCCACAGCAAATCACGAAATCGTTCACACCGTGTTCCGAATAGATCTTCATGATGTGCCACAGCACGGGCTTGCCGCCGATCTCCACCATCGGCTTGGGCTTCGTAGCCGTTTCTTCGCTGAGCCGGGTCCCCAGGCCCCCCGCAAGAATAACCGCTTTTGTCATGCCAAACTCCTCATTTGCTGCTTCGCGCTTGTCACGAAGCATTAATGACTCCCCGTTCTTGGACGCTCGGCGTCTGCCCGGTTTCGATCTGGTCAAAAAGAAAAGGGGCGAAGGCCAGCGCGCACGTAAATGCGGGAGAGACGGCATTGAGCACATGAAAAGATCGCTCATCCGATTCATAGTGAAAGTCCATTTCCAGCTTCTTTGTTCGAACATCAAAGAGCTGCGCGCGTATTCCCGGCTTACCCCAACTCCACCCCGACACCGTTCCGTCAGTGGCGAGGAGCTCGGAGGCCATCGCCACCATTTTTGCTTTTGAATACTTCTGAAGTTCATTGATGGCCAGGGCACGGAAATTAAAATCGTTTCGCACCAGCATTGCGACCTCGCTGGCGATGACCTCGACCAGCTCACGGAGCTTGAAGTTTCCCAGCGCCGCGTAATGTTCACGCCAGAAAGCCGGAATGGCCGTCGGGCCGATCTTAGCCTTCCCATCCACCGTCAATGTATAGTGAACGCCCAAGAACGGATTTTTCAGGTCAGGAACGGGATAAACATTTGTCTTCACGGAACCAGGGGGCTCACCTGAATATAGATAAAGCCCTTTGAAGGGCAGAATGCGGTGGTTCCACCCGAGACCGTAGTCGCGGGCTATCTTGTCCGCGTACAGTCCGGCGCAATTGATCACATACCCCGGTGAGAGGTCACCTCTAGACGTACGCACCTTGCCCGATGTCCGGCTAATATAGGCTGTGTCGGTGAGGATCTCGATTTTCTCCGTCCGCGCATCGTTGACCAGCCGGTTCATTACCTCGGATGGATCTACCGACGAAGTCGTCGGTGACCACAGCGCCTGCTCGTGCGTCTTGACACGGGGCTCGATCTCCCGCGCCTCCTTCTCGCTGATCTGGTAGAGTTCCACGCCGTTGCGGCGCCCCCGCTCCAGCAGCTCCTGGAGGCCGGTGAGATCATTCCGGTCCCTGGCCACGACCAGCTTACCGCAACGGTTGATTCTCAAACCCCTCTGCCTGCAGTATTCGGTCAGGCGGAGATTGCCTTCGCGGCAAAAACGTGCCTTGAGGCTGTCGGCCGTATAGTAAAAGCCGGCATGCAGCACCCCGCTGTTTCGCCCACTGGCGTGCAGGCCGCATGCCTTCTCCTTCTCGATAACGACGATGCTCGATGCGGGATTACGCCTGCGGGCTCCCAGAGCGAGGCTGAGGCCGATGACCCCACCGCCGATGACCAGAAAATCAGGATTCCGAGCGGAAGGCATTTTCTTCAATAGCCATGGAAACTAAAGACATGCCCCAGTGATATGCGGCCCCGTCCGTCACCTCTCGCCCACTCCGGCCACGCGCGCTGACATTTCTTCTTCGACCGAGACGGGGTCCGCCTCTGTTTCAGGCGCCGGCACCCCCGGTACCCGCGGCGGAAACGCGATGCTTACGTGGTAATGGCGCGATAAATTCGGATTATAGAAAGGATCGGACTCGAGCCTGTCCCGCCACATATTGAGCATGAGTTTCACTTCCTGATTAAACAGGGCCGCCCGCTCAGGAGAATCATGACGCCCCGAAGGTCGCCGATTCGTGGTGATAATGCTCCACCTGCGGCGTCCAGATGATTCGCCATCCCCGTTCCCGCAGGCGGACGCAAAGGTCAACATCGTTGAAAGCAACCGCAATTTCCTCATTGAATCCGTTCAATTCTTCAATCGCCTCCCTGCGCACCGCCATGCAGGCGGCCGTCACGGCAGGAAAGATCCTGCTCCAGGGCGGCGCGCCCAAAATCCCACCGGTGCCCCTGGGCTGGTTGATGAACGTATCGGCCGGTACGCCACCCATACCCAGGGTGACGCCGGCATGCTGAATCCTGTTATCCGGAAAGTACAACATCGCCCCTACCGCACCGACGTTATTGAGTTGAAGGCGTGAGACGAATTTCTCCAGCCAATCCGGCGTAATCACCTCAATGTCATCGGTTTCATCAGGCAAAAGACGGATCCGTCCGCCTTCTTCGCCGCCCAGTTGTTGATCCAGGAATAGTTGAATTCTCGGTCCTCATAGACTAGAACACTGACCCTATCCGTCTGCTCGAGCTTCTTTAGATAAGCCGCCTTTTCTGGTCCTGAAAGCGGATTTCATTGATCGCTATCGGCAGGTAACTCAAAGTCAGGGTAGGTCGTGCGGGCCAGTAACGCCTTCATGCAAGGCTCGAGCAGATCCAGGCGGCACGCCGAAGGTCGTAATAATACTCACCTTCGGCAGTTCCCGGGGCGGCGCATAGTCCACCTGGTAGTAGATTCCGCATGCCCGGGATACCGAGCCCTCTATCCCGTTGCGGCGCAGGTGAGCTTCGATCGCCCGCGCCCCGGCATTCCACGCATACGGCTTGGCCCCACCGCCCTCCGACGAGGCGGTCGATCCCTGGATGGCGCGCCAATGATAAAGGATACGCGGAATATGGCGGATACGCGACGGGTCACTGGCATCGGCACAGCGCAACACCAGGTCGTGGTCCTGGCTTCCATCGAATGCGCTGTCGAACCCGCCGACCTCCTCGACGAGGCTGCGCCTGTATACGCCAAGATGGGAAAATAAATTCTGGGACAATATCAGGGCGGGGTTCCAGTCAGGTTTAAAATAGGGGTCGAACCGCCGGCCGTCGGTGTCGATCTTGTCTTCGTCCGAAAAGATCAGATCGACCTCGGGATGCCTATTGATCTCCTCCGCCGCCCAGTAAAGGGCATCCTCCGGCAGCTCGTCGTCGCTGTCCATCAGAGCAATGAACTCCCCGGAGGCCAGTGCCAGTGCGCTGTTGGAGTTGGCGGAGATATGGCCGTTTGTTTCCCGGAAAAGCACCTCGATGCGTTCATCCAGTTCCGCGTACCTTCGAAGCTCTTCCAGGACATCGTGGCGCGTTGAAGCATTATCGGAAATACACAGCTCCCAGTCGGAATACAGCTGTGCGCGAACCGACTCGTAGCCGCGCGCAGCCATATCGGATCGGTATTGTAAACAGGCATGACCACAGAAATCTTGGGCCGCAGACTAAAATCATCGATGCGCTTGGATGCCCATGCCCGTTCCTGCTCACTCATCCGCCCGTAAAGAGCGATCCACTCGTCGTATTCCCTCCGCTCTTCATTGGCATACGCCTGGATCAGGCGGTTCTTGAGTAAGCGGATGCCGCCGCGCGCGTAGGACCGGCGGCCTTGCCGGCCAAGTCAGCCATATCCCCCAAACTCCGCACATGTCGTCTCAACAATCGCCCGATGATGCGAACCCCGACTTCCAGGCGCCCCATCTCCTGAAACTCCAACCGTCCTAACCGGAACTCACCGGCCCGTTCGAGCGGATCGAAGCGCAAAGCCTCCACCCGGTCCGGCAGGCGTACGATCATGTCAATCATTCCGTTCTGTGGCACGTTAAGCTTGATTCGACCCTCTTCGCTGTAACCTTCACCCGCATCAACATATAACACCGGCCCAAGGAGTTCACCCTCCGGTATGGCCAATTCAGCACGGATACGCACCCAGCCCCTCGGTTGGCGCTTCCCGACCTTGAGCTCGAATATCGGATCGCCCCCCGTCGACTGCCATTTCGCCTCCTCCTCGTGGAATTCCAGATGCTGGAGGGGAATCGGAGAAACCGAAAAACGCCGCCTGTGCACAGCTCGCCACGCCAGCCTGGCATTGAATAAGCCGTATCTCAGTCTGCTCAGCGACCGCAGCACGGAGGTAACCCGCCATGACCTTGAGCCATACAAGGCTGCGATTGTTCCCTGCAGAGAGTCGATCTCCGCAGCTTGTTCCGCCACCTTTCGCTCCAGGGTGCCGACCTGCTGTGACCTGTCGGCTTCCAAGGCCGAGATCGTTCCCTGCAGAAAGCCGATCTCCGCAGCTTGTTCCGCCACCTTTTCGCTCCAGAGCGTCGGATCGCTCCTTCTCTTCCGCCAGCCGCACCTTTGGCGCTCCTCGACCCGTCTCAATTCGGATATTTCGATATCCCGCTCGGCGACCCGATCACCCAATACTGCCGCCCGCTCCTCGTACGCATGCATGCTATGAAGCGCGGGGTACAGGTCTTCAAATTCGCGCGGATGTTGTCCATGGCTTTGGTTACGTTGGTGTCGTCAAAGCCGGCACTGTCTGCCGCGAGCTCGTTGAGCACCCTGCACAGATCCACAACGCTGGCCGGCGCAATTTTGGCCAACGCGTCATCTTCCCGGTCATGGCGCGAATGTCGAAGCGACTCATCGACAAAACTGTCACGGTAACGGGTTAACTCCGGTCCTTCGGGTTCGAATGGCAGTGCCAACGTGTCCGCTATTCTTTGCAGTTGGCCGCGCGGGTCGTCAACCATGCGGTCATAGTCAACCACGACGCGTTTGCCCTTCGGTCTGCATAAGGCTACGAATCATATACTCAAACCAAAGGTAGTCAGACTTCCCGATCGAATCCGTTGCGAAGCGCCAACGACTGCGCCACGCTCAGCGGGTGGCGGTAGACGATCACGTAGCTCGCAGGAAATCCGAGCTCCTCGAAGATATCCCGCCAGAATGGAACCAGCCGGGATATCCTGAGGGTAACTTATACCGAAGCACTCCGACTTGCCGGCCTTCCTTAGCAGAATATCCCGGGCGCGCGCTGAAAACTTTTCGGCTACCCGGCCCTTCAGCTCTGAGGGCAGAATAGGCGTCAAGGTATGCCAATCGTGTCCGAGCGCCGCCAGCAGTTCGTTGTTCAAGGCATAAATATCCCGGTCCTCCCAAAAGCCGCGCTCGTTGTCCGCGGCGGACGGCAGGGAATTTTCCCCAGGTCCACGCCCAGCACCTGTAGGCTCCGTGTTATCAGGCTGGTGCCGCTGCGGTGCATACCCAGCACCACAATAATCCTCTTTGCCGAGCAAGCCCCATTTACACCATCATTCTTATTCATTG
Organism: uncultured Gammaproteobacteria bacterium; assembly: GCA_963844825.1. Taxonomy (GTDB): domain Bacteria; phylum Pseudomonadota; class Gammaproteobacteria; order CAWJPQ01; family CAWJPQ01; genus CAWJPQ01. The sequence continues at coordinate 215,523 of CAWJPQ010000006.1, forward strand.
TCGCAACGTCATTCACAAGGTTAACCGTCTGTCGTTTTGCGCGCCGCCGCACAACGCAACGCCATCGTCAATGCCGAACACATTATTGAGATAAGCGATATCGTCGTCCGACAGCACGTCCAGGTAGCCGCCCATCTTCCCTTGCCTCACCTTGGGAGCGCCGTTTCGAAGCCGCAACCAGGGTTCCTCGAAGGCTCCGCTCTGCTCCACCTTTTTCATTTGGTCAAATGAGGCCTTGGACACGGCCTCTGATATCCGGGACCGTTCAATATCAAATCCGTAATAGTCCACAATCCTGGCCACGACTTTCTCCATGTCCCGATGGCATGCCTCATAACGTTCGGTTAAAAACCCGACTTCCGCTCCGCTATCAACGCCCACATTTCGCTGAACTGCTTCAAGTGATGGGCGCCTGAAATAGTCGTCCCGAATAACTCGGACAGGCTTCCTTCATAATGAAAGAAATCCCTGAAACGCCCGGTGATCTGCATATAGAGGCTGAGCATCACATCGCGCGGATCACGCTCCAGATATACCAGTCTATCGACACGGGAGTAGCGTTCCAGACGCCCAGCCAGATCAAAATCATGCGCCGGCATGGCCCCTTCGTTAAACTCAAAGCCATCGTGATGGAAATGGACCACCCATAGACATCCAGCAACGACAATGCATACCGGATCCACGTCCGACCCGATTTCGGGTACGATACCAAAATGCCGTTCCATGCGCCGTCCCCTGCATTAGCCCGCTGACCGACGATAGACCCTGGCCGGCCCGAGATGCCGCGCCTCGGCCACATGCTCTTCCGCGCTGATCAGTTCGAAGCCTTCCTGCATTAATATCTCGTCGATCCCGTCGGCCTCATAAAGTATCGGCGTAGTACGTATTGCAAAGTACCTTTGCGCGAGTCCGGCTCCCCTTTCAGTGTCGCCAGTCGCTCATCTGCGGGAAGGTGGTGGTGAATCCCCAGGTAAAGAACTACGTCATACCCGTCACCCAGAATGCCGGCATGACACGCCTGAAAAGCGCCCCACGACGAAAGGTCACCGTTCCTTAGTACCGCTTGAGCCCACGGAGCGCACAGTGCATTTGCTATCGCAACCCGGTCGGGATCGATTTCAAAACCATGTACCGTCGCCGCCCCCCTTAAAAGAAATTCGCGGGCGACCACGCCTTTTCCGCACAACCTAGGTCAATGACATTCATCCCTTCGACGATATTCCAAGAGCCCCTCGAGCCCGGTAAGGCGACCCTCTATCGGCCACTTGCCGTGCAGCCCCAAGTCCGGCGCATAGGTATAGTGGCCGATGCCGTCGTGGGGTAGCAGCCGCAGCAGTTGCCGGGCGTACTCCTCCCATGAGTAGTGCTCTGCCGCGGTCCGCGCCCGTTCCGCCAGATGGGCGCACAGATCCTTATCATTTCGCAGCCGCCGAACAGCCTCACTCAGTGCGGCCGGCTCCGGCGAATTGACCACGAGCGCTGTCACTTCGTGCCGAGCGATCGCTGACGTACCGTGCGGCGTGCACACTACCGGCACACCGCTTGCCATCGCCTCGGCCACCAGGTTGGACCAACCGGCGTTTGGTTCCGTCATCACCACGCAGTCCACCTCCCGGTAGAAGCAACGAAGATCATCCCCGTGCAACGGCCCGGTCAATTGCAGTCTTCCGGCCTCGACCAGCTCACGGTACGCCTCGGCCACATGATGCTCGTCTATCCCATACAAGCGCAGGGTCGTCTCCTGAGGAAGCTCCACAAGCGCCTCGATGAGCGGGACTGGGTTTTTGTTGACCAACCCGCCTATGACCCACTCCCCGTCGCTAAGGGGATGCGCTCGGTATGCCGATGGACGGAACGATCGAGCGTCCACGGCTCCCAGCAGGTGATGAAAGCGGTCCGCCATAAATGCAGTAAACGAACCCGGCTCCCAGTGCATATTGTTAAAAACAACGATATGTGGGCGAAACACCTTATTGACCAGCTCGAAACCGTCCCGCCGGGTCTGGTCATTGAGCACATGCTGAACGCGGATACCGAAGTTGCTCTCACGCAGAACGGAAAAACGCTCAATAGTCTCCGGCGGGAAACCCGCGCCCGGCACCATGACCATGTCCCAGCGACCCTGGCAGGCCTGCTCCAGCGACAGGACCCGAAGGCCCGTGTCCCATTGGTGCGAGGATCTCTGGTCAAATGCGACGACTGCGACCTCGTGCCCCCAGTCCTGCAGAACGCGGCCCACCTTGTCGAAACGCTGCAGCCCGCCGGTCAGCACAATATCGTGACAGGCGACCAGGATACGCCGGCGTCCCACCGGCAGAGGCGCCAAGGCGGTAGGCGCCACCAGCTTTTCAAGCACCACGATCTTGCCGAGACCGTCTACGCGTCGATAGCGCCCGCTCGCCAGAAGCTCGGCCACCAGCCGGCATGCACCCGAGACCGTGTCCGTAGCGTCGTCGAAGGCGACGATGCCACCCGGCAGCACGTGGGGCTCCCAGCACTCAAAATCCTGCTTGACGGCGTGGTACCGGTGATCACCATCTATGAACAACAAGCCTACCGGCTCCTTCCACCCCGGCACCACCTGTTCCGACGACAGATTGATCAACGAAACGTCCCGGAAAGCGCCCGTCGCACGCATGGTCGCGTAGAACGCGCCGCGGTCCTCCGTACCGAACTCGCCCCCGTACAACCCGACAAACGGCCGGTGTGGCTCAACGCAGTAAACTAAGGGTTGCGGGCCGCTCTCCGGCACGCGCGCTCCAGCCGCCAACGCCACCGCCGACTTGCCGCGAAACGAACCCACTTCAACGATACAGCCACGCCCCACCTGTCGCGCCAGGCGCCGCAATAGCATACCCTCCTCGGCGGATATCCCGCCGCGCAGGGAGCTCATCAACCCGGCGAAATCGTCTTCTGCCTCGGCAGGCATCAAGCGTCCCCACCCGGGGTCTTGTCACATCCCCGAAAACCGAGATTGACAGTACCCAAAAAAGTCTTTTCGGAATTTATAATCTCAAAAGCCAGAAGCCCAACCTGCTTGTCCATAGGCTCGAATATGTTCTCGGAAGGCCGGTTCTCCAACCTCACGGTAATGTGGTAACGACCCGGTGCCAGGTCGGCTTTGAACCGGGCGGTCACGCTTGCAGTCTTCCATTGACCTTCAGCAGCACTGCCGCGTAATGCAAAAAAGCCCCCTCCAATATCCATTAAGCGACGGTCTTGTATGAGCAGGCTTACGTATGGATACATCACCGAATCCATATATTTCGCCTCCACGACCACCTCTACTTCCTCACCGGACATATAGCTTGAGAACAGCCCGCCCGAATCGGAAAAAGAAGCAGAGACAATATGGCCTTCGTCCGTACCAAAGGCGACCCCGTCTCCATTGCCGGCAAACGGCTTCGACTTCACGCCGCCATGGTCACCCTCCACCGTGCGGCGCTGCTCATCGCGTATATCGAGAAAATACAGTTCGGCAATGTCGAGCGGGCGTCCCTTTGCCTTTTCCGTGCCCTGATCCAGATACACGGCATACTGGCAGAAGTTCTTGACCATCCCCATATCGTGCGAGACGAACAATAATGTCGTGCCCATACTCGTCAGGCTCCTCAGCCGGTCGAGGCGCCTGATATTGAAAGGCCGCATCCCCCACGGACAGAGCCTTCATCCACTACCAGCACATCAGGATCCACACAGACCGAGAGCAGCAAACGCCAAACGCACCATCATTCCGCTGGAATACGTCTTGACCGGCTGATCCATTAGAAAATCACCGATGCCGGCGAAGGCGGCGATTTCGTCGAAACGGGCGTCGATTTCCTCCTTGCTCAATCCAAGCAGTGTGCCGTTCATATACACATTCTCCCGACCCGTAAAGTCGGGATTGAAACCGGAGCCAAGCTCCAGCAGGGCCGCGATACGGCCCCTGGTTTCCACCGTGCCGCTGGTGGGCGTTAGAGTACCGGCGATGATCTGCAGCAGCGTTGATTTACCGCTCCCGTTGCGTCCGATGATCCCGACGGTTTCCCCCTTCCTTCACCTCAACGAAACATCCTCCAGAGCCCAGAACTCGCGGAAGTAACATGGGAGATCTGCCGACCAGCCTCTGCAGGCGCGGTGCAATGAATTGCGTGAGGCGATCTCGCGGCGTGTCGTAGATTTGGTAGCACTTGCTGACGTTGCTGATGCGAATGGCGACTTCATCCTCCGGCATGGCATCCTGTCGGGACGGTCTGCTCGCCTGCCCTCTCCACCCCCGCGGAGAAACGCACGGGCGCTTCGCGATGCCTTTTTCCCGCGCTCGGCGTAGGCGGCCGTTGCCTTTATCTCAGAGGACATCGGCGAAGCCCCTTTCGGGTACTCTGGACCCAAGCAACCCCATCCATGACACCGCGATAGCCAGAAGCGTATAATTCCCAAGCCCATGAAATTCGGCAAATGCCCCCAAATAAGCACCGCGCGGGCCTGTTCGATGATAAAGGTGAGGGGATTGAGCATCAGTACGTGCTGGAAGGTCTTCGGTACCGAGCTGATCGGATAGAACACCGGTGAGAAGAACAACATGACCATGGTAATGATCCCTATGGTCTGCCCGACGTCCCGTAGGAAGACCCCCAGGGAAGCCAGCATCCAGGCCAGGCCGAGGGTCAGAATCACCAACGGCAACAGCACCAAGGGCATAAATACCGCCGTCCAGTGCAGATATCCGTTGAGAATGACGAACGCAATCAGCAATACACACAGGCTGATGAGGCTGTGAAACAGCGCCGCGCCCATTCTGACAGGCAGGCAGCGTTTCCAACGGAAACACAACCTTCTTGACGTAGTTGGCGTTGCCCGGATCAGGTCGGGGGCTCCGTTTAACACCTCGGAAAACAGGCCATGAACGATCATGCCTGCGAACAGCACCACGGCAAATTGGGTCTTGCTCTGCCCCGTTCCCACACCCCAGCGCGCCTTGAACACAACCGAGAAAACGAAGGTGTACACAGCGAGCATGAATAGCGGATTGAAAAAGGACCACAGTATGCCCAAAACCGATCCGCGGTATCGGCCGATCACTTCACGCTTGGTCATTTGCCAGGATGAGGCTTCTGTTCGTCCAGAAGCTCTTCACCATGCTCGAAAGGTCTGTGGGATGTCGCGCCGCAGTCATGCGCAATTACCCTTCCCCGCGGCGGGGCATCCGATTCGCCCCGGGATACAAGCCCGCGGCCGGCGCCCCAGGCACGTCATCGGCGGGAAGCGGCCCAGCCATTCTTTCCCTGCAACTCGTTCCTTCGTCTGTGTCCCGTGACAAATCAGTCAATTTCCCCCGCTCGGGCTGAAAGGATGACGATATCCTTTGCCCGCCTGCCTTCGTCAGAAAATAATGAGCAACAGCATATAAGTCCGGCGGCTGTCGAACAACCCTGA